>CANQWS010000118.1 GCA_947627615.1 uncultured Muribaculaceae bacterium | reverse complement strand
AAATCCGCGCCTCCACACGGCAATCACAATCCATTTTCGGATTGTGAAAGCGGGCCTTTAACTGAATATCCCTAACTATGACTTAAAACCTGATTAAAATGGAATTTAAGTCATTAAAAAACATCGAAACCTCTTTTCGGCAGATAAGGCTGTTCGGCATAGTCATGGTATCACTATGTGCCTTCATCGCAATCGGCTCGGTGGTGCTGTCGCTGAATTTTGCCGAAAAGCAGCGCGAGAAAATCTATGTCCTCGACAACGGCAAGTCCCTGATGCTTGCCTTGTCTCAGGACATGGAACAGAACCGCCCGGCGGAGGCACGGGAACACGTGCGACGCTTCCATGAACTGTTCTTCACTCTGTCGCCCGACAAATCGGCGATTGAACACAACATCAACCGCGCCATGTCACTGGCCGACAAGAGTGCCTATAACTACTACTCCGATTATGTCGAGAAGGGATACTACAACCGCATCATCGCCGGAAACATCACTCAGGTGTTGCAGGTGGACAGCATAGTCGCCAACTTCAACGACTATCCCTACAATGTCAGAACCTATGCACGGCAGATGATCATACGTCAGAGCAACGTGACCGAAAGGTCGCTGATTACAAATTGCCGGCTGGTCAACACCTCACGCTCCGACGACAATCCCAACGGCTTCATGATCGAAGGTCTGACGATTCTTGAAAACAAAGATTTGATAACCACAAAACGTACTTTATCCCAATGAGTATAAAACAGAAAATCATCAATCTCGTGTCACCCTTTTATGAAAAGGTGTGGCACGGGCCGAAGGGGAAAATCAAAGAGCGGGTCAAGAAAGCCTGCGACGATATGCCCCACAAACAACGACTGACGGTAGTGACCGTGCTGCTCACGGCTTTCATCCTGATTGCCTTCTTCGTATTCGGTCACGCCTGCTACAAGATGGGTGCCGGCCACGCCCGGCAGGCTATCGAGATAGAGCATATCCGTCAGTTGGAACTGCCATCCAACGACAATTCCGATGTCTCACCTAAAGTAATTGAATATGAAGCTCCTCGATAACCTCAAAGCGAAGTTCACGCCCAAGACCCCGGCTGAACGTGAGCGACTGAAAAGATTGGCGGTATATACTCTGCTGACGCTCTCTTGTCTCGTCTGCCTCTGGCTTATCTTTGCCCCGAGCGGTAAGGAGGAAACTATCAAGGGGAAGGCAAACATGGAGTTGCCGGAACAGACATCGGAAGGTCTTCCAGAAACGAAAATGGATGCCTATGAACAGGAGAAATTACGGAAGGAGAAAGAGCAGAGTGACAGTTCCATAACCGCAGTCAGCACACAGCTTGATACTGTGACCGCCCCGACAGACCCCGCTGTTCCTGACGAAATCCAGAACTCGGCTAATGCCTACCAGCAGGCTCAGGCTTCATTGCAGGATTTTTATGTCCCTGATTACAGTCAGACCGAACAGGTGGCAGAGCTACAAGCCCGCATCGACGAACTGGAGATGCAGAACGCTATGGCACAGCAGCAGATCCAGCAGCCCGATGAACCTTTAGCTCGCGACGCGCAGGCGGCGCAAATGGAACTTCTCGAAAGGTCTTATCAGCTTGCCGCTCAGTATATGGGCAATGGCAACGGCAATTATCAGGCTCCGACTCAGCCCGACGAGAAGGGCAAGCGCAACGTGCAGCCGGTTCAGAATGTGACCCGCAATGTGGTATCGACATTGAGTGCCGCCACCAACGAGCGTGGGTTCAACACCTCGGTTGGCATGAAACGGTCGGTCGGCAAGAATACGATTACCGCCGTCATAGCCGGAAATCAGTCCGTGACCAACGGCCAGTCGGTGAAACTGAGAACCAACGAACCGATGTGGATTGGCAACAGCCTTATTCCCCGGAATACAGTAGTTGTCGGTGCCGCCCGATTGCAGGACGAGCGTCTGGAGATTGAGATTACCTCGATAGAGACAAACGGCTCGATCTACGAGGTGGAACTGAAAGTCTATGACTCCGACGGTCAGGAGGGTATCAATATCCCCAACTCTATGGAGTCTGACGCGCTTCACGAAATCGGTGCCAACATGGGCAGTACGATGGGTAGCTCAATCAACATCTCCACCGATGCAGGAGCGCAGATAGCCTCCGATGTGGGTCGCGGTCTCATCAACGGCGTAAGTCAGTATCTCACAAAGAAGATGCGCACTGTCAAGGTGCATCTTAAATCCGGGTACAGGGTAATGCTTTACCAGCCCGAAAACAATTAAAAACCACAAAATCCAACGTAAATTTTTATGAAACTGAAAACATTTATTCTCTCAGCCATTGCCGTTATCGGCATGGCAACCCCGGCTTTTGCCAAGACAAACAAAGTAAATAACACCGAAAACAATGTGTCTTCTGACACTGAACAGGTCGCCACTCAGGTAGCCGAACACGAAATGAATGTGTATGGCTCCAACTACACCGACGGCGACAAGTTTGACGGTCTGACCCGCAAAGTCGGCTTCGACCGGATGATTCCGCCTCACGCACTGGAGGTCTGTTACGAGAAAACCACACACATTATCTTTCCTGCGGAGATAATTTAGGGATATTCAGTAAATGGCGTAAAATTGAGGTTGTGAAATGGGCCGAGGATGCGATATATGCCCCGATAC
>CANQWS010000117.1 GCA_947627615.1 uncultured Muribaculaceae bacterium | reverse complement strand
CTATAGAGTCGGACTTCAGAGCAGATCGGTTCCAGTGATGGAAATTATTTGAAACAGCGAAAATTACATATTATACCATGTAAAAAAGAGGAAGCCAAGACGGGCTTCCTCTTTTTTACATCTTGGTTTCCAAATTATCCCACTATGTAAATAAACTCCTATTTATTCCTAAAATTAGAAGTTGACTTCCTTTTAGACGTGTGGTACAATGGGAGTTGATTTTCTTGAAGGGAGGTGAGCAAGTGATGAGGATCGACTACTATCACAATAAAAAGAATGGGTGTGTCTATGTATACCAGGCTGAGAGCTACTATGATCCGGCTAAGAAGCGATGCGGGACGAGGAGGAAGCTTATAGGGAAGCTGGGCGAGAACGGTGAGGTGATACCAACTGGGAAGCGTGGGCGCCCACCGAAGCAACCGAGTACGGGCGCTGAGAGTGGGGCAATGCCCTCCACAGGCTCTGTCAACAGCGCCGATGTCACCACAGAGCAGGCTGAGCAGGGTGGGGAACTTGCCAGGCTGCAAGCTGAGCTAGCACAGCTCAAACTCGAAAACCTCGAGTTGAGGAACATCATCGATTCGATCGTCACTGCTGTTTCCAGATACAGGTAGCAGACAGCAAAATGCCCCGTCCCAGCCGATATCTGGGACGGGGCACCGGAGGAGAATTGTCACAACCCAAGCACACAGGTCAAACACCAAAAAGTACATAATTTACGCATATTCATCGGATATTTTGAACTGGAGGTACCGAAAATGTTAGAAATTTTGCGATTCGTCCAGGAACAATTGGTATGCTTCCTGGGATGCTTCAATTCACCTTCTTATCAGATGTTTGTGCTCATCGTGATGGGGATGCTTATGAAGCGGGATCATTACGGTGTTACATCCCTAGTCCGTGGCCTCGAGCTTGATCCAAGGCACTATTGCTCTCTCCTCGACTTTTTCCACAACCGGTTGATCGATTTGGATCAGATCCGCCAGTCATGGTATCGTTGCTTGGCAAACCACAAGCAAGTGTACACGACCAATGGCAAAGTAGAGCTTGTTGGAGACGGTACAACAAAGAAGCATCAGTTGGGTAATATTCCCGGTGTCTATAAGCAATACAAATATGGAGACAAAATGGTGCAGGTATCATATTTCTTTGGCATGTTTTGGGGTGCAATAGGTATAGTATGTGCTTCGTCAGGTGGTTTCTATTGCATACCAGCATTTTTAAGCATTCAACAAGGTCTCAAATCGCTAAAGCAATGGTTTGATACCATATCTCCAGAAAGAAAGGAATATGTCGAGCAGCATACAAAGTCGCATACTGAGCAGATAATGGATGGGGCCGCTGAAGTAGCAAAAGGGATGGGGCGGCCTTGCATAGTCTCTCTCGATCGTTACTTCCTTTCAACGCCCCTTCTGAAACGGATGGATGCAGCGAATGCCTTTCAGCACATTATAGATGTTGTGGCGCGGGTTCAAAACCCTTGTAGTGCAAACAGACTACCACCGCCTCGTGATCCTCACAAGCGAGGCCGCCCGCCAGAGAAAGGCGAAAAAGTTTCGGTTTTTGATTTTTTCGAGCAGAAAGAGCTGTTTTCTCAGCTGAAAGTGTTCCTGTATGGCAAGGATGAAGTTGTGAAGTATTACACCGAGGATCTGTTGTGGCACAAGCATCTGCTCCGTTTTGTCCTGGTTATCCGGCAAGACGGTTCTAAATGTGTTTTTGCCAGCACTGATGTGGAGCTTTCGCCGGCTCAGATCATTGAGGTCTATAGCCGCAGGTTCAAGATCGAGTTAGGCTTCCGCAGTCTGAAGCAGGTCATGGCTGCTTTCTCTGCAAGATTCTGGTCTAAGGATCTGCCCAAGCCCAATCGTTTCAAGAAGAAGAACGAGCCAGACAGTCTCGCCCAAGTCACCGACCCAAACCAGCGAGAGCTGATCCTGAATACCATTGAGGCCCATGAGCGCTTCGCCACCATGGCTGCTATCGCAATGGGTATCGCCCAAATGATTGCCGCCAACCCTGTTTTTGCCAAAACGATCCAGAAGTACCGCTGGCTGCGTACTCCCCACAAGGGGGATACGGTGTCCGAGGAGACTGTGGTCTACTACCTCTCCTCCCGAATTTCGACCATACTGCGTTTTGCGCCCGATTTGCATATCATTGCAATAATTCGCGATCACCAGGAACCCCTGGATTCGCCCCAGAAGGGCTCTCAGGGCGGCTCAAAAGCCGCCTAATGTCCTCCGAGGCCCCCTCTGAGCCGCCTTCGGCCTGACGGAGCTGCCTCGGAATGGTTGCTACAGCCTAATTAGTTATATATTCCCAGATTTCGCAAAGCTATCAAGGGGGCGTTCTGCTCATTTTTAAGTTTACTTCCTGCTTTTGCACTAACATTATTTGCCGCGAAGTCAGACTGTATAGTTACCAACGAAGGAATGGTAGAAAACCGATATCTTTCAAATTTTGCAAACAACAGTAGTTTTATCAATGAAGGCACTGTAGACAACAGCGGCGAGTTCACAAACGCTCCAACCGGAACTGTAGAAAGCAGCGGAGACTTTACGAACGACAACACTGTCACAAACGATGGCACGTTCTCCAACACAGGCACTGTCACCAACTCTGCAGACAGTACGTTCACCAACAACAAAGAGTTCTCCAGCACCGGCGCCA
>CANQWS010000116.1 GCA_947627615.1 uncultured Muribaculaceae bacterium | reverse complement strand
TATGAAAACACAAAAATACACAGATGGAACACGCAAGCTCCTTGCGACTGACGAAACTCACGTGACACTCGACGGAAAAAAAGTCCTTGCTATGCGAGTGGGGTGGTATCAATATAGCAACATCTACGGAGCTATAACAGACCTACATAGTGACAGCATGGAGTTTGCGGAACGCTCATTTTCTCGTGGTCAATACTCTTGGCGCTCGAGAAGTGATACACTATTGAGGAAAGTGTATCTGCACACAGAAGATGCCAAACTCATGCTTGAGACCGTGCTATCTCACTTCTCGCAGCAAGATATCAGCAAGGAGCTAGTCATTGAGAAAGATGGGGCCCCTGAATACGCGCATGCCTACCTGCTCATTGACCTACGCAAGGACGAGGACGGTGTAGAGCGCATGCGGTACAGCTCGCAGTTTGTGAGAGACGACATACCCGATGCACTAAAGACAGACGACGCGCGAGAAGCGGCTAGACGGCTCAATGAATCGTACGAAAAAACGATTTGGGCGCATTGGCTGGACTTTTCAGAGCCGTTTTACAGCGACGGCCCGGAGGGCATATACCTGCACGCAAGACGAAATTCGACACTTGAAAGAATGCACAAGTGGCGCGAAGCGGTGAAACGAGTCCGCTATAAATGGGAAGAGGCTCCGTTTAAGATGTTTACAATGGACGAAGCCTAAATAATTCAACCATGCCGGGGCGGGGAACCGCCCCGGCGCAACTACACACTCCAACCACAGAAAGGAAACATAACCATGTACAAAATTGAACTAGACCCGTTCGCCATGGACGTGAAAGAGAACATAGTAGAAATATACGCGCATCTGCTTTTGCTGGACTGCGAGACAGGCCGGGAAATAAGCCGGTGCAGCGGCAGCGCAGACTACTTCATTCTGCGCTCCGACGCCGGGCCGCTTTTCGTGGACGACGGCCGGACGCGGATTGAGCAGGCCGAGGATATAATATACAGCCCGAAATTCAGAACGCAGGGGGAACCGTACGTGCAGGGGCACGCCTTGCGTCTGGACTTTGACGTGCTAGAGCATAATGACATAGTGAACGAAATGAAAGCTAGCGCGAAAGAACCAGTTGACGAGGACGAAATAGACCTTGCATTGGAAGATTGGTATGACGGTGACACGTATGACGAATTCCGCGATATGTTCGACGAAATGAAAGAAAGGGCCAATGTACAATGAACAGGAAAGATCTGCTGGAAGAAATGGCGCGCGAGCTAAACACTCGCAAGAAGCGCACACTGACGGACGAGGAAAGGCGCGAGCGAAACAGGGAAGCGTGCCGTCGATGGCGGGAAAAGCACCGTGGGAACCTACCTTACAAGGCCCTGGCGGTGTACCTGGATCACGAAGAGGCGAACCTGCTTGAAACGGTAGCGAAGCGCCTACGGATCAGCAAAAGTGAGCTAGTGCGGCGCATGATACGCAAGTTTGCGCGTGAGTAGGGAACGAAGAATAGAAAAAGGAGCGGGCGCGCGTGGAAAAAAAGAACGAAAACCCACGCGCGCCCTTTTTTGTGGTGGAGAGACACAAAAAACATGAGTAAGATAACGCACGGATAGTGAATAGTCAAGAAAAAAAATAAAAAAAAGTGAAAAAAGATGTTGACAACTCAGCAATGACGCGCAATAATGGGTTCATGCTTCCCTACGGGTGGGAAGCGCATCAAAAGTGAACAGACAACATATGAACACAAACGAAACAAAAAGGAACGAGCTTGCCATGACGGCACCGCAAGGTGGTGGCATGCTCACAACGTTCAGAGACCTTGAGCAAATGTATAAGTTTGCAGAGTTTTTGAGCAAGTCCCCACTACTGCCAACGGCGTTCCAGAATAATGCAGGAAGCGTCATGATCGCGCTGAACATGGCACAGCGTCTGCGCATGGATCCGCTGATGGTATGCCAAAACATAGTCATTGTGCATGGCAACGCGGCATTGTCCGGGAAGTTTGCTATCGCGCTGCTGAATCGCAGCCCGAAGTACCGTCGCATTGAGTACCGTTATGTGAACGGCAAGGACTACACGGGAGGAATCCAGGTCGTGGGGCACCGGTCTGACGATCCTGACGACAAGCACCCGGACTACGGGACGCCAATCACGCTTGACATGGCTCGCGCTGAAGGGTGGTCGTCAAACAAAAAGTGGCAAACAATGCCGGAGCAAATGATGCGGTACAGGGCGGCGGCATTCTTTGCGCGTGCGTTCGTGCCGGAAGAGTTGCTTGGCATGCAGACGGCAGAAGAACTGGAGGACGTGGAAATCTCCGAAACCGTGCGCAACGTAACGCCGAAAATAAAGGTTGCGAAACTTGCTGCAAATGAGCATGAGCAAGTTGAGCAAGATGTGTCGGAGAAGCCCGTGGTTGATGGGAATGATGGCGAAAAGAAGGAGCCTGAAGCCGAGGAAAAGCCTGCACGAAGCGCAAAGAAAAAGGAACATGTCCAGACAATCCAGGACGAAGACGATGGAATGATCACGGAAGAGGAAGTTAACTCTCTTTTCGCGAAGCACATTGTCAAAAGTAACAAAGTCGATTTGTAACGCACAACAAAAAAAAGAACATGAAACTAGCAAAACAGATTCTTAAGAGCCTGCGCGAAGATGGATGTTTTTCCGTTGAGTTTGCAGACCCCAGAGAGTACCACGC
>CANQWS010000115.1 GCA_947627615.1 uncultured Muribaculaceae bacterium | reverse complement strand
ATTAGATGATAACGTTGAGGTAATTGTAGAGCTTTATAAAGGCGGCGCGGCAACCGGAATCTACAAGTCGCTCAACAGGACAAACAGCTGGAGAAATTTATTTGAGGATCTTCAGAAGTATGAAGCTGATAACGAAACGAAGATCGAGTACTCCGTTGTGGAAGTCAGAGTAGTAAAGGTTGAGTACAAGGAAGTAGATAACAAATACCAGCGTGTTGAAACCCCGTACGCTAATGACTGGGAAGTCTCCTATGGCGGCAACATGGATGAAGGTTTCAAAATCACCAACACCAGGAAACTGGGAAGCCTGACTATCAAAAAGGCTGTTATCGGCGATGAGGATTACAATGCCCTTACTGATAGCAACGACAGAGCATTCTCCTTCACCGTAACCGGTCCTAATGGCTATAGCGAAGCCTTTACACTTAAAGATGATGGAGTAAAAACTCTGTCCAACCTTGTTCCCGGTGATTACATCATCACCGAGACTGGTGGAAATGTTGAAAACTTCAAGCATACGCTGACTGTTACAGGTGGCACATTGAATAGCGATGGAAAATCTGTCACTGTTAACGTCAATGCGGACAGCACGCCTAATGTTGAAGTAGCTTTTACCAACAAGTACGACGCGCTGACCAGCCTGACTGTTAAGAAGGTTTGGGAGGACAAATCTCAGACTGGTGATATAGGCACTCCTCCCGCCGGCACAAAGGTTGAAATCCAGCTTTACAGAAACGATGAAAAGGATGGCGACGTTGTCACACTTACCGCCGATTCTTGGACGCATACCTATAGTAACCTGCCTAAGTATGACGGCGACGGCGAGGCGTATACTTACACCGTAAAGGAAATAAGGGCGTACGTTGTAACCGAGTCAGGCAAAGAAAATCTTAGTGATAAGGGTTGGACTATTGGCGAAGAGGGCAAGCTTAATTCCGACGGCAGCTTCACCATCACCAACACCAGGGAACTGGGCAGCCTTGAGATTGAAAAGGTTGTCAATGTTCCCGAGGGAGAGACAATCGATCTTTCCGAAAAGGTGTTCACGTTCACTGTTAAAGGTCCTATAGATTCGGAAGAGGTAAAGACCTATAGAGTTACAGCAACCGTTGGTAATCCTGCGGTTCTCCACAACCTCGTTCCAGGCAAGTACACCGTAACCGAAAATCTTGCAGATGCGAGCGTTGAGGGATATGTGTTTACACACACCGGCACCGGAGACGTGGAGGTAGAAATCAATAAGACGGCAACGGTTACCGTAACCAACTCGTATACCAAGCCCGATGAAGAAACAACAAGCATTACCATTGAAAAGAAATGGTCTGACACATCAGTGGTCAATCAAAACTTGAAGGTTGATGTTCGGATTTATCAGACTGATTCCAAGGGGAATAAGAAGCCTTACGGTGATGTAATCACTCTTGAGTCTCCCGAATGGAGTACGACTGTTTCAGATCTTCCGAAGTTAGACGAGGATAAGAAAGATTACAAATACTCCGTAGAAGAGGTATCGGTTTATACCGAAACTGAAGGTGTAAAGACGCCCGTAAAAGGTTGGACACTTGAAAAGCTTGACGAAGTAAATAACGTCTTCACCATCACCAACAAGAGAGTTGACACCTCTGTCTCCGTAACGAAGGAATGGATCGACAAAGGCGCCGAAGCCGTTTGGCCCGAAGGCGTCGTAGTTACCGTAGGCGTTTACGAGGTTGGTGCCGATGGCAAGCTGGCTGAATCTCCCAAACAAACAGATGTCCTCAATAAGGACAAAACCTCTGCTACGTTCACTAACCTTCCTAAATACGACGCGGACGACAACGAGATCAATTACACCGTTAAGGAAATCAGCGTCAAGAAGGGAGCAGAAGACTTCCACGGTTGGACGGTTGGCGAGCCTACCGGCAAGATGACCGACGGCTTCACCATTACCAATACGAGAGATTATGTGGACGCTGAAGTCAACAAGAAATGGCTTGATGCTGCCGGCAAAGAGATAGATGGCTGGCCGGAAAGCAATCCTTCAGTTGAAGTTGGACTTTATAAAGTCGTTGATCCTACCGGCGCGACAGATGATGAATTGTTAGAGTGTGCAACCCTTAACAAAGGTCATCAGAGTCATAATTTCAATAAAGTTCCCGTATATGACGAAGACGGCAAGTTAATAGTATATAAAGTTAAAGAGATATCTTGCACGTCCGGTTGGGAACAGTATGGAGATGTAGTCGGAAACCCTGTAAGAAGGTTCGACATCACCAACAAGCAGATTCCCGGCAGCCTGACTATCCAAAAGGTTGTTACCGGCGAGTACACCGGCGACCGTGAATTTAAATTCACTGTAAAGGGAACCGATTACGAGAATACCGTTTCGCTTCATAACGGCGAATCGCAGACTCTTAGCGGTCTCGTTCCCGGCACATACACCATCACCGAGGAAAACAGCGATATTGAAGACTTCAAGCACACGCTGACCGTTGATGGCAAGCTGAGCACTGACGGAACTGCTACTGTTATAGTTACCGCGGGCAACACTCCTGCCGTTGAGGTAACATTCACCAACAATTATGAAGCTGAAACAAGCTTAACAGTTAAGAAGGAATGGGTCGACGACACCAACGAAGCGGGCGATAGCGATATACCCGAGAACGCGTCGATCACCGTTGAGCTTTACGCCAACGGCGAGAAGGTAGGCGATCCGG
>CANQWS010000114.1 GCA_947627615.1 uncultured Muribaculaceae bacterium | reverse complement strand
TTACCCCGTGCGTCAAATACAGTTGGTTTGAGTATCGCTATACCCCCTTGATTCTTTGAAGGGTCAGGATATGTAGTGTCAAGCGTTTTTGCAATCTCTACCACGCGACACCCGCTGTGAGGATTTGAGCTTTTCATACTGTTTGATGCAAGCGAATCAAAACTGTATGCTATTGAGTTAACCCCGCCCTCTGTATCTGCTGCACAAGCGCATTGTCCAGCTCCGCCGGAAGTTCCTTTCCCCGCCTTTGCGCCCTCCGGCGTATCCCAAGACACGCGAGCCCGCTCAAAGAGTATTTCGGGTGCGGATTGTCCTCCAAAATCTGCGACAAGCGCGATTCTACGGCGACGTTGGGGGACTCCCCAAAACTCTGAATTGAATACTCGGTAGGCAATGGACCACCCGTCTCCGTAGTAGGCGTCAGCCAGCGGCCACTTCCCTTTGGGAGGTAGTGGAACGTCGGGAGCTTCCGATTCCGCGATCCTGACTGTTTCTTCGAGCACCGCTCGGAAGTCCTCGCCGTGGTTACTGGAGAAAGCTCCGGGGACGTTCTCCCAAACCATATACCGTGGCCGAATAAACTGACCTGTTCGCCCTCGTAATCTGTCCGCATCTCGCATCTCCTTCACGATCCGTATCTGCTCCGCAAAAAGCCTTGACCGCTCCCCCGCGAGCCCCGCCCGTTTCCCGTTTGCAACGCTCAGGTCCTGACACGGTGAGCCCCCGATAACGCAATCCACGGGCGGGACATCATAGCCGGATATTTTCGTTATATCTCCGAGGTGTATCATTCCGTCCCCTCCGTCAACGCCGGTTGCATCCTGCCGCGCACTCTCTCCCTCGCCTCACAAAACCACCGGTACAGTTCCGTACTCGTCATCCCCGACGGCGGAGGCGCTATCCCAGCGATAAGGGCGTATGTCCTGACGGCCGCCTCGTAGTCTGCATCGTAAGCCGGGGCGGAAAGCGCTTTCTGCGTACCTCTCCGCTCTTTGAGCCGTGCGTACACCTGCCCGATCTGCGGCGCAAAGTTCCCTCCATCCGCCGATAGGGAGTATATCGCCTGCTCCACCTCCTGCCGTGGCACGTCCCGAAAAAGTGCGCACCAAGCGGAGACTTTTGGCGCAAGGTCAGCTTCCGTCTCCGGAACCCTGTAATTGTCCCACAGCGTCCCCAAAAGGTAGATTATCCCCTTCGCGTCCAGCTCTGTCATTTTCCAAATCCCTCCTTATCGACTCGGCAAGGAATCCCATTCGGTCTTTTGCGCGATGCCTCTGTCCGCATTGCGTGCTTCTCTCTTTTGCCCTCGCAAACTCCGCTTCCGATGCTTGTACCGCCTCAAGGCTCGTAAGCCCCTCGGCACTGTACCGCCGGAGTATGCCCTGTATGTACGACCATTGTCGCTTGTTATCGTCCAACGCACTTTCTATGGCGTGACACACTACGTCAGCGCTTAACTCCGCTGTGTAGCCTTTCAGGAGGTCTACGCATGAGGGGGAGGGCAACGACTGTACCCGGTCCATGTAGAGAGTCATAACTTTGGCAAGGCCGGGGTCTGCCGCCTCGTGCGCGCGCGTCGAGTTGGATTTGGATTCTGGATTCGGATTCGGATTCGGATTGGATTCGGATTCAGGCTGACAATCCGCTGTCATTTGACCGCAATCCGCTGTCAAATGACCGTCAACTGGTGGCAAAGGATATTTTCTGTGCTTGTTGCGTATCCTTTGGTGTTTCTCCCATGTTGGGAAGAACAAATAAGGCTTGCCGTTCACCTCATACTTATGAAGCAGGCCGACAGAGGCCAACCGCTGGATAGCGTCCTCTATAGCTTTCTTTGTGACAGTATCCTTTGTCGGGAATAGCTCGTTTTTCAAGTAAACGGGCCGTCCATCAAAGCATCCGTAATCATCAGCCGAAACAATGAGCCGATAGTAAACGACTTCTTCAAACCATGTAAGCTGGTCGATTTGGTCACTACTTTTTATGGATTCTTTGATTATTCTGTTCGGCACATATCACCCCTCCTTGTACCTCTTGTTCCACCGCTCTTTCAGCTCAAACTCCGCCGTCTCGATTTTCTCCCGGAGCTCCCGGAGCTTGTCCGTAGTCCCTTGCACCGTCTCCCAATACGGCTTTGCGCCGCAGACGGTACACTCGGTCCGCAGCGTAACCTTTTCCTCGCCGAAACAATTAGCGGTGTAGTCCTTCTCAATCGTGGCCTCTCCGCCGCAAAAGGGGCAGGGGAGCATATCAGACATTGTGGGCCTCCGTAAAACTCTCGCATGAAAGCCATTTCTTCCAAGTTTCCTGCGTTCCAAATGGAGAAATCTTTGCAATCCAAGACGCTAATTCCTCATCCGGCATAGCCCGGAGCTTTTCTCCGTTTGTAATTGTATCAGGGCTGAATTTCTTGCATTTTGTAATCCAGTACCCGCCACCGTTGTCAACCCGTTCTAAGATTATTTCTCCATTCTCATCCAGGTATTGACCGGAATTATCGTCATACTGGCCACTTTTTGTTGACTTGTATCTACACCCATTAGCATTTTCTTCTCCGGCCCATAATCTAAAAGCGAATGGACATTCATTAGGGTCAACCGTTGTTTGCCCAATATCCTCTGGTCTGTGTTTGCATTTATAGCACAAATGCGCTTCTCCAAATTCCATTTTGATACCTCCTATGTCTCCAAAATCCTTAT
>CANQWS010000113.1 GCA_947627615.1 uncultured Muribaculaceae bacterium | reverse complement strand
GTGAATTTTCTGAAAATTCGCCGAAAAACCCCGAATTGTCTGACAATTCCGGGGACCGGGCCGACTCGCTCGGAGACGGGAGAATTTACACTCGCTCGCGGCCCGAGCCGCTAAACGACACATATCGAATGTAGCACAAAAGCTACAACAATGTAGATAAATAGTTACATGCTGATGATGTAACAAGAGTAAAGAGTGTTAGTGCAGATGCGTGCTTGCAGTGCTTATGTGGTACGCGGAAACGCTTGGTGTGTAGCGCGTTAGACGAGACCTTCCGCGTTCACACATTAATAGTATTATATCACATCACTCAAAGATGTCTCATATATCACACATCATTCATCTCTATGTAGTGATGTTGGTCTCGTCTCATTCTGCCATAAAGCCACGATCGCCGCGTTCACACATTATGTGTCACTCTGTCTCTTGTCTCTACGTAACTAAAAAGGCGAAGCTTTCGCTTCACCTTGCTGTGTCTATGTAGTTCATCACCTTGCTGATCATCTCCTCATGGCTCTTGGCTCTTACTGTGATGATATTCTCTATGGTGCTTAACCTTACTCTCCAGCATCCTGTGCTTGCCTCTGCCCCTGTGATTGCCACTCCCTTGTAAACGATTGTCTTTGTCATTGCTTTATCCTCCTTTTGTTTATATTATCTAATTACTATTGCACTCATCAGATCGACTCCACTTGTTACTGTCATCTCTCGGATTGTCTTGTTCATGAATCTGTGGAGAATCGCTTCACCGATTGTCCTGCCCAGCTGTTTAACCAGCGCCATCTCGATTGCTTTGTAAACATGGTCGTTCTCATAAACTTTCATGTTCTCGTACTCTTGAATAGTGATGAAGTAGTGTGTCATTGTTTTGTCCTCCTTGTTCCCCTCTTTGATGATACCATTGTACTACACAAACATAGCTTTGTCCATTGACATTCTGCACAAAGATACATTGATGTGATTGTGTACATTGCACAAACTGTTGTGTCGTGTTGTGCATGTTGCACAAGCTTAGCACGTCCGTAGGTTCGTCCTTTGGTCACTTTGCCGATGCTTTGAAGTGTTAACCAAATGTTACAAAAGTGTTAACTTTTGATTAAGTTAAATTTTTAACAATCTCGCGACCGTGACTCGCAGGCTGTTGCACTGTACTGCTGTGACACATCAGTGCGTTAGCACTTTAATGTGGTGAAGTGTAGCACTTCAACGCGCTGAAGCGTTAATTCGGGATTGGGATAAAGTAGAGAAAGTTGTCAGAATTGTCTGACAATTTACCGCTTTAACGTGCTAAAGTGGACAACGGGCTTCGCCCTACCGCCTGCGGCGCTGCGACTGCTTAGATGAGTAGCTTGACTGTGTAGTAAAGCTTTGAGAACAAAAGAAAAAACACTTGCTTTCACATTTGAGAACAAGTGTTTAAATTTAGATTTGATTTTGATTGCATTGCTCTTGCATGTTGTTGTAGAGCGTGTGACTGTGTTGTGTTAGCTTTTAGGGCGGGTCTGCCTCAACAGGCTCGCGCGACAGAATGGCTCAGGTTCGGAACGTACCTAAAAAGTTTTTGTGGGGCGTGTATTTCGGGATAAAATATATTTGAAATTGAAAAACGGGGTTTGCCACGACCAAAAAATCTCCAAATGACCTTCAAAAACCTTAAAACGATAAAATCTCCTCGCTTCGCTCGCTCGTTCCCCTCGCTTCGCTCGCTCTCCTATTTCGCCTACCCCTTCAGCTCTTCTTGCCGCATTTTAATAAACTGCTCGTCCATACCAGCAATAAAAAATTCATACGCCTTCCTACAATCCTCGCATACATAAGTTTCGACCGCCGTGTACTCATGCCCGCACTGCATCTTTAAATTAATCTTCATAGGCTCCACATATATACAAGGCTACCCGCATAACCCGCAATCATACATCACATGCGCATAGCTACTCTTTAAATTTGAAACCATACCGATCTAACCTCCTCCGCTTCATAGTCAGTAACGCGGCAACCGCCGGTCAGTGGCAGCATGAGACGGGCCCTCCGCGATCTCAATACTATCCACAGTTAATCCCGCATTCTCCAACTCCTGCGGCGTCCATACATCACCAGTAATAGACTCAAATTCATCTTCGATCATAATCTCATCTTGGCTGGCCTCGTAGACAGTTGCAGCGAGGACCGCCGCGACTGTAATATCGAAGATAAATAGCACTATAATAAGCAACATTAAGATTGCTTTAATTATCTTCTTCATATCGTTACCCCATAAATGCACTCTTTAGCAAGATAGTGATTATATAATGACATTAATGCGCTAGTATCTAAGACTTCCGCACATTTGCGTATCGCGGCGGCCCGCTCATCGTCTTTACCCCACCTATATTCCGCAAGAGCGATAGTCTTCTCTATCTCGATTTGATCCAGACTCATGCGCTTTATAGCGGGCTCAACCGCGACTGGAGCATCGTCCTCCCGCGTAGCAAATATATGCCGCGGACAATAAATAATTACTTTACCCGCCGCCTTTGCATATTCAATAGTAGAACAAACACCTTTACTTGGCTTACCATCCCACACTGCTAAAAGTACATCACAATTTTCAGCAATGCTCTTATCGCGGAGATCGTCTACATCTTTATCCCAATAAGGAGACATCGTAGTCATCCTATTAGCTCTTTTCTTTAACTCTTCCATAATAGGATCGCCCTCCCTATAATCGCGAAAAGGTAATATAAGAGTCAAATAAATATCATC
>CANQWS010000112.1 GCA_947627615.1 uncultured Muribaculaceae bacterium | reverse complement strand
TTCAGTAGCTCAGTTGGTTAGAGCACCTGACTGTTAATCAGGGGGTCGTTGGTTCAAGCCCATCCTGAAGCGCAAAAATCAGAAACGCCGGGCGTAGTTTCATTCTTCAATTCAGCCCACAATGCTTCAGTAGCTCAGTTGGTTAGAGCACCTGACTGTTAATCAGGGGGTCGTTGGTTCAAGCCCATCCTGAAGCGCGAGCAAATCGCCACCGAATTTAAAACATCCGGTGGCTTTTTCATTTTCATGACCAATCCCTTATAATCCCCCCGTAACCGATGAAAATCCTTCTGTCAGCTCTCTCGCTCCTTCTGCCAGCCATGGCGGCAGCTATCTCAATACCGGCCGATTCAGTGAAAACAACCATGCAGACCTCGCGCGGATGGCGTCCGTCGATCGACGTGCGCACCGACGCCGTGATGGTCTACGGCGTGGGCGGAAACCCCTCGGACCGCCGACGCGGCCACAGCACCATTGAGGAACGCATCGCCAGCTGGCGCGACAAAGGCTACACCGTGCACTTCATGACCGGAATAGCCTGGGGCGAATATCAGGACTATTTCACCGGCGCATGGGACGGCAAGCGCCACCTCGACGAGGGACAGAAAGTGCAGCGCGGCGACACCATCTGGCACGGCTACATGGTGCCCTACATAGTCCCCTCGGAGAATTTCATCGAATACATGAAGCAGGCGTGTGTGAAACGCGCCATCGATGCCGGCGCCGAGGCCATCTTCCTGGAGGAACCGGAATTCTGGGCCCGCTCCGGCTACAGCGACGCCTTCAAGCGCGAATGGCAGGACTATTACGGCACGCCGTGGCGCCCGCAGCATGAATCGCCCGAGGCCACATATCTCTCCGGCAAACTCAAATACCATCTCTATTACCGCGCCCTGAACGAGGTGATGACCTTCGCCAAGGACTACGGCCGCTCTCTTGGCAAGGACATCAAGTGCTACGTGCCCACCCACTCGCTCGTCAACTATTCGATGTGGGAGATAGTCAGCCCGGAGGCCTCGCTGGCCTCCCTGCCCTGCGTCGACGGCTACATAGCCCAGGTGTGGACCGGCACCTCGCGCTCGCCGGTGTTCTACAACGGCCGCCAGGCCGAACGCGTGTTCGAGACCGCCTTCCTTGAATACGGCTCCATGGAGTCCATGACGGCGCCCACGGGCCGGAAGATGTTTTTCCTCACCGACCCCATCGAGGACCTGCCCAGAGACTGGGAGGACTACCGCCGCAACTATCAGGCCACATTCACGGCCCAGCTGCTCTATCCCGGAGTAGCCGACTACGAGGTGATGCCGTGGCCTGAGCGCATCTACGAGGGCCTCTACCATGCCACGGGCGACAAGAACAGCGAGATGATACGCATTCCCCGCTTCTACTCCACGCAGATGCAGGTGATGGTCAACGCCCTCAACCGCATGCCGCGCTCCGACAACCGTGTCAGCGGCACCCACGGCGTGGGCGTGCTCATGGGCAACTCCCTGATGTTCCAGCGCTTCCCGCGCCACGAGGGCTACGACGACCCGCAGCTCTCCAACTTCTTCGGCCTCGCCCTGCCGCTGCTCAAGCGCGGTATGCCCGTTTCGACGGTCCACATAGAGAACCTCGGCTATCCCGCCACGCTCTCCGGCATAAAAGTGCTCGCCATGACCTACGCCAACATGAAGCCGCTCTCGCCCGAGGCCCACGAACACCTCGCCCGTTGGGTGCGCGATGGCGGAAAACTCATTTACAGCGGCTCTGACAGCGATCCGTTCCAGAAGGTGGACGAATGGTGGTCCAAGGCCCCGAACGCGTTCTCAGCGCCCTCGCAGCACCTTTTCAAGCTGCTTGGTCTCGACCCTGACGCGCCGGAAGGCACCTACAGCGTGGGCAAAGGCGCCGTGACCGTGCTCCGCACCGACCCGAAGCACCACGTGATGGACACCGGCGGCGATCAGGCCTATCTCCGCGCCGTGGAGCGTCTCTTTGGCTCCGACCTCGGGTACAGGAACAATTTCACGCTGCGTCGCGGCCCGTATCTGCTCGCCGCCGTGCTTGACGAGAGCGTCACCGACGAGCCTCTGCAGCTGCGCGGACACTTCATCAGCCTGTTCGACCCCGGGCTGCCCGTGAGCCGCTCGGTGACCGTGGCCCCCGGCTCCCAGGCCCTCCTGCTCGACGTTGACAAGGTGACCGACAGAAAACGCCCGCAGATTCTCGCGGCCTCATTCCGCGAATCGGACGAGTCCGTCACGCCCCACAGCTACACGTTCACAGCCAAAAGTCCCGCCGATACCGACGGCATAGCCCGCATCCTGCTGCCCAAAGCGCCCAAAGAGGTGACCGTCGACGGCGTGTCCCGGCCCCTCGGCGAATGGGACAAAACAACCCGCACCTACCTCCTGAAACTCCCCAACTCCCCCGCCGGCCACACCGTCACCCTCCGCTGGTAACAGCCGAGCGCCATGATAAAGAGGGTATTAACGGCCTCGGAGTGAGATATATTCCCATTTTTTCTGATATACAAGGTATTAACAGCCTCGGAGAGGCGTGTCGGTTGTAGCCCCACATCAAATGCGGCGAGGAACGAGGACGCATTTGGTGTGGGGTAAAGGACCTCCAACAACCGCAGCCTCGGAAAGGTCGGTTAATGGCCACTCGGGATTATTCCGTGGGAAGATTCAGATTATTAATTGACCTCTCCGAGGCTAGAGATCATTTTTGAATTATTGCTGTCCGATAAAAGTGGGATAACGCAATATAGTATGGCTCGAACGTTGATTTTACGGTGTTCGAGTCTTC
>CANQWS010000111.1 GCA_947627615.1 uncultured Muribaculaceae bacterium | reverse complement strand
AAACCGGCCGCTTATGACGTAAATTATGTTAACCCATTATGTCTATATGCGTAACCGCTTATAATGTCAACCGTTTATACGGTCAACCAATGTAAAACACTCATTACGTCAACTGAGCTTATGTCAACCAATGTAAAATATTCATTTTGTAAACCAAGCTTATGACACTTATTATAGTGTAAACCAACTACTATATAAACTGCTTGTGTCGATGCTGCTCATAATTTTTATAGTTAACCAGGTCCAGAGATTATGTTCTTGTAGGCGGGCACGCATACGCACGTGCGATTCAACTTAAGCAATTGGGCAAAACGGCAAAAAAGTTCTTTTTTTCGGCAAAATGAGAGCTTTTCAGGCGGTTTTGACCTGATTTTGTTTCAAATTGTACAGCTTGCACAAAAAAGCTCCCGAAACCGGCTGAAAATTTGTGCAGATCGACGGAAAAAAAGGGCTTGACAGCCGGCTAGCCATGTGCTAGAATGCGCTTGTTCGACAGGGAAGCCGGACAGCAAAGCAATCCACCCATGCGGGCGCACGCAATGTGCGCATATCAAGAAAGGAAGTATAAAGTTATGTTGAACTGCATTTCCACCGAGGCTATTAAGCGTCAGATGCTTGCATACACGGACGCCGACGCTATGTCCGATGACATGGAGGGGGCTTTCCTTCACAGCCGCGTGCCTTGCATCTGCTCCATGTACGTAAACGCTGATAACGACTGGTATCTCACTCTGTACCACTTCTTCAGCGATGCAACGGTGATCATGACCGTTAATGCGGTGGACGATAACACGGTGGGCATCGATACCCACTACACCCATGATGACCGCGTGGAGGATTTCGACTATACCGAGATCGACATGCGCATCACCGACCGTCAGCTGCTGGACTTGTTGGTAAACAAGTTCGCTAGCGATGCAGCGGCCACCATGGAATTTCTTCATGACGATATGAGCGACTAAACATAAGCCAATAACCTAGGAGAGGTTCTGCGGGGCGGACTCCTCTCCTAGGTACAAACAACAAAAGAAAGGATAATGAATTATGTATAACATGCACGATTTGCTCGGCTCCGATCGGATGGCCGACGCGAAGGGCAGTCCTATCGAGGGGATCCACACGGGCTATGCCGCACGGTATCTGGAGATGGGGATCTATTCCATTTCTAACAACAAGGTCATGGGTTATGTCACCGAGGCCAGCGATCTACTGGAAATCCGTTACCATAACTGGCGCGTTCTTCCCTGGGGTGAGGCCCATAAGATGGGAATGAATCCGAAGTACAATAAACTGGTAGACCCCGAGTGGTTTACCATGGATATGCTCCTGGATTACCTCGACGAGGTAGATGAGATCTAGGAAACATAAGAAACAGGGAGAGGGGCGCTGGATCCCTCTCCCTTATGGCAATTAAATTTTATAACGATTTTATGTTAACCTTCCGGCTCAAAATTATTATGTTACTTTCATAACGAAATTATGTAAACCTTCCAGTTAAGGTGTTATGTTATTTTCATAACGAAGTTATGTAAACCTTCTGGTTTTAGAATTATTATGTTAATCCATCCTAATTTACATAATTATAATTTTCTATACGGATTATGTAAACCGGCGCGCCGCTGGCGCCCTTGGGCGGCGCGTAAACTTGTTATGTAAACCAGTTTAAAAAATTTATTTTGTAAACGAGCTTATGTAACCGAATTCTGTAAACCCCATAATTATTATGGTTAACCAAGTCAGCATATTATGTCCCCTTTCAGTCCGAGCCCTCATAATTATTATGGTTAACCAAGTCAGCATATTATGAAACCTTACCTGATCTAGTTTAATGTATATGCATGTGTACGCGCGATACAACTATACCTAATAGCCAATTGGAAATTTTTGGAAGTAGGGATGGTAAAAAAGATGGTAAAAATTGGAAGCGGGGGGATGGGCAAAAAAATCGCCGGCCCCAGGGAAAATTTGAATTGGAAATTTTTGGAGAATGGGGAGATCGGAGCCCCTAGTTGACATAATAACGTTGACATTGAGAATATGGCAGGTTTTCCAGTGAAAACGACAATTGACAGGGGCCCCGCTTTCTGCTACAATTGGCCTTGCCAGTGAGGCAAGGAACAAAGCTTCACGGCAAAGGATATCCACCCTTGGACGCGCAATGCGCGGTTAAAAAAGAAAAGGAGATATTAAAATGTATAACACCAACAAGTCCTTCACCGAAATGGCCACTATTCTCGAGCACGCTAACCGCTTGGTATTCGGAGACAACGTTCCCATGGTGCAGCATCCGGAATATTTCGCCATGTATTATGGCGACTATAGCCTGACCGGTTACGCGGTGCATATCACCCTGGATGGCGGGCTGTTTATCAGCGCCCCGCTGCAATATCCGGATGGCAAGTGGGGTCGCAGCGTCTCTCTGTCTTGGCGCACCAACCAGGAGTATCCCGAGGTCAACGTTCGCATTGCGCATGATATCTTTTCTACCTCTGTCGGTCACTATGAGGACACGGACACGGAGAAGCTGGAGAAGGCATTCCAGCTTATGCAGGAGGCGATGAGCGACCTCCACGGCTGATAACTAAACAGTAAACCGGGAGGGCTCCTGGGAGGACCTCCCTCCCGGATAAAAACAAAAGAAGAAAGGAAATTATTATGAACCGCTATACCATCAATGACCTGGCCTATACCAACTATGTCAACCCCGATCAGGGAATCATGACTATGAGCTTCAGCGAGAGCCTGCGGATTTCCAACTTTACCGCCCGTTACTTGGCCATGGGAATTTACAAGATCGGTCATGGCTATGTAACCGCTCTCGTAACCGAAACGGGCGACCTTCTGGAAATCGAATACCGGGGTTACAGAATCATGCCCTGGGGCGAGATCCACCC
>CANQWS010000110.1 GCA_947627615.1 uncultured Muribaculaceae bacterium | reverse complement strand
AAGGCTGACAGGCGAGGCTTAATGAGGTTCTGTCTCGATGCGCCAGTCTGAAAAATCAAATAATAGAACCTCCCAATATGTAGTGCCGACTGTAGTGCCGACGGATCCCATAGGAGAGCCATTCCCGGTAAGCGCGACATTGCCAGCCGGAGGCTACCTCATATATAGATGGGAATAAATATATAGATGGGAATAATCATTATAAACACTAAATTCTATATGGAAAACATCAACCAGAACATTTTGCCTAAGAGCAAATATCCGTATAAGCCACCTGTGTCAGGAGAAATCGCAATCATTGCTTCCAACATAAGAACACTCGATGACAACGGCGACATAATAAGAGAAACGTTCCAGCAACTTAGGGAATGTAACTTCAACACGGCGGTATTGCACGGCAATATCGATAGTCCCGAGAAAAAGGACACCTTGACAACCTACTTAGGATATGCTAAGAACGTGGATCCAATAATCAACATACTTGCAAACTGCTATTTCTTCGATTTGGGAGGCAAAAATCCTGAAAATGGGATAAATCAGGCTGAAGCCTTTGTGAAATTCTTTAAGAATGAGCACGCCTACACAAACCAAAAAGGAGAAGTTGTGAGCAACAATGCCGATATCATCAAAGGCTGGACCTTGAAAGATGAACCGACTCAGGATCAATTGAGCCAGACGGAGCATGGATACAACCTGAAAAGTATCTATGACTACATTCTGGGCAATGATCCTCAGCAGAGGCCGGTGCAGATCAACCTCGTGGGATGGTTCGACCATTCGGAAGAAACAGAGAAGAATAAGTATTTGGAATATCTCGACACTTTCCAGAATAATTTCGACTCCAACTTGTGGTCTTATGATCTCTACCCGGTCACACAGACATCCTGTATCATCAACACATCATGCAATCCGGCAGACAACTGCAAGGTCAATGTGAATTACAAGGGATTCTATTGGGATCTCAACACCTACCATGAGCGTTCCAAGGCTACCGGAGGGGTGTTCTGGACTCATGTACAGAGTGCGGAATATATCAACGTAAGCAAGCTTCATCCCGCCGTTCTGGAATCATATATCAGGTTCGAGGCGTTCTCCGCGCTTGCATTCGGAGCACAGGGCATAGTCTACTGGACCTATAGGCAGCAGCCCAATCAACCAAAGGAGATATATACCTCTGCTCTGACAGACAGGAATTTCAATAAGACGCCCGCATGGTATTTCGCGAAGCGGGTCAACTATGAGATCAAGCAGTACAGCAAGGTGTTCGTCAATTCCGAGCTTAAGAAATGGACGCACGTGGGCGAAGGCTATGGACAGTCGGTTATAAACCAGAGCATCGGGGCTTTAGGAGGTATAACCGCAAGCGGAATCGGAGCCTTGATTACACAGCTACGCACCAACGGTAAGAACTATCTTGTTATCGTAAGCCACGATGTGGAGGAATACCAGACCGTCGACATGACGTTTGCGTATGCAGGGGTGATTGAACTGACACCAACCAGCTCCTCCGGAAGTCATTGCAAGGAGAAAGTCCTTTCAACCACAAGCATCCGGCGCCTACTCATACCGGGAGGATACCTGATTTATGAATTCAAAGACGCTTACGCATGATGATCAAAAGATTAAAAGGCATTTTACTCGGAATTGTCCTGTCAATCGCCTGCATCAACACACTGCCTGTCAATGCAGAAAGCCACTGGGTCAAGACGGTGCTGATTGATGGAGTCTATTATGAAATAGCATCATATCACGACGCATGGGCCGTAGAGGGGCCTGAAGAATTCACTCTCCGGTTCCCGGAAGGCTACGACCTTGCAATCCCTTCGGCAATCGAATATGAGGGCGTAAGCTATCCTGTAGTTAAAATCGGTGACTATGCATTCTCCTCGCAGCCAATCGCCTCCCTCTCTATTCCATCAACCATAGAGACCATCACCAAACTCGGACTAACTGGACTTTACCAACTGCAGTCAATCAGTGTCGATTCCGGAAATAAAGACTTCATGGCCATTGACGGTGTACTCTACGACACTGATGAGGAAAAGACCCTGCTCCTATACCCATGTATGAGACCAGGAACCAGTTTCGATATCCCGGAGGGTGTCGTAAGGCTGGGATATGAATCATTATGGGCAAAGAACCTCACACATATCAATTTCCCATCTACACTGCGCGGTATAGGAGAGCAGGCCTTGAGCGGGCTACATCTTGACGAGATAATCCTGAACGACGGACTAAAGGCAATCGCAGGATATGCATTTTACTGTACGACTTACAAAAAGCCACTCGTGATACCTGAATCGGTGGAGGATATACACGACTCCTGCTTTGGTTTTTCCGATATCCCGGATATCATTTTCCCATCATGGGTCGTAGAAATTGGAGACAGCTGGTTTTATAACTCCTTTGCCGATACCATCCATGTTCCACAGCAAATAACAAGAATAGGCAGATCAGCATTCTGTTTCTCAAGGATAAGGCATATCGACCTTCCAGACGGCATACATACCATAGAACCATATGCATTCAATCTGTGTGACAGTCTGCGTGAGATAAAGCTCCCACTTGAGCTCACCACCCTCCAGGAAGGGGTATTCTGCAGGTGCAAGAATCTCAAGAGAGTGACCTTGAACAAGAACATCAAGAGGGTGAAGGCCGTGTTCACTGACTGCCCGTCGCTCAGCGACCTCTACCTGCTTTCCGAAAGGCCACCGAGGCTTGACGAGGAATGTCCGCTCGGCTACCGTGACCCCGAATACTTTATCAACCGGCTCGGGCAGATCACAGTGCATGTGCTGGAAGGATGCGGGGAGGCATACCGCAACAGCACGTGGGCAAAAGTCGGTCCCATAGTGGAGGACCTCACCGACGGCGTTGACGACCTCCCTGCCGACGGAGCGATATTCCCGACAGAGGCATGCACGGCCTATACCCTCCAGGGGACGGTGGCTGCCGAAGGCATACATTACGGCGACCTGCATGAATCCCTCTCCCACGGCCTCTACATCATCAGAACCGCCTCCGGCAAGACAGAGAAAATACGTCTCTAACATAGGGAAATTCAGTTAAAGGTCCGCTTTCACAATCCGAAAATGGATTGTGATTGCCGTGTGGAGGCGCGGATTTGAA
>CANQWS010000109.1 GCA_947627615.1 uncultured Muribaculaceae bacterium | reverse complement strand
TTCTCGACTGGTTGTTCTGGTACATAACGCACAGTCTGAATGTTTCCGTCTGCGCCCCACGCTTTCACATAGATGCAGGAATAATCGCTCATTGGAAATAACCCGGCGGTTCCATCCATAGGAACTTCATTTGGCCGAATCTCCTGCGGATTGGAAATTGCTCTACCAGGAATCCCAGTATAAGCTGGCGGCATCGATTGCGTTGGTCGATTCCAGTTTGGAACCATTGGTGCCGGCTGTGGTGGTTGCGCCGGAGCGTTCCATGGATTTTGCCAATTTGTATTTGGCATTGGTGTTTGACTTAATGGATTTGGATTGAACATGCTTTTCTTCCTCCTTTTCGTTCAAATATACCATTTTTTTGTTTCCCAGAACATTTCACAATTCGAACACGTTTGTGAAAGAGTTCCTCATACAAAGAAATCAGATTTTTTTCTCTGATCCTTTGACATTAATTTATAGAAGCCGCTCATCCAACTACTAAACATACATAGCCATCTTCTTTCTGACAAGCGCTTTGTAATCTCGCATTCCGAAGTCCCGAATGCACAAGCCCCATGGATTTCCTCTCGAATTTCCGTGGCGTGATAGACGACCTCTAATTTGGACAGTGACCGGCCGCACCCCAAAGACGCCAGACGCGTAGTAGCAGCCCGAATCGCCATGGGCGCGGACAAGGGGGAAATTGGACGCCGAGACGACATCTCTCAGCCAAATATTTTGTCTAGCTGGATTGATGTAGAATGGAGCCACTTGCATTAACGCCAACTGCGTTTTGTCGATCGTATACAGGTACGGAATAACAGTGTCAGTTGCACCGGGCGTAAAGATATAAGAGCCGTACATCATGATCTCGTTCGGAAGATCTACGGTAGAGTCAAACCATGTTCCGCTTGACGCATGTCCGTCTGCTACCGTATTCGTAAAAAACTCTCGATGACTCAAAACATTTGTTCCAAAGTCTTGTGTAACGATTTGCTTTGCTTGATCTAAACCGCTTGTATACATCTCCGATCCTGTATAACCGCCAGTTGTAACATTCTGCGTATTCATATTGTGTGTATACAACTGACTATCTGGAATAACAACGACGTGGTGCGTTGTACAGGAAGTATCTCCTGAGCCATACCAATAGTCTATATCGGCAATACGCCAGGTGTGGTTGTTGATTGACCAGTAATCGCCCAAATATAAATCTTTGAACGTACCAGCTTTGATCGCTGCTTTCTGGTCCGCGGTTAACGCGTTTCCTAGATTCTTTCCACGAAACTTCGTTCGATGAGTCTAAGCGTTATCGAAGGATGTAGCATCGGCTTCTAATGCGGTAATCCTCGTCTGTAATGCTTCCATCGTTTTTTTTGTAAATCGTTCTGCTTTTTCAACAGAGATAATTTGGAGGAATCCCCTCCCATTAATGGTTGCATATTGTTTACCTCCTTTTAAGAAAAATGTAAATGTTTTGATTTGCAACTAAACACGAGCACGTTGAAAAAACAGGTAAGCAGACCATCGACGGAGAATTGAACGTTGGGGCAAACGTGAGAATTTTTTCCGATAAAGAGGGCGGAGAGATACGAGTGTCCAGTGCAGATGGTAATTTCGAGTGGGGCATCGACTGTCTGAATGGTATGTTTCGTATCATATTCTATAAACCAAAAACAACAATTCCGTTTGCAATTAACCAAGTAGGCTTACTATCCGCGTTGCAAACAACAGCAAAAGAAAATATTGTAGCAGCTATAAACGAGATAGCCGGAGATGCGGCTAGTAGTGCAAGTTTTGCATCAGCAAAGAGCTATTTAGAAGTCCATTGGAATGAACTAGCTGCTGGTGCAGAATTTGGTTTTTTAATATGCAAAACGTCTAACGACTATGGATCAGGAATCATAACTAATTACTTTATGCTTCGACCTGTATATTTCAGAAAGGATACAAGCGGATTCCATTATAATTTCATGTAATTTGTGTATAATACCGCCATAAATACTGTAATTATAAGACACTTTATAATGATACACGTTTCCACGCCAACCAAGCGCCTTCTATTTTTGACCTAAATCGTATATCTGCTCCAGAATTGGCATATGACAGAGACATTTGTACTTCATATTGATTATCAGCCTTATATCCGATAATCAAATGATCTCCGCCATTTAAGTCTTCCATGATCACATTCAAACCCAGTGAAAAAATATAAAATACTCCTGGAGAAAACGAATCTGTATACTTATTGAACGTATTTGTATACGAAGCTTGATCATTTATAGTCAATCCTGGTACACTCATCGTTCCTTTTCCAATATTAAAGATTCCATTAGAATCAATCGTGAGCGGTATAGAAGTTTTTGGTTTAGCAGTGGTTCCGTAAGAAATTATACGGAACGTCCCATTGTAGCAATCAATCTCCCAACGATAACCATTCGCGCTGATGATAAACAACTTGCCACTTTCGTTGTCAGTTTCAATATACGCACCAGATCCAGCAGGAACTCGGTTTCCTTTATCGAGCTTGCTCGTGTTTAGTTGCGTAATATCGCTTTCTGTTTTCGAAATTTTTGTGCCGAGACTCGTAATCGAACTTTCGTTCTTTTCCACCCTCTCAAACCACTCCGGCCCAGCACCTCCAGTTAAGACATACTCACGGTTTTCCTCGTTCCAAGTGTAAATCGATCGAGGATCCGAGCTGGAGTCAACATACAACTGATTTGCATTACCTGGTCTTGGGAAGCCGCTAAAAGATCCAAATACCGTCGGTTTTGCATTTGCTGCGGCCTCATTCGCCGCATCTGCTGCAGTATTCGCAGCAGAAGTTGCTGTATCAGCCGCAGTAGCCTTTTCATTTGCATTCGCTGCAGCCGCATTTGCAGCCGTTGTCGCTTCGTTTGCTTTCGTTGCTGCTGTTGTCGCCTGTGTAGCAGCCGTTGTTGCTTCGGTTGCTTTCGATTCTGCTGTTTCCGCTGCGGTATTTGCTGCTTCTGTAGCACTTTCCGCCTCAGATATAATTGTAGTCAGATTTTCTGCAGCTTTGTTTGCCGCATCTGCTGCAGTATTCGCAGCAGAAGTTGCTGTATCAGCCGCAGTAGCCTTTTCATTTGCATTCGCTGCAGCCGCATTCGCAGCCGTTGTCGCTTCGTTTGCTTTACCAGCCGCGGTATTCGCCGCTGCA
>CANQWS010000108.1 GCA_947627615.1 uncultured Muribaculaceae bacterium | reverse complement strand
TATGCCAGCTATGGCTTACTTAGTGAAACAGACTATATGTATCGCATACGCGGTCGGAACATAATGCTTTCAATGCAGATTAGAATATAAAAATACAAAACAGATGGACACTTTTGCCGACTGATTTCCCGGTTTCCTCGTCCGGTTTCCTCGTCCTCGCTGTGATTCTGATTTTAATAGCCAAGTAAATATTTTGACATGAAACTGACCGATAAACAAATTGAGGGGAAGATGAAAGCAGGCAAGGTAAAGAAATGGGCTGATGCTACTGAAAACAGAATAGGTAAAAGGATAGTTTTGTGTTCAACAACTCCGTAATAATGGCATCGACCGTCAATTGTCGCATAGAAAGCGGTAGGTTCACAATCAATAGCCCGGACAAAGTTCTAATTCTCGAAATATACAAATCATTAAACTCCTAAAAATAGGATACCAACAGCTAATCATACATAGACAACATAGGCAGGCGATTTTGGTAATCATCTGCCTGTATCTCTTCAAAGTCATAGATGCATATTCCGGCGATATCCACCCAGGCATTCCGGCGATAACCACCCAGTTTTTTAAGCATGGACGGTCCCTTTGTGCTTAGGTCTGCGCAAAGTTAGTGTTTATTTTCGATAACTCTCTCCTTTGAGTTCGATTTTATATGAAGTTCTTGCCAGGCGGTCGAGGATAGCATCTGCGACCGTAGTGTTGTTGTCGAGGACATCATACCAGTCGGAGACAGGAAGCTGACTTGATATTATTGTTGATTTCTGTGCGTGCCGGTCCTCGATAATCTCCATGAAGTCGAGCAGTTGCTGTCCGTTGAGTTTACGCATGCCGAAGTCGTCTATGCACAGAAGATCAAGCGCGGCCATGCGGTCGAAGAACTGCGCGATGGAACCCTCGACTCTTGCGATGTTGATCCTTTCCAGCAGTTTGGCCATGCCGGTGTAGAGCACTCTGTATCCGGCAAGACAGGCATTGACGCCAATAGCCGTGGCAATGTAGCTTTTCCCAGTGCCGGACCGGCCTGAGATCAGCACGGATTGCCCGGTCCGGATAAAGTCGCAGGAAGCAAGCTTCGTTATCAGATCCTTGTTTCTTCCTTTCTCCGCATCGAAGTAGATTGCTTCCACCGATGCCTGATAGCGGAACCTTGCGTTTTTCAACAGTCTTGAGGTCCGATTCTGTAATCTGATGTCCCTTTCTGCCTGAAGAAGTATCTTCAGACCGTCGCCGAGGGTCAGGGAGGACGATGTATGGGTGTCCATCATCGTCTCCCAGGCGGAGGCCATGCCGGGAAGGCGCAGCGACCGCAGTTGTTCTTTGATTGTGTCCATTGTAATCAGTTGTTTATGTATGGGTTATTGCATGTCTTGATAATATTCTTTGCCACGGATATCGGAGTTGCGCGGAGCCTGCGTGTCGGCCTGAGGCTTGTCTGTCAAGCCCGTTCCTTTCGTCTGTATTATCCTTTTGAGGAAGCCGTAGGTACATGTTCCGTATTCGATGGCCGCGCGACATGCGCATTCCATCAGTTCAGGATCTGCGGTCTTGGCCATGTGCATGATGCCGTCGGCACTTTTGTAAAATGTCTCGGGCGGGGCAAGGGGATTTGAGGCGAACAGCCTTTCCATGACGATGCCGAGCGCCTCGCTTGTCCTGGCGGCCCATGCTATGTAGCGTTGCGGCGATTTATTCTGATACTGTTCATGATATGAGGGCAGATGATCCTTGTTGGTGACATATCGTTCGCCACCCAGTCTGGAGTGAACGGCCACAGGTTCACCCTCATAGTATTCGGTCAGGCTCGTCGCCGTATATATAAGCTTGATTATTTTCCCTATGAGTCTGTGCGGCACGGAGTAATATCTGCCGTCCTGGCTCAGACGGATGTAGCTGTTTGCCTGAACCGTGTATTCCGCCTGACATTTTATTTCAAACGGAGTCTGAGGCAGAGGCCCGAGATTAGGCTGATCGACGGCCAGGAAGCGTTCCTGCCGGGTCACGGCATATTCCTTCATACGGCGCTGCCGATGTCTGTCCATATACTCCGATATGGCTTCGTTAAGGTCGTCTATGGAGAAGAACACCCTGTCCCGCAAGGCCGCGTAGACACGATTGTATATGATTCTCACCTGGTTCTCCACAAGAGCCTTGTCTCTGGGTTTTCTCGCACGTGCCGGCACATGTACGATTCCGTAGTGGTTGCAGAAGTCCTCGAACACCTTGTTCGGCTCCGACTGGTATCTGTCGGCCTTGATTACGGCGGATTTGAGATTGTCCGTGATTATTATCTTGGGAACCCCGCCGTAAAACTCCAGGGCAAGACGGTTGGCATAGATGAAGTCATCCGTCTTCTGTGTGGGGACCGCGATGGCGAAAGGGTAATCCGAGGCGGGAAGCGTACTGACGAACAGTTCCACCGCACTGTCCTCGCCCGTTTTGGGATCCCGTACCTTCAGTTTGTCTCCGGCAAAATCCACCATCATCTCCCTGCCGCCCTCTCGGGTCTCTGTCATGACTACCGTCGGAGCGACTGCCGCTTTCTTATGCTGGCTGTAATGATAGCAGAACTGCGAGTAGCTGTAGGGATTTGCAGTGGTCTCCTTATATTCCTCATATAGTTGCTGCAGTGTCATATGAGGACGCCGCATCTCCTGATGATAGAATTCCATCTTACCGGAGAGATGCTCGAAGCGTGCGTCGCTATACGCCGCCGAACCCGGACAAAGGCGTCGCTCGAGAACCGGATCGTCCAGCTCGAGCAAAGCCTCTATGGAAAGCGAATCGGCCTCTATGCGCCTCACATAGTCGTTGACCGTTCCTTTGTAAAGGCCAACGGTTTCTCCGATTTTCCTGTTGGACGGACGACGGCCCCGTTCATCTATCTGGAGCATCATCCGCATCACTTGCTTTATCTTACTCATATCAGTGTTGTTTGCAGACATGGCACTTGTAGTTTTGTAGTTTTGGAGCCAATATATTGACATTTGTGTCAACTACAAACTTTTTGGGTGGTCATGCTCCGGAACGCACTGATAATCAAGATGCATTTTTCCGTTTTGGGTGGTTTTGCTCCGGAATGAGGTGCCGTTGGCACCCTCCCGGACCCTACCTTGAAAAACTGGGTGGTTTTGCTCCGGAATGGGTGGTTTTGCTCCGGAATCGGGCGATGCTCGAGGCCTGTTTTGGTGGCAAAATCGCCATTTTGGGTGGTTTTGCTCCGGAATTTTTATCCGGCCTTTTCACCCAAATATTGGGTGGTCATGCTCCGGTGCGTGCATCATAGAGATTCAGAGAGTGTGGCTGTTCGGAATTATATAAGAAATATAAGTAGGGATATTCAGAAAATAGCCAACTAATTGTTTGGTAGAGTCATAGATAATTTGTAACTTTACAAAGAACCCCCGA
>CANQWS010000107.1 GCA_947627615.1 uncultured Muribaculaceae bacterium | reverse complement strand
CATCCGTATCAATGACGGAGAGATTGAGGTCAAGGTATTGGAAAGCGTTGAGGAATACCGACAGGAGGCTGAAAGTCAGCATATTTGTCTGTTCAGCGCAGCCTACGACCAGCGTGAGGACAGCCTTATCTTCTCAGCGAGGATAGAGGGCAGGATAATCGAGACAATCGAGGTTGACCTCAAAACCCTAAAGGTGGTTCAGTCAAGAGGAGTTTGCAACAAAAACACCGACTACCACGACCGCATCATCAACCTCATCAACTCCAATGCCCACCTAATCAAAGAAAGAATAACAGCATAAGATGTTTGTCATAATCAGAATGGAGCGACCTCGTGATGAAGTCGCTCCATTCATTTTGCCCAAAATTTCGGCCGCCACATGCGGCGATGGGGAGGTTATCATCTGCTCCCAACCTAACAATCTAATCTCCAATATAAATATCTTGAAAAGCATCTTGTTTTCGATGTCGAATAGCAGAGAGCTTTCTGCAAAGGTATCGGTTTAATAATCCAAACCAATACAGAATAATTGCCATAGGGATTTCAGCAATGAAGACAAGGGGCATACCCCAGATTTCCTTCATACTGTCATAAGGATGAGTTGGGGTGTAATATTCAGGATGAAATCGGTCAGGACGTGCTAAATACGTAACATCCGTACCAGAAAGCAGGCCCCAATTCGTAAGAACAATAAACAGCAGTGAAGCTGCTATTGCTGAAATGGAGAGCATAGAAGTCCATTTAATCATACATGGCGAAAGCATATATTTCTCTCTGAAAGTTCTATTTACAAGACTCATCGGAAATGCCAACATAAATACTAATCCCGGTAAGATGGATAGGAACCAAATAACCTCCCACGAGACAGACCCAATTATTCCGAGGGGTATTGCCAAAAGAACGCCAGTCACTATGATTGCAAGTATCCGATGTCTAATAAGATAGGACGAAATTGCACTTGTAATTTCCTGCGTTTTTGTTTTACATATCAGTGATATTATAAACAATCCCGATAAAAGCAACAGACCAAAAATCAGGCAATAGAAATAAGCAGGGAATATCCATTGCTGATGGTCGTGATATGCGTCTGCAAAGCCGGCAGCACCGAACGCTGGTGTCGGTATGAGCAAAAGAGCTATAGATAAATATCTCATTCTTCAATCGGGATTATAAGATTATATTGACCCTCAGCTCCACTTCCAATATTATAAGGATGATAATAGAACAGGATTCCTTCGCTTAATATTGCGATACCGTTCGCTCTATTTATGAGTTCTTTCCCTGTTAACCCACATGTAGGACGCCCGTTGGCATTAGTTTCAATGTCGAACTCATTAAGAATTAATCGTTCTATTGCTGAAGATTTGTGTCGTGATAACATATCGCTCAAATTGAATATTTTACCTGTGGCTTTATTTATGGTATAATAGTCTGCGGAACTTGGACATCCACATGATGAATGATAATCCACACTCATTTCTACAATATATGTCGCCCATATTGAATCTTCGTATATTTTATGACAGACAGCGCATCCTCGTGACCCCACTATCATAGAATAGTTTGAAAAACTGGAGTTATAACCGTTCAGAGCGGAGACTCGGTTAAACAAATGTCCCCAATCACGTATGAATGCACGTGCGGACTGTACGGTTCTAACCCATCTTTTCAATAATGAGTCTTGAGTCTCATCTATGTCGTAAGAGAATCCTTCTGGGATAACGGTGTTTAATTTCTCGAACATAACATTTCGGACTACAACGGTAGGATAACTTTCATCTATATATAATCCCATCGACATCTCGAATTTGACGCTATCTGCATGGTGGCACCAGATACTCCTAAATTCCTTATGAATCAATCCCGATATTGTATCTAATCTCACGTCGTCTAAATATGTCCCGGCGGAATCTTTCTCCATTCCATAAAAAAGGTCAAGTAGAGAACTTGAGTTCCTTCTTTTCTCCGGTAATTCAAATTTGCCCTCCCACTTTTCAAAAATGGGGTCGCTTGCAAACATCAAATCTATAAACATTTTAACTCTTGCAAGATATTCTCGGAGTGTATTTTTTATGCGATTACGACGGATAGGTGATGGCTGGGCGTTGTAGCCGATGGCATGGATACCGTATTTGTTTGCAAGATATATTGCCCGTTCGTTATGATATTTCTGAGAAATGAGCGTCAGGCTGTCGAGGTTATAAATCTCCTTTGCTTTCGCAATGGAGTTCAGAGTTCTTGTCCCGTCATAATCTAATATTATTCTATTTGCCGGTATGCCCCGGGCTTCCAAGGAATCGAGTATAGCCTGTGGTTCATCGCAGCCATTCTTTTGAGTCTGGGTGTAATCACCCCCGCTTGCTATGATAAACTCAATTTTCCCGGCTTTATACAATTCATCCGCTGCTTTGATACGATTGTCAAAGTAGTAATTGTGTGCGCCTCCGGGAGTAATAGGTGACGTTGCTAACAACAGACCAACTTTGTTGTAAGGAATATCCGAGGCATTATCGAATGTTTTACCTCTTGAATTTGCTGTGACCACCACATTACAAATCAGAACTGTCATTCCAATAGCGAATAGGCAACCAAAACCTATAAATAGCAATTTCTTAGTCACTTGCTTTTCCATTGGACTTTTCACAAATGTAAATGTTCAAGGTCGAGAGAATCCACCATATTACCTGTTTCGTCAAATAGCTGTAAGAAAGTATAACGTCCTGCAATATCCGGGTCCGAAACATATCGATACGATTGAAATATCATATACCTCTCTTCTGACGTATGCCCTACATATCCTTGATTGGCTGGAATATACCATGCTTTCCGTCTGGAAACATCTATAAAATAGGAAAATTCATTTCGCATATCCGGACAGCCCTCGACTATTAGCTGAAGAGGGTCATCATTATAAATCGACACCCTACTTGTAACAAGAATAGAGTCAATCGAAACAGAATAGAAATTGTTTCCATCTCCCATATACCAGCAATGCCAGTCTGGGCGAATAGTCTGATATAGTTTAGTCTCCTCTTCAGTCTTTTTATTCTTTATCCATATTGCAACCTCCGGTATGTCGTATTCATCCTTAGCCGAATCGACTACCTGATACAAAACAGCTATGCTATCATTTTCTGCCACTATCGTCTTTTCTGGTGTTGTCCGTTTGCCCACCTGCTGACAGCTGCACAATATCATGGGCATAACTATTGCCAGAATTGTAATTAGCTTACTCATCGGGGATAATTGGAAAATCAGGAAAATCTATTTCGAGGCTGTCAGCCTTGTGTTGCCAGACGTTATTATCAGGTTCGATACGTCTCATCTCGGAGACGGCTTCTGGATAGTTTAATATGGCGGCGTGACGCATGACTTCAATAGCCTTTTCACGGTTCGGCTTAGTACCGATACCGCCGGAATAACACATGGCAAGATGCCAGCCGGCACTTGGCGCACCTAATCTGTATGCAATCGACAGATATTTGAACGCATCTTCTCCCCGGTCCTGATTCAAGCAAGCCGAACCACAGAAAAGTGCTGCTTGTGCATTTCCCGTTTCTGCGGCTTTAGACAGGTAAACAATAGCATTGGCTTCATCACCGAAATACATCCGCATTCCTTTTGTAGCTAATGCTACGGGATCATTCATGGCAATTCCTTTTTCAAGCCAATAATCCAGTCGATCAGAATACAGTTTTGTCATCTCGGCATTATTCTTATTTGCGAGATTGA
>CANQWS010000106.1 GCA_947627615.1 uncultured Muribaculaceae bacterium | reverse complement strand
ATACCCGAACCCAAGCCGGAACCCATACCGGAACCCAAGCCGGAACCCATACCGGAACCCAAGCCGGAACCCATACCGGAACCCAAGCCCGAGCCTAAGCCCGAGCCAAAACCGGAACCTAAACCCGAGCCAAAACCCGAGCCCAAGCCCGAACCTAAGCCCAATCCCATACCCGAGCCCAAGCCCGAACCCAAACCCGAGCCAAAACCGGAACCTAAACCCGAGCCCAAGCCCGAACCTAAGCCGGAACCCAAGCCCGAGCCCAAGCCCGAGCCCAAGCCCGAACCTAAGCCGGAACCCAAGCCCGAACCTATACCCGAGCCAAAACCGGAACCCAAGCCCGAGCCAAAACCCGAGCCCAAGCCGGAACCCAAGCCCGAGCCCAAGCCGGAACCCAAGCCCGAGCCCAAGCCCGAGCCCAAGCCTGTTCAGGAACCTGAGCCCGAGGCTGATTTGACGGAGAAGAAATCAGGCGGCAGCAAACGGACCATTATTGCAATTGCCGGACTTTGTGTTGTTGGAATTATTATAGGCCTCGCCTACGCACTCTGGCCCGATTCATCCCCTCAGGACGATACCGCCGGCGGCGATACAATGCCTCAGATTCCGGACGTGGCCACCGTTGTGGATAAGCCCGTGACTGTAGGCACTACAAGTTTCACCTACACCGGCGAACTTTCGCCCGAAGGCCTCCCTAACAACCACGGCATAGCAACCTACGCTTCAGGCCAGTGGTCAAGCTACGACGGCGAATGGAGCAACGGTGTTTGGAACGGACAGGGACGCCTCAACTACTCCAACGGCGACTACTATGTAGGCGGCTTTAAAAACGGGTTCTTCACCGAAGGCACCTACACCGTCCAGCCTGACGCAAACGGCCATGGCGATCATTTCACCGGAGAGTTCCGCAACGGAACTCCTTTCAACGGCAACTGGTACCATGCCGACGGAAAGGAATTCCAGAAGGTTGCAGATGGAAACACCTCATTCCTCTAAGGCTCAGGCATCTCCCGTTCCAATCCCGATAATCATATCCCGAACCAATCATTAAAGACCATCATGCCGAATCTCTCTAAATTACCTAAGCTTATCGCTCTGGCCGTGATTGCGCTCTCATCCACGGCAGCCATGGCTCAGATGCAGATTGTAAGGCCGCAGAAGGCATCCGCCCCGAAAGTGGCTCCGGTTTCCATTTCCACCGCATCCACCAAAGTGCAGGAAACGAATGCCAGAGTCAGGAAACGCAATCCGGGCCGCAAGCGTGTGGCACCCGTTGCCGAGGCCAAGACCGTAATGCCGCCGCTGGAATTCGCATCCATCGAGGACGCCGACATCAGCGCTCCCCTCATTGACATGAACCGCTATTCCGGCGAAGGCCCCGAAAGCCTCCTGCCGGCCCTTGCCGACCCTCAGATGCGCTCCATTGCCGTCGGTGACATCTCCATCAGTCTGCCATCGTACATTTCCGTGTTCGAGGAAGGACCCGATTTCTTTATCGGAGGTTATGACAACGTTATTGAAATTGACTCATGGATGTTCGATTCATCCTATAAGCTTTCCGATGCCGGAGCCTACATTAAATATATAGAGCGGCTCTACGGAGGTCTGGAAAGCAACACTTCCAGAGGCGACCTCACCGAAATCAAAGGCTTTGACTCCAAGAGCAACCGTAACTACTATGTGGCTCTCCTTTCCCGGCCCGGCAAGCTGTATGTGACGAGAATCATCTATAAACCGGCAGCCGAGATTCCTCTGTCCGAAAAAGTCTTTCCTTCATTAATATCAGCAGCCGTATGAAAAGATATATTCTGACTTTTGCCGCCATTGCCACATCGCTGACGGCAACACTCGCACAAAGCAATTTCACCGAAAAGGCCGCCGGAGTTGACATTCCCATGGTCTTTGTCGGCGAGACCACTTTCAACATGGGCGGCTCCGAAGAGCAGGGCTCGGACACGGAGGACGACGAAAAGCTCCATCAGGTCACAATATCCTCGTTCTATATCGGTGCCACGGAGATAACCCAGAGCCAGTGGGAAAAAGTCATGGGCACATCGCTGCGCGACATGTATGACCGCGCCCGCCCGTCTCACGATTTCGGAAAGTACGGCGTGGGTGAAAACCGCCCCATGTACTACGTCAGCTGGCAGGATGCCGTTGATTTCTGCCGCCGGCTGTCGTCACTGACCGGACGCAACTACCGCCTGCCCACGGAATCGGAATGGGAACTCGCAGCCCGCGCGGGAAAATCAGGAGGCACAAAATATGCCGGCTCCGACAATATCGACGAAGTGGGCTGGTACGTTGACAATGCCGACATGGACCGCTTCAACAAAGGGAACCCGGAATCCCATCCGGTGGCCACACGTCTGCCCAACCCATTAGACATCTACGACATGAGCGGCAACGTCAATGAATGGGTTCAGGACTACTACGCGCCTTACAGCAACGAACCGGCCACCGACCCCGTGGGAGCCAGATACAATGATGACCGTGTGTATCGCGGCGGAGCTTTCCTTTCCAGCAAAAACTACTGCAGGGTATCGTTCCGCAATTCCAACTCACCCGACCTTGCATCGGAATCCATCGGATTCCGCGTTGTCTGCGAACCGTAACAATGCTCTCCGTTTCTGAAAACCGCTTATCCGCAAAGCCATGATCACCTTAGGTTCCATATTGTCATTCAGCGAAATCGGGCAGAAATCCAATCAGGAGGATTACCTGTATCCCGCTACTCCCGACCCGTCGGACCGCATACACATTCTCTGTGACGGAATGGGCGGTCATCAGTGCGGTGAAGTGGCCAGCTCGACCGTGGCCGAATCTCTGGGCAACGCCCTCGGAACCGCAGCCGCTGAGGACAGAGATATAACCGCCGGTGATTTCAGCCGTGCGCTGACCCGGGCCTACGATGCTCTGGACCGGATTGAAACGGATGACACCCCGCGCAAACCGGGCACCACACTGGCCTGTCTGTGCCTCAACGGCAGCTCTTATCTTGCAGCGCATATAGGCGACAGCCGGATTTACCACATTCGCCCCTCGCTTTTCGATGCCGAGTCCGGCAATTCCGGAATCCTGTACCGTTCCGAGGACCATTCCCTTGTCCGCGAACTTGTCAAGGCCGGTCAGATTACTGAAGAGGAAGCCCGCCGGCATCCCCGCCGCAACATCATCACGCGGGCCATGCAGCCCGCTCCCGCACGCCGCTGCCAGCCTACGGTCCACACATCGGCCGACATCCGTCCCGGCGACTATTTCTTTCTCTGCTCCGACGGAGTGCTTGAGCAGCTCACGGACCGGAACTTGTGCGACATATTGGCCACTCCCGGAATCAGCGACAGAGAAAAAACGGACCTGATACTCGACAGATGCATGAACTGTACACGCGACAACTTCACCGGGCGCCTCATTCACGTGGCCGATGTCACCCTCCCCTCGCGTCGCCGCCGCAGTCATGTGTGGCTCTGGGACCTGATGCTGTTCCTGCTGGCTGCCGTTGCAGCCGCCGCGGCAGCATGGCACTTCGGACTGATCAGGCCGCAGACCTCGGCAAATGAGACCATACCGGCGCCGGCCGTCTATAATGCCTCTCAGGCAGACACCCCGGTTATCGACACCATCATACTACGCAACACTCTTCCCTACATAAACAATAAACCTCTCAAAACATCACCGCGATGAAACATATTCTCCTGACATTTATATCAGCCGTTTAAGTACATGACAAAAATTTGAAAACATCGAATTTAGGAGTATAAACCGGACGCAGTAGTATGGTCGCAATCTCCT
>CANQWS010000105.1 GCA_947627615.1 uncultured Muribaculaceae bacterium | reverse complement strand
GGGCACCCTGGCCTATAAACTGGTGGCCAACATTCTCCCCTCTATCATCCTGAACACCGTGAACACCTTCATCGTGTCCGCCGCCAACATTTTCGACCTGTGCAAACTAAGAGACAATCTTTCCCTTATTCGGCAGATGCAGCCAGTGCGTTTTTGGCCCGGGTTTCTGTACTCCAAACACCTTGGAAAGAGGGATTATGCGTGGCTGAAACGTAGCAAAAATTACGTTTTCAGTCTTGTATTATTGACTGCTTTGTTATATGATTCCACAAAGGCGGTGAATAGTTGCTGTTACCCTTCCACCACAATCTAACCTAAGAACAGCGACGCAAATATGGACCCCAACCTGTCTCTCTATATCAACGTGGATGTTCAAATTGCAATCGGAGACCAATGCCAAACAATCTCCAGTGGGCCAACCTGTATAGACTTGACTGGGCGTAGTTTGTCCACAGTTGATAATGCAAAGGATTCTGCTTCCCACATAGAGTCCGGACTTATCGGGGTGCGCGATCATGTCTTCCACAAGGTTCTACAGGTTATCCTCAATCTGCTATCCCTATTGCTGAGAGCCGCTAATGGTGTCCCAGGCGATAATCGGAGCGTGAAGCTGGAGTCCATCTTCGGCAGCGTGCGGCTTCCAGTGCACGACATTCCCCTTGAGGATCTAGGCCTGAGAAAGACTCTGTACACTGCGGGGGTATCTGGGATTCTTGCGCACTCTATTACCTCTCAGTCAATACGCAGTACTACTGATGACTTTAACAGGCAGCAGCACCGCAAGGATGACGACAAGCTTAAGTCGCGGTCTGTGTGCAATATGATTGTTGATATGGGGAAGTCTGCATTCTCTGCGATGAGAGATGCTGCGTATAGCGTGCTCGAGCCATATGTTGATTGGATTGAAAAGGGCAATTGCCGATGTGCCCGTATTACACAAGAAGTGGCAGCCGCGCAGGGGTGGGTACATAAACCTTGTACTGATCCCGAGATCCTGCATTGGCATGAGGTAAGGGTGGCAAAGACAGCGCAGGCCATCAACAGCAAAACTAGAGATGAACTCATCGAATCGAAGAAGAAAAAAGAGGGGGATAAGTTTGACATAAAGCACGCTGAGGTTTCAATATCGCGCAGAATGATCCACCACACAGACTTAGCCTGTGCAATAGAACGTCCAGACGAAAAGGTCGTCTACATAATGATAGATGGGATTCTCAGTCATCTTCAGAAAGATAAACGTGGTGTTGTTGTTAAAAAGCGTAGGTGGACAAACAACAATGTAGCATATATTGAGGTGGATGGTTGTCGACACGTACTTGTTGCAAAAGAGTTACAAGACCTATTCAACTTCATTTATGCCCTTCTAATAGAGAATGGGCTGATGGACAGACGGATGATTTTCTTTGTAGATGGTGCAACAGAAATTAATGACACTATAGAAGAGCGTTTTTCTTTCACCAAATACGACATTTTCTTGGACTACTACCACGCATGGAACAAAGTGTACGAGCTGTCATCCATGTGGATACAGGGTTCCAAGAAGAGGAAGAACGCTGTTCGGGCAACACTGAGATCATACATCTGGGTCGGAAGGATCGACTGTGTGCTCAGCTATCTGGAGACCTTCGTAAAGAATAAGGATCCCCAAACCAGCATCTTGGATATGACCGATGAAGAGCTTGAGGAGAACAAGGAAATCGCCAACGGAAAGAAGTTCAAGGAGCTGTTTGGCTATTTCACCCGTAAGGGAAAATACATCCCATGCTACGCTGTACGCAAAGAGCTTGGGCTGGTTAACTCCAGCAACTGTGTAGAACAGACCAATAACGTGATGATCGCAACGCGCCAAAAGAACAATGGAATGAGCTGGTCCACGGAAGGCAGCCTGGCAGTCGCCGTCCTGACTATGCTTAAAAGAAACGGCACTCTCGATTCTTATATTGCTACAAATGAAGTAACCTTCAATTTTGCCGCGGTCAAGGTCGGAGGTAAGCGGGCCAAGGCAATTCGTGACAGGCTGGCGGCTGCTTAATCAGCCGTTCGGCCGCCCATTGCCTGCAGTATACGTGGTGGCCCCACGGCATTCTTGTATACATATGTCCCCGGAAATGGAAGAATAAGCCTTACCATATATTAGTACTATTGGTAATATCAAGCTCCTAGTTTGCACAGGTCGCTAATTTTTTTAGTGTATTGACATACAGGATTGATCTGCTATACTCATCATCGTAGGAGGTGACCACGAGCATGGCCAACACCATTCACTTTGATGAGGAGAATCTTGACTCCGAGGTCGAGCGGCTGACTGACGCGATTGCAGCTTATTCGAAGGAATATGCAGATGCCCTCCGTAAAGCGCAGATTGAAGAGGGGGTACCAGTTACCTTTTTGCTTGAGAATCTGTGGAAAAAAATAAATGATCAAACCCGAACTTCATTTGTAGAACTTGTCGAGGGATCAATCGAATCTATCGATGAGAGTGAGCTTATCGAATCAAAAAAAGAGAATACCTAGGAAAGGGTGTGGTGCTTAGAAACAACGGATTGTATTCCCGCGAGCTTATTGGTTTATTTGGGAAGGTGAAATTCAAGAGAACTGCTCTGAAGCCCGCCGATCCCGAAAGTGCTAAGCGACTGATGGAATTAGATTCCCTAAAAAGCATCTATCCCCTAGACCAGTTTATAGGAATTGACAAACTGCCATTCAAGATAACTTGTGAGATGATGTGCGAAATAGCAAAAGAGGCAGTACAAGAAAGATGCTATGAAAGAGCAGCTCAACGCATACGTGAACATCATCATATAGACATCAGCTCTGTACAAGTGGAAAAAGTGACTGACTTTGTAGGTGCTTGTGTTCTGGAGGAACAGAGAGACATTGCATCATATACAAAACATTCATCAATGTCAGCAAAGGTTGATGAAAGATTTCGCAGAAAAAGAGAAAATGATATTCTGTATTTAGAAATAGATGGCGCATACGTCCACTTAAGAGACAAAGATGGGCATGATGCATGGACAGAGAGCAAGCACGCAATTGCATTTCATTCACGTGACATTGTGTTTGACAAAGATAATGGAGAGGAAATCCACAAAATCAAATCCAGAGAGTTTATAGGGTATATCGGTACAGTAGATGAGTTTAAATATCATTTTCTTGCGCTTGCAAAGCGCCATCAATGCGATAAATGCACAGAGGTTGTTGTTATAAGTGATGGAGCACCTTGGATACACAACATGGTTGACGAATTACTCTCTAAGTACACGCACATTATCGACTTGTTCCACCTCAAGCAGACTGTAGGGAAATTTGTGACTGCGTTTGTTCCCGGAAAGAAAGGGGAAGCCTTAGCAGATGAGGTTAATAATTTAATTGAAAATGGTGAGATTGATAAGGCGTTAGAAAAATTAGAAAAGTATAAGGACAAGCCGCTTCCCAAAGGCACACCAAACGCTTACACTTATATTGTTAATAATAGAGATCAGATGCAATATCCGTTCTATAGGAAAATGGGGTATTTTGTTGGAAGTGGAGCGATCGAAAGTGCCAACAAGCAGTTGATGCAGAATAGGTTGAAGCTCCAGGGAATGCGATGGACAACAGAGGGAGCTCAACGCATGTTGGCATTAAAATCTAAATTTGAATCCAAAAAGTGGAATGATGTTGTTCGAATAGTCCGCGAAAAAGTGTTTGGCTCCGATTACGAGTACATATACAGCGTAAAACTGCACAACCCTTTAACATTACATCTATGACAAATGTATGCCAAAATAAATTAGTGCACCCAGCAAACTGGAAAAGGCAGGACGATTTGGGCGCACGGAAACTACTATATAGGAGACTATGTAGACGGCGTGCGTACCGGCCAAGGAACCTACTACTGGGCAAATGGGGACGTTTACACTGGAGCGTTTAAAGAAGGTAAACGAGACGGCCAGGGAACCATGACCTATGCCGACGGGAGAGTGGAAGAAGGTCAGTGGAAGGACGACGAATT
>CANQWS010000104.1 GCA_947627615.1 uncultured Muribaculaceae bacterium | reverse complement strand
ATGCGCATCTGCTTCGGGGGTTCCTGCTTCGCCATATCGTCTCCTCCTCTGTGTAGTACTACTAAAAATTACTAGTACTTCTCAGTACTACTACAGTATACACCATCACTGTTGGACCGTCAAGGGGGTAGAACAGAATTTTCTCCAGGAACCTGGCCCATAACTGCGTACGGCTGCCGGTGCGGAAAAGGCTTCGCCCTTAAAGACCGGAAACCCTTGTGGCACAAGGGGTTTCCGGTCGCTAAATCAAGAAGGTGAACTACTCGGCACTGAAGTGCCGAGCATCTGACAGCAGTTTTCCGCTGACGGATGCATCGACCTTTCATTACCTTTAGAGTCAAGTCGAAGCAGGCATAATACAGTCGTCCCTTTGGAAAAGAGGTATTTGCGGTTCCGCCGTTGGGCATGTACCGAGCCTGTTCTTATTCCTCGCCCCACTGTGCGGTCAAGCCGACAGCAGAGACTGTGCAGTTCATATGGGGCATCAAGCCCACAGTTAGTTAAGGATGAGCCTTCAGGTACTCCCGGTTTCTTTCCTTGTACAGTGCCTTCAGAGCAGCATGGCGGGTTTCCTGATTGTACTGATTCTCGCTGCAGATGGTGAGGATTTCCTTATCAGAAGCACGGTCCCTGATGTTGCACGCTGCGTTGTAATCGGCATCAGCCTTATGTCCGCAGCAGGTGCAGTGGAACACCTTCCCGTCTCTGTTTTTCCGGTCCACATTGGAACAGATCGGGCAGAGCTGACTGGTGTAGGCAGGGTCTACTTCCAGGAAATCATAACCGTACCAGTTCAGTTTTGCCATCAGCGTCTGCTGGAGTGATCCTCTGGCAAACATGGACAGCATCCCGTTTGCCTTCTTGCTCTTGTTGAATTCCCGGATATCCAGCAGTTCCAGCACCGTCAGTGTGGTTTTGTCAATGTTGCTGATATACTCCCTGACAGTCTTTGAGATTACGGCTTCCAGCTGATGATGATAGCTCCGAAGCTTATGCTGGGATTCCCACGCAGTCTGAATCATTCCCTCAAGATGATTTACCTTGGTCAGCAGAGAACGTCTCACATCGTCAGGTAAATTCTTGTGGGTATTGACAAAGTGCAGGGTATCTATTCAGTCACCCCCAGGGGGTTTGTGGATAATCCACAAGCCCCCTGGTTTTATCATATCCAACAACAGAGAACCGAATAATAAGGTTCAATTTGGTTAATATTCGGTTCTTTACAAATTGATAGAGTTGATTTATACTGGTTCTAAAATCGAACCTTACGGAGGCTGCTATGTCCTGCATTGTAAAGAGCTACGATAAAAAGACAGGCATCACCTACCTGTACAGCTCAGAATCGCGGTGGGATCCCGTGAGGAAAAGGCCATCCCCGGTGCGCAAATGCATCGGAAAACTGGACCCTATCACTGGCAAACCTGTCCCAACAGGCAAGCGAGGCAGGCCAAGGAAGACCACACCTGTTAGCATATTCCCTGAGAGCAGTACACTTTCAGCAGATACCGTTACCTTGCAGAAACAGCTATCGGAGGCACTTGAGCGCATCCAAAAGGATGAGGCCCTATACAGAGATATGGAGGCTAGGCTTAAAGGCCTGGAAGCTGAGAATCGACAGTTGAAGCTCAAACTCAATTGCTATCTATCATCTCTCGGATCCCTAAAGAAGGCCTTCTCCAGCCATTGCGCTGTCGCCGAGGAGCTCTAAGCGGTCAAACTTCCATATGCAGAAAGGAGGCGGGCATGATGCAGAACATCCAGAATCACAATTTCGGGCTCAGAACCGTACCCTTTTGGGCATGGCTGTTCAATCTTGTTCGTTTCTTCTGCAGCATAATCGCCAGTCTCCTGTATGCCAACATCAACCTTGCGTATGTGGCTGACGTGTATGAAAGCAAGATCCGCTTTCTTGAGAATGAACTCAAGGAGAGGGATGCTGAGATCAACCGTCTGAACAAGAAGGCGCAGGATACTACCGGTATCATTGCAGAAATCGACAAGATCATGAAACAAATGGCAGCTCTTTTGGGTCAAGACTCCACCAACAGTGGATGGCCTTCATCAACAGATGGTATAAAGAATTTCGGAGCGGCGCTTAAAAAGCTGTCAAAGACATACAATTCTCTCATCTCCCTAATACTGCCCAGTCCGAATACCGCCAGCTCTACCAACAACACAAACGCTGCCACCACTCTTGTTCCTGCCGGAGCTGTTCCCGTACGGGAGGCCGCTGCCAACTCAAACCGTACCGGAAAAAAGAGACCCGGCGGACAGCCAGGCCATAAAGGTTCCAGCATGAACTGCGCGGGGATGGATCCTACCGAAGAAATCGTTCACATACCTGACAAGTGCAGGCACTGCCCCAATTACAATGAGTGCAAGAAGAATATCCAAAAGAAAGACCGCCGAATGGTGTACGATGTGAGGATTATCATCGATGCCATTGCACACTACATGGGTGTTATAACATGCCCTCAAACTGGCGATGTGCTCTGTGGCTCTTTCCCCGCCAATGTAACAGGCCGTGCCCAGTATGGCAGCGGAGTATGGGCCCTCTGCGCCATTTTGGTCGAATATGGCTGTGTCAGCATTGCACGTACCGGCGAGATCCTTAGGGATGCATTCTTTATCCCCGTGAGTGATGGAACCGTCCAGAATGCCATCACGCGTGGGGGACAGCTTGCTATCCCCTTCATCAGGTACTTCCGTCAGCACCTGCTGTTATCTCCGTGCGTGAGCTTTGACGAAACAGGCAGGCACCTCTACCCTTCTCCTGAACTCATTGCAGAGAAGGAGAAGAACAGCAAGAAGAAGGCTGGCAAAGATGAAGTAGGCAAGAAGAAGTACAAGTCAATATTAATGTGGATTCATACGGCAACAAACGGAAAGTACACGGTTCTGCACTCATCCCTTTATCGCGGCGCAAGGGGCATGGTGGAGGGGGGGATTCTGCAGGTTTACCGAGGAATAGCAATCCACGACAGTCTGGCCGCCTACTGGCAGTTCGTCACATGCGCACATGGTATCTGTCTGGTCCACCTTCAGCGGGATGTTAACAGGCTCAAGGAGCTGGACCCAACTCAGTCAGGATGGCTGGACCGACTCATGAATCTCCTGTACCACCTCGAGGACTTGAAAGAGGAGGCAATTGAGGCATGTACTACGTTGAAGGATGCAGGGGCAATCCCGAATGATGAAATGCCCCACGCCAGCGACGCATGTATCCAGATGGCCAGGAATGAGTTTCAGAAAATCATCCAGGAAGGACGGGCGATGAATCCTCAGCCGTATGTAAATCCGGACAAAAAGGGCCGCGGACGGAAAAAGAAGACCGAATTTGCGAACCTTCTGGACAGACTTGAGGACCATCCGGATGATTGGATCCGCTTTTTCCTTGACTTTAGGGCGTGGGGCAACAATACAGTTGCGGAGCGCAGCTTCCGGAACGAGAAAATATCAGAAAGTGTATCGAAAATGATACGTTCATTTAATGGCTCGAAGGACCAGAGCAGGCTAAAATCCATAATAGCAACGGCCATAAATTTCAGGATCCCGCCAATCAAGGCATTTTTCCAGATGTATGAGGGATGTACACCTGATGAGGTGTTCCATGACCCACTTCCCTCGTATGCACCGTATTACGATCCCTTCGAACCGTACTCGTTCTACTTCACCTGGCCGGCAGCCCTTCCGGCGGCTGGCCAGTCCTCCGCTTCAGTACAGTCCACTACTATTTGATAGTGGATGCCACCTGTTGCTGATATTGGGGTTCCGCCGTCCGGGGATCCCAATATGAGAGGGTGGAATCGAATAACGGGATACTCGTATGGCCGGTATCCCTCACCAGGGCACCAGTCTGCCCATTTGACCAAGGCACCAGTCTGCCCATTTGAGGTGAGGCTTTTTCATACAAGTACAGTAAACCGCCGAGCTAGCATTCACAATGCTAGCCCGGCGGTTTTTATATTCATGCCACCTATTGAGAGGTGGGATTGCCGACACCTCAGTGACATTAGACTCCTGCTTTATCAGCCCTCGGGAAATCAGTCTACCATCGCCCCCTCAATTCTATATGTGCACATAGTAGGGAGACTGAATAGATACGTTCAGAAGTTGAATTTGGGCGTCCCTATGAATACGCAGGCTCGGGACCATGTGTCCCGTGGCATTCCCATCAGCAG
>CANQWS010000103.1 GCA_947627615.1 uncultured Muribaculaceae bacterium | reverse complement strand
ACGACGACGCGGACAGAGTGGCCGGTGACGGTGTACGTGTACAAGGAGCTTGTAAAGCGGAAGATAGGCTTTGAAGAGCTGGACGGCGTGTATACGCCGGTGGATTACTTCGGCGCGGGCAGCACGACGGGCGGCCAGCGCGGACGGCTGATAAAGCGCGAAGGCGGGATGGAGCTTATCTATACCACGAGCACGCTGATGGGTCAAAAAGAGGTCGGCGTGAAGATGGACGACTTCGGGCACCTTGATTTGTACGGCCTGCGGCGGACGACGGCGCTCGACTTCTCCGGCTGGGACAGCGGGACGTTTACGGAGACGGTGGAGGGCATTGAGGAGCCGTACAGCTACAACGTAGAGTTTGACGAGAGCGGCAGACCGATAAGGATAACGGATGACAACGAAAACGCGGTAACGGTCAAATGGTAGAGGAAAATTCGTTTTTCAAGGGCTGGCTCGTGGGGCGGCAGCTTCGCGGGCGGCGGGGAAATCCGCAGGGATACGGTGCGGCTGCGGCGGCGGACGGCGCGGTATACGACAAGGTATCGTTTCTTTCGGGGCTTGCGGCGGGGCTGGCGTCACGCGGCGCGCCGCTGTGGGCGTTCACGGGGGAGAAGATAAGGGCAGACGCCGAATATCTCCTGCCCTTGGGAGAGGGCATACCGGTGACGCTGGGTGTCGTGGACACGGGCAACGCCGAATATCTCCTGCCCTTGGGAGAGGGCATAGTTGTTGAGTATGAGGAGAAGTAAGTATGAGCCGGGATATAATAACGCGTCATATCACCGCGACGGGTGTGGGGACGGATACCGATACAACATATAAAGCACTGGCCCAGAACGCGGCACAGCAAATAAAAGATTTTCTTGCGCCTAACTTGCTGGGATTTAGCTATGTCAGTACCACATTAGACGCTACAAGTTCTTATTTACCATACTGGGTTAAATTTACTAGCAAAGATTGGAATTGCGACCTTTCGATTGCCGCAACCGCAAAAGGACTAACACACTCATATGGAACTAGCTCACTATCATATGGTTTGGGTTTTCAAATAAAACTTGAACAGAATGGGGTTCGGGTCTACAGTTTAGCTTTTGATGGTGGGAGTAAGGCTGTGACTGACGGAAGTGGGAACAATGTCAGTACCGATTTTGACATAAGAATGTATCACATCGAGGATATCATGTTTTCAATTGGGTTCGATTTCCACAATGTGGGCGTAAACTCGGGTCAGGTATTTGGAATTGTTTCGTTTGCTTCGTTCAAAGGCAGTTATGATGACAAGGTGTATGTAGGGTATAAAGACGACTCAAGTAGAACAAAAGGTATTTCTTTGCCTACCGAAATGAAAACATGGTATTCCGATGGGGTGAGTGCAGATATTACGTTTAGTTATACTGGCACGGCTAACTACCCGACAGGATACTATTTACGACCGTATTGTTGGTTTGCACATTACACCAATCACAATTGCGGGCTAGCGCTATTCGGCGGGAAGTATGTTTTATATCAGCTTTATTCAAACGACTTAGGCGAAGCTGTTACCACAACTCCTGAAGAAACATACACAATAAACGGAGAAGCGGTACCGGCTATCTCTACGACGCTGATGTTGCTAGCCTCAAGTCCGTATCGAAAACTTCAGAAACCGGGAGAGGTGCTAACATGGTAGAGCGAATATACAAAGAAAAAGAGATTGTATACACTAAATCGGGCTCAAATCCGTGGTATTCGCTGCTTAATCAAATCGCAGATGCAATTGTTGAATTGTGCGGGGCGGAAATTACGGGAAAAGCAACCGGTAATGTGACGCTTACACTTCCGGGTTATCCGGGCGTGCTTTACATGACAGCCCCGAGCGGAACGAACGACTACAGCACGTATTTTTATATGTATCTACGGGGCAAAGACGGCACAACCGCGTTGGTAAGCAGCAAAGGTGTACCGCAATATTATTCAAAAGGTAGTGTTACGGTAGGGTATGTGTCTATTGGCGGGTTTCTTAACGCTCTTTTCATTGGGTGTACCTCCGAACCAAATAATGCCTTTGGATATTGGATGGGTGTGAAATGGCATTGGTTTGTGAACACCACGACAGGCAAGAAGATGTACGCGTTGTGGGGTTCCGGTACTGGCGATATGCCAAAAAAATCCGGCGTTAACGGCATTTCCGACGTTAGCGGCAATATTTCAAGCACAATCTATTCAGAAGACCTTCTGACCGGTTATGCAAATACTTTTAATAGCGCCGGACAAAACTACATAAGTTACCCTTCAGATACTAAAAGCAATACACTATCGCCGCTATACAATTTTACGGGTGTTCCTGTTGCTGGATTGTGTAAGTGGGGTGGGCAATATATGTTGTTTCAGCTTTATACCAATAGCTACGGGTATTATGCTTCTTACCTGGTCGAGACAACCCCAGACACCAATTACCGTGTTAACGGAAAAACATATCTGGCCTGCGGCCACACGCTCATTATTCCCGAGCCGTGGCCGTTTAAGGAGGAATGAACATGGCCGACGTAACCATCAAACGCATGGACGAGTTGCCCGAGGCAACGGAGCCGCAGGGAACAGACCTTTTGCCGCTGTACCAGAGCGACGGGACGAAAAAGGTACAGCTGAAAGACATACAGACCAGCGGGCCGGTTGGTCCTGCCGGTCCTGCCGGTCCCGCCGGTCCCGCTGGTCCTGCCGGTCCGGCAGGAGCCGCCGGGAAAGACGGCGAGAACGGTAAAGACGGCGCACCGGGCGCACCGGGAAAGGACGGAGCCGCCGCCGGGTTCGGAGAGGTCACGGCGACGGTAGATGACGGCGTGGGTACGCCGTCGGTTGAGGTCACGACGTCCGGCCCGGACACGCAGAAGGCGTTCGCGTTCAAGTTTCACAACCTCAAGGGCGAACCGGGTTCGGGCGGCGGCGGGAGTTATACGCTTCCCGTTGCGTCGGCGGACACGCTCGGCGGAGTTAAAGGCCCGGCAAAAACATATGCCGAGACGGAGCAAGTCCACATAGACAACGAGGGCAAAATGTGGGTCAAGCCGTCCAGTGGGGGAAGCTCCGGAGGCGGTGGAGGGACATCCGGCGTGAGCTTGTACATTGAGGACGTGGGCAACAATCCGGCGCTGGCGAACGTGGACTTCGGAAAGTACAAGGCGGGAGACGTTATCCTCGTCGTGCAGGATATGAAAGCGGTGAAGGAAGAATGATCCGCAACAACGATTATTCCCGGATGCTCGTGGGCGTGGGCGGTATGCTCGCGGCGCGGTACAACCTGCCGGACGATTCCGAGAAGGGCTACACCCAAAAGGAGGGCATGGGGCTGTACATCGCGGACGGCGAGGGCGGCTACAGGCAGCCGACATATTCGCTGGGGGTGACGGAAACGCCCTACGGGATAGTTATGGCCGAGCGCAGTTTTGTTCCCGGCATGGTACACCGGGTATACGGGACGGTGACGCCCGCGACGGAGCAGGTGCATATCACGGGGCCGGGGGGCTTCGTGGAGTATTACACAAGCCCCGGCGACCTCCTCAAGAACGAGTGGACAGACGCGCCGGTGGTATCGGACGGGAAGGGCGGCTGGAGCGTGAACGTGGACTGGCTCGTGGGCGGGCCGAAGACGATATACGCCTTCTGCCTGCGGGAACCGACATTGGAGGCGCTCGCTACCTGCAAAGTCACCATAGACGGCGTTGATTTCGAGCCGGATACGGAGGTCATGGCGGAGCTGGACAGCGGCGTAAAAAAGCTGGCGCTCATCCCCGTCACGGTGGAGAACACCACGGGCGTCGAGCTTAACGGCTCCGAGCTGGAGGTACGCGTCACGGGGACCTGCCCATCGGACGCGGGCACGGTGTATATGTGGAACTACGGGGTGCCGACGCTCACGGCATTCGCGGGGAGTTTCCCGTCCGCCGTATCGGGCGAGTCCGTGGAGCTGAAGTGTTCGTACGTCAATCCCACGTCCAGTCTCGGCGCGGACAGGCTCATTCCCATGAGGAACTATCGGATAACGTTGGAGGGGACGCTGACGGATTCAGACAGGCGTCAGTACACGCGGCAGGCAAGAATCAATCTCCTGTCCTTACCGGCGGCGGACGGAATCACTCTGGTGGACCCGGAGAAAAACGGGTTCGGGCTGGAGGTGAAAACGGACTTCACCGCGACCTTCACGGTGGCGGACACGGAGAGATTCAAGAGCGCGACGGGGCTTGAGTGGACATCCGGCTGCATGGGCGGCCACAGAATGTCGCTTGAGCT
>CANQWS010000102.1 GCA_947627615.1 uncultured Muribaculaceae bacterium | reverse complement strand
GGGACGACGACACGGGCTACGGGCCCGGTACATACCCCGGAAACGGGCATTGGGACGACCCGAACGGGTGGTGGTTCCCCACGGACGACCCGCGGCTCATCATCCGCACGGACAAGAACGGGCAGGGCTGGGCGCACTCTTACGGCAACAGGCCCTATATGCCCTTTTACAAGGCGGACAAGGCCATGAAAGAGGCGCTTATCAAGACGGCGAAGGAGGTATTGAGCGGCAAGTGAACGACATTGAGACTATGGTTTTCGCGGGCGTTGCCCTGCCGCTCCGGGAGAAATTCCCCGGCATTATGGTGTCCGGCGAGTACACCCCCTCTCCGGCCAGTTTCCCCGCCGTGACGGTGGCGGAGATAGACAACTCCGTTGTGCGGCGGATGGCGACTGCCGGGAGGATTGAAAACGCCTCACAGCTCACCTACGAGGTGAACATCTACACCAATAGGTCCGGCTACAAGAAGCTGGACGCAAAGGAAATTATGCTGGCGGTGGACGAGTGCCTTTCCGGGATGGGGTTTGTGCGGACCATGTGCAACCCGGTCCCCAACTTGCAGGACAGCTCCATCTACCGCTTGACGGCCCGGTATGAGGGGTATGACTACCCCGTGAAAACAAACGGGGAAGAAGACCACTGGATTTACATTGAATAAAGAAAGGAATGAGCGCAATGTCTCAGAGAATGATTACCGCCGGACGGAGCTTGAGCTATGCGGTCGAGGAAACCAAAGGGACTATGCCAAAAACCGGCTATAAAAAGGTCCCTGAAATCAAGACTATGCCGAGCTTCAACCCGGCACCAAGTACCATTGACTCAACCACTCTTGAAGAGCTTGAGTGGATGACCTATGAGGAAGGGCTTAAAGACCCCGGAGGTCCGCTGGACTTCGGCGCAAACATGACTGACGACCTGGATGACTTCTGGGATGAGGTCATGGAGGCATATGAAACCGCTGCCGGAGAAGGCAAGCGTATGTGGTGGTGCATTTCTCACCCCAAGCTTAAAAATGCGCGTTACTTCCCCGGCAAGCCCGCCGCTATCGGCATTAACGAGGCGGGCGTAAACGCCATGGAGGAAACCACCCTCTACATCACGCCTGTTGGCGCAATTGTCAAAGATACAAAGCCGGAGTTTGCTGTCGAGGTATAAGCCGTTGGGCCGATTTCGCATCGGCCCATACAAGAGGGCCGGAGGTGTCCGGCCCCGTTGTATGGGAAAACCCACAATATTACATATTCAGGAGGAACAACAATGGACGAGAAGCTTAACCCTGTGTATATCACGGATAATGACGCTGGCATCAAGTACACGCTGGACTTTAACCGGGAGAGCGTGCGCTTTGCCGAAAGGCAGGGTTTCAAGGTGGAGGAGGCATCGGACTTCCCCCGGACGAGCCTTGAAAACCTTTTCTATTACGCTTTCCGCATGCACCACCCCGCCGTGAGCCGGGACAAGACAAACGCCCTTCTTGGCAAGATGGAGGGGCTGTCCAGCAAACTCATTGAGCGGCTGGTGGGGCTTTACAATCAGGCGCTGACGGCAAACCTCATCAAAGTGGGCGACGAGGACTACGAAAAAAACACGATGGTGACGGTGGAGCTGTAAAGGCGACGCCGTCCGTCGGGGAGCTTTTTGAGGAACAGTGTCCGCTCTTTATGTCCTTCGGCATGACGTGGGAGCAGTATTGGTACGGCGACGTGCGGATGACCCGGAGCTTTTATGAGGCGCACAGGCTTCGCAAGGAACAGCAAAACGCAGCCTTATGGATACAAGGGCTATATAACTACAAGGCTTTCGTTGCGGCGACAGCGCCGTTTCTTGACCTGAAAGGTCACGACAGGCCCGCGTATCCAGAAAAGCCGTTTGATTTTTACAAACAGGACAAGCCTCAAACCCGCCATGATTTGAAGGAGCAAGAGGAACGTGAAGTACGGCTTGCCCGTGCGTATATGAAGCAATTAGATGCCGTGGGCAAGAACTGGGGCCGCAAGTGATGATTGCGGCCCTTTCGCAAAAGAGGTGACGGGACATGGCTGACGACGGGAACACCAAGGTCGGCGGACTGCAAATAGAGATAACGGCAAACTCCACCAAGGCGGCGACGGCGATAACGAAGCTGACCGACGCCTTAGAGAAGCTGTCCAATGTGAAGTTTGAGAGCACCCAGCTTGAGAAGATAGCGGATAAACTGTCTGCGCTGGGGAACGTAAAAATCTCCAAAAACCTCTCCACGAGGCTCACGGAGCTTGGAAAGTCCATGGAGAGCGTTTCGGACGACGCCATTGCGAGGCTTGACCGGGCCACTACCGCGCTGTCGAGGCTGGCCGGGGTTAATTTGACGGGCGTGGGGTCGGCGATAAGGGCGGTATCGAGAGGAACGTCAAGTTCGGTTGAGCCAACGGAAGCCACAACTTCGGACGCTGGGGAGACAAGTCAGGATATTTCGGACTTTGGCAGTTCCGAAAGGCCCATGAGGGCGCTTGGAATTTTGAGAGATAAGGCGGCGGAGGTTGGCAGAAGCATCACCCAATATCTGAATGAGCCGCTTGTAAAAGGGTCCTCTCTGTGGGCGACTTTCGGAAACCTTGGCAGGACAGCGATGGACACAGTAAAGAACGCCGCTGTCAATGCCGGGAAAGCCGCCTCAAGCTCCTTTGCCGATTTACGAGAGAAGCTGTCAAACGCTTTCGCGCCTATAGGCGAAAAGATATCCGGGCCTTTACGTACGGCCTCAGAGCGGGTCAAGGAATTTGGGCAAAAGTTGTCCGACACGTTCCGGCAGATAGGCGAGAACGATAAGGCCCAATACGCTTTTCGCTCTTTGGCCCAGCCTATCGCTCTGGTGGCGGGCACCCTCAAGACGATTTTAGACCCGGCGGTCAAAGCGGCTGTCAGCGGGTTTAAGTCCCTTGCGCAGTATATCGGCAACACCTTGCCAAAGGTGCTCTCAAGCACGGCAAACGTCTTGGGGCAGTTTACCTCCGGGCTGGCGGGGATTGCCGGTGACAAAGTTGTCAAGGGCCTCAAATCTCTCGGCAAGGCGTTTGGGGAGCAGTTTACGGGGCCGGTGAAGGAGGCCGTTAAGGTCATTGGCCGGTGGAAGAGCGCGATTGGGAGAATCGCGTTTTACCGGATTGTGCGGGGGGCTATCAAGACCGTCACGGACGGGTTCAAGACTGGCATACAGGACCTCTATCAGTATAGCCGCCTTGCGAATACGGAGTTTGCCCCGGCGATGGACAAGCTGGCCACATCCTCGCTGTACCTTAAAAACTCCCTCGGGGCCATTGCCGCGCCGCTCATTCAGGCGGTGGCTCCGGCGGTGGACTTCCTTGTGGACAAGTTCGTGGCGCTTCTCAACATCATCGGCAAGACGTTCGCGGCGCTGACGGGTAAGTCTGTCTACTCTCAGGCGAAGAAGTACGCCACGGAGTACGCCGAGGCGGCGGACGGGGCCGGGAAGGCGACGAAGGAGTTTCAGAAGTACCTTCTGGGCATCGACGAGCTCAACATCATAAACGACCCCAACAAGGGCGGGGCCGGGGGCGGCGAGGCGCTGGACTACGGCTCCATGTTCGAGGAGGTGGAGGTCCCCAATGAGTACGCCGATTGGGCCAAACAGATACGGGATGCCATTGAAGGCGACGACTGGTATGGGGCCGGGGCGGCTCTGGCGGACAAGCTCAATGAGCTAATTGAGAACGCGAGCTTTGAGGGCTGGGGGGAGAAGCTGGGTGAAAAGATACAGCACGGCATTGAGCTGGGCCTTGGGTTTATGCGCACCACCAACTGGCAAGGGCTGGGCGCTGGCCTTGCGGACTTCCTGAACGGGCTTATAAATGAAATCGACCCGAATGACCTTGGCGCATTGATAGCCTCCAAGATACAGGCCGGAATTGAGTTTGCCTACGGATTTGTGACCCGCTTTAAGTGGGACGAATTTGGCGAGTGGCTTGGCGGCATTGTCAACGGCTGGTTTGCCGAAATCGATTGGGCAATGCTTGGCAAGACAATCGGCGACGGGCTCAAGGGGATACTTCGCTCCGCTACGTCGTTCCTAAACAAGGTCGATTGGGAGCAGGTCGGCAAAGACATCGCAGATATGCTCACCAACATCGACTGGGAGGGCGTATGGGACGGCTTTTGGGACGCCGCTGACGCGGCTGTAAGGGCCGTTATAGACCTGTTTACAGGCCTTGACGACAACTTAAGCGGTTTTGCGGAAATTCTGTGGGACATTGCCAAGGCTCTTGCGGCGTGGAAAATCAGCAACAGCGTCTTAAATTGGTTCGATAAACTCTCCGCTGGGAAATTCAGCAAGCAGCTGGAGAGCGTCAAATCCAGCATTGGAAAGATTGCTACTGGACTGACCATCTCAGTTACTGGCCTCACAATAGAGTCGTCAGGAATACGGGATATTGTGATGAA
>CANQWS010000101.1 GCA_947627615.1 uncultured Muribaculaceae bacterium | reverse complement strand
ATGAATAAGATTGATTTCATGAAGTTGGAGGAGGGGGACATTATTTATGTGCCCTATGTTATCACGGAAAGGCTTGCTGATGATCTGGTTAGCGCGAAGAGTCCGGCTATCGCAGATGAAGAGCAGGATGAACAGTCCTTTTCGTACAGGGATATAAGGTTCGCCGAGAAAAAGAGGCGAAAGTTCCTGCGGGGGGACATCGTGCGCGGTCGAGACAAGGTACACAACACGTACGAATCAAGGGTGCTGGAAGATGAGGGCAACGACGGCCTTGTGGAGCTGCCTTCCGTATTTTGGAAGGAGCCGATACTCGTTGATCATGAGGACTTGACGCTTCTGATCCCGGGTAAAGTTGCAAAGCATTTGCCCGCCTGGCCGGCTAATGCTCATGCAGATAACGTTAAGAGTGTCGTGCTTACAATCGATGAGGGGAAAGGAGTCGAGAAATGAAGTATAAAATCAAAACAGATGACGGGGTGACTCTGCACTGGTTGGTGTGCGACAACTGCGGAATCTCAACTCAAAAATATGATAATGAAGATGAGCTGTGCAGGAACGCCGCAAAAGCAGGCTGGTTTGTACACAGGCTTACCCTCAACATCTTTTGCAGCAATAATTGCATGCAAGAGTACTCTTACGAAAGAAAGGAGGCGCCGATGATTGATGAAGAATTAAAACGCGGCGATGAGATATTTATCCGCGCAAAGTACATTGGGCACGCAAGAAACTGTGTTATTTGCGATATAGGTGCATACAACCCTCTCGTTTACGTAGAATCCAAAAATGTCGTGATGAGTTTGAGGGAAGAAAAAGCAGAGATAAAACGCCTTTTGCAAAGCATGAAAGGAGGCAACGATGCGTAAGGACGAGACGACCGAACAGGCAGTGAATCGGATCGTGAAGCGGTGCGACAGGGCAATGAATTCTTTATATGCCAAAATCACTTTTTACGACCAGGCTATCATTGCCGAGCTGAAAACAATCTCGCGAGCCGTGAACGAACTTGCCGCGCTGGCTCTGCAAGCGGAAAGGAGGCAACAATGAATAAACACATAGTAGAAATGGACGATGAGGATATGCTTGTTTTACGCAGGGCGTTGCATAAGCGTATCGATGAACTAGACAATGCTGAAATACTAGTCACGATTCTGGCAATAGCGACGCTTAATGCGGATGGGATGGAGAAACTGGAGGCTGATTTTTTCGCGAAAAGAAAGGAGGCGAGCAATGATTAAACATTGCTCGGGCGTCAAGCTGTTCTGCGATTCGTGCGGCAAGTCAGTTGCCAATGTCATATTCCAGAACAGGGAAGCGGCTATCATGTACTCTGTGTGCCTCGGTATGACTTGCAGGGAGGTGCCTTATTGCTTTTGCAGTGAAAAGTGCAAACGTGAGTTGAAAAAGCGTATGCTAGAAGAAGAGAAAGGAGGTAAGCAATGAGTGACGACCTTTTTGATAAAATCATGAGTTTTATAGGAATCGTGTTTGGTTTAGCCCTCGCAGTTTCATTCCTTGTACTCACGCTTAAAGAAATATGGACAGAAATACTGTAACAACAAAACGCAACATGAACACTAATAAACATCGACGGAAAGCACGCAGCATGATATTCTTCCTCAACGCGGACAGGTCAGAGACCCTGCGTTGTCTCATCAACCGCTGGAGGAAGTTAAAAGGGATAAAACTCAAAGAGATAGCGCAAGCAACTGGCGTCTCATATGATATGATCCGACATCTTTTGCGCCCAAAAAGCAAACTTGTCCTGCGTCACTCATTCTGCAAAGCAATGCACCAATTTATCAACACAAAAAAGACAGAGAAATGATCAACAATCGTAAGATAACTGAGTACTGGCTCAGCTGCGACGAGTGTGACAAACCGTTCTCGTCGTGTAATGATAACATCGAGTACGATGAAGACTACTGGAAACTGATAGCAAGCGCACAGTATCGTCGATGGATAATACTGCGCGCAAAGGACGACACAGGTGATAAACTGTTTTGCTCAATCAAGTGCATGCTAAAGTATATGCAGGCGCATCCTGAGTATACCCCTGACGACGTAATAGACACAGACGACACCCTCACAACTGAATTATCCAAAAATGATTAAATCGACAAAGACTAAAGCAAGCCAACTGATTTGCGACGAGTGCGGATCAATCCTAGAGAATGAACATGGCACAACAATGTTCTACAACTTGATCGAGCTGAGCAAGTTAGCTGAAATGTACGAGTGGGAGCCGTCCGGAGAAAAGGGGACTTTTTTCGACACGGAATCAAGCACAGCTATTTTCACGGACGCGCCTCTGCATTTTTGTTCGCGAAAATGCTTGTGCAAACACTTCGGATGGGCGATTAAGGATCAAGAAAATCACACATGCTTCTGCGCAAACTGCAAAAAAAAGATGAGCGCGCAAAGAATGACAGACTTGATCTCCGACATGACCATAAAAGGCTGGTTTGGCGGAGCGTATGTTGGCAACAAGCTCAACATTGGCTCAGTCCACAATCCGATACTCAATAGATTTTACTTTTGCTCACTCAAATGTGCAAAAGAATATCAACACAAACACAAAAAACAATGACACAAAAAGATAGACAAAAAATATGCGACGCTTTAGTGCGCATGGAAGAAGCATACCAAAACTTTGATGTTTTGTTCTCCGGGGCAGGAAGGGACACCGACCTGCGCGATGAATTGCTGAAAATGCAATGGCACTTACAGGATTGCCTGGCCGTTTTCGGCCTCGAAAGGAGAGAATCATGCCAAACCGAGTCTTTAGAGAGGGCTTGCTGACGAGTGAGAAGTTTGACGCTTTGGGCTACGGTTCGCAGTGTTTTTACACAAGGCTTCTGCTTATAGTTGACGATTACGGACGCTACGATGCCCGCCCTCAGGTGCTGCTCGCTCGCCTATTTCCCCTTCGATTAAACCAAATAACAACAGATGGCATAAAGGATGCTCTCACCGCGTGCGTGGAGGCAAAACTTGTCGATGTGTACACGGTGGACGGCAAACCGTACCTGCAAATTCTCAATTTTCGGCAGCAAAAACGAGCGAAAAACAGCAAGTTTCCTGCCCCGCCAGATGGTGAGACTTGCAAGGATGATTTGCATAACACGCTAACGCAGAATGTACAGCATGTGCATAGCATGTGCATAGCAGATGCGCAGCAGATGCATAGCACATGCACAGCAGATGATACGCAGATGAGTAGCACATGCGCAGCGCGTGCACAGCATCTGCACACTAAGGCGAAGGCGAAGGCGAAGGCGAAGGCGGAGGCGGTGGAACAGCTAAATACTTCGGCTACGGTAAAAACCCAAGCCTTACCTTCTTCTGTAGCTGCTGTCTTTGCCTATATGGAAAAGCTTCCGCTTATATCTTTGCCGCGAGACGAGCTGGACCGATGCGCCAATGCGTTTTTTGACATCAACGAGGAACGCGGATGGGTAACCCGCGACAACATCCCGATGAGAAATTGGCAAAACGGAGCAAAGCGTTTCGTCGAGGGATGGCAGAGAAAATATGCTGAACGGAGCTGCGAAAAAAAATGGAACGTGAAAGGAAACGTGGATAACAACAGATCACAGTACACCGGACTATGAGCGAAACAAGACACATAACAGCCGTGCTTCCTGAGTACCTGACGGCTACAAAAGAGGCACAAAGCAGCAAAAGAGATTATAAACCAGTGCGTTACGAGCTAGGTTACGAGACAGAGGGCCTTGCTCCGTGCGTTCTGGAAGCTCACCGCGCAATCCAGTGGTGGCTGAATGACGCGCTAGAAGGGGTCAAGAAGCGCGTTAGATGGGTCACCCTTCATGGTAGCCCAGGCTGCGGTAAAACCCATCTTGTGCGGGCTGCTACGGCCCTTCTTCGGGCAAATGGGAAGAGGGCACAGACCTGGAAATGGAAAAAACTGCTCGACATGCTCCACGATGAGAGGGACTACCCCGGTCTGTGGAATCAAGTCACAAGCATGCCCTATCTGGCCCTGGATGATGTGTTCACCGGCTTCATGGCGTCGGAGAAAGCAACCGCCTTGCAGACATCCACACTCTACGACCTGCTGGAATCTAGGATGGACAAGTGGACGCTTATCACATCCAACCTATCGCCTGACGAGATGCCGGACGTACGGCTGGCCTCACGTCTCTTTCGCGGCAACAACGTTGTCGTGAACATGCAGGGAGCCGAAGACTACGCCATCCTCAAATACAAAGAAAAGCAAAATCATGAAAAAGAAAAAGCAACAACAAAAGAAAGCTAGCATTCCTCAGCCGCCAGTTGAAACGCAAGAGGAAAGAGAGCAGAGAGAAACGGCCAACCGTAGACGCGCATCTTTCGGGCTGCCCCCACTGCCGGCGGGCGGTGAGCCTAAAAACGCCCCAAGAGACAAAATACTTCGTAGCCTGCCATGACTGATTCCAACTTTGCCCTCGACTTGTTCGCAATGTCAAGCTTGTGCGCT
>CANQWS010000100.1 GCA_947627615.1 uncultured Muribaculaceae bacterium | reverse complement strand
CTTCTTATTTATTCTGCACTTTTTTGTTTGGAGTATGATGTTCGCCCCGCTTCTTTAAAGGGTTGTGAAGCTCGTATTTACCAGAATGACGATGTACGAATCGAGTCATTTGATGCTACTGATATTGTTCCGGTGATGGACAAGATTGTTTGGTTTGACAACCTTATTACGGAATTTAAGGAGGGCGAACATAATGGGTACTAATTATATTTGCCATGTTGGTGTTGGTTGGGACGACAACCCACCTGGTCGAGGCTCCGGTCGTTATCCGCATGGTTCTGGTGAGAATCCCAATCAGCATCAATTCGATTTTCTTGCAGAAGTCGATCGATTGAAGAAAAAGGGGCTTACAGAGTCAGAAATTGCTAGAACACTTCTTGGGCAGAAGGGCGTAGATAAAAAGACCGAGGAACCGATATATGCAACGTCGACGGATCTTCGAGCAGAGATCTCGATCGCTACTTCTGAAAAGAGAAAAGCGATGAGGGCCAAGGTTCTTGATCTTTATGATGAGTGTCATGGCAACGCATCCGAAGTTGGGCGCCGTCTTGGTATAAATGAGAGTTCTGTTCGATCATATTTGAAAGATTCGATTGCTGAGAGGCAAGACCGATATCAGAAAACGGCAGATCTTCTTCGTAAGAAAATAGATGAAGGAAATGGAACACTAGACGTGTCCAGCGGTGTAGAGGATATTATAGGAATCCCAGATTATACAAAGAAAGTTGCGATAGCCATCCTTGAGCGAGAGGGCTATGTCAAAACTTGGGTTCAGCTTGAGCAGCAGTTTGGTCAAGGGAACAAGACTACCACTACTGTACTCGCCCGCAAGCCCGGTGAAGGAGAAACGGCCAAGGACGTTCGCAGTTGGGTCCAGCATCATAAGTATGAAATTGGTTCTATCCAAGAGTTCACCCCGGACAAAGGGCGGACCTGGTGGACGCCAGAGTTTCCAGAAATGGTCGATCCGAAGCGAGTTATGGTCCGCTATGCTGAGGATGGCGGAAAAGATAAGGACGGTGTTATTGAACTTCGTCGTGGGGTTGAAGATATATCACTGGACGGGTCTCAATATGCACAGGTTCGAATCGGTGTGAACGGTACTCATTATCTAAAAGGCATGGCAATGTACGGGGATGATGAGGATTTCCCTGAGGGGATAGACATTATATTTAACACCAATAAGCATAAGGATGTTCCGATGCTTGGCCCTGATGATAATACTGTTCTAAAACCTTTGAAGAAAGTTAAAGGCACTGGTGAGATCGATCGAGACAATCCTTTTGGGGCTTTGCTTAAAAACCCGAAAGAGATTGATGGAGTTCTGTTGGCCGGTGGTCAGAGACATTATATCGATAAGGACGGTAAAGAGAAGCTCTCCCCGATTAATAAGCTTCGTGATGAGGGCGACTGGGATTCTTGGTCTCGTAATCTTTCTTCCCAGTTTCTATCTAAACAACCGTTGAAACTTATCAAGCAGCAGCTTGATCTTTCGGTTAAGGACAAACAAGTTGAACTTGACGAGATTATGGCCCTTACAAATCCAGTTATTAAGAAGAAGATGCTAGAAGATTATGCAAAGCAATCTGATTCACTGGCCGCGAGATTAAGTGCAAAGGGTTTTAAGGGGCAGGCGTTTCAAGTTCTTCTTCCATTGCCTACCATTAAGGAAGATGAGGTCTATGCCCCGATGTACAAGGATGGCGATACGGTGGCGCTGGTTCGTTACCCTCATGGCGGTACGTTTGAGATACCTATATTGAAGGTTAATAATAAGTTTGCTGCTGGCAAACGAGTTATGGGGAACGCGAAAGATGCTATTGGCATCCATCCTGTTGTTGCGCAACGTTTGTCTGGTGCAGACTTTGATGGCGATACTGCTTTAGTAATTCCATTGAAGTCTAATAATTTATCCGTGATTTCTAGAGATCCAAAAGCGTTCGGAGATTTATCGACGTTTGATCCGAAAGATTTGTATACGCTTCCTCCTGATGCGCCAGAATTGTCCGATAGCCGGAAGCAAGCATTGATGGGGCAAGTTACAAACTTAATCACCGACATGACTGTTGGTGGTGCAACTCCGAATGAGATCGCTCGAGCAGTAAAGCATTCTATGGTTGTGATCGATGCCGTTAAGCATCATTTGGATTACAAACAGAGTGCAAAGGATAACCGAATTGCGGATCTTAAGAAGAAGTACCAGGGTGTTAACGCTAAGGGGCAACCCGCTGGGTCGGCTACGATTCTATCCCGTGCCCATGGACCAGCCCGGATTGACCAGAGGAAAGAGTTAACCGATACAAAGAAGATGACCCCGGCCCAGTTAGAACGTTGGAATCGGGGCGACATTGTCTATGTAGATACGGGGAAGACGAAGATGAAGCTTATCACCGATCCAGATAAGATGACCCCTGACGAATTAGAAAGGTATGAGTCTGGAAAGAAAGTGTACCGGGAGTCAACTGAGCGGGTACAACAGAAGCTTCATCGTATGGATACAGTTGACGATGCAATGGAATTGGTTCATGATCCAACCAACCCCAAGGAGGTTGCATATGCAAAGTATGCTAACACTCTGAAGGACCTAGCCCGGTCAGCTAGACGGGAGGCCCGGTCTATTAAACCAACCCCCGTCAATCCAGAAGCACGGAAGACCTACGCAGCAGAAGTAGCTTCCCTTACAGAAAAGGTCCGCCGTGCCAAAATGAACTCCCCCCGTGAGAGAAAAGCGCAGGCCCTAGCAGGAGCCATAGTATCTGAGAAGTTTGCATCCTCCCCCGATATGGACTACGAGCACCGGCAGAGGGAAAGAGCCCGGGCCCTTATCGAAGCACGGGCTACCGTAGGGGCTAAGAAAGACCCGGTCGTTATCACAGATAGGGAGTGGGAGGCAATACAAGCAAACGCCGTCTCCACAGCATTGTTAAATTCAATTCTTAATAATACAGATCAAGATAAGTTTAAACAAAGAGCCACGCCACATGACAAGGCTGTTTTGACGCCTGCTCAGCAGGATCTTGTTAGAAGTATGTATAATACAGGCATGTATACAATGTCTGAAATAGGAGAACGCTGTGGTGTTTCTTCTTCTACCATTTCTAAATTTCTTAGTACTAATAAATAATTTTGAAAGGAGTTGAATGTTGTTTTGAATAATGAAGAAATTATGTTGACAACTTATGACAATCCTTTCAATCCTTTTGAGAACTTCGAAGCTTGGTGGAAAGAAGATCTTCGTTTAGGTCATGATTGTTGTGGAATTCTAGCAAAAACTGCTTTTCTAAATGATGTTGCTTCTGATACAGTAAACGATGAAGAGGTCAAGCGTGCAATTGATGAGATTGTCACTGCAGAACCTATGATCTATCGTAAAATTCATAGAAATGATTTAAAAAGTGTGAAATTTGTAAAGGCTTGACCACATGACCACAGTGGAGTACCAAAAAATATATTTATAGGGGGAGGGGGTCCTAATTATATTCCCCCACCCCCTGCATCGCCGGCCTCTTCGAGAATTCTCCGGGGGTAAAATTGATATTTTGGTTCCAGATTTCTACAATGCTTTTTACAAGGGTGCTAGGGGTTGGGTCTCCTTCATTGTGATCTGTCCTCCAACAGCGTCTACTTCTCCTTTCATGATTTGCTCGTGGGTTTTTGTCTTTTTCCCTGCTAGCAAACAGGCGGTAAAGTCCATCTGAACCCCTAGCATTCTTGTAAAGAGCATTTCAAAAGTTTAAGACAAGGAGGCACATGTATGGATGAAGAGCATAGAAAACGTGCCTCGAAACGGACACCAGCACTTGCTCGTACGCCTGAACTTCAGGAAAACCAGATGATCAGTCTCGCCATGCAATTGGCGAAGAAAAAATTAGAGGATGGGTCCGCATCATCCCAAGTTATTTGTCACTTTCTTCAACTCGGAACGGAGAAAGCGAGGCTTGAGCGAGTAAAACTTGAGTCCGAAGCGAAACTTGCTGAGGCAAAGGCTGAAGTTATGCGAGCAACTCAAACTTCCGAGCAGCTTATGAGTGACGCGCTCGCTGCATTCAGCCGGTATCGAGGAACGGACTTCGTTCCTGACGATCAGGCTGACGACTACGTGTTGTACGATGATTAAAAGTTATTCTGAGTTGATTAAGATCCCCACATTTGAGGAACGCTTTGAGTATCTTCGAATCGGTGGGAAAGTTGGAGAGTCTACTTTTGGCGGTCATCGCCAATTGAATCAAATGTTGTACCGGTCAGATATTTGGAAGAAGTTGCGAAGGCAAATTATGGAACGGGATGAGATCGAAGGCTACACTTGCGATCTCGTATTCCCAACGCGTCCAATTTATTCTCGAGTCTGTATCCATCACATTAACCCCATCACAATCGCTGACGTCATTCACGAACGATCGTTAGTGTTTGATCCTGATAATCTTGTAAGTGTCGCTTTTGAAACTCACGAAGCCTTGCATTATGGTGACTACAGTCTTATTAAACAAGATTACCAACCACGTCGTCTGAATGACACGTGTCCATGGAGGTGATGCCCTATGAAGAAAGCAACGGCTAGCTCCCCGACCGAATCGGGTTGCGCGGGTGTGTCGAGACCCGTATTTCATAAGGGCATTACCTGCTCTTGCATTAATTTCTTCCTGGGGGTGAGTTGCCGTGCCTGATGTACGAGAGAAGTATGTGGACCCGACGAAGATTCTCTCCTCTGTCCGGTTTAAG
>CANQWS010000099.1 GCA_947627615.1 uncultured Muribaculaceae bacterium | reverse complement strand
AGCCTCATGTCACGCATGCGACGCATGAAGTGGCTCTCTGACCGCATTGAGCGTTGCGATACCTCAGAAGACAAAGAAGTGCGCACAGCATTGCTTTGCATTCAGGAACTCAACAAGATGGATGGAGCCTACGAGCCGGAGAAAATGCAGGTTAGCACAACCACGACAATCTCCAACATCGTGAAAACTCTTCAAGACGCCGGATGCCGGCCACCAGTACACTAAACATGACGACCGAAGCAGACTTTGCCATTGAAAGGCGCATTAAGCAGCTTGAAACAGTTGTAAAAAGACGGCAACTCTTCCGGGCGAAACTTGATAAAGAGGTTATGGATGAACTCGCAGACTTCCTGGGAGTCAACGATGCCGTGTTCGCATTCCGCGCTCTGGGCGATAAGCCCATTGACCCCTATCTCGCCGCCCAGCGTGATGCCCTCATGGGCGTTGTGCGCGGCTTGCAGTACGAGATTGACCACCTTGAGCAAGCAGAGGATGAACTCTCTTCGCTCAAAAAACAATTAGAAGACGACTAACCTACATGGACGACGACCCAACACCCAACGACAGCTTGACGGAGGATAACTCCGACTTCTCAGCCGAGCCTATACCTCAGCAAGACCAACAGGACCAGCCGCAGGATGACTTCGACTTCTCCCTCGACTCAACCAATGACCCAACTCCGCCAACTCTCGATTGGGGCGATGAAGGAGATGGCGGAATCGATCAGCAATACCATGAAGGCCTTGCCCAACTTGTCAAGGATTTAGGCTATGACAACTCGCGCTCTGCCCGCTTGCTAGCCCGCGCCTATAAGTTCTCTGTGGAGCGCGACGTTGAACGCAATCGCGCTATCGCTCAGGATATGCGCAAGCAGTGGGGTGAAAACTTTAATGCCAACATCCGCGAAACAAAGAGGTTCTGGAATGATACCCTGCGGGGCGCCAACATCCCGCCGGAAGCCCGATCCATCCTTGCTTCCCCATACGGCATGCTGCTCGGAAATTACCTGCGCACACGCGTTCAAGGTGGAGAAGCCTCTACCTATGCAGGCTCAGGCAATACTCAGCAATCTTCCGCATCCGTAGAATCTCAAATTGACGCCATCTATTCCGATCCAAAGACATCTCGCGCTACCTGGGATACTTCCGACCCGCTTTACAACGAGGTGCAAGCTAAACTCAACAAACTTATGGGCGTAATGAGAGACTAAAATCTCCGCTGTTACATATTCATTATTCATGGCCTCAACGTCGGGAGACGTTGAGGCTTTTAACGTTTGAGTTTATAAACAGCCGTATTGAGGTAACGCATTACCACCTCTGGCGTTTTTGTGCTAAAACAAAGACGCTATGGCAACAGAAGCAACCAAAACACTCAATGAAATCTACGGGGTAAAATGGCAGAGAAATCTCCACCAAGCCCTGCAGCAGAAGCAATCTGTCTTACGGCAGTTTGTAACCGTTGTGCCGGACGTTAAATCGCGCGTTGTGCAATTTACCTTCACCGGTACAAGCGAAATGAAGCGAATCACGGAAGCATTTGCTGACATCACCGTGCGAGAGGACCAAAAGTTCGGACGCGTGGCCATGTACCCGGTTCCCTTCTACGATGTACACCGTTTCCCGAACGATGAAAAGCTCTACAACAATGACATTGATTGGACCATTGGCTCAATCATTGACGAGGTCCGCGCAGCAGCCGCTCGCAAAATGGACCAAGTGATCATCGGCTCCGATTGGGACGCGGAGAATTCTTGTTTCAAGCGCAATTCCCTTCCTGCCGCGGCTCCCTCTTCTCCCTACGAGGAAGAGCAGCCCTACGGTATACTCGGAAAGCGCATCATCAACGACACGACCGTTAAAGACTTCGATCTTGCCAACAACTCCATTCCCGCCACGTGGCACTACGATGGCACGCAGACGGCAGCGGGCATGATGGCAGACAAAATCACCCACGGCCTGCAACTGCTCACTGAGCGGCACGCCCTGGAGCGCGGCGTAACAACCCCTGTCCTTATCCTTTCCAGCCGTCAGATCGAGGACATACAGAATTGGGAGTCCGCCTACAACAAGAATTACGGCTTCGGCGATTACAAGAAAGGCAACTTCTCTAACCGTGTTCTCGGCATCGAGGTCATGGTCTCGGAGATGCTGCCCTACAAAACGCCCGGAACCGATAAAATCCGCTTGAATCCTCTCTTCATCAAAGAGCATATCAAGTTCGGCCTCTGGCAGGATGTCAAAGTGCGCGTTGAACCCAATGCGCCCAATGCCATCAACTGGGGACAGGTCATCACCACTCTCTCCATCGGTTGCACCCGTCTCTATGACGAGTCCGTCCTCGCCATCGAGTCTGACGAGGAAAGAACCGGAGCTTAATTATCAACCCTAACCATGTGGCGGCATGGGGCATGACTCAGCCTCATGCCGCTTTTCACATTTGAGATTGCGAGCTTGCCATCCATGCAATCCTATCATATAATACTGCTATGTTAAACTTTCTCGGCATCGAATCCAACTTTTCCGTCCTTGCCGGCATGACCTGGGAATCATCCTTCATGTTCCGCAATGATGCTGACTCAACCCCTTTCAATCTTGACGGCCTCACATTCAAAGGCAGCGTATTCGTCCCAAACATAGAAGGTGAAACGGAAGAAAAAACGATCACATTCATCACAAACGAGGACCCCAACCTGAAACATATCGTGGAAATGACTATCCCTATTCTCCCGGAAGGCCGTTTCCGCTACGCTATCACAGCCTCTGACGCATCAGGCTCATCTAACAGACTTCTCTCAGGCTTCGTTACTTCACTGGGCAAACTCCCTACTATGGCTCAGGGGGACGCCTACAACAAACGCACCCTGCTTCTGCGTATGCCCTCAGCATCCGGCAAGGTCCTGCAAGTAGAATGGCAAGCAACCAACATCGCTCAATTCTACGCCCAGCAAAGTGCATCCTCTGCTTCGCAAGCTGACAAGTCAGCGCAGGAAGCTGATAAAGCAAAGCTTGTCGCGGAAGCTGTCGAGAAAGCTGTGCAGGCTAGTAAAGAAGCCGTAGAAAAAACAGCTCAGGAAGCTGCTTCCAGTGCCAGTGCAGCAAAAACTTCTGAATCAGCCGCTGCTTCTAGTGCCGCAGATGCCAAGGCGAGCGCAACCGCCTCCAAGGATAGCGCGGATGCGGCCAAAAAGTCGGCGCAGGATGCTGCGGGCAGTGCCACGCAGGCGGCTGCTAGCGCGGCGAAGGCGGCGGAGTCTGCCGAGGCGGCGCATACCAGCGAGATGAACGCGGCCACGAGTGCCACAGTGGCGTCGGAAAGAGCAGCCGCTGCAAAGGCGTCCGCAAGCGATGCTGCGGGCAGTGCCTCGCAGGCGGCGCAGTCCGCCACGCAGGCGGCAGAGCGGGCGCAGGATGCGGCCACGAGTGCCACGCAATCGGCTGCGAGTGCGTCTCAGGCGGCGCAGTCCGCCACGGCGGCGCATACCAGCGAGATGAACGCGGCCGGCAGTGAGGCGGCGGCGCAGTCCTCCGAGGAGTACGCGGCGCAGTCTGCAACGCAGTCGGCGGAGTCTGCCAAGAAGTCGGCGGAGTCTGCCACGCAATCGGAGGGCAGTGCCACGCAATCGGCGGCGTCCGCGAGCGAGGCTGGCATTAGCGCAGCCGCAGCGGAGGCGTCCGCAAGCGAGGCGCAGAGCAGTGCAGAGGAGTCCGCAACGAGTGCCACGCAATCGGCTGACAGTGCCTCGCAGTCCACCGAGCGCGCTAAGGAGGCGGAGACTTCCGCCGCCAAGGCGCAGGCGAGCGCGGAGACGGCGCAGGAGGCGATGGGCAAGGCATCTTTCGAGCTGTGGCAGGAGAATGGACACCCGGATGGTACCGTGCAGGAATATCTGGAGGACCTGAAGGGCTATTCCGCGTATGAGACCTGGCTTGCGCAGGGGCACGAGGGCAGCGAGGCGGATTTCCTGGACTCTCTGCAAGGGCGCGATGGCCGCGATGGGGACCTCACCCGCGAGCTGGCGGATGAAGTGTACGTGCAATACAAAGACTTTTACCAGACGAGCGAGAGTTCGACGCTGAGTGCAGACACTGATGGAGTTGCTGACGCGCTGTACCTTGACGCGCGCTATGCGCCAACCGGGTATCTGGTGCAGGTGAGCATCCCATGCCGAGATACGGCGTCGCCCAGAAACGACATGTACGATGGGAGCGCGTATCTCATGGTGCAAGAGGAGGACGAGGACGGCGGGGATTTTGTGACGGTTGGCGTTTCGCAAAACAAGGTGAAGCAGGCCGTGGGCGCGACGGCCGTTTGGAAGTTTGCCAATGAGCCGCTGCACGGCCGCAAGCTGCGCATGCGCATGGTGTCAGACCGATATGAGACGAGCTGGAATGAGTTGTGGCTGCGCATGGGGGTGCGTGTCGCAAGCCGGACGGAGGACGACGCCAACAGCTCGGCATTCCTTCAGCCCAATACACATACAGCCTACGTGGCCGAGGTGCATTTTGAGTACCACTCCGATGTGAAAAACTTTGCGCCGCTCTCGCATGTGGATGACACGGACAAGCACCTTCGGCCCGGCGAGCGCGACACATGGAATGCCAAGCTGGGCGAGGAGGACATCACGGGTGACGACACTATGGACATCGCGGCCTACGGCGCGGCGCAAGGCGCGCAGCAGTTCAACGCTTGCTACGTCGGCTCGCAGTTCGTTCCATCCGGCAGACTTCTGGCCATCGAGCTGCCCTGCCGCACAGAGGGGGACTTCACCGGCTCTACCATCCCGCTCTACTTGCAGATTCTTCGTTTCACCGAGGGGGAAACCAAGCTGGCGTTCGCGGCTTCATCGGACAATACGCAGACACCCGGCCTCGGCACCGTCTGTCGCTGGACCTTCTCGCAGAAGAATGTGCAGCTTGACGGCGGGGCTATCGCCCTCTACCTGGGGGCCGTGCCGAACGCAGCGCAGGCGCAACTGAAGTTTGATGCGCTGACGTGCGCGGCTTCCGACGAGCGTAGCGCAATCCTTGTCCAGAACGCCCAGGCAAAAGTGCCGCACACTGTGCCCGCGCTGAAGTTTATCGTCTCGCGCCCGCTCTACGACAGCCCGAATGAGCTTCGCCGCCACGCCCTCAACGCGGAGATGCACGTCTCCAAGCAGGATCGTGATGCGTGGAACGCCAAGGCAGATGCCACCGCCCTCACCGCGCACATCGACGACTCCACCAAGCACATCACCGCTACGGAGCGTTCAACATGGAATGCCAAG
>CANQWS010000098.1 GCA_947627615.1 uncultured Muribaculaceae bacterium | reverse complement strand
ACCTTTGGATGGTTCTAATTATCTCGCTGTACAGTGTGTGAATGCTACCCCTATTGGTGGTATTAGTCCTCCGCCGTCTGACGATCCTGGTTATGACAAGGGTTATTCGGAGGGGTATGATGTTGGCTATTCTGCTGGCTATGCTGATGGGCAAAACTCTGCTGTTTCTGCGGATTTTGCCAATCCGTTTACGCTTGTGTTCGATCCTGTTCGTGAATTTCTCAGTATAAACCTTTTTGGCAGTGTCTCTATCGGTGATTTCTTGTCTGTTGGCTTGTTCGTGGCTATTGCTCTTATCTTTATTAAAATGTTTGCTGGAGGCTAATTATGTTTCGTCTTGCTCCTATTCTTTTAGCTGCTGAAATGGCCGTTGCGCCTTTGGCATATACTTATGACGATTTTACCTTAGCTTCTAAGGCTTCTTTTGCTGAGGCTCCTTTGTCGTATTTTTCCCAGTCGGGTGAATATCTTCGCCCGAGTTTTTCCACGGTCTCAGATGGTTTGGGAGTTTTTAGTATCTCATCTGACTTGGTTTATACGTCTATAACTTCTTTGCCCGAACAGATTCCCGATAATTTTACTGCGTTTTTGGTCAGTGGTGCCGTTCCGCTCCCAGAAATCTCTGATCCTCGTATTTCTTCTTCTGAACCTCGGTTGTCGTTTGTCCCTAATGTTCAGTTGGATCTTCAGTATGTTCCTTTTGATACTGAAACTTCTTCCGCTTTTCGCTTGGTTGCTCTTCGGTGCCTTTATTACCAAGGCTCTGTTGTTCCTGCTACTGCTCCTTGTCCGTTGTTCGTTGCAGACTCGAATGTTATTGCTGGTAACCGTGGAAATTATGATCTTGCCTTTTATATGCTTGAGGGTGTGAGTTATCCCACGTGGACTTCTTCGCTTGGTTGGTCTCAGAATGCTACCTTTTCGGACTACCTTGTTCCCTGTTTACCTAATGCTTATAATTTTGTTCCTGTAAGTCCTGATATTGATGGAGAGGATACACTTTCTACGCTTTATCGTTTTGGATCTCTTCTTCTTGGAGATGTTCAGAATATGTCTGCGTTTCTTAACTTTAAGATATTTGGATATCCTCTTTATCAACTTTTGCTCACTACGGGATTTCTTGTTTTTGCTGGTTGGACGGTTCTTCGTTTTATTGTCCCCTGACTGCTTCGGCGAGCTCCTGCAAAGGGGGTCCCGCTTGCGGGGTCTTTGCTGGGGGCGAAGCATGGCGCGCGCTTGCGCGCGACATATCCTTGTACAAGGAAACGAGTTATAGACATTTCATTTTTTAGGTGATTAAAATGCGTGTGTGCACTGTTACGACTTTTGGTCCTAAGTCTTGTTTCGTTTTTCGAAACGTCTCTGAAAGCTCTTCTTCTTGCTCTGACTATGAGTATTCAGAGGAAGTTATTAAGGAAAATTCTATTCGTCGGTCGCTTAGGCTCTTTGAACGCGTTGCCCTTTCGAACAAGTTCGATTTCTTCGTGACGCTCACAGTTTCCCCTAAGTGCCCTTGTGATCGCTCGGATTATGCTTCCGTCAAGGCTTACCTTACTTCCGTTCTCAATGCCTTTGGCAAGCGTTTCCCCTGTAAATATTTGCTCTGTCCCGATTTACATCGAGACGGTACGATACATTTTCACGGATTTTTCCAGCTCGATAAGAAGTATCTGCGGAGAGCTGGAAATTTCCGTATTTTTAAGCAGGGGGCGCGCGCTCCGAAGTTCTATTCCCTGTTCTTGAATAAAAAGCTTGGCAGAAACGATTTTAGACCGCTTCTAAGCTGTTTTGGGCGTTCCTCGGTATCTTATGCGTTGAAGTATGTCCGTAAGGCTTCTGAGCAGCTCTACGGGCTCGGCGTGGCTTCCTATGTCCGTTCTCGCGGTTTGCTGGAATATAATTCGAAAGAAGTGTTTCGCGGTGATGACGTGGATCTAATGCGCGATTGCGTGTTCAGATACGGTAAACCGTATGAGTTGGAAGATTATGGCATGATGGTATTTTACATGGAGCAGAATCAGTATGAGAACGTATTCCGTCTGTTCTACGCGATGTTGGCTTGTTGTAGCAGCCAAGGTGTGTTGCCGAACCGCTCTGTTCCCCGTGGCGAGCAGCTTTCCTTTACTAGCTCTCCGCCGATGTTATCGGCGGTCTAAGACGGCTTGCCGTCTTAGTTGTGCGATAGCGTAGGCGGAGCCGTCCCATAGGCCAACTTAGCTTTTCAGTCGCCGTGCGCGATGTGGGTTTGTTTTCTGTTTTTGCTGGGGAGAGCGCGCGCGCGCGATGCTACTTTTCTATTCCCCTTTGTTTAAGGGGGTGCAGAGAGGGTTCGCTCTTTTGTGCTTTTGAAAAATTTTTTTAATTTTTTTGTTATATACTTGACAGTCCTTTTTTTCTGTGCTATATTGTTTATACTAAAATATTTTTATAGGAGTGTAGTGTCATGAATGTTTTTCCTCTTTGTCTTGTGTCTAGGTATTCTTCGAAGTCGGGCAAACCTTATACTTGTCTTGCCTTTGATCTCGGTTATCGGTATTTCCCGATCTCTTTTCGGGTTTCTGAGATTGCAGAACTTATCGATTGTTCTCCCTCGGAAGTTATGCGTATTTCGAATGATCTAGAAGCTCAGCTCGATCCTTTGAAGAAAGATGTTTCTTTCGCTACTGTCGTTGTTGGAACTGAGGGTTAAGTAATAGTTTTGGGGCGCGAATATGCCGTTATGGGTTTATCTTGTTTTTTTTGTTGTTCTTGTTCTTTGTTCTATTGTAAATTTCTTTCTTGTTCGGGAGGAGCGAAAACGGATGACTGTTGAGAAGTATTGTTCGGAGCTTGTTCGTTATGCTGAGAAAGGAAATTCGAATGGTTTAGCGTCGTTTATGAAGCGTCATCTCGTTTTCGCTATCTCCCATAAGAAAGAGATTGAAACTTGTCTTTCTGAACTTGAAAAATCTGAAAAAGGAGATGTATAAAAATGGGCGGTGTTATTTCTCAGATTACGCAAGTATGGAGTTCTCTTATGCAGTGGCTGACTTCCTCTGTTGGCTCTGTCGTTGAGATCTTCTATACCTCCGAGGGTGGGCTCACGTTCCTTGGTACGCTTGCGGTTTTCGCACTTGGAATTTCTGTTTTCTTCCTGCTTATGGGTCTAATTCAGAACTTCCTGCATCTGCGTGGTTAATTCAGCTACGCTCCAATAGCTCCCTCTCTGCGGTTCTTTCCCGTAAAATCACACACGCGCGGGTTCCCCGTGGAGAGGGATTTATTCTTTTTGGGTGATTATATGACTTCTATTTATCAATCAATTTATACTTTGCTTGAAAACTCTATCTTCGGTGGCACGGCTTCGACGGCCACATATGGTGTATTCTTCTGTGAGGGTATTTCTATCATTGCTTGTGCTCTCCTGGTTGCTCTTCCTTTTGTGCTCGTTTGGCGCATAATTCGTAGGTTTCTTTAATTTGATTTGTATATTGCGGAGTGTAGTATGAATAAGATTATAATTCTTGCTTTTTTGGTTCTCGGCTTCTTCTTGACTTTGGCATTTTGGTCTGTTGCTCGCTGGGTATGGCTCGGTGTTCTTATCGTCCTCGTGCTTGTTGCTCTTTGGTCTGTTGTGAACATGGCGCGGTTTGTTAAGCTCTTCTCGCACGGTAACGTGCTTGTTTCGGGCATGAAAGGCCGTGGCAAGGATTTTGCATTTTGCGTGGTTGTCAATGCTCGCAAGCAAAACTATATTTCTAATGTTCAGTATTCGGATCCTGCCAAGCCTTATAAGCGTTTTGATTTGGATTTGAAAGTTTGGGAGCTCTCGGGGAATACATATCAGGATTTGGTTTCGGGGTCTCCGAAACCTTACGCATATCCTTATCCTGATAACATCGACTATTATATTTCGGATGCTTCGATTTATTTTCCAGCTGCGTATTATTCGGAGCTCAATAAGAAGTATAAGTCTGCTCCTGTGTTCCAGTCTCTCACCCGTCATTTGGGAGATTGTTGTGTTCATTGTAATACGCAAGTTCAGTCCATGCTGTGGGATAAAATTCGGTTACAGTCCGATACTTACATAGTGATGAAAGGTTGTACGCATATCTTTGGCAAGCTTTTTTATCTCTCTTCGGTTGTTTATGACAATGCTGAGAGTGCGGAAAAGCAAATTAATGTTCCTCGGTTTGGAATGGGGAAACGTGGCCAAGAAGCTCGTTCTAACTTTGAAATAGCGCATGGTCAAATGCGGAAGCTTCGTTTCTTCTGTCGTCTGCCGTTTGCTTATGATAGCCGTAGGTTTAAGAAAATACTTGAAAATGGGTGTGTTGATTATGAAAACTGAAACTTCTTCTCGTTCTCCGCTTTTAATTGCTGGCTGTCTTTTGCTGGCAATTTTTGCTGTGTTTTTCCCTTTGTTTGCTTTACTACCTCGCTCATCGGCGCGGGTGCGGGCTTTGTCGGACACTGTTCTTACTTCTTCGGGTGACTTTGGCGTAGTTTTTAGTAGGTATAATGCTACTTATAATTTGGGATTTACTGTGCCGGATTCTTCATCTAGTTTTCGTCCTGTTCTCTTTAATAGTGTTTCTAGTGTTTCTTTGTTCTTCCCTCCTAGTTATTCTAGAACGTCGGGTTGTGATTATTTGTTTGTTGGCTCTTATTCTTCGTTTTCTACTTTGAAGTCTTATGCTAATGTTGCTCCCTCAAAATTTATTTTTTCGCCTGCTGTTTCTCCCTCTTCCTCTAATAATAATTATTATTCTAATGTCTCTTATCTGTTGACTGACTTTTCGTCTTTGGATATTTCTTCTTTCCCATCTGTTGCTGGTAGTCTGCTTTTTCCTTCTTTTACTAGTTTGGCTTTGGAAGAAAAGGCTTGGACTTCTCTTTATTTTAATTTTGGTATTCAAATTTATCCCGATAGGGATTCGATGTATTATAATTCTTCGGTTGCTGTTCCGTCTCAGATCTACGGTATCTCTGTTCCTTTTGTTACCGATGTTACGGCAAATTTTGTTCTTCCTCTTCCTGTTCTTTTCCATTATTTTTCTGCTGGTGTTTCTCAGCTTCTTACTTATATAACTTCGTTTGAGACTTTGGGCAATATTTCTGGTCATCAGTATTTTGGTGCGACGACTTCTGATGCGCTCCCTATAATTTATTGTCGGCTTGTTCGTGGTGTTGACACTTGGACTTCTTACCCTCTGTTTGGTGAGGGAGCTGGTGTTCCTGAAGACTTTGTCGGTAATAATGATTATTTGCTTCCTTCTTTTTCCTCTTTTGCTGGTCCTTATACTTCTGAAAATTATCTTGCTACTCAGTGTGTGAATGCTACTCCTATTGGTGGTATTAGTCCTCCGCCGTCTGAAATGTTCCAGAGATAAATAAGAC
>CANQWS010000097.1 GCA_947627615.1 uncultured Muribaculaceae bacterium | reverse complement strand
GATTATTTGGACAACCTTACAAGGCAATGGAGCAAGGAGTTTAACAGGCTCTACGTCCAAGCAGGGACTATGTATGACATGGCATATCGGCTATGCGACGACCCGAAAAAGGTTAAGCGACTTCAGAATCGGGCCGATAAATCCGAGTGCAAAGTAGCGGACTTTATACCATTCCACGAGCGAAAGGTCAAAGAGATATATCAAAGGCGGCTTCTGAAAGACGGCATTGTCGTCATAATCGAGGGCGACGAAATAGGCCGCTTTTGGGACATGGAGGAAAAACAAAGGAGCGTTAGACATGCGAAACGAATTATCTCCAACAGCTAAGCGCAGACGGCAAATCGTGGCGGACATCGAGTGCGCCATATGCGCTGCGGTAGGTGCTATCGGTGCGCTGGACATATGGTTCTTTCTGAGGGCCTTGGGGGTGATATGATGCTGGACAAAAGATGCCCCAAATGTCGTTTCCGTAGGCAGGTCAACGGGTTTGAGCCGAAAACGATATGTGCCTATCTGTTGTCGACTGGTATGCGCAGACCGGCCCTTGAGGGTGGTAAATGCCCGGTGTTCGAGCAGAAGCAAATACGCTCACGTGGTATTCCGGGGGTGGACTTCTGATGATTGTGGAACAAAGGCTCGAACCCCCGGAGCCAAGGATATTCGGATATTGTCATGTGTGTGGGTTGGAGATTTACGACGGCCCAATCTACGGGAAAAACGAGGAGGGCAAGCTTATCTGTCGGGACTGTCTGGACGAGGAATGGAGCAGGCTGGCGGATGACGAGAAATTTGAGATTTTGGGATATGAGGTGGTTGTATGAGTGAGGAAACAGCCCTTATCAGGGTAACACAACTCCCGCAAATCGAGGAGCGGCTGCGGGATTTCAAGGATGCTGTCATCCAGCGAACGGAGGAGGCAAAGAGTCTTGTATGCACCGAGGAGACAATAGCGGCGGTCAAGAGATACCGCTCAGACCTCCGAAAGGCTTTTGAGGAGCTGGAGGACCAGCGGAAGCAAGTCAAGGCCGCGATTTTCGCCCCGTATGACCGTTTTGAGGCCGTTTATAAGGAATGTGTCGCCGATGCTTTCAAGTCCGCTGACGCGGCGTTGAAGGGCAAAATTGATGAGACGGAGGGCGAGATAAAGAAGCGGTGCGAGGACGGCTTGCGTGAGTATTTTGACGAGCTGTGCGCTACCCATGGGCTGGACTGGCTGACGTTTGAGCGGGCTGGCGTGAAGGTGGATATGGCATCGGCAAAGCAAAAGACACCAAAGAAGCTCCGGGAACAGCTTAAAGAGTTTGTCGAGAGCGTTGACATGGATTGCGAGGCCATTGCGAACGCCCAGTACGCGGACGAAGTTATGGCTGAGTACAAAAGATGTCTGAGGTATTCTGAGGCTGTAGCGACCGTTCAAGCGCGTCACCAGCGGATGGAGCAGGAGAGAGCCGCACTGGAGGCCAGGACCGTGCAGAAAGCGACGGAGTCCGAGGCCGTGCGGAAGGTCGAAACGATTGCTCTGCCGGTGGTTGTAGAGCCGCCCGTGACCGCCACATTCACCGTTACAGACACCCGCGAGAGGCTTGTTGCCTTGCGGGAGTGGATAAAAGCAAATAAGTACGAGTACAAGTGAGGTTCTACATGGATTTAGATACAAAATTTACGCCGGAGTTTCTGGTGTCTATCCCGCGCAGGAAGTGGGATGAAGAAATACATAACGTGAGCGGCGTTTACGTACTTCCGAGAGACGAAATTCATGGAAGCGGATTTTCTCTTATGGATTTTGTTGCAGAACAATTCCAGACCGGCAATCTTATCCGCTTTGGCGGATGCTGTGATGCTGTAAGCCTTGTTGGAACGCACTTCCACATTGATTGCTTACCCGGTTCAAAGGTTGTCCGCATATGGAACCGTAACCCGTTTACAATTTCTTGGGATTTATCCGACATCGACTTTACTGAAAATGAAAAGGAGAATTGAGATGGAAAACACAAACGCAATCGCAGAATTTGAGAACAAGTCCCCCGCTGTCCGGCCCGTTGGCGCGGAGATGGCGACCACCCGTGAGGCCCAGGAGGTACAGGTGGCGATGGTGGTGGCCCAGCGGTTCCCCCGCGACCCCGTGACGGCGTACAACCGCATCATGGCGGACTGTTCCCGTCGTTCCCTGGCGGAGAAGGCCATGTACGAATACACCCGTGGCGGCACGGCTGTCACTGGCCCGTCCATCCATCTGGCGAAGGCACTGGCCCGCGGCTGGGGCAATCTTGACAGCGGGTTCAAGGTGCTGGAGTCCACACCGAAGGAGTCCACCGTCATGGCCTACTGCTGGGACCTTGAGACAAATTATCGTGAGGCGCGGGTCTTTACTGTCCCCAACATCCGGCAGACCCGGCAGGGGTCGTATGCGCTGACAGACCCCCGTGACATCTACGAGAACATTGCAAATCAGGCTTCCCGCCGGGAGAGGGCTTGTATTCTGGCAATCATACCCTCCGACATTGTGGATGCGGCTATGGGCCAGTGCAACGCCACGCTGGGCGGCAACTCCGATAAGCCCGTCATTGACCGGGTGCGGAACATGGTCAAGCGGTTCTCCGACGAGTTTGACATCACGCAGGATATGTTGGAGGCGTACATCGGGCGCAACGCGGACGCCTTTACACTCCAGAGCATCACCCGGCTGGGCAACGTCTACAATGCCCTGAAAGACGGGACGCAGAGCGTGGAGGACTTTAAAGCATCTATTGCCCCGGCGAAGAAGGGCAAGAAGGGCGGCAAGGAGACCGTGGAACAGGAGGCTACCCCGGAGGCAAGCCCTGCAAGTGATAAGCAGATGGGGCTTGACGAGCTGTGAGCAAGCGGGTCATTGACGTGGCCTGCGGGAGCAAAATGTTCTGGTTCGACAAGAACAATCCCGATGTGGAGTTTTGCGACAAACGGGAAGTCGAGCGACACGAATACTACCCGCACAGGTACATAGAAATCAAGCCAGACACGGTATGCGACTTCACGGCCCTGCCGTTTGACGACGGCCAATTCAAGCTGGTGGTGTTCGACCCGCCGCACCTGGCATGGGCCGGTGATACAAGCTGGACGGCGCTGAAATACGGGTGTCTCAAAGGAGACTGGAAAGAAATGCTCCGCAAAGGATTTTCCGAGTGTTTCCGGGTGTTGGACCCTGACGGCGTTCTGATTTTCAAATGGAGCGAGGTACAGATACCTTTGCGGGAAATCCTCCCGCTGGCCCCCTACTCGCCGCTATTCGGCCACAGGAGCGGGAAGAACATGAACACCCATTGGCTGTGCTTCATGAAGCCGGAGGCAGAGAAGTGACTTACGATGTGATTTCAACTGGGAGCAAAAACGGCAACTGCTTGATACTCAACAACATCCTCGCCCTCGACATAGGGGTGACGGCAAAAGCCGTTTCCCCATACATCAAGACCCTGCGGCTGGTGTTCTGCGGTCACGAGCACGGCGACCATTTCAAGCGCTCCACGATTCGTAAGCTGGCCCAAGAGCGGCCTGGATTGCGCTTTTGCGGAGGCCCGTGGATGGCTGAAAAGTTCCTTGACGCAGGGGTACAAGCCCGAAATATAGACGTGCTGGAGCCCGGAAGGGCCTACAATTACGGGGCGTTCCAAATCGAGCCTGTGCCGCTCCACCACGACGTTCCAAATTACGGCCTGAAAATCTACATGGGCGGCGAGAAAATCTTCTACGCTGTGGACACGGGCTTTATAGACGATGTGGAGGCACAAGACTACCAATATTATTTTTTGGAGGCAAACCATCACACCGCCGATATTGAGGCTCGCGCCGCCGAGAAGCTGGCGAAAGGCGAATTTGCCTATGAAATGAGGGCGGCGGCGACACACCTAAGCTACGAACAGGCGATGGACTGGCTCTACAAGAACATGGGGCCCGCAAGTCAATATGTTCTGCTCCACCAACACACAGACACAGAAAAGAGGATTGATAATGCTTAATCATATAGCAATTATGGGCCGCTTGACCAAAGACCCGGAAATTCGCCGTACACAGTCTGGCACACCCGTCGTAAGCTTCACGCTTGCCGTGGAACGTGATTTCAAAGACGACAGCGGCACACGCGCCACGGACTTCATTGACTGCGTGGCATGGCGCAACACGGCGGAGTTTGTCAGCAAATACTTCACCAAAGGCATGATGGCGATTGCCTCCGGGCGGTTGCAGATACGCACCTGGAAGGACAAGGACGGCAACAACCGCAGAACGGCGGAGATTGTGGCGGACAGCGTATATTTTGGTGAGGCGAAACGGAGCGAGAAGGAAAATTCGACTTCATACGCGCCCCCGGCTGGAGACTTTGCTGACCTGTCGGATAATGACGGGGACCTTCCTTTCTGACGGAGGTGTGACAGTTGGCACGCAACAAATTCCCTGGCCGTTGCTATTGTTGCGGCGCATGGGTAGAACCTGGGTACGGGCATTTTGAGCGGGACTATAAAAACCGACGCTGGCGTATCAAGTGCGTCAAATGCGCCAGCGGACGGATTTTGGATGACAACGACCCTGGCGTTAAGTGGGCGAAAAAAGCATACGAGGAGGCGCAACATGGTCTATAAACTCTATAAATACGTGGACGGCGAATGGTACTGGTGGTGCGACTACACCGACCCCGTGAGGCTGGCTCAGGCGGCAAACGAGCTTGGTAGTTTAGGTATAGCAATTAAGGTGGAGGTGGTTGAAGATGGAATGGATAAGCGTTAAGGACAGGCTGCCGGAAAATGGGCGGAATGTATTGATCTGTATAGAAAATGTAGAGATATACGGCAGACATAATGAACTCAAAAATATTCAACGACTCATTCTTTGCGGTTATCACTATGACGGCGTATGGCTTACAGCCCATTGCCACGGGTGCGAATACATTGAGAAGATGAATGAAAAGTTTCCCGATGAGCATATCACAGTCACCCATTGGATGCCACTTCCAGACCCGCCAAAGGAGGTTTCTAAGTCATGAGGTGCGATTACTGCCCATTATTTGAGAGTTGGAACAACGAAAATGGTAGCGGAGCAAACTGCGCCATTTTCGGAGATGATTGGGGGAACCGATTTCAGTATGAGGATAAGCATGGTACTGTCATCGGTTGCTATATTGAAAAAGCCTATATCAATCGTGTCGAGCGAGAAATTGAAAAAACACATGAGAGCTATGTGAAAGCCTTTTTGGAAGAAGAAAAGAAACGTAATGATGAGGTTGTTATACCCACATGGGAACCGCCGGAGGTGCGACATGACCCAGTGTAACCGCATGCTTGACCACCTCCAGCGCAACGGGTCGATTACCACGATGGAGGCTTACGAGCGGTACGGCATCACGAGGCTGTCCGGG
>CANQWS010000096.1 GCA_947627615.1 uncultured Muribaculaceae bacterium | reverse complement strand
GGAAGAAGGAGAAACGCTGTAAGTGTCACCATAGGCAGGAATTGCAGAAGTTGCGTCTTTTTTTACAATAGCCTGAATATCCTGAGGTTCGTAAGCATTCCACGGAGGCTCTTTGTACTTAAACTCTTCGAGATACCATTTGCCATTTTTCTGCCCAAGCTCCAAGACGGGAAGGAGCGGGTGCATGAAAAGGAGAATGGCATTGATTTGTATTGTTTTGAATTCGCAGCAGGTTTTTATGTCTTGTACCTCCGGTCTTGAATAGGTTTTCCAAGCGATATTTTGGCCTTTGTTGTCGCCCTCAATGCTGAATACATGGAAATAGAGAGTGGTCCCGTCTCCGGAACGTGTATTTTTGTAAACTGCGACTATATAAGTTTCGTTGTCCGTTGCGTTGTAAGAGAAGAGTGCGCCTGATGGAGTAGTAGAGAAAGATGAATAGGTGCCTAATTCCTTTTCAAGGTACTCATATTTATTGAAGCCCTTGCGTTTGGTGATGCCGCCTGTTTCGATAATATCGAAGTTGGTTATTTCAGAGCAAGCGTTTTTATAGTTATCGAGATCAATGCGCAGGCGCATGGATGGGCTGACCTCTCCGGAGTTGAAAGAGTTTCTGAGCATTGCTATCTGACAGATTTTGCGATGTTTTTAACAGCCTCAGAGCTAGATTTAGCGTTAGCAATATCCTGAGCATTTTGCATTTGCATTTGCATTTGCTCGGCAGCAAGTCTTTCTTGTTCTTCACGGGTTTGTGTTTCTATTTCTGTTTCGATAACATCTGTATTAGCACCGGAAGATTCAATCCACATACGGAGCAAGACTTCCGGCTTTAAGATTTTGATCATTCTGGTATCGCCTGTTTGCTGGGTGAATTGGATAACCTTTTCGACGACTTGGTCGACGCTGCGCTGCATGACAAGCTCGACGGCCTGAGAGATTTTTCCGAGGTAGGAAACGGTGGGGGAAAGGAGGGCGATTTCGCCGCTTTCTGTGGTTTCAAAGACATCTTCCGGGGCGTTGTCAACATCGATTTTGCCTTGGCGCATGAGGATGCCAATAATGCGTTGCATAGCCCCTTGGAATTCGTAGGTCCAACCAGTAAAGGAGGAAGAGAAGGCGAGGACGCGTTCGGCTTCACGTGCAGAGATTTCAGTGGCAGTCATTTCGCGATCGAGCGAGGATATAGCATTGAGCATATCGACGTAGAAAGCCCCTTTAATTTCATTTTCTTTGGATTGCTTGCGTTCCATCTCGCCATCCATTCTGCCGGATGTGCCCCACTCGCGCGGGAAGCCCAACTGAGCTTCTTCTCTGGAGATAGTTGTGATGCCGCCGGAGCGGAAGTCAATTTGGCGGTTTTGGCCTGCGAGCTGGAATACACGCGGATAGGCAGCGTTCTGAGCTGCGACATCCATCAATTCTTCAAGTTTGAGAAGTTGTTTGATAACCGGCAGGACGCTTAGGCCTGGAGATTCGCCATAGACGCCTGAGTTGCCACGGAGGAAGCGAGTAACAAAGAAGGGGAATTCATAGTAGCCTTCTTTTTTGATAATGTTCCACTCTTTTTCATCCATGTAAAAGCCTTCAAATGGCCGCTGGCCTTCCGGGACTTTATGCCAATCTCTGCGGTAGTCTTTGCGAGGTCGGACGAGGTGGATAAAGACGTAGCGTTCCGTGTAGCGTTTTTTGCTGTCTTGCAGGTCGACTTTGATATATTCAGGCACATCATCGCCCCACTCTTCAAAAGCCTGCTGCGGGGTGTAGGAGAAGCGTCGGACAAGCGTGTTGACTTTTTGGCGGGTGTCCTCAGCGATAGCGAAAGTGCCTAGAGGGACGTGTACGAAGTAGAGGTCAGTTGTTTCATCGCCGCCGATAAAGCAAGCTCCGGTACCGCCAGTGCATCGGTCATCATTGACTTCATGATTGACAGGGTAGAAGTTAGATTCAGCGAGTTCATCACGAACGATGTCAGAGGTTTTGGAATACCAGCGCGTGGTGCGGTCCTCACCGGTACGTTTTTTCTTGTCGCGCGGGCGCAGGGAGAACCACTTTTGGCCGGTAGGCGTTATGTATGTATTATGGGCAGAGACTAGGACATCTTTGCAACGTTTAGCGATAGGCAGGTGGTGATCATGCGCATTATGTTGACTTTTTACTTTAGCAAGCTTAAGCGAGCGCGGGCTGATATAACGCTGTAATTCTTCCACTTCTGAGCGCATAGTGGAGTCATAGGTCTCAAAGAGGGATTGAGACAAGCGTTTTAGTTCATTGCGAAGAGGGTCGCTTGTTGCATCATCCATCATAACTGAATGGAGAATTAGCCCAGATAGGTGTTGCTTGATCCTAGTTGACGCTTATTGAGTTGACTAGCTGTGCTTGATACAGTGCGTTTGCGTTTATTAGCTTGGTCAACTGTATTTGTTGCGGCCTGCTGAGTATCGAGTTGAGTTGAAGTAACCTGCGTAGGAGCAAGTTGTTGCGCTCTTTCTCTTTCGGCTTGTTGTTGAGCGAGTGCTGCTTGTTGTTGCGCTGCTTGCTGTTGAGCGCGAGCTGCTTCACGTTGGGCGCTAGCTTGTCCCAGCGAGAACACATCGAACCATCCTGCTTTGCTTCCCATATGTATGTATTGAGTTTGAGGTTAATAATGATTGTTGTTAAGAAAGTCTTGCGAATTGGAGGTGCATCCAGTCAACGTTGCGTTGACGGCCGAGGGAGACGGCACCGTGCTTTTCCCATATATCCCACCATTTTTCACACTGCGGGTAGGATAGGGTTGCGGCAGGCTTTTTCATATCGTAGGCGTTGGTCTCAGCGCAAAAGTCGAGAGCAATGCCCCATGCGTGCATGGAGTAGTAGCTGCCGGATGTGGTCTTGCGGAAGTTGTAGGAGCCTGAATATCTATCAAGTCCGAGAGCTTGAATTGTATCGATGCCGTAGTAGTCCAGCACTTCTTGCAGGGCTTGCAGCACATGTTCTGCAATGAGCTTGTGGACGCGGATTGTTTTGCACCGTTTGCCCTCATAGTAGAGAGGGTAGGGAGGGGTGATGCTGACAAGGTTTTCCTCACATCCAGGTTTGCCGAAGATGCTTTTACCTGAGCGGACTTCTGCCTGAGTGGGCCAAGAGATGGGGAGATCAATATGCAGGGCGGAGCAAAGGGCATTTAGAGTATTTGGACCGATGATGCCGTCTGCTGTAACGCCTATCTTTTTTTGGATGAGCTTAATGATTTCTTTCATGGTTGCGTTCGATGTGAGAGACGCGGATGTTGAGTTCCCTGAGTTCGTTAGCGATTTGAAGGTTGGTAGCTGTCTGACTGTGCATGAGTTCGCGCAAGTCGTGATAGAGGAATCCTGCGGCCACAATGCCGATGACGGCTAGGACCATCTGAGGTTTTTCGCATAGTTGCCGCCAAGCGTAACTGTACCAAGCTTCCCCTTCTACCTTCTCGCACATTTTACTTTGTGACGTGTACGGGTTTAACGACAGTTCCATGAACATGGATTGTGCCATCCGGGAGTTTGGTGTAGGTGGCGGTGCAGCCGGTTGAAGTAGCGAGGTACCAACCTGCGAGCGCGCCTACAATGGCCCCTGCTATGACGCGAGCGACAGTGCCTGGGATGCCCCAACCTGTGAGGATTTTGACAATCCACCCGGCGGCTTTTTCTTCATTTTGGTGTTGTTCTTCTGGCATAACTTATTTAGTTTGATGTTTAAGTTTATGGGCTAGTGAGCGTTTAACGGAAAGGAATTCATGTTCGCCGAGGCCGACGTTTTTTGCATGTTGGCGCAGGCTTATATCGCGCGCGCATTCCAGCAAGACGTTGGTTTCCTGTTCGGACAGACCATCGAAGTGAGCATTGATAAGGTCTTTTTGTTTGGATATAACGCTTTCATCTTTCAGCTTATCGAGGAATTCTTTATAGGATTGGACGGACTTTGAATCATCTACCATTTCAGAATCGCCGAGCATAGCGCGGCAAGCTTCAGTTGCCACTGTCATGACGTACTCCGTCATCGAGGGAGGCAACTCTTCTTCTCCGCGTTTGACGCGTTGAAAGTACTCTTCCATCTCGTGAGCGATAGCGCGCTGAGCGGCTGGAGAGTTCGGAGCAAATCTTCCGTTGAATCCGCGCATGACCTGCGCGCCCATTTCTTGAACAAAGTTTTGAGCAGCTAGTTGAAGAGGTGTCATCATTGCGTTTTATTGGTTTAGCCCTGCCGCCGGAGCGGCAGGGCTATGTTGACCCAACCTATTACTGTTACGCCGCTGCGGTTGGAATCTTAGCAACGGCAGTTTGAAGTGCGGTAAGCTGAGCGGTCTGAGCGGTCTGAGACTGCTGGATGCCCGCTACGCCACCCGCGATAGCCGCGAGTTGACCGAGGGCAGCCTGCTGGTACACAGAGGCGTTGCCGCAGCAACCTGCGCCGAATCCGCTATATGGGAAAGCGGATGAGCAACAGCACGACGGAGTGCCGCAACGGATGGCCGCAAGAATTTCATTCTTATCAGTCTCGCGCGAGTACTCAGCCTGCCGAGTTGCAAGTGCAACTTTCAGGTCTGCATTTTGCTGTTGGAGCTGTGCGATTTGCTGCTGGACAAGGTAGCCGATGATCTGGTCTTTAGCCCCGTCGATATGCGCATTGGTAGCGCAAGATTTCTCGTTAATGTTGGTGTTGATGCCGTTGAGCTGCTGGGTAAGGTTGTTGCCAAGCTGGCAAAGATTCAACTGTTCCTGCCCTGCGAGCTGCTGCATTGTAGCCTGATTACGGTCCACCTTGTCACCGATGCGTTCCGCAGCCTGCACAAGACCGCCGGTAAGCTGCTGAGTCCAGTTGGTCTGCGCGCCGATGTTAGCCACATTAGCGCGCAGGTTGTCCTGCTGCACTAGGGCTGCTGTCTCAGCGGCAGTAGCTGTGTTGCCATTGTTTCCCCATCCGTTATTGCCATTGGCAAAGAGGGCGAAGAAAATAAGCAGGATAAGCATTTCTGCTCCCCACCCGCAACCGCAGCCGAAGCCGCTTGTTCCATACTCGTTATTCATTTTAACGTATATTTGATTGTTTATTATTGTTTCTTTCCCGACTCAACCGTAGAGCCGGGGAAAAGTGTTATCTGCCATTGAATGTTGAGAAGATTCGCTGAGCCATGTTAAACAGTTGAGGGTTTTGCTGCTTAATGCGTTCTGCCTCTTTCGCGATGAAGCCGAGTTGTTTTGTGTCTCCGCTGTCCAGCGCGTTCTTGATGCTTTGCGCATCCCCATACTGACTAAGCTGATTTGCAACAGCTCCGCTGTTTGTTCCAATAGCTCCTAGTAGTTGTTTAAGATTCATGTTCGTTCTTCCGTTTGCTTTGTATTATCATAATTTCGCAACCTTGTCAAGCGTTTATTTCCA
>CANQWS010000095.1 GCA_947627615.1 uncultured Muribaculaceae bacterium | reverse complement strand
ACGTCCGAGAATGCCGTCCGCATCCAAATCTATTGTGCCATAATCACTTATTGCCTCGTGGCGATAGTGCAGCACGACATGAAACTGGAGCGAAGCATTTACGAAGTCCTTCAGATTCTTGGTATCTCGCTGACTGACAAGACCAGTCTGCGTGACCTCTTCGACAAATCGAATTTCAAAAATGTCAATGTTCTCTGTGATTCAAGTGAACCGAATTTATTTAATTTTTAACCCCGTCCATTTTTAGTGGACAGTAGTGAATCGGTTTAGAATTTCAAAATTGCATATTAACTGCAAAATTACAAAAATTATCGATTAAAACACTCCAAATACGATATAATAATCTACACAATAGATTTATTCAGGAAACGGGATAGGCCGAGTGACAAAAAAATTGTAACTTTACAGCCGTAAACAGATAACATAATTTCTATTGGAAATTTGAAATATGTATAGAACAAACACATGCGGAGAACTCCGCCTCAGTGACGCCGGCCGTGAAGTGACATTGGCCGGATGGGTACAACGCATCCGCAAAATGGGCGGCATGACATTCGTTGATTTACGTGACCGTTACGGAATAACCCAGCTCGTTTTCAACTCCGATTCCGACAGCGAACTTATCGAAGCGTCGAATCACCTCGGCAGAGAGTATGTGATTCAGGTTACCGGTAAAGTTGCGGAACGCTCCAACAAGAATCCGAACATTCCCACCGGCGACATAGAAATCAATGTCACAAGCCTCAATATTCTGAACAAAAGCGAGGTACCGCCCTTCACCATTGAAGAGGACACCGACGGAGGCGATGATCTCCGGATGAAATACAGATACCTTGACCTGCGCCGCCCCAATATCAGGGCCAATCTCGAACTCCGTCACCGTATGGCATTCGAGATCAGACGTTATCTTGACTCCAAGGGATTCCTCGAGGTTGAGACTCCGGTGCTGATCAAATCCACTCCCGAGGGTGCCCGCGATTTCGTTGTGCCCTCCAGAATGAATCCCGGCCAGTTCTATGCGCTTCCCCAGTCGCCTCAGACATTCAAACAGCTTCTGATGGTCAGCGGATTCGACCGCTACTTCCAGATTGTGAAATGTTTCCGTGACGAAGACCTGCGTGCCGACCGTCAGCCGGAGTTCACCCAGATTGACTGTGAAATGTCGTTCGTGGAGCAGGAGGATGTGCTTCAGATGTTCGAGGGTCTCGTAAAGCATATTTTCAAATATGTCAAGGACATAGACTTCGCAGAGCCGTTCCCCCGCATGACATGGGCCGACGCCATGCGTCTTTACGGAAGCGACAAGCCCGATACCCGCTTCGGCATGCAGTTCGTGGAGCTTAAGGACCTCACCGAGGGAAGCGGCTTCGCCGTAATGGATGATGCCCCCTACGTAGGTGCCATCGTAGCCCCGGGATGCGCTTCATACACCCGCAAACAGCTTGACAAACTCACCGATTTCGTGAAACGCCCGCAAGTCGGCGCCAAAGGAATGATGTGGGTTAAATACGAAGCTGACGGCTCCATCAAAAGCTCTGTGGGCAAGTTCTTCACAGACGAACAGATTATGGAGTGGCTTAAACGTGGCGATGCAAAGCCGGGCGATCTGATGCTTATCCTTGCAGGCGACACCATGAAGACCCGCAAGCAGCTCTCGGAACTCCGTCTGGAGATGGGAAGCCAGCTTGGATTCCGTGACCCGAACAAATTCTCCTGCCTATGGGTGATTGATTTCCCCCTGTTCGAGTGGGATGACGAAACTCAGAGATATTATGCGATGCACCATCCGTTCACCTCACCGAATCCGGAGGATATAGACAAACTCGATTCCGATACCGGAGCCGTGCGCGCCACAGCATACGACATGGTGGTCAACGGAAATGAGCTCGGCGGCGGTTCCATCCGAATACATGACTCGGAGCTTCAGGACAAGATGTTCCATCTGCTGGGACTTTCCGAAGAAGAGGCCCGCTACAAATTCGGCTTCCTGATGAACGCCTTCAAGTATGGAGCACCGCCTCACGGAGGACTCGCATTCGGCTTTGACCGTTTTGTTTCAATCCTCGCAGGTCTTGATTCAATCCGAGACGTAATCGCATTCCCGAAGAACAATTCCGGTCGCGACATGATGATTGACGCTCCTTCGGAAATAGATGACTCACAGCTTGACGAGCTGTCAATCCGCGTGGACCTCGACGAGAAGAAATAACCAAGTTCCGCCGCGATGCTGACAGGACATATAATCCAGGCAATTGAATCGTTTGCACCTCCGGCCCTTCAGGAGAGCTATGACAACAGCGGACTGATTCTGGGCAACCGTCTCGACGAGTGTACCGGAGCGCTGATCACCGTCGACGTAACACCGGAGGTTGTAGACGAAGCCATTTCGTTGGGCTACAATCTGATTGTGGCCCACCATCCTCTGATATTCAAAGGAATCAAACGCCTCACCGGAAAGACGCCTCAGGAAAGGGCCGTAATCAGCGCCATCCGTCACGGAATTGCTGTCTATGCATGCCACACGTCTCTTGACTCGGCGCGCGGCGGGGTCTCACAGCGCATGGCCTCCATGCTTGGCCTTGGCAATGTGAAACCGCTTGATCCGACATACGACAAACTGCTGAAATTGCAGACATTCGTACCTGACGATTATCTGGAAGATGTCAGACTGGCATTGTTCGATGCCGGAGCAGGCGCCATAGGCAATTACGACATGTGCAGCTACAGCGTCAGCGGCGAAGGAACGTTCCGCGCAAACGAATCGGCTGAACCGTTCGTAGGCGAAATCGGTGAAATACACCACGAGAAGGAGCATTCCCTTCAGGTCATCCTGCCTGAATGGAAACGTCAGGCCGTGGAATCGGCTCTACTGACGGCTCACCCGTATGAAGAACCGGCCTACGAGTTCATCCGGTTACAGAATACGCTGTCAGGCACCGGACTCGGCGCAATAGGCAATTTCGAGACTCCAGTCAGCCCCACTGAGCTGATAGGCAAAATCAAGGAAACATTCGGCTCGCCGATTGTCAGATGCACTTCATTTGACAACGAGACCCCGATTCGCAGACTCGCACTATGCGGAGGTTCCGGCAGCTCTCTGATTCCGAATGCCATTGCCGGAAAGGCTCAGGCGTATCTGACATCGGATGTGAAATATCATGACTTCGTTGACTATGGTCCCGATATACTCCTTATAGATATAGGGCACCACGAAAGCGAAAATTGCAGTAAAAATGTAATTTATGATATTATTTCAGAAAAATTTCCTAACTTTGCACTCCGGAACTCCAAAGCCGATGTAAATCCGATAAATTATTTGTAAGCAAATGGCTACATCTGATAAAAATAAATCCGAACAGGCTCTTTCAGTAGAATCACGCCTGAAATCACTTTACGAACTCCAGACGGTTCTGTCAGAGATTGACCGCATCCGCGCGGTCAGAGGTGAACTCCCCCTTGAAGTCAGCGACCTTGAGGACAGCATAGAGGGACTTAACACCCGAATCGCAAATTTCCGTCAGGAAATAGAAGATCTGCGTAAAAAGACCATTGCCGAGAAAGAAAAGATCAACGAATCACAGTCAAAAATCGCCACATACAAGACACAGCTTGACAATGTGAGAAACAACCGTGAGTTTGACCTTCTTTCAAAAGAAATCGAGTTCCAGACTCTTGAAATAGAGCTTTGCGAAAAACATATCAATGAATATCAGCGCGTGATTGAAAACAAGACCGCCGATATTGCATCGACCGAAGAACAGCTGTCGGACCAGCAGCACATCCTCTCGGAAAAGAAAGCCGAACTCGAGGAAATCGTTTCCGAGACAAAGCAGAAAGAGGAAGGTCTCCGCGAGCAGGCAAAAGCTCTCGAGCCCAAAATTGACGCCCGCACCCTCAACGCTTTCAAACGCATCCGCAAAAACGCCCGCAACGGACTTGGCATAGTCTACATCCAGCGTAATGCCTGCGGAGGATGTTTCAACCGCATCCCGCCCCAGAAACAGATGGAGATCAAGATGCACAAGAAAATCATTGTCTGCGAATACTGCGGACGTATCATGATTGATCCGGAACTTGCAGGAGTTCAGGAAACAGTGTCGACAGACAAGTAAACAGATACTTCAACCTCGCGGTAGTAGCTCAGTTGGTAGAGCATCAGCTTCCCAAGCTGAGGGTCGCGGGTTCGAGCCCCGTTTACCGCTCATTCGTAATATATTGGGAATAAGCAGATAAGAGCTTATTCCCAACTGCTTTTTTAATAGGACGGAGGACGGAATAATCGGGAATTTCAGGCAAAATTTGTTTCACCCGAATTGTTTTAACGCCATATTTTTAATCTCATAAAGAATGAAGGGACAACAGGATTGTAAAGTTCGACATCCGAGACTTGAGGCTTACTACAAAAGTGTCATGATGAATTTTGCTGAAATGGGTATAGCGCTATGTCTTCTGATTCTGAAGTTCAGCGACAGCCTGCTCCCCTTCATCGGCATGGGTGTTTTCGGAATGGTCATGATTGTTTACAGTCTATGGTTCTGGACAGGCAAAAAGAAATCCATAGCGACAGACAACTTTCTGTCAGACATAGCTTTCCCCTACTTCCTTTACTGCATAATCATATCAAACTTGGATAAGCCGTCGGATTTGTGGTTGTATTTCGGACTCCTGGCAGCAATAGCATCCGGAATAACATACATCATCAGGCTTGACAGGGAAGCGAAACTCAAATCCGGACAGGAACCAGCTGATAGGCCAGACGCGGACTTCCGTCAGAAAGATGTATGATTCCGCAGTAGGAGAATCCTCTTGACCGTATCCAGTTCCGCATGACACAATTGTCACTATGAGTGTCAATGCGGATGTTGCCAATAATAGACTTACAGTATGCCAGCGCAGCATCAGCAATTCCTTTAACCGTACCATCGGAAGCGAGCCGATGGATGGTTCCGTACTCGTCATGATTCAGCCAGCGGCCATCAATAGCGGCATACGTAGGGTCAGGGCCTATGATGAAACAGAATGTGCCCACTATTCTCCTTTCAGAAACTACCACATAGAGATTTCCTGCGCCAATGTCGCGGAGAAGCAGTTCAGCGTCAGGATAACCACCGGTCCACTGACCGGCATTACCCGTTGCTCTCATGAAGGTTCGGGCCGTGGAGTATATTTCGAGAATCCTATACAGATCCGATTCCGAGGCGTGTCTTATTTCTAACATGGTTCCGATTAATATTCAATTTGTTTCTCTGAGAGATGGAGATACAAATTTACATATAAATCAGGAGTTTCGCATACTGCCGAAATAAAAATACCTTCAAAAAAATCTCATGCCGGGAGGGTTTTCCAAAATGTCAATGTACTCTCGCCATGATTCGGGTTGTTACGCCGCGCGGCCATGGCGCCGCTTCTTAGAGGAAAGCTTCCGAGTCCGGAAGCGGGGTCTCGAGTGGCTCTCTTGCCTGGGGAGACCCGTGGGGATTGTCGCTGAGGGTGATTTCTTTGATGTCGAAGCTGTCGGCCTCTCTTGGCTCGGGTGGTTCTTCGAGCATCAGTACGGGCCATGGCGGGGGGCCGAGGCCGTCTGCACGGTCGGGTCCGCGCAACCGGCGCACCTCGCTCGTGAAGTGGTTGACCCGCGTGCGCGGCCGATAGGTGCCGTGGATAACAGCCAATGTGCCGGCCATGGGCGAAATGCAGGGGCTGACCGAACTCCAGACGCGTTTCAGATGGCGGCCGCGGCGGGGATAGGCATCACTGTCAAGCAGCAGGGCCATGCCGA
>CANQWS010000094.1 GCA_947627615.1 uncultured Muribaculaceae bacterium | reverse complement strand
GGCTGACAGGCGAGGCTTAATGAGGTTCTGTCTCGATGCGCCAGTCTGAAAAATCAAATAATAGAACCTCCCATATGTATATATCTCGTTAATCAACTCGATAACATTATCACAATCAGTATAATACTTGTTGTGAATAGACTTGAACAACGGATAGCACTTCCTATATAGGAACTCTTTCGTGATGAGAGTGTCCCTATTTAGGATAGCCTTGACTATCTCTTGGTCGGTATATGTCGCGATGTCTGGCATTACTATTTTCCGTTTGCAGTACAAGGCTTCTCTGAATAAGAGATACCTTAATGTCGCAAAATTAAGCATAATTCGCGACATGACAAAGGAATTTTAAAGATTTTTCGATCGGACACGTCGTTTTGCGACCTTCTTAAGCCGTTGATGTTTAGCAAATTTCAAATTATAGCCTAATCATTTGGTTTAACTGTAAGCAGTTGGAGTGTATCCGTATCTCTTATTCAGAGATTTGGAGATTTTTCAAACAAGTCAGTCCCAACTTCCCGAATGAGGAAATCAGGGCTTTAATTAGAGGCTTTTAAGGATTAGGGCATTAGCCTTGTCAACTACGGAGGTTTCCAGCGAGGCAAGGTAGATTTGGGTGGTCGCTTCTGAATCGTGGCCCATCCCTTCGCTGATTACGCTGAGGGGTATGCCTTTTGCTTTGGCGGCTGAAGCCCAGCTATGTCGGGCGCAATACATTGTCAGGGGTGATAGTACACCGACTTTCTCCGCCACCTTCTTCAAGTGGTGGTTGATGCTCTCGTTGACATTGCGGGCATGACGGCGTTGATTGCCCTCTTCCTTGGTGATGATAGGCAGCAGATATTGGGTGGAGTTCTCCGGGTATTTGTCGAGAATCATCTGCATTTCTTTGGTCCATTCGATTGTGAGTTGCTGGCCAGTCTTGCGACGACGATATATCACGCGACCGTTATCAAGGTCGGACTTACGGAGATACGCCATGTCAATGAAACTCATCCCACGGAGATAGAAGCTCATCATAAACATATCACGGGCGAAGTCAGTCTTGGGACTGAGTGATAAGTCCAGATTCTTGATTTGCTTGATAGTGGACAGATTCAGAGCCCTCTTTATCGTTTTCTCCGCTCCGGTAAAGACCTTACGGAAAGGATTCCGGTTCTCGATAATCTCGTTATCCGCCGCATTGTTGTAAACGGCGCGGAGGATACGCATATAGAAGGAAATGGTATTAGGCGTGTTGCCCCTGTGTTTGAGATGTGATTCATATGACAGCATCATATCGGAAGTTATAGCGTCAAGCATCATATCTTCGTTGTTCCTGAACTTCTTGAAACTGTTCAATGCTGCTTTATAGGTTTCTGACGTTCGGATTTGATTGCGCTGTTTCAACGTGACAATCATTGACTGCATGAAATTGAAGAGAGAATACTCGTTAGAGTATCTTACAAACTCGTCAATTACATCGTCGGCTGTGTAAGTCAGGCCGTTGGAATCAAGCTTGCGGTCGATTTTCGTCAGACGCTCAACGTCCCATCGGATGCGCTCGCGGATTGAGAGGATAAATGCTTTTCGCTCACTTTTCTGGGTGGTTGTTACCATAGAGCGGGATTCATCCCACTCCGACGGGAATACTTTGTAGTCCGAAAGGAGTTGTCGCACCTTCCTTTCGTGGATAATCTGATAGTAGATTGTGCCCTCGTGGTCAGCGACAGTTGAGGGTCGGAACTTTACTTTTATCGAAGCCATTGGATTTTGAATTTTGTTGCTTGTCTATAAGATACATCAAGGGGACACACTCCGAAAAGAGTGCATCCCCTCGGTGCTGTATTAGACGTTGAATGTTACGGAATGAAAAGTGCGGCAAGCTCCGTCAATCTTCTATTATATAATACTTTGTGCCATTTGCCTTTGTAGCGACAGTGGGAGGTGTAGGATTTGAAGATGTTGCGGTCACCGTGCTTCAACTTTTTCAGGACGGTGGACTTGTTGACTACGCCGGGACCGCAGTTGTAGGCGAGTGCGCCGAGAAGAACTGAGTCTTTGCCGTATTGGGAGTAGAGGGCGCAGAACTTGGCGAGGTCTTTGCGGAGCAATGCGTCGGCCTGTGCCTCGGTGAGCTGACAGCCTCGGCGGTAGGGTTCTCCCGGCTGGACTTGATGCCCATAGCCAACGTAAGGCCAATGCTTTGGTTTATGCAGTGTCTCAAATTTCTTGATTATCAGGACTGCCCGCTCAAAGAGTGGCAGTTCCATAATGCTTCGTTTTGCGGCGAAGGCCGGCGTAGTGACCGCGAGGGTCACTAACGCCATGAGGAATATAAGTAGTTTCTTCATAAGCCGATGGGGGTTAATGGGACCCACTACCGGGCCTATGATTCCGGGGTTCTTGCCGCCGTCGTCGTTGTCCTTGCTGTTGAACTCGAAGGTCTGTTCCCACGGGGTCGAGTTGAAGTTATCTTGAATGACCACGAGGAATTTGTGGGTGTCGGAGGACTGGGCTGTGTAGTTCAGACGGAAGGTCTTGCTTTCGAGAAGCACACGGTCGTTGTTGACCAGCACCGGACCATCAACGAGTTTGAGAGTGCCTTCGCCGTCATACTGGAAGTAGCGGATTGTATAGAGGGTGTTGGCATAGTTTCCTTCGGGCTTGATCTCGAAGCGAAGCTCGACGGTCTCGCCTGGGTGATTTTGTCGCCGTAGGGCATCACGTCCACCGTGAACGGATAGGACTGCTGCACGTCGAGGTCGTCGGAGCAGGAGGTCAGAGATATTACGATTGCAAAGAGAGCAATCCAGAACCCGAAGAAACGGGCGGGAGTAAGGCGGATTTCGCCGATTTTATTCAGTATTGTATTCATTGTTTTTCAGAGTTTTAATTTTGAATTGTTATAAATTTTTGGTTGGGTAGCCACAAGATATTCATTCAAATCCTTGTGGTCGGGATAGAGAGTGGACTTATCCATTACCTTATCGCCCAACTCCCTGCGGAGTCTGGCGAGGGCGGCTCGCCCTGCCTCGTCATTGTCGAGGTAACAGGCAATTACGGAATAGTCCGGGAGGATTGTCAGTGCCTTGCCGACATTGGCAACGGAGTTGAGAACCACGGAGTCAAAGCCATCATTCTGACCAAGGCGTTCCGCTGAAAGAAAGTCGATGAAGCCTTCAAACACGTTGCATCGAGCGTTACCCTCTGCAATGTGAGTTATGTGCTTTGGCGGGTAAGACCCCTTATAAAAGGGATTCCTCAGTTCGTAGCCATGTGCGTTGTTCTCAAAGCCGATGGCATAGTAGTCTTTGTCGTGGAGTCTGTAATCGACCTGCACACACCATCGCTGGGCGATATTCCGGGGGATACCTCTGTCAGCGAGATATTTCAGCAATGCCGGCGATTCCAGTTTTGAGACTCTCACATCCTCAAAGGTCGGTTGCTCGATGAACGGCTCAGGCTTATAAGGCTTTGAAACTGGCATCTGCATCTTCTCGGCGATGAACTCCGCCTGTCTGATGAAGTCGGTGGAGTTGCATAATTCTCCGGCAAGAGTGAAAATGTCGCCGCCGGCTCCGCTACCAAAATCGAACCATATCCCCTTGCGGGGATTGACATGGAACGATGGCTTTCTTTCACTGCGATACGGAGCGTAGAACCACAGACCTTTGCTGTCGCGTCCGGTCGGCTGATAACCTAACTGATTCAAAAACTCGATAAGCGAGATTTTCCTGATGTCGTCGATGTTCATAAGCGCATCTTCCGGTTGGGTTTGTCAGGCTCCTGCTCCTGTTTGGGAGGCTCTGCCTTCTGCTCGTTCCCTTTGGACTTCTCCAAAGCCGACATTTGCCCTGCAATGTAGTGATTCAACTCCGACATATTGCACGAGCCGGTCAGCTCGTATGCGAGGTCATAGATTCCGCCGTATGCGCCGGACTTGGTATCACGCCATTGGTTTGTCTCGATGTTGATTACCATAGTCGGACCGGACTTATCATCGTACGGAGCATTGTATATCCGGAGATTGCCGTCGGCTGCCACAGGGTGTTCCTGTCCGAGAGCCTTCATAAAGTCAGTGAGTTTCACTCTCTTTATGTCGAGACCGACAACCGCCGGCTGCTGAGGGCGACGTGCCATTGCCGATAGTTCCTTGCCCTGCTCATACTCGTTCATATACTTCAGGATGAAGTCACGCGGATCCATATATAGGTTGGGGTTCATCTTCAGGGCGGCGAGGTCGATGATGTCTCCACTTTGGTCAGTGGCGTGGTCGTACCATCGGTTTGTGTTGGTATCGACCACCAGCATCGGCTCCGGGTCGTCGCGTTGCGGTGCATAATAGAGCTTCATGTCCCCAAAAGCCTTGACCGGCTTTTCGCCGAGAGCCGCCATGAACTCCGTAAGCGGTATGTTTGGGATGTCTTTTCTGATGTACCTCATAGTCTAAAACTGATATTTGAGGTGAACACCATACTGGAACAGGAAATGTCCGGTGTCGTTGCCGAATACAAACCGCTCCTTGATGTGTGCGCCGAGCGCCACATGATCCGAGAGATAAAAATCTGCCGAGAGGGTTACGGCGCCGCCATAGATGAAAGCGTCATCGGCTCCGATTTTGGCACCGTCTTTCAGTACCTGTTTGCCCCAGTTTACAGTCTCATATCCGGCGAGAGCCGACACTCCGCCATAGAGGTGGAAGGTCTGCGAATAGTCGCTGACAAAGCGGAGATTGTAGCCGACCTCGCCTGTGAACTGCGCCACCGGGATGCGGCCTTTTTCGCCGTAGGGCTTATAGGTCTGGAGGTATTCTCCCCCGAAAGACCAAGTATTAGCATTGTTGCCCTTGATGACTGAATAAAATATGCCGAGGTTATATCCGCAGTTGCGGGAATTGTCGGTATAAAAACCGTTGACCATGTCGGCACGAACCTCTACCGCCGACATACCGGGGAGATTCCGCTGGGCGAATGCCTCCCCTCCACAGAGGGAAAGCACCGCCACAGCGAAGATTGAAAGAATCTTCTTCATGGGCTTTTAGATTATTGGATTGATAACTCGTCAATTACATTGGCTCTCACGATGTCCTCGTTATCGACCACAAAGGACTGATGGCGACCGCCTTCTTTCTCGGCAATCTCAATAACGAGCTGCTTGTCATCAGGGATAGTGAATTTCTCCAAAGCGAAGACCGTTCTTTCGGAGGTCTTGCCTTGTACCACCGTCACATAGTTCTGGGCGCGGAGCGGTTCGAGTACCTGCTCCTGCATGGCGGTTCGTTTGATAACTTTCTTATCCACAATCTTGAAGCTGACATAATCAATATCAAAGGCGATATTGCTTGTATTCTTCAATTCGGTGTGAAAGTAGAGAAGCCCATTGTTTGTATAGATGGATTTCAGAAGGAACTGCACTCCAAAACGCTTTGAGCCGATATGCTTTATCTCACGCTTATTCTGCTTGTAGATGCTCTTCATAATCAGTTTGACAAGCATCGGGGATTCGTCGCCGAGACGCTGGAGGTATATCTCCTGCGCGTTGTTCGGACGGTTCACAGCCTCGCCGTCATGGAGAAAATCGGTCATCTCAATGCTCAGAAGCAGAGGCTCTTTCGCAAATTTGACATTGAAAACATAGTAAGAGCCATCATCGGTAATCACCGACAGATTTGTTTCCGTTTTGAAACGCTTAAACGCTGATTTCACGCGAAGTACGTTCTTTGCCCCGTCTGCGAGACCTGCCACAAGGTTCTCATTGCCGAGGTCCACATAAATTAGGGATATTCAGTAAATATTCAACTGGTTGTTTGCCAATGTCATAGATATTTTGTAACTTTACAAAGAACC
>CANQWS010000093.1 GCA_947627615.1 uncultured Muribaculaceae bacterium | reverse complement strand
ACACGGCGGAGCTTTTGGGAAACGAGACGATCTCCGCCATCGCGGCAGACCACGGCGTGTCCTCCGCGCAGGTCATTTTGCGGTGGAATCTGCAAAAGGGCGTGGTGGTCATCCCTGGCTCCAGCAACCCCGACCACATCAAAGAAAACCTTGACCTGTTTGGTTTTGAACTTACCCAGGACGAGATGGATCAGATCAACGCCCTGGACCGGGGAGAGAAGCACGACTGGTACTGACCAGTACAAGTATCCCTAGCGGAATGGCTGTCGCCCCGCTCATAGTATCTGTTCCATGTCTCACGCATCAGTGGTCGATGTCCGCATTTAAGTGCCCTGGACCCGTTCTGCCGCAAGGGATGGTAGCCGTTAAACGTAGAGGGGTAAGGGTAGTATATGGCGACATCCGAAAACCGGAGTCTATATGCGGACAAACTTAAAAATGTTTAAGCATTTGCCGCTATATGCGCGGCCAAGTGAAAACGAGGGTTCGATGTGACGCTTTTGGCCGGTCTGACCCCTTGCGGCGCAAGGCTTTCAGAGCGCCAAAGTCAGGGGGGTAATGATACTATACGGCATCCTTCAAAAACAGGGGTCTATTGCGTCACATACTTCAAATTATTTAATTACTTATCGCGGTACTTGTAATGCCATGGGTTCATGGGATCCTATGTCACGCTTTAGGGCTTCTCAAACCCTTGGCTTGATAGTGATAAGGAAGTAATTCGAAAATCATTGTCAGCTGACGGTTTCAGGGTGCAAGCAAAAATCCCATCTGGAGTCCTGCGAGGACTCAGATGGGATTTTACTTTATTCAGCTGGGTGGTCATCGGGAAGATACGCCACGATGTCATCTATAGTGCAGCCCAGGATATGACACAGAGCCTCCAGCGTGTTGGTAGAGACAGATTCTCCCGCTTTCAAGCGCCTTATGGTAGAACTACTGATGCCACCCTTGACCTGCAAAGTGTATGTCGTAGCTCCGCGCGGAATGGAGGATGTTCCGAGACAATATGCAATCGCCTGCGCTAACCGTTACGTTGTTGACCATGTGGATTAGGATTATCTGATCGCCTACACCTGGTACCTAGCAAGCAATGCAAGGGAGCTGGTGGAATACGCAATAAAAAGAGAAAAACGGCACTTGATAGCGGTAACTGTTCTAAAACAGGTTGAAACAAATACAAGGAGGCAGTCTGACGAAAAAGTTGGTTTCCTGTGAATTTAACATGGACAGCGCGTGTGTGGAGTTGGTTTTTTCGGATAACAGCATGATCTCATCAACTGCACCGCCGTGGAGAACGAAGTGGCCGGTAACCTGTATCAGCAGTCGGAACTGGATTATCTGATCTACAATGACCCGTTGGCCTACGCCGAACTGATACTGAACGGCGATCCAAAGGTGTATTTGAAGGCGGTCACTGAATACGGAGAAAAGCGGTTCTGAATTTGAAACGCCATAAGAGCCGGGGATTCGATGTCCCGCTTTAGGGCTTCTCAAACCCTTGCGGCGCAACGGGTTCAGAGCGTCGAAGTTAGCGGGGTAATGATACTATATGGCACCTCTCAAAAACCGTGGTTCATTGCGTGACATACTTAAAAAGTTTTTAAGTAATTAAACAGACAGCGGAGGGCACATTTTAGTCCATCCGCTGTCTGTTGTTCTTTTCCAATTCCGTAAGGCAGTTGCCAGATGTTCGTTTTTGGCGTTATACTGTCTTACGGCTATCGCCCCAAAGAGAGACAGTATAAGGAGCAATCTCAGGTGTGGCCTAACTTTTGAAGGTCAGGATTACGAACGGTGATGTGCTGAAGCAAGCGAATATCAGTCTGATCCAGGCAGAACGATTGTCTCTTCCATTCTGGCCAGCGCCGAACCTGGCTCACCATATCCTGGTATTGTTCATCAACAGTCATCAGTTCAGGCTTTGCTGTTTTGGCCCCCCATCCAATTGCTCCTCCTTTATTGTAATTTACAACAATCGTGTTCTATTGCCCATTTTGATCGATAGATCTCTCTGCCTGGGCCCATTTCAAAGATTCAACTATTTCCTTCTCGATATACGACAGTGCGGTCGTCTGGAACCGCAGCCTGGCCGACGTTCTTTTCCATTCGGCAGCGCTTCCGTCCGCTATGCCGACTGTTCCGTCTTCGTCCTCCTTTTTTCTCATTATACCTCTTCCGCTGCTTAATTGTAAAGAGAAGAAGTCAAAAAACCGGCGCGGCCCTACGCCCACGAACTCATCAAAATGAACCCTGTTTCCCCGTTTCGTGATTGTAACGGAGTCTTCATAGAGATCCAGTGTCTTGCTTTTGGGGTACGGCTCAATATAGACGACTCTCTTCAGTCCAGCATGGACAATATGCTTGGCGCAGTTATGGCATGGGAATGTGCTGCAATAGAGGGTGGCGCCCTGCAAGGAGATCCCATTGCGAGCACAGGCCAGAATTGCGGCCATCTCTGCGTGGACAGCTCTGGTGTATTCAGTCAGGTACTTAATGCTGGAACCAAGCAACTTTTGCCTGAGCGTATCCTTCCACAGAGTCTTTTCCTCCGGCGTTTTGTACTCAAATAGATCAAGAATCTCGTCTATGATCCGAGTATGTTCACGCTTGTTGGCGTCAAATCCCCGCATGTAGTCCCGTCCGTTGACCGCATCTTCAAATGTTTCGGGATCGGGCCAATACTGACCACCGCCGAATCTGGGCACATCATTGGCGCCCGTCGCAACGATCTCCTCATTCTGATTTACAATTGCAGCGCCGACCTGACGACCCAAGTCTGCAGACCGTAGGCTCGAGGCATATGCAACGAACATAGCATACTCGTCGATCGTTGGCGTGAGAAAGGGATTGCCGAACATCAGATCCAGCACGCGTGTGACCTGAGCGTTCAAATATGCCTTCTTCCTCGCCTGCTTCTGCTCGGCATCTTTCGCATCTTCCGCTTCGTCATTCGTCGGTGGATTCAAGCTCATATGGATGTCCGCCAATTCAAAGACACGACGGGTCTGCTGCCCCATTTGATTACTCTCGCCTGCGTCGCAGTCCACCAACTTAACAGCATCTTCATGACCAAGATTCTTAGCTTTATTCAGATACTGCAACCGGGATTCTCTTGTCTCGTTGACCGCAACAAGGAAGAAGACGCTTCCATACGTCTCCCGCAGTCGACCCACTTCATCCGGGTGCTTGAGAGACGAGATGATGAACGCGGTCTTTTTCAGCTGCTGAGGCGCTCTTGGATTCGCCGACTTTTCCCTGCGTATATTGTTGATTTTGTTGATAGCTGCTGAAGCGAGAATAGCGCCGTCTTTGGAGTCTTTCCGCAAATCGTTGCCCTCGTCCATCATAGCGTTGGCCAGCAGTGTGGGTGTAGACGTTTTTTCCGCATGGAGGCGTGGCATCAAAATTTCCTTGGATATTTTGATGAGATATGGCTCATAAGAAAACTCTCGCAGTTGATTCATGAACTCATCAATTACCAACGAGATGTTCGTACCAATTGCCGACGATAGAGCGATCACAAGCTCTGTTTCCGATAATGGGTACACTTTCTCGGAATGTTCTGCTGCCGGGCTTTTATCCAAGACTATCTCCCCTTTGCAAATCTCTTTTGTGGCAAGTATAACATCGCCACTGAATTATGTAAAGGGATTTGTTGCCATTTTTCGACATTTGTATTATACTACTTGTGTCTCCGTTACACGAATTTGAATGGGGTGTGGAATGTAGTGGATAGCGACCTTGTTTCCGTTTTTAAGCGCTTTGGGTTAGATCCTGCGGACAGCATTCGTTTTCAGAAACACAATCTGGCGATTGGCCAAAACGGGTCCGGAAAGACGCGGTTCCTGAAAGCCATAGAGGAGTACTATCACAAGAATCCGCCTGAAAACACGGAAGTGATTACCCTCTATTTCCCAGAAATAAGCTCCTTCTACAGCCAAGAGGACGCGCAGGTTGACGAAGAACCGACAGCAGAGTTGGAATCTGCCATTTTTAGTGGGGAGTTACTGAATTTTGAGGATTTTTTGAAACTGGCCCAGCGGGACACTGTTACGCTGTTGGATGACCTTTTTACATATATGCAGATTCGGGCCCAGAGGATGCGACGGCAATATCAGGATGATTTTGATCTCCTGAATAAAAAACTGCGCACTTTTTTGGGCTGGGAATTGGAGAACAAACTGACCAACAGAGAGATACGGGGCATAAAGCTATTCAACAATCAGCAGGAAAGGAAATTGCCGATTGTGGAAATGCTGACGGCCTTTTCTCCAGGGGAGTTGATGATCTTTTATTTCTGCCTTTTTCTGTTCTACCTGGAGCATGTTCGGCAGTCTAAGCTCATACTCATTATCGACGAACCAGAACAGCACCTTCACCCCAAAGTGCTCGTCGAACTCATCAGAGTAATAAAGAACACGGTGTCTGTTTCTCAGCTTTGGATTGCCTCCCACTCGCTGTTTCTCCTGCCTTTGTTTCAATTTGAGCAACTGGTTTACATCAAACAGAACAAGATATTGACCTTAAACCGGAACACATACAAAGACGTTTACAATGACCTTGTGGGCTTAGAAAATGTTGATATGTATGATTTGCTCCAATCTGTGGAGTGTTGGTCTTATTACCAGTTTATTGCGGAGAACTTTCTTCTGCCAACATCAAAAGATACTGTAAACAACCATGATGAACAGTTTCGGAAATTGCTGAACAGTCTGCGGGCAAAAAAGTCCTCGCGACCGTTGGACTTACTGGACTTCGGGGCGGGGAAACTTAGGATATGGGAATGCTTCAAACTTGAGGTCCCAGATGCAGCTGCACGTGCAGAAATACTACGTTACAGCGCGTATGAGCCATACCCGGAAGATGACTTCGTGTGCCCAAGTGACGTTTCGTTTTATACCAAGGTGGGAGACATGCCCAGAAGTCACTACGATGTTGTGGTGTTGATGAACGTCCTACATGAAATCGACCCGAAAGCATGGCCGTACACGCTGAAGGTGATTTACCACCTTCTGCGGGAAGATGGGATCGTGGTTTTTCTTGAAGTCCTATGTTTATCCAAAGGTGAACAGCCATACGGCAACGCGGGTTACCTGCTGCTTCAGGGACCGGAGACAAAAGCCCTGTTTCCCCATGCCACACCAGTGTCGATCCACGAAAAAGACAAATCCAATTGTTGGATCATACCCAGAAAAGATTTAGAAACTATTACCCGGGGCATGGTCGCAGACACTATTGGCCTATTGGAAGACAACTGCGAGCGCCAGCTTGAACAGCTTGACCAACAGCGGATAAAACTGGCGCAAAATAGCAACACACTGGAGAGAACAGAAATCAAGACTACTGCTCGCCAATATGCTTTTCTGGCCCAGCAGTACATCAACGCACATATCGCTTATAAACGCTTGTGTCCCCCTGACGATGGCAGCAGTTCTCATGTTTCTGCTCCTGCTAAACTGCGGCCTATTGATTTTAAGTAGCAGAATTGTTTTAGCCTACGGAGACAGGCGCTGGGTGCTACTGTGTGTTTGTTAACACAGATACATCAGTCCATATTGTATTGCCTGGGATTTCCTTAACACTAGGCGTGAATGCTGTATGGACAATACTAGGCTCCATCCATGAAATGAGAAATGCACCGGCTACTTTCATAGTACACAAGCGGATGGCAGTAGGCCATCCGCTTGTGTACTATGAAAGTAGCCAATTCCAATTCTGTAAGGCAGTTGCCAGATGTTCATTTTTCGGGGTCATACTGTCTTACGGAGCTCGCCCATCCGGCAGGGGCGTATTCTGGACGCTGTGAGCATTTCTGAGAGGCCTGACGAGGCCGATGACCGGGCTGCGTTGGGCCATTGGGAAGCAGATACCGTGGCCGGTACAAAAGGCGGCAGC
>CANQWS010000092.1 GCA_947627615.1 uncultured Muribaculaceae bacterium | reverse complement strand
ACCGCCAAAATTTTCGAGGCGAAGAGTGTAGGTGCCGTCGCTCATCTTGTCAAGCATAACGGGAGTGTTTTCCATCGGATCATTAGATCCTCCGTCAAGTTTTACTTCAAGTGTGCCGTAGAAAGTCTTGGTCTCAACTACTTCGGCAGGAGTTTCACCCTCCTTGAATTCAATGGTGTAGACGTGCTGAGCCTCACCGTCGGTATCGGTGCCTCCTTCGTTGGAGTTCGTCACGGTAATCACGGCTTTGCCGGTAGCTTTGTCATAGTCAACGGATGCGGTCGACGAACCGCTGGTGCCCATGCATACGGCGTTGAAAGACGCTTTGTCCTCGGGAGCAGCCATATAATCGGAGTAGATGGCGTAGTTGTACTGACCGTCCTTGAGAGCTATCTCCTTGTCGCCTACTTTTAGCGAGGCAAGACGCGAATAGTAGACGAGTTTCACATTGTCAACGTGGGCTTCTGTGTTTTTGATCATTTTGTCACGGTTATAATAATCTCCGGCACAAATCACCACATTGAACTTTTCCGGGTTGCCAGTTCCGACATATTCTATGGGGAGTTCAAGGGAGGTCCAGTCTCCATTGGTTGTTGCGAGTTGATGATTGAGTTTGAATATTAACTCTCCTTTTTGCGTGACAATGGCATCATCAGCAAGACCCATGATAGCCCTGTCAACATTATCGCGGGAATCGTTGAGTTTGTTTTTCATTCCGACTTTAGACTGATAAGTCCCCTTCCATCCGTAAAGAGTTATGGTTGAGGATTCATCGTTTGTGTCTACGCGTTTGAAATCAAGTGCAATGGCATCAGGGCGATTTGTGAAGTCAATGCCGCCGTAAGTGCCGCCGTCACAGTTCGCTATGTCTGTATTGGCTGCGACCCAAGGGGTCCCAAGGGTTAAAAAACCAGGAGCAACGGAACCCATTCCGAAAGCACCTACAAAGTTGTTTAATAATTTAACGCATGAGCCATCTTTGCCCTCAGTTTTATAAACAAGCTCTTGTTTTACCGTCATAATAACGTTCTGATTGACACTTGAGCCGTTCCACCCTGTTGGTTCTATTCCAGGGCGTGTACGCATTCCGGTGGAAAAACCGAATGCCTCGGTGTCACCGCAAGCCGTTTTCCATTCGGAAAAATCGCCGTTGGGGAGCTGCTGGGCCGAAGCCACTGACGCTATTGCGGCCAAAGACAGCATTGTAGTGTAAAATCTCTTCATAAATAATAATTGAATTAGAATGGTTGATTGGTGTTTTCTGAATTCTGTTTTTAACGTGCAAATATAATGAAAATTATTTGATTTGAACCAATGCGGATAGTCATATATGGGCTAAACAGCCAATATTTTAACTTATCGGGATAATGTCGGGAAAATGCCTCGGGGCCGCTGGCCGGTTCAGCGCAGCGAATGCAGGGCGTCAAGCATCTCCTGGACGCGTGAGCGCATTTCCTTGAGGCGGCTTATGGTGCGGTGGCGCTGGTCAATGCCCTGCGGATTCACCCGCAGCTGCTCCTGCGCGGCATCGAGTTTCAGGCCGCGTTCCTTGACAAGATAGTGGATCTGGGCAATCTTGTCGATGTCGGCGGGGGTGTAGAATCGGGTGCCGTGACTGTTGCGGTAAGGTTTGATCACGGTGAACTTGTTTTCCCAGAATCGCAGGGTCGATGCCGGAATTGACAGAAGTGTCGCCACTTCCGATATTTTGTAATATTTTTTGTCGAGATCAACCATTGGCAGTTTCCCTATATTAATAATGTGTTTTGTGATGATGCGTTTGCAAATTTAGCTATTTTACAGTAATTTTGCACAAAAATTTTGCCCGATGTCCGTCATGACATCGTCATTTTATCTAAATCAATCCAAAACATGCTGACTGCAAAGCAAATACGCGAGTCTTTCAAAGACTTTTTTCGTGATAAAGGCCATAAGATAGTGCCTTCCGCACCTATGGTGATCAAGGATGACCCCACGCTGATGTTTACCAACGCGGGAATGAATCAGTTCAAGGATATAATCCTGGGCAACACTCCGGCAAAGAACCGCCGCGTGGCTGACTCTCAGAAGTGTCTGCGTGTCAGTGGCAAGCATAACGACCTTGAGGAAGTGGGTATGGACACCTACCACCACACCATGTTCGAGATGCTCGGCAACTGGAGCTTCGGCGACTACTTCAAGAAGGAAGCCATTGACTGGGCCTGGGAATATCTGGTCGACGTGCTGAAACTCAACCCTGAAAATCTCTATGCAACCGTGTTCGAGGGCGCTCCCGACGAGGGCCTGAGCCGCGACGACGAGGCTGCCGCCATCTGGGAGAAACATCTGCCGGCCGACCATATCATCAACGGCAACAAACACGACAATTTCTGGGAAATGGGCGATACCGGACCCTGCGGTCCCTGCTCGGAAATCCACATTGACCTGCGTCCCGAGGCCGAGCGCAAGGCCGTGCCCGGTGCCTCGCTCGTCAACAAGGACCATCCGCAGGTAATCGAGATATGGAACCTCGTGTTCATGCAGTACAACCGCAAAGCCGACGGCTCGCTCGAACCGCTGCCAGCCAAGGTGATTGACACCGGCATGGGCTTCGAGCGCCTTTGCATGGCTCTGCAGGGCAAGACCTCGAACTACGATACCGACGTATTCACCCCGCTCATCTCCAAGATCGGCCAGCTCTCGGGCAAGGTCTACGGTCAGGACAAGAAAGTGGACATTGCCATGCGTGTCATCGCCGACCATGTCCGCACCATAGCCTTCTCCATAGCTGATTCGCAGCTCCCGTCCAACGCCAAGGCCGGTTACGTTATCCGCCGAATCCTGCGCCGCGCTGTCCGTTATGCCTACACCTTCCTTGACCAGAAGCAGGCGTTCATGTATCGTCTCGTCGACACTCTCATCGAGTCCATGGGCGAGGCCTATCCCGAACTTCCCGCCCAGCGTGACCTCATCATGCGTGTCATCAAGGAGGAAGAGGACTCGTTCCTCCGCACTCTCGAAAACGGCATAAAGATGCTCGACGCGGCCATAACCGCCGCCAAGGCCGCCGGCAAGACCGAAATCTCCGGCCGCGAGGCGTTTGTGCTTTATGACACTTACGGATTCCCTCTTGACCTGACCGAGCTTATACTCAAGGAAAACGGCATGACTCTCGATCAGGCCGGATTTGACAGCGAGATGGCTGCCCAGAAGGAACGCGCCCGCAACGCCGCCGCTATCGTGACCGATGACTGGACCGTGGTCAACGAGGGCGACCCCGAATTCGTGGGCTATGATACTGACTGCTGCGAGACTCCCATTCTGCGCTACCGCAAGGTGAAGCAGAAGAAGGGTGAATTCTATCAGGTGGTTCTTGCCCGCACTCCTTTCTATGCCGAGATGGGCGGTCAGGTAGGCGACAGCGGTACGATGACATCTCCCTCGGGCGAGGTTTCCGAAATCTATGACACCAAACGCGAGAACGGCATGGGCGTTCATCTTCTCAGGAAAATGCCCTCCGATCCGTCGGCTCTGTTCGTGGCCCGGATTGACCGCAAGGCCCGTCTGGCAACCTCGTGCAACCACACAGCCACACATATTCTCCATCATGCTCTCCGTGAAGTGCTCGGCACTCATGTGGAGCAGAAAGGTTCATACGTTTCGCCCCAGCTCCTGCGCTTTGACTTCTCCCACTTCCAGAAAATGACTCCTGAAGAGATTCGCGAGGTGGAGCACCGCGCCAATGCCATGGTGCGTGAGGCCATAGCGCTCGATGAACACCGCCACATGCCCATCGCCGAAGCCCGTGCAATGGGAGCCATGGCGCTCTTCGGCGAGAAATATGGCGATGATGTCCGCGTGATCCGCTACGGTGATTCCGTTGAACTCTGCGGCGGAACGCATGTGCCCAATACCGGAAATATCGGTATGATACGCATCATCTCCGAAAGCAGCATCGCTGCCGGAATCCGCCGTATCGAGGCCATCACCGGCGAGGTGGTGGAGAACACCATGGACGAAATGACGTCGACAATGCGCGAGATGGGTTCCATGCTCAACAATGCTCCCGATGTGGTCAATGCCATGCGCCGCGCCATTGCCGAGAACTGCGAGCTGCACAAACAGGTCGACGAGTTCTTCAAGGAACGAATCAACACCGTCGTTGCCCAGCGCCTTGAAAAGGCTCAGGAGGTCAACGGCATCCGTCTCGTGACTCTCACCGGCATACGCGTGCCTGATCTGGTGAAATGCGTTGCGTTCGGCGTCCGTGCCGCTTCGCCCGAAAACACCGTGTTCATAGCCGCTACGGCCGATATGGCCGGCAAGCCGCTGCTCACCATGATGGTGACCGAGGACCTTGTGAAGGAAGCCGGCCTCAACGCATCGAAGACCGTGCGCGAAGCTGCCCGCAAGATTCAGGGCGGTGGCGGTGGCCAGCCCGGTTTCGCCCAGGCAGGAGGCAAGAACAAAGACGGTCTTGCCGAGGCCTTCGAGGCTCTGAAAGCCTCTGTTGGCTGACCGAATTTTTAACCCCTTACATAACAAACAAGAGTGTCCGGCTCCATGATTGGAAAGCCGGACACTCTTGTGTTTGTTATGTTGGACTGTCAGAAGCCGGGGCGGTATTTGTCGTGGTCCAGATCGTCGAGTATCGACAGATACGAGGCGTAGCGTGACTGTGATATGAGCCGGTCGTCGAGAGCCTGACGTACAGCGCATCCGGGCTCGTGGGTGTGGGTGCAGTTGCCGTAGCGGCAGTTGGCCGAAACCTTGAATATCTCGGGGAAGAAATGGGCCACCTCATATTTGTCGTAGTCTATGGTGCCGAACCCTTTCACTCCCGGTGTGTCTATTATGTATCCGCCTGTGGGCAGAGGGAACATCTCCGAGAAGGTGGTGGTGTGCATTCCGGTGAGGTGTGTCGCGGATATTTCGGCGGTCTTCAGATTGAGCGAGGGGATTATGTCGTTGATAAGCGATGATTTGCCCACTCCGGAATTGCCTGACATGAGAGTGATTTTTCCGGCAAGGGCTTCGCGGAGTTCCTGAATGCCCGTACCTTCGCGGGCCGACGTGTGCATCACCTTGTAACCGATTGAGGTGTAGAGATAGGTCACAGCATCGAGCAGTTCGCGTGATTCCGGGTCGGTGAGCAGATCGGTCTTGTTTATCACTATCACTGCCGGGATGCGGTAGGCTTCGGCGGTCGAGAGGAAACGGTCAATGAACGTGGTCGATGTCTCGGGATGCGTAAGTGTCACTATGAGAAACGCCTGGTCAAGATTGGCCGCAATGATGTGGGCCTCTTTCGACAGGTTGCTCGCACGCCGGATAATGTAGTTCTTTCTGGGATGTATATCCGTGATGTAGGCGGTGCCGTCCTGAGATTCCTCTATGGTCACGCGGTCACCTACGGCCACCGGGTTCGTGGTCCTGATGCCTTTGAGACGGAATTTACCCTTTATCTTGCAGTTGACTTCCCGGCCGTCATCGGTCTTTACTGTGTAGTGGCTGCCGGTGTTCCGGATAACGAGTGCGTTCATGGAGCTGTTATTGATAGTGACTTCTTAGACAACAAAGTCCTGACATTTTTATGCCGGGACTTCGTAAGTAAAAGTTTTGGAGTTAAGCTCTGTCTTTTATTTTACAAGGGCAACCAAAGTTTCTTTCTTTTCGTCACCGCTTTCTTCAAATGTTACTTTGTTTTCGCGGGAGAGCCAGCCAAGAGCTGCGCAAACTTCTTTTTCTTTCAGTTTGGTCATTTTCTTAAGCTGTTTCATGTCAAGGACATCAGCTTCATTGAGGGCATTCCATACGAGGCCGGCCCAGGTGCCGATTGTGTCAGTAGTCATTGTAATGAGATTTGTTTGTTAAACGATAAATAGAATTCAGTTTAATAGTTGCGTACAAAAGTACAAAAAATTCGTTAATTATACTCTATCCTGATAACAAATAAGGTACGGAAATGTTTATTTTCGGGATTTTCAGCAGTTTGCAGCACTTTTTCATTGCTTGTTTTTAGTTTTTCGCACACTTTCGGGATGTTGCCGTCGTACCTTTGCCTCCATGAGACGCACCGCACTGATAAAGACACCATCGCGCTACCACGCCGACCGCCGTGACCATGCCGCGCAGTTCGAGCGCTGGCTGGGCTACTCGCTCCACCCCGACGCCCGACGCGCCGTGGCCATCCTGGAGCGTCAGCGTGCCCGCCGTCAGCCCCAGCGCCTCTACGTCTGCGACCGCGACGCCTCGCGTGGCGTCATGCAGCGTGCGCTGGCCTCCTACGTCCGCTGGCTCGCAATGGTGGTCCGCCCCGAGACGGCATTCTACGTCGTGGGCCGCAACCGCGATCAGGTCAAAAGCCTAAT
>CANQWS010000091.1 GCA_947627615.1 uncultured Muribaculaceae bacterium | reverse complement strand
TGGGCTTTCGCGCCAAAGAAACCACCGAGAGCGCCGATGACGGCGCCCCCGATGAAGAATATAATATTAGTGTGTTTCATTGTCTTTTTCCTCCTCGTAAAGTTTTACGTCCTGCACAATTTCTTCATTTATGACGGTCCATGATTCGTTTCCATTGACTCGACGATTTTCTGTAGTTTGAATTTTAGCCGAGTCAAATTCTGCAACTTTTTTCATATCAGATCAATAATCACACCGTCGACATTGAAGTCGAGCAGCACTGCATTATCCTGCTGATTGATAAATCGACGCTTCTGAGGGTCTCGAATGTCGTACAGCCCGAACGAAATATAATTGCTCGGCTCAGACGGAGGATTCTGGACCCATCCAACGAGGGCGCCTTCTTTCGTCATGTCAAACCCAAGCGCATCGTACACTTCATTCAAGAAAACATACCCGCGTGTGTTGAGGATCGTATTGAAATAGTTCTCCTGCGCTTTTAGGAACTGCATATTGAAGAACGGATCATCGTACCAATTCGGATTGGGTACCCCGTCACGAATATACTGCTCAAACACTCGAGCATACTGAGACGGCTCACCACCATCGAGGGTCAGAATATCCTCCTTGGTCTTCTTTTTCTTGCCCTTCTCGTCTGTGGTCTCTCCAACGAGCTGCTCCTTCTTCCAACCGTACCGGAACCGCTCATCTGCCTCATCTCCGAGCTCCTCACGCACTCTCTGGCGGTATGTCTCAAATGCTGCCATGGCGCCGTTATAGGCCCCAAGAAGCCCCGTATAGCGCTTTTTCTCAACGCTATAGGACCCTATGATGCAGGCTCCAGAAGCCAGCCCAAGGCTCACAGAGGGGCCGTAGAGGCAAATATAATCCTTGGCGATGGCTGCATAGACCTTTACCTTTTCCTTTTGAATTTCTTTCTGAGATTCGTCAGAATACTTCTCCCACTCATGAACACCGTCTACCATCTCCTCATGAGATGCCACGACACCAGGAAGCTTCGTGGTTGCCTTGCAAGCCAGAACGACCGTCCCGACGAACCCACTCAACCCACTTACGAGCAGGATCTCCGGAGAGTGCTTCTGGACCTTCAGCTTGGCCATCCCCAGAAATCTGGAGAACTTAACCGGAATTTTCACCCGGGGGATTTTTACGTTAGCGAGATTCATTTTCATTGGAATTAGCTCCTTTCAATATTTTATTCCGCAGAGGGTGGATAAGAGGCCATCACTACTTCTGGATCTTCCTTCACCCAGTCGATCGGCTCCAACGGCTGGTTCGCCATGGCTTCAGCTTCCTGTTCGATGTTCTCCCACTGATTACAACCTGTAATCGCCTCGTTACTCTTTGTTTTCAACTCGCGAAAACCCTCGTTAAGCCCTTTGGCTTCTGCGATCTTCATTTCTTGAATGGCCTCTTCAAGAGAAACCCCGCCGAATTCATCCTTGGGATTATTTACACGATAGATCTTTTTGAATGCGTCGATTAGACTATCGCCATCCTTAAGATCCTTCCGAACCTGACTGTAAATCTGCTTTTTTGGCCGATTCCGATAGGGTTTTGTGCCAAGATTCCAGTTATCAGCGTCATACCAGAGGAAATATAATACTCTTCCTGTGTTCATTTCGATCCTAAGCATCCTAGCACCGATTTTATTGTACGATTTAACGCGAACAGACTCACAGCACGTTACACCAAAATTTCCCCAAAAGATGTCGAACAAATCTTTTGCTGTCATTTTCTCAAACGCCATTTTAATTCCTCCTTGTAAATATAATGATTACACCCTGTAATCATTTAAACAAATAGGCCAAAAATACAATCTTCGTCTCCTACGAGTTCCCAAACACTTCCGCCTGTGAAAAACAGCCATGATCCATTACGTAACTGAATTGCAAGTTTATTGCTTGACCCAGATAATTTCTCATAATGGTCTATCTGGCTTGCTGGAAACGCGTTTTGGAAAATATCAGAGAATTCTTGTATTATTTCGTCTTCAGTCATCTAACGGCTCCGCATCATCCACATCGATTAGCCAACCACGGCCTACTCGACTGATACCGATTTGCTCAGGGCTGCGCCAGCCGTACGCCGTGTCAGTGTATACCGACGATTGGTCGACCAATTCCAACAGGTCCGCCACAGAAGCAGACCCATACGTCTTGATTCGATCATGCAGGGATGCTACGACGTTACGAGCATCATTCCGATCACTCAGGACGATCTCCCGATAATCTGTATCGGTCCCTCGACGAGAATATCTTTTCTCATCTCTGTCACGACGGTCACGGTCCCGAGGAGATCGATAGGACGCCGAGTAGTCGGTCGAGACATTACTGTAACTCCTACGACTTCTGCTACGCCGTCTCCCGCTCACCTGACCGAACAGGAGCATCTCCCCCAGATCGAGGATCGTATCCTTAATAAATGGAACAATGAGCTCGTTTACCAAATATCCACCAACATCCTCGACATCATCTGCGATGAACAGAGACCGGATTCGTTTCCCAAGAGTGGGCTTCGTACTCACAACTCGTCCCTGTTTTACTACCGATTCGAGTTTTGGAGCTGTCTTTTTGCCTGTCGGTTGCTCCGTAGGTTTCTTATTCGGCGGCAACATCGATCGGTCTACCTTTACCATTTCATGTTCTACCATAATATTCCTCCTTCACGATATTAAATAATGCATCGTCATTATCTATATCGTCAAATATTATTTTCATTACTGTGCTCATAGGTATGTTAAATTTTTCGGAGATATTCTCAACGTATTCATTATCGATGTAGAAAGCTTTAATAACCCCCATTTCGATAGTGTCTTCCACTAGACTTCTCCTCCTTAAAAATATAAGGAGCGTTGTTTAAAACGCCCCTTATTTGGACTTAGTTTCAATCCTCTTCTTCGGATTCCTCGTCCGGCTGGATTTCGTGAATCACGTCCTCCTGCACCTTGGCGCCCTTTACCTTTTTCGCCTTCTTCCTCCAGAACTGGTAGAACTTCTCCCGCTCCGGGGTAGCGATGCCTTTCTTCTCACAGTGCTTGTCATACACCTTCTGAGAGATCTTTGTCCCTCCGAAGATCAGACCCACTGCGGCGGCACCTGCACCCAGAATGGTACCCCATCCAGTGCTGGATTCCACAACAGGCGGAAGCTCGGTAACTTCGGTCACCTCCGCACCCAGATCCTCCATCGCATTCATCACGACTTCCTTCTGCTCGTCCATTTTGTAGTCCTCCTAAATATAAAAGTTTATTTGAAACTAGGTTTCATTATAGTGCTGGAATTTTGTGCGAATTAAGGATCAGTAGGAAGTTGATTAAGAACTTCTCGTATTGCTGACTGCATCTCCATTAATTGTTTTTCAGTTAATGTTCTTGATGCTGCCACGTTTCTCGATTCGTCAACTATTGTGATGGTTGCCTGGCTCATGCCTTCCGCGTGATCAAAGACAATTGTGTCACCTATCGCCAATCGTGTGAATTTTGTCATTTCTGTCCTCCCAAAAACCACAGAGCAAACGTTGCTCGAGAATATAATTCTTTTCCTGAAAGTTCAAATGCTTCGCCAAATAAATAATACCTTCGCAGAACTTCATCACGCCAAGCATCAGAAGAGCCGGAGACTCTCGTTTTCAGAAATTCTCCGACCCAATTCTCGAATGTCGTTTTAATCATTCTGTGACAACCTCTTTTCAAGCTCGTTAATCCAAGCGAAGAAGTAGATCTGCGTCAGAAGTTTCCGCTCTTCGATCTTGTTGCGCTCGCCCCATTCGAAGTAGACGTCCATTATCTGCCGAACGTCTGCTTCAGATAGGTCAGGAAATGCACCCTTAAAATATAAAAGCTGTCTCTGAACAAATTCTTCTCTAGTCATTCAGCCCGATCCTCGCTTGGTCTCTGTAGTAAGGGAGCACCTCGACCTCGTACTGAAGAACGAGAACCGGCTGTTCGTGCTCATTGACCGTCGCCGTGAACGAAATATCCACGATCCCCTTACGACGATTTTCAGATGTCCAACCGAGAATCTCCCCCATCTTGATTTCTGGAATGTTCAGACGGTCATAGAGTTCATTCAGTGTTACATAATCGTCGCACTGACACTGATACGAGATCTCGTTGAATGCCCGTTTGATCGATTCAGGACTGGAATGAAAATATCTTCCCGTCCAACGATCGAGGCACAGCGTATCACCATTTCCTGTCTCGTAGATCTTCTCGACATTCTTAGAAGTTGCAAGCCGATCCTTAGCGATCTCATTCATGACCTTCTGATCTTTCTGCTCGCCACGGTCACCCAGAACCCCATCTTTGACCTTCTCTCGATAAGCGTCAAGCGTACTTTGCGTCGCCGTGCACACCGCAGATAACGCCGCAATACGCTGAGACGAGATGCTGGTCGATCCGATTACCGCAGCAGAGGACGCTACGCCGAGGAGAACCGGACCTGCCGAGTATTTACAAATATCAATAGCAAATTCTCGCTTGCATTCCTTTGCCAGTTCAGGATCTTCTTCCTCGTTTTTCGCATATTTATAGGCCTGAACAACGTTCTGGATTCTCGGTGCGCTCTTGTAAGTCCACCACATCGCTCCCCAGAATCCTGCAACACCCATACCTGCTAGGATCTGAGGCCTTTTCTCCGCTTCGAACACTCTGGCCGCTCGATATAGCCTTTTTACGTCCAGTTTGATCTTCGGAATCTTCATTTGTGCTTCTCCTTTCAAGTCACAAAATATAATAGAAAAAGATTAGTCGAGGATTCGAACCTCGATTTCCCTGACCGGCGTTTTAACCTTAAACTAACTAATCTCTTTCCATTAAAGCTCATGTTTCTGACGCGAGAAGACGCCTAAAAAGGCAGAAGGGGTCTCCTTTCCATAGAGTTACTGACGCTATGTACCGAGACCTCTTTGGGAAGTTGTTTCTCGCGCCAAATATCCATATCACCTCCGTTTCAAGTACGGAAGTCGACTCGGGAACCGTGGAGCACAGTAATGCGCCATATCCGGGTGGATGCGATACTTTTTCCTATCCCTCGGGTCTTTCTTCGGCGATGTGATGAACCTCCACCACCTGGCAAAGTCCTTCCAAATATAATAGTTATCGTCCATATTATCGCTCTCTCTTGGTGAAACGTCCGTGTTTACGAGCGCCCGCTGCGTCCGGATCCAAGATGTAGTTAACCGGTCTGTGGCTTTCAAAACGAGCTGGCATCGTCAAGCATTCATTGCACGGATCGTCCGTTTCAAGAACTTTACGATGCTTGCACGTATGACAGTACTTGTCGAATTCTACGAGTTTCTCGTTCATTTTACACCTTCAGCTTAAAGACCGGGCGCCAGAAAATATAATTGTCTGGCCGATCCGCATCGTCAAATTCAATGCATCCGACATGGTTCACGTAAATGTTGGAGCCGAATTTCTCATACGTAGGAGAGTCGGGCTTTACGAGAGAATCCGTCCAATATGCACAGAGTCGTCCGTTGACGTCAACAGCCGCACGATAAGCGGCACTTCTCATAATATCCAGACGTTTATCCGCTCCAGGAATCGTTGTCGGCTCAACGGGACGAAGCTGCTGCTTGGCAAACACTTCCTCAGCAGTAGGAGAACGGAAGAAGGTCAGAGGAAGATCTGCCGGGTCGACGTTCGCGACATCGTCGAAAAGTGGCACGAACTTATCTCGAACAGACTCCATCGCCTTGCTCTTATAGAGAGCCTTCATCCTCTTCCAGTCGAACGGGGTCTTCGCCGGCGTATCCCCATACACCTGGTCGAAGCAGAACGTAGTCCCGCTCTCGTCCTGTGCGACAGCCGTGGCAGTGTACCGACCAAGAACGATCTGGTCACCAATCTGAAACTTCTTTACTTCCTTCTTTACCTTACGAATGACTTCCATGTTGAGTTACCTCCTTAAATATAATTTTTGTGAAGTCATAATCGGGATGAAGCACATTGACATCTCCCCAGAGTTGTACTATGCCGGTTTCTTTGTCAAAATCTACTCGGATATCGTAGGGGCAATGGTCGCAGCAATCATCGCCGCATTCCGGCCCCCATACTACTTCCCCTTTCCAAGGGCAGAATGTCTCAAACATCCTTGGTCCGAGTCGATATATTAGACAAAGATGCTCATGCCAATTGGGATTTTCTGGTTCAGGTTTAATCTTGTACGGCTTCTTTTTTCGAAATATCATTCTTCTTACCTCACGAGATTATTAGAATCATACCAACACATTCCCTTTTATTCCCAGAGTGAGATGATAGTTGATCTTCGTCGGAAATCCGTTCGCCTGTGCCTGTCGAATCACGCAATCATCGACCTTGTTCAAAATATCATCAGAGATCCACGTGATGGCACCATAATCATACACCATGGATGCTTCTTTAGCGTTCTTCGCACCGATCAGGCGAATATAAATGT
>CANQWS010000090.1 GCA_947627615.1 uncultured Muribaculaceae bacterium | reverse complement strand
AAGACTCGAACACCGTAAAATCAACGTTCGAGCCATACTATATTGCGTTATCCCACTTTTATCGGACAGCAATAAAATAATATAATACTGAATGCCGTTTCGGGGCAGTGAATTAGACCGGATACGAATCGCAGGATTGACGGTGAACGTTTTCGCATCGGGTATTGTTGTTAATGATAATTAACTGAACCTCGCCACGGGCGACAAACTTAATCATCGATCTATGAAACGCCAGATAATTGCTGCATGCATGGCATGTATCGGTTTTTTCACTGCCCTGAATGTCATGGCTCTGAAACCAAAGGAATATCCGGATTCCTTCCTGATTCCGGAACGGGCTGTGATAGCCACCGGAGATGCCTCCAAAAGCGGAAAGCTTGTGGCCATACTCTATGATACTTCCGACCTTCATTTCACTGACCCGTCCGCGCCGCGGTTCCTGTTTCTTGACCGCAAGGGCAAGGTAGCTCTGGGCATAGGCGGTTACCTGAAAGGTACGGTCCAGTATGATTTCGACGGATCTGTGGACGGTTCCGGCTTCAATACCTTTGACATAGCCGTGCCTAATGATCCTGCGCGCCGAAGCCAGTTCTTCGCCGATGCGAGCCATTCGGTGATTTTTCTGCAGATGGTGGGCCACAGTGACAAGATAGGCTACTATCAGGTCTACCTCCAGACCTCTTTCACCGGTGACGGTCCTACGGGCTACGGGCTCAAGATGAAACAGGCTTACGTCAAGGTCGGATACGTAACCCTTGGTCTGGCCAACAGTACGTTTGTGGACGGTGCCGCAGGTACTCCGGTGGTGGAGACTCAGGGACCGACAGGCGAGATGAGCCGCAAGAACGTTCTTCTCAGATACGCTCCGCGCTTCTCGGACCATTTCTCGGCAGCCGTGGGCGTCGAGATGCCTTCGGTGTCCATGACCAACAACACCACTAACGAGAAAATCAATCCGAGGGTGCCGGATATCCCCGTGTATCTGCAATATGAATGGGGCGGTGGTGACAGTCACATCCGTCTCTCCGGACTACTCAGGAATCTGTCCTACCGCGACCTCACGGAGCAGAAAAACCGGATGGTGACCGGATGGGCTGTGCAGCTGTCGGGCCTCGCCTCGGTGTTCAAGGGATTCACCCTGTTCTATCAGGGAGCCTACGGCAAGGGCTACGGCGCTTATATCAACGACCTCGGCGGCAACGGTCTGGACCTGGCGTTCAGCGAGACCCCGGGACGCATGGAGGCCGTCAGGGCATCGAACTTCGAGGTGGGCGCCCGTTACAATGTGACCCCGAAATTGTTCATGTCGGCGGTCTACAGTCAGGCCAACACCTACGGGGTAGGCCATCTCGGAGCCGACACTTACCGCTATGCGCGCTATCTGGGCGTCAACGGTTTCTACGAGGTGATTCCCGATCTGACCGTAGGACTGCAGTATGTCCGCGGCATGCGCAAGGATTACTCGGGTGAATCGGGACACGCCAACCGCATAATGGCCTCGTTGCAGTTCAATTTCTGAAATACTGGTATCACGCACGTGAAAGCATCACGGCTCGCCGGGCAGCCCAGCCTTGCGAGCCGTTTCTGATTTCCACCGTGGCCATGCCGCGGCACAGCGCGGGCGCTGATTTTATCAGTCTTGACAGAATTTCAGCAAAAGAGCTCACGCCTTTGATGCGTAAGCTGGTCACTGAGTTGCCGCGCAGATGGAGAGTAGCGAAAATTTCGTCTGAGAGGGAGATGGTAGCCATGGTGCGTTTAGTCTTAAATGGGTTTAACTTAGCGTAACTCTGATTGTTACACTGCAAAATTAGCCCCGATTCGGGCCAAAACGATGCACTGATGGGTTAAAGTAATTTAAAACTAACGTCTTTACGGGTATTACTCAGATGTTTGGATAAAAACACCCGGCCTGAACGGGTCAGACCGGGTGATGTATGAGCGGTTACTGTTTTCTGTGTTTACAGGATGCCCTGGGCCTGCATGGCGCGGGCAACTTTCATGAAGCCGGCCACGTTAGCGCCCTTGACATAGTTGATGTAGCCGTCGGCTTCCTTGCCGAACAGCTCGCACTGGTGGTGGATTTCGGCCATGATTTCCTTGAGGCGGGCATCGACCTCGGCTGCGGTCCATGAAAGCTTCTGGGAGTTCTGTGCCATCTCGAGGCCTGATACCGACACACCGCCTGCATTGGCAGCCTTCCCGGGAGCATAGAGGATTCGGGCGTTGATGAATTCCTTGATGGCCTCTGGGGTGGAGGGCATGTTGGCGCCTTCGCTCACGGCTATCACGCCCTGGGCGAGCAGAGCGCGGGCATCGTCTCCGTCAATCTCGTTCTGAGTGGCCGACGGCATGGCAATGTCGCATTTCACGTGATGCCACGGACGTTCGCCCTCGAAGTATTCGCAGCCGTATTCCTCGGCGAATTCGCGGATGCGGCCGCGGTAGATGTTCTTGAGTTTGAATATGTAGTCGAGCTGTTCGCGGGTTATTCCGTCAGGGACGTAAATGGTGCCGTCGCTGTCGCTCATGGAAACAACCTTGGCGCCGAGCTGCAGGAGTTTCTCTGCGGTGTAGGTTGCCACGTTTCCAGAGCCGGAAATGGCCACGCGCTTGTCCTTGATGTCGATGCCGCGGGTGGCGAGCATGGACTGGAGGAAATAGACATTGCCGTAACCGGTTGCTTCAGGGCGTATCAGAGAGCCGCCGAATTCGCGTCCCTTGCCGGTGAATGTTCCGGTGAACTCGCGGGCAAGCTTCTTGTACATACCGTACATGTATCCAACTTCTCGGCCTCCGACGCCAATGTCGCCTGCGGGCACGTCGGTGTCGGGACCTATCTGACGCCAGAGCTCGGTGATGAAGGCCTGGCAGAAGCGCATGACCTCCATGTCGCTTTTGCCGCGGGGCGAGAAGTCACTGCCGCCCTTGGCTCCGCCCATGGCGAGCGTTGTCAGCGAATTCTTGAAAGTCTGCTCGAAAGCGAGGAACTTGAGGATGGACTGGTTCACGGAAGAATGGAAGCGGATGCCGCCTTTGTAGGGGCCTATGGCATTGGAATGCTGGATGCGGTAGCCCATGTTGTTCTGTACGCGTCCGGAATCATCGACCCATGACACGCGGAACGAATAGATGCGGTCGGGAATACACAGACGCTCAATGAGATTATAGCGTTCGAATTCGGGATACTCATTGTAGACATCCTCAATGGAGGTCACAACCTCTTCAACGGCCTGAAGATATTCAGGCTCATTGGGAAACCGCCTGCGAAGGTCGGCCATAACTTCAGAAGCTTTCATTCAATAAAAATTTTACCTTAGTCGGAATAATACATACTGACACGCTTTTGTTGATATGACAGCAAAAACTTGTTTTCGGTTGCAAAATTACTTATTTTTATTTATTCTGAAATAAAAAAGCAATAAAAAATAGCTGAAAGCTATCTAAATAATAGTTTTGATGCGGCGATGAACCTGCGGGTGATATTAATTGTTAAAAAATTTGCATACGTGACTGCCGGGCAGTAATTTTGCAATTCACACTCTGATATTCCGGAGGGGATTGATGGAGGTGACACCGCAACTGTATGAAACAAAACGGGGCTGACCGGTTTTGACAGCGTGTAGAGGTGGTGTGTAAGCATGCAGAGCCATGATGGATGGTGCTCTTAAATCTCCGACATCGACTTTTTTAAATGGCGAAAACAACTACGCTCTTGCTGCTTGATTGAAGTATAGTAGATCAGCTTAATCGCTGCAACAGTTGCAGCGACAAGACATCGCCCGATTGTCCTGGTCCCGAGACTAATCGACAAGGCGGTGCAGATAAATCGGGAATAGTGCTTTCCGAGCCTCGCGGAAAGCGCGAAAATTCAGAGGCTAAGGCCATGATTGGAGGTCTTTTGCCTGTCACGGCCCTACATTCAAGTGAAGACTAAGCATGTAGAAAGCACATTAGTTCCGCGTTTGGACGAGGGTTCGAATCCCTCCAGCTCCACTAAAGTCTGATGAAAGACAACGAAAAATCCTGCAACTCGCTGAATTGCAGGATTTTCTTATATGCAATACGATGAACTAAATTGAACATGCAGGAAAGATGTCCGTTGGACATCACGTTGGACTTGTAAAATCGGACACCATAAGTCCAACAGGTTTCCGCATATTTCATTGGTATTCACTGTTTTGCACTTTGATAATCCGTTAATTGTCAAGAACTTTGCACTATTGAATTTAACAACAAAATCATAGTGTAAAATGGAATCAATCCTATTTTTTATCAAAAGGAAGAAGCTCCTTAAAGATGGCACAGCGTCCATTTTTGTGAGAGTCACATTCGGCAAACTTTCAGCCGAAATTGCAACGGGTAAGAGTGTTCTGCCCTCCCAATGGATGGCAACTAAAGGCAGAGCAAAAGGCAACACGCTTAAAACAAAGCAAGTCAATGCCTTTCTTGACCAAATGGAATACACCCTCCATGATTTGACACTTCAAATCCAAAGAGAGGGTAAGCAGGTAAGCGCAAAAGAGATCTTGAACAGATACAAAAATCTCAATGTGCCGAAAGTTGGTGTATTGGCGCTGTATGCCGAACATAATCAGGAGCAGAAAGAGCTTGTTGGTATATCGGTTGCTCTTGGAACGTACAAAAGGCACGAAACATCAATGAAGCTCTTTCAAGAATTTCTTATGTTCAAGTACAAGGCTAAAGATATCCCCGTCAACGAGGTTGATGTGGATATGCTGAAAAAGTACCAACACTATTTGATGACAGTCAGACACAACAATAACAATACCACGGTAAAATATCTCAGAAATCTTGGCAAAGTTCTTAACATGGCTGTAACGAAGAAGCTGATTCAAACATCACCTTTGGAAGAGCTGAAATTAAGAATTGAACCTGTGGATCGGGGCTTTTTAAACAAAACCGAATTGGCTAAACTTGCAGAAAAAGAATTTGGCACATTCAGACTTGAACAAGTGAGAGATGTGTTCCTGTTCTGCTGTTATACTGGCCTAGCCTATGTGGATGTTCATTCTCTAACTAGTGATGACATAATTGAGGAGGACGGTCAGATGTGGATAAGAAAAGCCAGACACAAAACAAACGTAATGTGTCATATCCCATTAATTAAGCCTGCTCGGGATATTCTCGCCAAATACGAAGGAGTCTTGGCGGGATTAAATAAGGTACTACCTGTGTTATCAAATCAGAAAATGAATGCTTATCTGAAAGAGATTGCTGCGATAGTAGGCATTGAAAAAGACTTGACAACACATCTTGCGCGTCATACTTTTGCCACAACAGTAACACTAGCTAATCATGTATCAATAGAGAATGTATCCAAAATGCTTGGGCATTCAAGCATCAGAATGACTCAACATTATGCAAGAATACTTGATGCTTCTATAGCTAGCGAAATGCTTGGAGTAGAGAAGCTGTATGAATGACAGTGTATATAATCCGCCAATTTTCTACTGATTATTGGTGGATTATCATACTATGTCAATTAATAATAGATAACTATTCTTACTGAAATAGACTATATAACAGCATGAATATATCCTGCCAATTTTGGAGAATATCAAGCATGAAACGCACTTTCGGATGACCATTGGAGAGGTCATCATACAAAAATAGGGCAATTTTAAGGCGAAATTGCAGAAACCGATAAGAGATATTCTTCATATTCCTGAGTTTTATGAAGAATAGAGAAACAATACTCTAAATGGGTGAAAAGGTTCTCTATCTTTTGGTTTCTGCAAAAGTATATGCCTTTATTCCGAATAGACTTTTAAGTTTTGTGACATGTGAATTTGAAATTTTTTCTAATTTTTTCTTCCCTTTTTATTCCTACTCGTACATTCTAATCTAAACAACACTCCCCCTATACTTTGGATGTGGGGTTAGTCCCCCTAGAGGGCAACATTAATGAGGATATTGTGGTGCCTAGTGAAAATACGCATACAATAATCGGCCGTTGAAATACTGCCACTAACAACAATATATCACCAAAGTATGGAAAAACTACATTTCGTTGAAACCCTCTCAATCGAGGATTTTAAAACTCAGCACAATGTTGAGAAAATTGAGGTAAAACAAAATCCTCATACTGGAAAGTGCTTCTTCGTTTACGGCTTTGAAACAGGAGCTGTATCAGAGAAATTCCTCAAAGGAGAAATCTCTAATCCTGTAATCTCACAGGTATGTTCGCCCGAAGATGGAGAGATGTTCTATATGCTCCATGAAAAAGGCGATGGCGGTGCGCCTATATTGGCTACACTCTAAGTTCTAGCCTAAAAGACCGCACCAAATAGTTGGATTGGTGATGATATTTGCTATGACATTAGTAAGTACATCGCCACCCCAACTTTTTATTTTTTCAATAACCATAGGATAGTATCTAAAATGAAAAGGAAAACTAATTAAGTATAGATAAAACGGCTTTATATCAGTATTT
>CANQWS010000089.1 GCA_947627615.1 uncultured Muribaculaceae bacterium | reverse complement strand
ATCCGCGCCTCCACACGGCAATCACAATCCATTTTCGGATTGTGAAAGCGGGCCTTTAACTGAATATCCCTACATAGAGACAGTACTGAGGAGAATCCAGAACGGTGACACCGACTATCAAGGTATGCTCCCCAATGCCATAACTCTCCCCAACGCCGTGGAAAATATCACCGCAGCGTGACTCCAAGAATAAAAATCACACAAAAACCTAAAAATGAATTTCAGTCGGCTCGTAACCGACTGAAACAGAACCTCACGTAAAGTGAATGGCTTACGTTCTGTCTCGATGCGCCAGTCTGAAAAATCAAATAATAGAACCTCCCTACACATATTTAATATGATAAAATATTTCAACAAATGGGGATGGATATTTGATAAACAGAGAAAGAACTTCAATAAGCAATTATTGGAAGACCTGAGTAAGTATTAATCCGAAATATTATGAAAATAGCTATGATAGGGGCCAGTGGCTTCATTGGCACTCGTCTTCTTGGGCTCCTTCACAAAGAGCCTTCTAATTATGACTGCAAGAACATCGACCTTCTTCAGTCACATTTCTTTAATGATGTGACAGTAATAGGTGATGTCCGCGAGCAAGACCAGATGGACCGTGAGCTTAAGGGTGCGGATGTTGTTGTACTTCTTGCTGCACAGCACCGGGATGATGTTTCACCAGTCTCCCTCTATTATGACACCAATGTCGGCGGCATGGAGGTGACGCTTAAGTCAATGGAGAAGAACGGCATAAAAAGGATAATCTTCTTCTCATCGGTCGCTATTTATGGTCTTAACAAGAAGAACCCCAATGAGAGCCATCCTGCTGACCCCTTCAACCACTACGGCAAATCGAAGTGGCAGGCTGAGGAAGTGCTACAGAAGTGGTACGAGTCACATCTAGACTGGAACATCAATATCATACGTCCTACTGTGGTGTTCGGAGAAAGGAACCGTGGCAATGTCTACAATCTCCTTAAACAGATTTCCTCTGGGCGATTCCTGATGGTCGGAAAGGGCGAAAACAAGAAGTCGATGGCGTATGTCGGCAATATCGTGTCTTTCGTGAAGTTCCTCATCGACAACAAGACGACAGGCTATAATGTATACAACTACATCGACAAGCCCGACAACAACATGAACCAGCTTGTGTCACACGTAAGCAAGGTGCTCAACAAGCACATCCCGGCCACGCATTATCCCTACTGGCTCGGTATGCTCGGAGGCTACGGCTTCGATCTGCTGGCGAAGATAACCGGTAAGAAGCTCACAATTTCATCTGTACGAGTGAAAAAGTTCTGTGCAACAACGGAATTTGACTCATCGAAGATGCTCAGCAGTGGCTTCAAGCCACCATATACTCTTGATGAAGGGCTGGCCCGCACTCTCGAGTTTGAGTTCGTCCATCCCCGACCTGATGACATTACTTTCAAAACAGAATGAAGCTTAAATGAAGACTGCACTTATCACTGGAATCACGGGACAGGACGGGTCGTTTCTCGCCGAGCTCCTTCTCGATAAAGGTTACGATGTACACGGCACTATCCGCCGCTCGTCGGTGGATTTCCGCGAACGTATCGCCCACCTCGAAGGGCATCCTAATTTCCATCTGCATTACGCCGACCTCGGTGACTCTATGTCAATTCTACAGGTTGTCTCGAAAGTCAGACCGGATGAGGTCTACAATCTCGCGGCCCAGAGTCATGTGCAGGTAAGCTTCGACTCGCCGGAGTTCACGGCCGATGTCGATGCTACCGGTGTGCTTCGCATTCTGGAGGCCGTGCGTCTGAGTGGCTTAGCTGACACATGCCGCATCTATCAGGCTTCCACATCGGAGCTTTACGGCAAGGTGGAGGAAGTGCCGCAGAATGAGAAGACGCCTTTCCATCCTTATAGTCCATACGCGGTAGCTAAGCTCTACGGTTTCTGGATCGTCAAGGAGTACCGCGAGGCTTACGGCATGTACTGCTGCTCCGGTATCCTCTTCAACCATGAGAGCGAGCGACGCGGCGAGACTTTCGTGACCCGCAAGATTACCCTCGCTGCAGCACGCATAGCGCAAGGGAAGCAGGAGAAGCTCTATCTCGGAAATCTGTCGTCGCTACGAGACTGGGGTTATGCACGTGACTATGTGGAGTGCATGTGGCTGATTCTTCAGCAGCCGAAGCCGGATGATTATGTTATCGCTACAGGCGAGCAGCACTCGGTGCGTGAGTTCTGTCTTCTCGCTTTCAAACGCGCTGGCATAGACTTAGTGTTCGAGGGTGAGGGTGAGAACGAGAAAGGTATCGACCGGAAGACCGGCAAGGTACTGATCGAGGTATCTCCGGATTTCTACCGTCCGACGGATGTGGTGAACCTCTGGGGCGATCCGTCTAAGGCCCGCAAGGAGCTTGGTTGGGATCCGACCAAGAAGACGAGCTTCGAACAGCTCGTCAACCTCATGGTTGACGCCGATATGGCGAAGGTAGCCGTAGAGCGTGCCGGCGAGCAGGTTAAGATGAATCTCGCCGAGTATCTCGAGAAAGGAATCGTGAAATAAGGCCGCGCCTTGTTTCGTTAAGTAAAAGGTACGAAGTACGGAGAACAGCATTAATCTCAACGTACTTCGTATTTTGAACTTTATACTTTGATGTAATCATGCAGCGAATTGTAAAGACCCTGACATTACGGGATGACCCTAAGCTGATTGAGGAATATTGCGAAGTCCACAGGAATATCTGGCCTGAGATCAGGGCGGGAATCAAGGAGGTCGGTGTCTCAACGATGGATATCTATCTTCTCGGCAATCTCCTCGTGATGATCATCGAGGCTTCTGATGACGTCGACCTCGATGAGGCTTTCAGCAAGCTCGCCGGGATGCCGCGTCAGCAGGAATGGGAAGAATTCGTGGCGAGATTCCAGAACTGCGATCCCGGCAGTTCCTCCGCTGCCAAATGGAAACCCATGACCCGGATTTTCTCCCTTTGATCCTCATCTGTACTTTGAACTTCGCACTTAGTACATATAAGTAGTCATGCGTCAGATCTCCCGGTCATACGGAATCCCATTTTTTCTCGTTTCGCTTCTTTTCCTCCTCTGGGGATTGGCGAACAATATGAACGACACGTTGCTGGCGGCATTCCGACGCATCATGTCGATGAGCGACCTCCAAACTTCGCTCGTGCAGTTCGCGTTCTTCGGTGCATACTTCTGTTTCGCTCTTCCGGCGGCCATCTTCATCAGCCGCCACTCCTACAAGGCCGGTATATTGCTCGGCCTCGCGCTATATGCCGCCGGCACTATGCTCTTCTATCCTGCCGGTCAGGCTGCCTCATACGGCTTCTTCCTGTTCGCCATCTACGTGATGGCCGGTGGTTGCGCGGTACTGGAGACTACTGCCAATCCATACATCCTGTCGATGGGTTCTCCGCAGACGGCCACGCGCCGCCTCAATATCGCACAGACTCTCAATCCTGTCGGCGCTATCGGAGGCATTCTGCTGAGCCGCCATTTCATCCTCTCGGAACTGAATGCGGCTGACGCCGCAGAACGGGCCGGGATGGGCGCAGAAGCTCTGGAGGAGATGCAGCGACATGAGTTAGGCGCCATTTCAGGCACATATATGCTGATCGGTATCATCCTCGTGATGCTGTTCATCATCATAGCGCTTGTGAGGATGCCCGCCGACAAGGATACCGGTAATTTCAATGTCATATCGAATTTCAAGTTCCTGTGGAAGAACCGTCGTTGGCGCTATGGGGTCGTGACACAGTTTTTCTATGTCGGTGTGCAGACTGGCGTATGGTCGTTTACAATCCGACTCGCGATGGACAGACTCGGTATCCTCGAGAAGGACGCCTCGGTGATTTTCCTTTATTCCATCATCGCCTTCACCCTCTTCCGATTCCTCTTCACATGGCTCATGGGCTTCGTAAAGCCCGTCAGGCTGCTGGCTGGAGCTTCGGCAGCCGCCATCATCTGCACTCTGGGCGTCATCTTCGGCAGCGGATGGTTTTCTGTCAGCGCACTGATTGTAATCTCGGCATGCATGTCGCTGATGTTCCCGACAATCTACGGCATAGCCCTCGACGGCGTGACCGGCGACAATGCCAAGATAGCGGCTTCCGGTCTGATCATGGCAATTCTCGGCGGAGCGTTGATAACACCTCTCCAGGCATTGATCTCCGACAGATGCGGCATCGGCAGTTCGTTCTGGATTCCGGTCATCTGTTTCCTCATCGTCCTCACCTACTCCATAGGCATAATAAGAAAGAGTCCCCAGTCGTTATCCAGTCAGTTATAAATAAAACGCACTTCGTACTTAATATTTCGTACTTTGTACTTAGTACCTCATACTTCGTACTTTGAACCTTGTACTTCGTACTTTGAACTTCATACTTATTTTTTCATGCAATGAAAAAAGTCTTCGTCTCCGGTTGCTACGACCTGCTCCACTCAGGGCATGTGGCGTTTTTCAAGGAAGCCTCCGCTTACGGTGACCTCTATGTCGGCATAGGCTCCGACAGGACAATAGAGGAGCTCAAAGGCCACAAGACGGTCTATCCGGAGATGGAGCGGCTGTTCATGGTCAAGTCGATCCGCTATGTGAAGGACGCCTTCATCAACGCCGGCTCCGGGATGCTCGATTATGTCGGCACGATGGATGCTGTCAAACCGGATGTCTTCGTGGTGAACGCCGACGGCGACCGGGATGATAAACGGAGGCTGTGCGAGGAAAGAGGTATTGAGTACATTGTGCTCGACCGTGTGCCGGAGGCAGGTCTGGATGCCCGCTCGTCAACGGCTCTGAAGAGGGAGACGCGCCCCAACATCCCATACCGGGTGGATATCGCCGGCACATGGATCGACCAGCCTTATGTGTCATGCCATGGTGCGGGATGGGCCATCACGGCCTCGATCGAACCGACGGTGACTTTCATGGAGCGCGGCGGCATGTCGACTTCCACGCTCAATGCGGCAAGAAGGATATGGCCTTTCGAGCTGCCGGCTTACGACGGCGAGACGCTCGCCCGCATCCTCTTCTGTTTCGAAAACGACCCTGACAACAAGGCCCACGTCTCGGGTGCGCAGGATGCCATCGGCATCTGCATGCCGGGGATTGTGCGTCACTATTATGACGGCAGGTTCTGGCCGGAGCGCATCGAGTCGTGCCATGATGACGAGGTGATCTCATGGCTTGAACGGCATATCGTTCTCGTGCCGATGTTTCCCCGCAGACCCGGGTGCTCGGTGGTGGAGGGGAAAGATATCACGCCGGAGAAAGTTTGCAGACTCACTGAGGCTGCCGACAGATGTTGGCACGCGATTCTCACAAAGGACCTTGAGGCTTTCGCCTCGGCGTTCCGCGACTCGTTCAATGCCCAGGTTGCGATGTTCCCTGGGATGATGCAGCCGGGTGTGGCAGAGTATATCGACAGGTACCGCAACAAGGCCCTGGCATGGAAGATGCTCGGCGCAGGCGGTGGCGGTCATCTCGCACTGGTGCTCCCGGACGATTCGGAGCTCACTCCGGAGATGATTCCGATCAAGATAAGACGACGCGGCTACTGACCCTTTCCCATTTCTCTTCTCCGATCTCTTCTCAAACTATATCACTGATGGAAAAGAATTCAAAAATATATGTGGCCGGTCATCGCGGGATGGTCGGCTCGGCTATCGTGCGCGAACTCGAGCGCCAGGGCTACACCAACATCATAACCCGCACCCATAAGGAGCTCGACCTCATAAACCAGCAGGCCGTGAATGATTTCTTCGCCGCCGAGAGGCCGGAATACGTGTTCCTCGCAGCTGCCAAGGTGGGCGGCATCATCGCCAACCAGAACCATCTGGCTGATTTCATGTATGACAACATGATGCTCGAGATGAATGTCATAAACGCCGCATGGCGCAACGGCTGTAAGAAGCTGGAGTTCCTCGGCTCGTCATGCATCTATCCGCGTCTGGCTCCGCAACCCATGAAGGAAAGCTGCCTGTTGACTTCCGCTCTCGAGCAAACCAACGAGGCTTACGCGCTCGCAAAGATCTCCGGCCTCAAGTACTGCGAGTATCTAAACCGCCAGTATGGCACTGACTACATATCGGTGATGCCGACAAACCTCTACGGCCCCAATGACAACTACCATCCGGAGCACTCACACGTGCTTCCGGCCCTCATCCGCCGATTTCACGAGGCGAAGGAACAAGGTCTGGAGGAAGTGACATGCTGGGGTGACGGCTCGCCACTCCGAGAGTTCCTGTATGTCGATGACCTCGCCAACCTCTGCGTGTTCCTGATGAACAACTACTCCGGCAACGAGACCGCCAACGCCGGAACCGGCAAGGAACTGACGATTAAGGAGCTTACAGAACTTGTCGCCGAGATTGTGGGATATGATGGTCGCATCCTCTGGGACACGACCCGTCCCAACGGCACTCCGCGCAAGCTTCTCGACGTCAGCAAGGCGACATCACTTGGCTGGACATATCAGACCGAACTTCCCGATGGTATCCGCCTGGCCTATGAGGACTTCCTCACCAATCCCATGCGGGCCGAACGCTAAGACATATCCAAAAACCGGAGGGCCGATTTCCTGCGATGCCGAGTCCGCACATAGGCATCCCCGAAGTCGGTCCCTCTTTCTTATAGCGCTTTTAACAAGTACTAAGTATGAAGTACGAAGTACAGGATGCAATATTAAAAGTACGAAGTACAAAGTATGAAGTACAAGGTGCAAAGTATGAAGTACTAAGTAGGGTTTACTGAATAATCAGCAAGCCTGTGTTCCACAGACCGGGGTTAAATGTTCGACGCGCCGGCAGCCA
>CANQWS010000088.1 GCA_947627615.1 uncultured Muribaculaceae bacterium | reverse complement strand
CTGACCCCTGAGCACAACTCACTGAAGCCCCTTTTTGACTACCTCGGCGTTTAGGGTGACGCAATGACGAAGTCAGGGGCGCGACAGTCGATTGCCTCAGGCTCGAAGTCATAACCAAGCGAGTCGAGGTATTCGAAATCGCTGTCGTTATACTTGTGATCCTCTTTCATGGACGAGTAAAAGCCATCGCGGGCGATGCCGATTTTCTTGCACATGATAGAGGTTTGGAACGTGAGCGGCGTGAGATCGCGCTTCATGTCGCGCAGGTACTGTTCGCCCAGCAGCTCGATATTCTCGACTGAAGAATATTCGCGATAGTAAGTAGCGACCGAGCGGAGCCGGTTGATATTGGCATCGAGGCGGCGCAGATGGTTACGGAGATATGCAGGGGGTTCTACGCCCAGCTTACGCATTTCGAGGATTTTCTGCTTTAAGCGCCAAATCTCGTAAACGCCGCCCTCGATAGCCTCGATAATTTCAGGATCCATTTCTTTTTCGCACTCCAGAAACCACGAGCCTTTCTTACTCTGCGGCATGTCGGAGAGTATGAGCGAAGCATGGTTGAAGGAGTGGCGCGCGAAATGGGTCTTGATACCGCCGTTAGCCGGAAATGTTTCCTGATACAGCTTTACGGGGTCAATGAATTTGGCCTCGTCGACAAGGATCCACGAGAGCGTCAACGAGTTTGCGGCGCCCTGTCGGTCCTGCGAAAGGATAACGGCGATGCTGCCGTTATAGAATGAAATCACCTGCTCCCAGTCTTCGGGATCAGTGATAGGCTGCTTGAAAGATTTAGGTGGACGGCGGCCTACAACAAAGTGAACGCCTTTCTTATAGCCCCAGCGACGCCACGCGGCGAACAATCCCGGGAGCGTATTAGTGAGGCCGTGTTTAAAGGTAGGCACCACAACGCCGCCGGTGGAGCCCGGCATTCGCTGCATCATTTTCAGGGAGTATGGGGCGGCGATTGAGTCGGTCTTGCCGGTACGGCGGCCGGCGACAATGACAGTCTTGCGAGCAGCCACATACTGGGCCTGTAACTGCGGCCTATTAAAATAAGTAGGCGTAGCCTTAGGATTTGTCTGTATCATCGGGCTTCTGGTCTTTATCGGGGAACAACATATTTTCTTCGAGGTCGGCTTCCTCGTATTCCACATCCTGAATGTCAACAAAATCGCGAGACAGCTCTTTTGTGAGCTTCGCGATATGGTTGTAGACATCCGGGATAGGTTTGAGGCCGAGGACGCGAACATCGAGCGTTGCGCAGAAAGGTTGGATTACAATCTCGTCGTAAGACATAGCCATCTCGTCTTCGAGGTCGACGCGATTGTTCTTGGCGTAGGACGTTGCGGCACGTTCCATCGTTTTAGTGTCCTTGCGGGCTTTCGCCATGTTGTATGTCTCAAGGATCATTTCATTGTAGCGTGCCCGGTGGAAGTCTCTGGACTTCGTCGAGAGCAGCGGCACGAGCTGATGAATAATATTTATGTCGGCGTAGGCGGTAGACTGCGAGACATCATAACGCGACATGATAGCATCGCGTAGCTGCCTGTCCTTCATGGACGGGTTACTCAGCCAGTAGTTATACATTTCACGCAACCGCATGACGCGCTCGGCGATGGGAAGAGGGTATTTTTCTTTCAGTTCATCGTCGGACGCGAGAAGATCGGCCTTACAGGCTTCGAGGGGAGAAGGGAGATTAGCCATGTGGATGATAGATTATTCGTCATCTTCCATATCGAGCAAAGCCTTTTCGGACATCTCGATCGCTGCCGGGGAGCCGACGCGGGCGAGAGTGGCCATCTGCTTTCGGATCTCGAGCTTTTGCGAGAGTTTTCCTCGGATATAAGCTTTGCGGGCCGGATGCCCTTCCGAGGCAATATCGGCCTTAAACTCTTCCTCTGGAACATCGAGGTAAATGGCAATTTCGGAAGGCTTGGTGTAGAGCTGGGCGAACTGTTCAATTTTCTCCAACTGCGCGGGCGAATACTTCATGGAAAGGAACGGATTGACGGGTTATTACATAATCGACTTGCTGATGCAGGCTGTCGAAAACAGCCTTATCGGTAGAGATGAAGCCCGACTCGAAGCGATTGCCGCGAGTGAGGTTCTGCGACATCACTACCGAGACCGACCATTTGTCGTTGAACACGAGGAGTATTTTCGAGTGGTTAGACGCGAGATAGCAGTTTTCGACAGTCTGAGCGATGAACGGCCATAAAATAAGAGTCTTGTTTGTGGCCTTGAAATCGAGGACAATGTCGAGCGAGCTGATGAGCTTCGCCTTCTCGATGAAGAATATCCGTCGGAGAAACTCTTCGGAAATCGAGAACGAGGTCATCTGCACATGAGCCGGACCTGTTTGATCTAAAATCCACTGAAGCACATCGGCCACCTGAAGCATGTTGCTAAGATAAGCCTGATTTGGCTTATCGACGAGTGGCCGAAGCACCGAAGCTATGTAATCAGCATGTTTCATAAGAGGTCTGCATCAGTCATTTTCTTGCGCAGCGTATCGGACGGAGCCTCAATCTGCGCCCATATAGAGCGTATTCGGTCGGCGGCAGCGTCCGAGGGGTTCTTGGTATACTTGCCGAGAAGCAAGTTAATGGTCTTGACGAGATTTTTCTGCGCTGTGCGTTCGTCTACGGCTTTTACAGTGGCAGCCATCGGAGTGCCTTTGACATAATGGTCATAGACGTTCCAGTTGTCGCGATAACGACGGTCATACTCGATAATTGCCTTGGCCAACGGGTATCGGTCCGAGTCCGGGCATGTAGAGTTCTGCGGATTGATCAGGCGAAGCCGCGTATGAGCTTCGCGCATACGGCGCATGATTTCGGCATTCTCGACATAGAGCTGCTTGACCTCGTCGGGCAGCTCGTCATGATCGGCACGCTTGCCGTTCTGGAACGGGGAACGTGCAGAAGCTGAGAGGCCGCGAGCTGCGGCGATGACATCGACCTGTCCCATCATGAGCTTCACTTCCTCGTGGGTAGTATCGATAAGCCGGTTCTTTAATATCTTCTGGAGATGATATTCGAGGAGCGATGCTTTCGCCACTGGATTTCGCATGATGTTGGCATAAAGGATGCGGTTGCGGGTAATGCGCAGCAGCAGCTCCGCACCGGCTTTCAAATCTCGTTTGTCCGGGTCAGCGGCGAGCCATTCTTTTATTTTTGGAGTGAGTTCTAAATTTATCATTTGCTCAAAGTTTGTTGTTTATCCCTGCGATGAACAACAGGGTTTTGTTATACGGCAAAAGGAGTTCGTGCATACCCCTGAGCGTTGAGCCGGTAGTAACGAAATCGTCGAATACGATGACGTTAGGCTCGTCGGGCAGACGGTTGAGAGTGAAGACCGCGTTAATACGCTGGCGTGAATGGCAAAAAGCAACATCTTCATAGAAAGGAATTTTCAGCCGCTCGTGAATTTCCATGCAAATAAGAGATGCAAAATTTCTTTCCTTGTGCCTACGCTTCGGCGATGTGCAGATGCACCAGTGGCCGGAAGCGAGCGAAGGGCCGAGGACACGAATTAAAAAGTCCGACACGGCCTCCGCGAAATGCGGAATTTCAGCCGGGTCGGACTTTATTTCAGTGAGGGTGCGGCCCATCAGGGACTTTTGCCAGAGCGAGAGGAACCACAGCCCGGCACGGGGTGTTATTCGCGGACGGAACTCGAAATTACATCGGGCTTCCGTTGACTTGTCCCAAGATTTGCGCTTCTCAACAGCGAAGATGTCATGTTTCGGAGAAATCTCACCGAGAGCCGGATCGGCGGCAATAGGCTCTACATCGGCAAGGATGTCGGCCACGTCATCGAGCAGGCTCCCGGAAAAAGATTTAGGCTCCGGCGCCGCCCTCGTTGATCGTGCCGTCATCGGTAGGGATTTCGCCCTCGTAGAACGGCATGGAGACTTCATCGGTGGCGGTAACAGTCAGCGTAGTAGCTGATGTGCCGGTAGCGCCCTGACCGAGAGCCTGCGAGGGAGCGATTTTCGCGGGCCAGTTCTTGGAACCGAAGAGACGGAAGCGTCCATACATGTCCTCAATGAGGACGTAAACCTCGGTGTTGAGGAACGGAGTGATGGCTGCTGTCGCTTCGGGGCCGACTTCGGGATGAACGATAGTGAGCTGGTTGTTGAAAGTCTGCGAGGGGAATTCGCCCTGAGGGTCGGATTTCGGCTCGGCCTTGTCGGCGAGATGGTCGATAGGCAGCCACTTAGCACCTTCGGCCAAAGTGAGGTTACCCTTACGGACGGCAGTTGTGGGCCGGCCGAGTTCGTCGCGAGTGAAATCAGGTATTTCAAGGACATCGTTGGCCGCGATCACCCATGCGCGTCGACGTATACCGGGAAGCACAGGCTTACCCTGACACCAGTCCATTTTTTTGAGAACGGAAGTACATTTACTCATAATATAGAACGGTTTTAGAGGTTTAACCATTGCCGCCCTGCTCGCCCTCGGTCTTGCCGGTTTCAGGAGCAGCCGGTTTTTGGGACTCGGCGCACTCGATGATGGTAAGACGGCGCGGGTCGATGGTACGGAACTGGGTGCCGAGGAACATGTTGGCAGCGAAAGAAAGGTCATAGTGGCCGGTGCGCATGATGTCGACGAAAGACTCGTCGCTCTTGTTGTCGGTAGCCCAGAGCATGTTATTCTTCTGCGTGAGGATAAGATGCTTCTGGCCGGCCATTTCGGGAAGGCCGACGAGTGTGAGGCGGTTGCTCGACCCCTCGACATACGGCTGGTTGTAGGCCGTATTGTAGTTGAGGGTGGCATGGGTGGCCTGATACGACTCGTTGTACATATCGACGAGCTCGGGCGCACAGAGCAGAACGTTGTTCTCGCGGCGAAGGAACTGGTTAAGTTTGAACACCACCTCTTCTTTGAGAAGATCACAGGCATTCTCCATAGTGAAGGCATCCTGCAACTTTATGAGGTTGCCGACTTCGGTAGAGATAGTGCCGGCAGTGATTTCCTTCTCGGCGATGGTAACAAGGCCGTCGCAGAGGTCTTCGGAAGTGGTTCCTTCGGCGTTGCGCTTGCCGGTGAGAACTGCCTGGGCGATATGCTGACCGCGAGCCTTTGCGAGGTGGAACAGCACGAGGGCGGTTGTAGAAGCGCCCTTGATTTTTTCGCCGAGGATGGGGTCATCGTAACCCATAGAGAGGAAAGCGTAATCGACAGGCGAGAACTCGTCGATAACGTTTCCGAGGAAGGTTTCGATTTCGCGGTACTTGATTTTTACGTCGGCATTCTGCTTGCGGGTCTTGGAGAAAGGAGCGAACTGCGAGTCGGCGCTTATCTCGCCGAAACGTTTCTTGCCTCGAAGGCCGGTGATGCCGTGCATGTACTTAAGTACATCCATGGCAGCGCGGATGGGAAGGTCGAGCAGAGTCGGCTCCCATTTGATGGCGGTCTTTTTGTAATCCTCAAGAACGTCATCGGAGATTTTGATTTTTGCCATTGGGGAGAGAGGATTTGATTGGTTTTACATTGAAACTTCCATAAAAGCCTTGGAAGCGGCGAGCGCATCGGCTTCCGACACGGGAGCATAGGGATCATCGTCCTTCTTGGTGTCGACGACTCCCGAAGTGGGAGCTGCGGGTTCCTTGCGGAGATCGGCGATGGTCTTGTCCTTCTCGGCGATGGAAGACTTCAGATCCGCGATTTCCTTGTCCTTGTCGGCGACAGAGGAATTGAGCGAGTCGATAGTCTTCTTGTTCTCGTCGAGCGTGTCGTTAACCTTGTCGACCTGCTCGGCCGACAGGATTAGTTTGTCATCCGACATCGCGAGCGTAGCGCCCAGGAGCGCAGATAGAGCTGTGAGTTTAGCCATGATTGGTGATTTTTTTGGGGCGCCCTCGGTGTCGTTGTCGGGTGCCTGGGTTGAGAATGAAGATTGAAGGAAAGAGAAGAAGCGCTCCATAACTGAGCCTTTCTTCTTGTTGAAACTGGGCGGGAGCGGTATGCCGGCGGCAGAAAGCGAGCTGATCGCAGCCTCGGAGAGTTCGGGCTTCTCGTCTTCCTTGTAGTGTGTAATCTCGTCGACGAAGCCCCATTCAAGGGCCTGTTCAGGCGTGAGCCATCCGCCGACCTTCATAAGGGCGAGAAGGTCATCCTTTGGTTTCTTGCATCGACGGGCATACATGCCGGCGACGCAGCTGTCGATAGTCTCGTTGTCCTTCTTGACCGCTTCGAGCTTCTTGATATGCTCGTCGAGCTGGTCGGCGTTCATGTAGTCCCATTCGAGCACAGGCACGAGGCACTTATGCACGAGGAAGGCCGCATCCTCGTCGATAGTGATGCGCTTTGCGCCCATTGCCGCGATAGTTGCGGCCGAAGCATTGTGGCCTACGAAATGGACGTGGACGTTGCCGTGAAGCTTGAAGAGAGAGGAAATAGAGACAGCGACATGGGTATAACCGCCCAGGCTGTCGATGAGAACATGCACTTCGGAGTCCTTGTGTTTGTCAAGGACGTAGTTTACCATGTCGGCGTTGAAATCCCATGCGCCGACACCCCCCTTGAGGAAAAGGTTGTAATTTTTAGGCATAGTTCCGTAATGAATTATGCCACAAAATTAGCGACCCCTGAGAGGCCGCTAAAAGACTATAAAACGCATGGAAGCACCGATTTTTGGGCCACGTGCGTAATCTTGTATGTACGCAGGGCCGCATCGCCGTCCGGCGTTCCGGACGTATCGGAGTAATTTATGAGCGGGTATTTAGGTTCGCGAGCGCCCACAAGATATTGCTTGCCCGATGCAACAGTGAGAACGAAAGCCAGCCACTCGCCTTCGGGCAACTTCTCGGTGGTTGAAAATTCAAGGGTTGATTTTTCCTGACGTGCTCCATTGACTATTGAACCATCCCATTTAAGAGAAGGCTGTCCGTAGAATTTTATGGTAACGGCAGGGAGTGCCAATGCAACGAGCGCTCCACTGATTGAAGCATACATTACATGGGGCTGAATGTCGGAGCAGCGCACCATTTGAATTTTGACGATGCCGGGGAGAGTATTTCCTGACTTCGTCATTGCGTCACCCTAAACGCCGAGGTAGTCAAAAAGGGGCTTCAGTGAGTTGTGCTCAGGG
>CANQWS010000087.1 GCA_947627615.1 uncultured Muribaculaceae bacterium | reverse complement strand
AAGACTCGAACACCGTAAAATCAACGTTCGAGCCATACTATATTGCGTTATCCCACTTTTATCGGACAGCAATAATAAATATTAAATCGTGCGAGTAGTTAAATGTTATTAAAGAAAATGTGATATATTTGTCATCAATAAAACGAACATAAATCCAACATAAATCCATCTATATACCAAAAACTAATTCATGTCTCTATAAATCAAGTGCTTTTTACGTCTCTTCCGTTTATATGTACTTGCATAACGGCATCACTCCGTCATTAATTACAATTAAAACCAATTATAATAAGTTAACCAATTATTAATTTCTACATGAAGAATTTCAGACAATCACAGAGGGAACGTGCCTCACGCATGTTCAGAGCCTTACCTCTGGCACTGGGTCTGGGTCTTGTCGGGATTGTAGCAGCGCCTCCGGTTTATGCCGAACCCGTTGCTCAGACACAGACATCTCAGTTGGTAACAATTTCAGGTGTTGTCACAGACCAGAATGGAGAACCTATGCCGGGTGTCTCGGTGGTACAGAAAGGAACCACACGTGGAACCACCACGGACCTCAACGGTAACTATACTTTGAAGGTGGCTCCCGGAAGTACTGTAGTATTCACCTCCATCGGCATGCAGCCCCATTCATGGAAGGCTGTGGCCGGAAAACATGACGTCACCATGGCCGAGGACAACAAACTGCTCGACGAAGTGGTGGTTGTTGGTTACGGTGCTGTCCGCAAGGCCGACCTCGCCGGTTCGGTGTCAGTGCTTGACAGCAAAGCGTTCAGCGCTCAGCCTGTGACAAGCGTATCGGAGACACTTCAGGGCCGCGTTGCCGGTGTCAATGTTGTATCCGACGGTATTCCCGGCGGTTCAGTACGCATTAATGTCCGTGGTTCGAACTCAATCAACAAGAGCAACGAACCGCTTTACGTTGTTGACGGTCTTGTACGCGAATCTGGACTCACCGGCATCAACCCGGATGACATCCAGAGCATGCAGATTCTTAAGGACGCATCGTCGACAGCCATCTATGGTTCACGCGGTGCCAACGGCGTTGTCATCATAACCACAAAGAAAGGTCATGCCGGACAGAGCCAGCTCACACTCGACATGTCGTTCGGATGGGCTACAGCCACACGTCTTCCCGAACAGACAAGCACGGTTGAATATGCCAAGAAACTTGTTGAATACGGCGGCGTGGCCGAGGTTGACCTCAAGGACTACCTCGACGGAACAAACCCGGGTATTGACTGGAACAAGGAAATGTTCGGAACAGGTACTGTACAGAACTACAAGGTGACATTCGCCAAGGGTACTGACAAAATGCAGTTCTATGTTTCCGGAAACTACATGAAACATAACGGTATCATCCGCAATTCACAGTATGAGCGCTACTCCGCAAGACTGAATGCAAGCGCTGACGTGACCGACTGGCTGAATGTCAATGCTGACGTGAGCCTGTCACACGGACAGGGCCACGGTATCGGCGGTCTCGAACTCGGCGGCTACAACCCGTTGTGGATCGCATTCAACTCATCGCCCACAATGATCATGCAGGATGCCAACGGTGTCTATCAGATGGACCCCTATTGCACAATCCAGAATAATGCCAAGGGTGTGATCAACTCTCCGGGGCAGCGTCGTTCGGACATCGTCAACGCTCATGCCGATTTCCGTTTCAAAATCCTTCCCGGTTTGACATTCACCTCAAGCAACGGTATCGACTACTATAACTATTACGGCTACGGACAGTCCCTGAAATCTGCGTCACCTACCGCCAACTCGGGCATGTCGAACGCCAACACCAACCGTTATCTTCTCCAGTCATCTAACAACCTTACCTATATCGGCACATTCAATGAGGTCCACAACCTGACCGCAACCGCCGTTTGGGAGGCTACCAAGAGCGAGACCCGCAAGATGGAAATCGGCGGACAGAATCTTGCTTCGGAGAACGTTGGATGGTGGAACGTGAACAATGCCGCCACAATCACTGCCGGTAACAGCTTCCTTGACTGGGCTCTTCTTTCGGCTGTTGGACGTGTGATCTACAACTACAACAACCGCTACATGCTGACCGGTACACTGCGTGCCGACGGTTCAAGCCGCCTCTCCAACAACAAGTGGAGCTGGTTCCCGTCAATCGCAGCAGCCTGGACAATCTCAAACGAGAAATTCATGGCCGGTACAGCCGACGTGCTCAACAACCTCAAGCTCCGCGCCAGCTACGGTGTGATCGGTAATCAGGACATCGCTCCTTACTCAACACTCTCGCTCATGAGCCAGACCCAGACCTACTACGGTTCCACAAACCCCGTGACCGGTTACTGGGCCAACAAAATCAATGACCCCAATCTGAAATGGGAGCGCACACATCAGGTTGACGTAGGTGTTGACGCCGCATTCCTCAACGGACGTTTCGACATCAGCCTCGACTGGTACTACAAGCGCACCACTGACGCTCTTCTGACAACCACGCTTGCCGACTACCTCGGCGGTTCTTCCTACTATGTCAACGCAGGTGAGGTTTCCAACACCGGTCTTGACATAGTGCTCAACGGCAACATCATCCAGGGCGGTGACTGGTCTTGGACATCAAGCATCAACGCTTCCGTACTGAAGAACAAGGTTAAGAAGATGACCGCTCTTGAACCTATCCTCTATTCAGGTTCAATGCAGTCAATCATCGTGGATGCCTCCATCATCAAGGAAGGCGAGCCTATCGGTACACTCTACGGATACCAGTGGGCCGGCATTGACGACGAAGGTTATGACACATATTATGACGCCGACGGCAACGCAACCCGCAACCCGTCAACAGAAGACCGCGTGATACTCGGCAAGAGCACCCCGGATTTCACTCTCGGATGGAACAACACCGTGACTTACAAGAACTGGAGTCTAAACGCATTCTTCACCGGAGCCTTCGGTGCAAAACGTATCAACGCCATGCGTTTCGCCCGCAACTCCATGATAGGAAACTCGCGCTTCATCACCGATCCCGATTTCTGGTCACAGATCGGAACCGAAATGCCTGACCCGACGGTTGACAACAACAACTATATAGGCGCAAGCTCCAAGTGGGTAGAAAAAGCTGACTACTTCCGCCTTGAAAACGTGACACTCGGTTATGACCTCACCAAATCGGTGACTCACTTCGCTGACATCCATCTCTCGTTCAGCATTCAGAATCTTTTCACCATCACCGGTTACAAGGGCTGCAACCCCGCATCCTATTCATTCGGTAACGCACAGTGGGCTCAGGGTATCGATACAGGAACTTCACCTCTGCCCCGCACCTATACACTTGGCGCACGTTTCAACTTCTAAACTATCCATCAGAACACCAAAATGAAAAAGAAATATTTCATTCCGCTGTTGGCCGTCATGGCGAGCATGAGTTTCTCGTCATGCAGCGACTTCCTCACCGAAGACCCCAAAGGCCAGCTGACACCTAACGGTTTTTTCAACTCACAGGCGTCGCTTGACGCAGCTCTCAACGCTCTTTACTACAATGTCCAGCAGTCACAGTGTAACTCCAACCCTGCCATCGTTCAGTGTCAGGGCGACGATATCACTTCAACCACAGGCTCCAACAAGGCAGCCTATCTGTCAGCTGACGCATTCGAGGTGCCGAGCGACACAAAAGGTCTTGAATTCCTCTGGAAATGGCAGTACAACATCATTCAGGCCTCCAACCTGATTGTTGACCATGCCAAAGACCTTGAAGGAATCATTCCCGAGGAAAACATCAATATGGCTCTTGGTAACGCCCTCTACTGGCGTGCCTACGCTTATTTCAATCTTGTACGCGTTTTCGGTCCGCTGCCCGTGAACATGCACAATGAGCCTGACAACAACCAGACCGTTCCATCGTCCGTTGAGGATATCTACAAAATCATTGTGGACGACCTCATTGCCGCTGAAGGCTGCAACCTCCCGGCAAAATATACCGGTGCAAACCAGTATAACGGCGACATGAATATCTACTTCTCCGCTCAGGCTGTCAAGGCAACCCTCGCAGCCGTGTATATGAACATGGCAGGTTTCCCCCTGAACAAGACCGAATATTATGCATCGGCAGCCGACAAGGCCAAAGAGGTGGTTGACGGTGTGAACTCCGGCAAGTATCCCAACGCTCTCTGCTCTGACTGGGCTGACGTCTACAGCTATGGCAACAATTTCTCCAAAGAAAACATCGTTGCCATAACCTACAGAATGCAGACCGGCGGCTGGTCAAACTACGACTCACAGATGACCTCATGCCATCAGCTCGGTTCTCTCGGCGGCTGGGGTGACTTCCTCGCAGAGCGTAAATTCTGGGCTCACACGGAAGCCCCGTCAATTTCTCCGGACTGATGTGGGGTGACTTCCTCGCAGAGCGTAAATTCTGGGCTCAGTTCCCCGAAGGTCCCCGCAAGAATTACGTTTATGCCCAGAAACTGCGCACTACTCAGGGCAACACCGTTGACTGGTGGGCAACAACTGACGGACAGCCTTACAACGGTTCCAATGCCGTGGTTTCAGACTATCGTCCTATGTTCGTAGGCTTTACCCTCAACGCTGCCTCAGGTGCTCCCGCAGCAGCTCCGTATGACTATACTGCTCCGTTCTGGGGTGGTATGTGTGCCGGCAAGACTCACCAGATCATCCGTTATTCGGAAGTTATCTGCTGGTTCGCCGAAGCCGCTGCACGTTCAGGCAAACATCAGAGTGAAGCCGCCAACGAACTTAAGAAAGTTCAGCAGCGCGCCTACAACACCGTTCCCGCTACTTCCGACCTTGCAACACAGGCCATGAAGGAACACGGTTACGAAGTTGCCGGTATGCCCTTTGCTCTTGTTTCCCGCCGTGCCGATGAATTCCGTCTCAACATCCTCAAAGAGGCTTATGACTATCGCAAGGGTCCTCAGGATTATGTCCTCGTTCCCGCCGGTACTCTGACCCACAGCCAGGATGAGAATGGCGTTCCGTTCACCTACACCACCACTCAGGACCTCAGGCTCAAAGAGAACATGGCAGTTACCGCCGCATGGAACGGTGACAATTCCATCTATCAGATCTATCCTCCGAAGGAAACCGAGAAGAACCCCAATCTTCGCAGATAACCTTTGTACCCAAACTTCATATCCGGCAGGGCGCCCCATAATGGGACGCCCTGCTAACGTAAATAAAGCCTCCGCAGCCATGAGCTCCGGAGGCTTTATTTGAAAATCTGTTATATCCGAATTATTTGCGGAGATTAAGACGGGTGAGGGTGATGATCACGTTTCCGGCCTCGTCCTTAAGTTCGGCCTTTGACATGTTGTCGGCAGGGAATGCTGTGGTAACCTTGTCGAGAGCCTGAAGGAGCTGCTGTTCAAGCTGAATGTCGGGACAGGTCATTCGGGTTGTGATCATGTTCTTGAACCCGATTGAGTTCTGGCGGTCAGGATCGATTACAACCGAACCGTTCATGGTGTTGCAGCCTACGTTGCCGTGGATTTTCTGCTCGGGGGTGTCTATGACGAGCTGCATCTCGGAGGTCTCAGGCATTTTCTGTCCGTTGACGGATGTCACAGCCCAGGCTCCGTTGATGAAGTTGAGGTCATATTTGCGCAGAATCATCAGAGTGGAATCGTTGGCTCCCTTCATGTTCAGAAGATAATCGTTGCCCACTTTGTCAAGTTCGAATTTCTCGACATTGTTAAGGGCAAGAGTCATGCCCATCTCGTAGGGCGCGTCGGGACACATGCGGAGCGTGGAGATGAACTCCGACGCACGCTGCATCTTGCCGCCGGGGGTAATGATATATGCTCCGTTGATGATGTTGCAGCCGTCGTTGGCATAGACCTTCACAAAGTTCTTGTTGCTCTGAGTGTTGTCACCGTCAAAAATCACATAAGGACGTTCACCGCCTGTAACCATCATATCGCCTACCTTGTAGGCAATCCATTCGCCGTAGAGTACTTTGTGGACAGCCGCGTTGGACTGGACTTTTGTCTCGACGGCCACAGGGCCGGCTACATTGGCAACCGTCTGACGGTTTGATTTACATGCTCCGAGGCTCAGTATGAGTGCCGAAGCACTTACTAAAGTAATAGTCAGATTTTTCATGCTTGATTTTAATTATGTTGATATATTATTAATAACTGTGGAACGTATTTGTTCATATAATTGGCTCCTTAAGGGCGCAAAGGTAGGAAAATTTATTGTCGCATCAGAGGAATTATATTAATTTTGCAAATAATTTAAGGATGTGATATGTCAAAGCGTCTTTTACCCACACTTTTCTTTACATTTTTTAAGATAGGAGCTTTTACATTCGGAGGCGGCTGGGCAATGATTTCCATCATAGAGCGCGAGGTTGTCAACAAGCATCACTGGCTTGAAAAGGAAGCGTTCCTTGACCTGCTTGCCGTGGCCCAGTCATTACCTGGGATTCTCGCCGTGAATATCGCGGTTGCCATCGGTGACAAACTGAAAGGGATGAAGGGCAGCGTGGTTTCGGCTCTCGGGACCATACTTCCGTCATTTCTGATGATACTGCTCATAGCTATATTCCTTACGCCTGACCTAATCAAGAACAATGAGGTGCTTTCTGCGATATTCAAGGGTATTCGCCCGGCGGTTGTGGCGCTGATAGTGGCGCCGGTAATTTCCTCGGCCCGTTCGGCCGGAATAGGCTGGAAGACCATCTGGATTCCTGTTGTTGTTGCATTGCTGATATGGTCTAAGCTGCCGTATGTTTCCAATCCTATTGTATATATTATTATAGGTGGTGTATGCGGATACCTGTACATGAACCGTCAGATGAAGACGGCGGCCCGTCAGGCTGTAGAGAACAGAAAGGAGGATAATCCATGATATATCTGAAATTGATATGGGCTTATCTTAAGATAGGTCTCTTCGGTTTTGGCGGCGGATACGCCATGCTGGCGCTTATCGAGCGCATAATTGTTGGCCAGGGATGGCTCACGGAGCAGATGTTCACCGATATAGTGGCCATCTCGCAGATGACCCCGGGGCCGATAGGAATCAATTCCGCGACCTATATAGGTTATGTGGCTCCGGGCATGGCTTCCGAAGCGTTCGCCTCTCCTATGTGGGGGATTCTCGGATCGGTGCTGTGTACGCTGGTGGTTGTGGTCCCGTCTTTTTTTCTCACGGTCTATATGAGCCATCTGATTCACCGGCACCGTGACAGCTCGATTGTCAAAGGCGTCTTCACCGGATTGCGGCCTGTTGTCGTCGGTATGATTGCATCGGCGGCGCTGCTTTTGATGAACGGCGAGAATTTCGGCTATGCCGGTCCGGAAATCGTTGCTTCCGTTCTTATCTGTATAGGGGCATTCATTGCAGTGTTTTTCGTAAAAATCCACCCTATTATTGTCATAATAGCGAGTGGCATAGCAGGACTTTTAATTTATTGAGGTCATCATTAGTGTCCACTAAAAAATCATAAAAGTTCTTTGAAATAATTGAAATTCAATTTGTTGCGAGAGATTTTTG
>CANQWS010000086.1 GCA_947627615.1 uncultured Muribaculaceae bacterium | reverse complement strand
TAAATCGTAACCTATTACTATCAAGAGCAATTAACCTACGCTCATTTCCAATAAATTACACTCTTTTCGTAACTTCTATCTGCAAATTTACTAAAAATCTCGCTTGTGCGAAAAGAATTTTATATTTTTGTAATCTCATTGCGCAGTCAGTGACCTTAACGGCTTCTGACTGCCTTGATATGGTATAACAATTCAACTTTCAGTTTGGACCGAAGATGAAACTTTTTACTAATGACGATATCCGCGCAATAGAGCAACACACGCTTCAGTCTGAGGCCATTACGAGCATGTCGCTCGTGGAGCGCACAGGCGAGGCCGTGGCTGCCGAAATTGCGGCTCGTTTCCGCCCAACAAGGCGGACCGTGGTGTTTGCAGGACCCGGAAACAACGGTGCCGACGCGCTTGTGACCGCCTACTATCTCATCCAGCGGGGATTCAACCCCGTGGTCTACCTTTTCAACATCGGAGGCAATGCCCTCAGGAATGACTGCAAGAGATGTCGTGACCTGCTGCTCTCGAAAGCCCCGGGGGTGGAACTGAATCAGATTGTCAAGACTTTTGACACTCCTGACCTCGGACCCTCCGACCTCGTTGTCGACGGACTCTTCGGTTCCGGACTGCGGGAGCCTCTGTCGGGCGGATTCATGTCGCTGGTCCGTTACATCAACGAATCCGGTGCCAGAGTGGTGTCAATCGACATGCCCAGCGGCATGTTTGCCGAGTGGAACCGTCAGGGGCAGGAGCGTAACATGGTCCATGCCCACCTGACGCTGGCCGTGCAGTTCCCCCGCATAGCCTTCTTCTTTGCCGACAATGCCGATGTCGTGGGCACATGGAAAGTGCTCGATATCGGTCTTAGCCACGATGCCATTGAGAAAACAAAGACCAACTTCCATCTGATTGAAGAGGCCGAGATCCGGAGCCTGCTCCACCGCCGTAAGCCGTTCTGCAGCAAGGCCGATTTCGGCTCCGCGTTGTTGGTGGCAGGTCGTTACGGCATGGTCGGAGCTTCCGTTCTGGCTGCCGGCGGCGCCTTGCGTTCCGGCGTGGGCAAGCTCACAGTCTTCGGCCCGCAGTGCGCGTTTCCCATTGTGCAGACAGCAGTTCCTGACGCCCTCTTTGAAAGCGATGACGACAAACTGCGCATAACCGACATCCGCGTCGACCACGAGTATAAGGCCATAGGCGTCGGTCCCGGCATAGGCACTGCCGAGGTTACCGTAGGAGCGGTCGAGGCTCTGTTCCAGCGTTCGCGCAAGCCGCTGCTCATCGATGCCGACGCCCTAAACTGCATAGCGCGTCGCCCGTCGATGCTCGACAAGATTCCCCTCCTTTCGGTCATCACACCCCATGCAGCCGAGTTCGACCGCATTTTCGGCGAACACACCACGGAGGAAAGCCGCCTTCTGAAGGCTCTCGAAGTGTCGCGTTACTATAACATCCTGATTCTTCTGAAAGGCCATTACGCCAAGCTTGTCAGACCCGACGGCAAAGTCTACATCAATTCCTCCGGCACCCCTGCAATGGCCACCGCCGGTTCTGGCGATGTGCTCTCAGGTATCATAACCGGTCTCATGGCCCAGGGCTACAAGCCTGAGGTAAGTGCCATCATGGCTGCTTTCATCCACGGAAAGGCCGGCGAGCTTGCTGCGGCCGACAACGGTGTGTTCGGCACCCAGGCCTCCGACATTGTCCGTGCCGTAGGTCCTGCAATCGAGTCCATAATGACCGGCGAATCAAACATGTGAAATCTCTCTTGCTAAAATCGAATATATGATGAAACGTATCTCTATAGCTCTTCTTGCCTTGGCTGCCGCGGTGCCCGGATTCTCCCAGACCACCACGAAACTCGCGGCCGGTAAAATCAATGAATATGGTCTCATTTACAACCTCCCGGTGACTGCCTTCGATGTAACCCTCGAAGCCGAGCTGACGGTAAAGAAGCCGGGCGAGTTTTTCCGGTATGCCAAAAAGTATCTCGGTCAGGACCCCATAACGGAAGCTTCATCTGACTGCGTGCTCAAATCCGTGAATGTCACACCCCGCGGTGTGGCCGACGGCGAGAACGAATACCTTGTGCAGTTCAAACCCGGTTCCACTCCCTTCATGATGCTCGACGAGATAGGCGCCCCTCTGAGCGTGAACACCGACGATGTCATCCTTCCTCAGTCACCCGTGTTGCCTCAGTCCCGTCCCGCCGCCCCGATAATTCTTGATTTGCCGGTGGCCAAGCAGGCTGTTACGGCCGAGATGCTCCAGAGTCCGTCGTCGGCTAAAAGGGCCGAACTTGCTGCCGCGCGTATCTACGAACTGCGTGAGACCCGCACCGACATCCTTTCGGGCAATGCCGAGAATATGCCGGCCGACGGTCAGGCCATGAAGCTGGTCCTTGACAATCTCGCCGCTCAGGAAGAGGCTCTGACGGCCATGTTCCTCGGAACCGTGCAGACATCCACCGAGGTTGTCACCGTCAGTGTGACGCCCGGCGAAACCAATCCTCGCAAGGTAATCGAGCGCATTTCTGTGACCGATGCCTTTGTAGGTCCCGACAATCTTTCCGGAGCGCCCGTTTATCTCGACATTGTGGTGACCGACCGCGGCAAGCTCCCTGTCAACGAGAAAGGGGAGGAAAAGACCTTCCCCAAAGGCGGACTCGCCTATCGTGTTCCCGGAGCGGCCGATGTGATTGTCTCCTACGATGGCCAGCAGCGCTTCAAACAGAATTTCGAGGTGGCCCAGTACGGTGTGGTGTTCGGACTGAATCCCGCGCTTTTCTCCGACAAAAAAGCCCCTGCCTTCGTTAAATTCTCGCCCCTGACCGGCGGTATTCTCGAGACCGGCACCGTGGCTCCTGCCGCTGACCGATAAAATTTAATTCATAAAATAAAAACTGGGGTGAAGCCTTCCGGCCTCGCCCCGTTTTTTTGCCGTTATGCAATAGGATATTGCAATCAGAGGTTTATGAGCTTCTGGATGTTCTCTTCCAGCTTCTCGCGTGTGGCGCCTGCCAGACGGAGGTCGCGTACCTGTTCACCGTTCTTGAAGAATAGCAGGGTAGGGATGGACATGATGCGGTTTTCTGTGGCGAAATCCGTTTCTTCCTCCACGTTGTATTTGCCAATCACTACCTGATCGGCATATTTCTCGGCCAGTTCGTCAATGACGGGGCTGAGTTTCATGCAGGGTCCGCACCAGGTGGCCCAGAAGTCTATTACCATCGGGTGGCCCGATTCAATTACCTCTTTAACATTCTGGTCTGTAAATTTATAAGCCATTTTTGTTTTGTAATTAAGTGTTGTTTGTTATGGTTGGTTGATTTTTCGTCTTAAAAATGTTGGTTGGCTATTGTGAAGTCCACCTCGAGATTCTGAAGTTTCTCGACAAGGTCCTTGTTCACGGGTATACGCAGCGGCGATGTCAGTTTCACATGGCGCCCGCTCTGTGCGTCGCACACGCTGAAGCTCAGGCTGCCCAGCTCTTCGTTGCCGCCCGTTTTGGCGTGCTCGGACAGAACTCCGTGCAGGGCTTCCGTGAGCGTGTCGGTCCTCACATTGATCACTATGCCTTCAACCACACGTCCCTTCAGCTCCGACAGTAACCTAACGGAGTTTATCTTGAATTTCACGTCGGAATTCTGGAACCGCCTTGCATACTGTCCCCGGATCAGGACCGGTGTTCCGGCCACTCCGTAGTTGTGGTAGTCTATGTAGTCCTGACCGAAAAGCATGAATTCGGCCGAGCCGGTATAGTCCTGTATCTTGAGGATTCCGAAGTTGCCTCCGCGTTTCGACGGACGTGAAGTGAAGTCCACTACCATACCGCCCAGGGTGTATTCCTCGTTCTCCACGGGAGCTTTCTCTGCGAAGCTCTTCAGATCCGTGGTGCCGTAATGGAGTTCCATGAAATAGGGGTCGAGCGGGTTGGCCGAATGGTATGTACCGACAATCTCGCGCTCTTTTTCGAGTCTGACGGCATCGACCCATCTCAGTCCGGGAGTTATGGCCGGGCGGCCGGCGGTGGTCATTTCCGCGGTGTCGTCGCCGAACAGCGACATTCCCCGGTTCTTCTGGTCGTTCTGATAGAGCTGGCCGTAGCGCACAAGGGCTTCCGAAAATGTCTGCCCGCGTGAATCGGTCTCGAAGAAGTCCTCGCGCTGTATCTCGTTGCTGAAACAGTCAAATGCTCCCGCCATGGCCATCGTGTCGATGATGCGGCGGTTCACAGTCCCGGCAGGGATTCGTTCTATGAAATCATAAATGGATGTGAACGGGCCTCCTTTCTTGCGCGCGGCAAGTATCTCGGCGGCCACATTTTCGCCTATTCCTTTCAGGGCCGCGAGACCGAATCGGATGTCTCCGTGGGAGTTCACACCGAATTCAGCGAAACTTTCATTGACATCGGGGCCTTTGACGCGTATATGCATTTTCTTGCATTCGTCTATGAAGCCCGACATTTTTTCCGTATCGTTACGGTTGCGCGAAAGCACCGCGGCCATATACTCCGCCGGATAGTTCGCCTTCAGATATGCCGTCTGGAACGCTACCCAGCTGTAGCATGTGGCATGGCTCTTGTTGAATGCGTAGGAAGCGAATTTCTCCCAGTCAGCCCATATCTTTTCAAGGGTCTTGGCGTCGTGGCCGTTTTTCTGGCCCCCCTCAAGGAACAGGGCTTTGAGCTCGTTCATCTTCTCTATCATTTTCTTACCCATGGCCTTGCGCAGGGTGTCGCTCTGGCCGCGGGTGAAGTTGGCCAGAAGGCGTGAGAGCAACATGACCTGCTCCTGATAGACGGTCACCCCGTAAGTGTCCTTGAGATATTTCTCCATTACGGGTATGTCGTAGACTATTGGTTCGCGTCCGTGTTTGCGGGCAATGAAGTCAGGGATGTAGTCCATAGGCCCCGGACGATAGAGGGCGTTCATGGCTATGAGGTCCTCGAATGTCGAAGGCTGCAGCTCCCTGAGGTATTTCTGCATGCCGGCCGACTCGAACTGGAATGTTCCCGTGGTCCGCCCTTCGCAATAGAGCTGATAGGTTTTGGGGTCGTCGATGGGAATTTTTTCCATGTCGATGTCTATGCCCCGTGTCAGCTTGATGTTGTCAACGGCCTCTTTTATTATCGACAGCGTTTTCAGCCCGAGGAAGTCCATCTTTATAAGTCCGGTTTCCTCTATGACGCGGCCCTCGTACTGGGTCACTATTATTTTCTCCTTGGAATCCGAGGCTTTGTCCACGGCGGTGCTCACAGGCACCCAGTCCGTGATGTCGTCACGGCAGATGATCACTCCGCAGGCATGCACGCCTGTGTTCCTCACTGTTCCCTCCAGCTGCAGGGCGAATTTCAGGGTCTCGGCCACAAGGTCGTTGCCCGAATTCAGTTCGTGCTTGAACTCGTCCAGATAGTTGTAGCAGTTGTCGAGGGTTGGTTTGAGTTCTTTGCCGTCCACCGTCGGCATTCGTTTCGGAATCAGTTTGGTCAGACGGTCGCTTTCGCTGAGCGGCAGCTGCTGTATGCGCGCCACGTCCTTGATGGCCGATTTGGCCGCCATGGTGCCGTAGGTAATGATGTGGGCCACCTTTTCCTCGCCGTATTTGTCGGTCACATAGCGCAACACGTCGGCTCGCCCGTCGTCATCGAAGTCAATGTCTATATCCGGTAGCGAGATGCGGTCGGGGTTCAGGAATCGTTCGAAAAGCAGGTCATATTTGACCGGATCGATCTGCGTGATGCCCAGACAGTAGGCCACGCAGCTGCCCGCTGCGGATCCACGGCCCGGCCCCACGCTCACGCCGAGCTGCTCACGCGCTGCGTTGATGAAGTCCTGCACAATGAGGAAGTAGCCCGGAAAACCCATCGTTTTCATTATGTGGAGCTCGAATTTTATGCGCTCCTTCATTTCCTCGCTCAATGGCTCGCCATAGCGCTTTTTCGCTCCGTCGTAGGCGAGTTTGGCAAGATAATCGGCCTCGAACTTGATGCGGTAGAGCTTGTCGTACCCTCCTAATTTCTTTATTTTGGCCTCGGCGTCCTCCCGGCTAAGCACCACGTTGCCGTTCTCGTCCCTTGTGAATTCGTTGAACAGGTCTTCCTCGGTCAGGCGCTCCCTGTATTCTTTTTCCGAGCCGAAGCTTTCCGGTATCTCGAAGTTCGGCATGATGGGCCCGTGGTCAATCGTGTAGCTTTCCACTTTCGCGGCTATCTCTGCTGTGTTGGCAATCGCTTCGGGAATATCGGCAAACAGCTCGTTCATCTCGGCTGTTGTCTTGAACCACTCCTGTTTTGTGTAGCGCATGCGCTTGGGATCGTTGAGGTTGCTGTTGGTGCTTACGCATATCAGCCTGTCGTGGGCCTCGGAGTCTTCCTGATTGACGAAATGGACGTCGTTGGTGCATATCAGCTTCACGCCGTATTTCCGGGCTATATCCATCAGTATCGGATTGACACGCTGCTGCACCTCGAAAACATCGCGGTTGGCGTTGGGCACACTGGCCGGGTGCCTCTGCAGTTCTATGTAGTAATCGTCGCCGAATGTCTCCTTCCACCATCTGACCTGCTCTTCGGCTTCCTCTATGCGGCCCGCCTGGACAAGCCGCGGAATCTCGCCGCCGAGACATGCCGAGGCCACTATCAGGCCCTCTTTGTGGGCTGCGAGTTCTGTCTTGTCGGTACGGGGATGGGAGTAGAATCCTTCCGTCCATGCTTTCGACACGAGTTTTATAAGATTCTTGTATCCGGTCTTGTTTTTGGCCAGCACAACCAAATGGCGCCCTTTGTCGTGGCGGTCCACCACGTCATGTAGCGTTTTCTGGGCCACGTACATCTCACAGCCTATGATAAGGCGGAAATCCTTGTTCTTTATCCGGTCTATCCACCCGCGTATTTGGGCCGCCTTTGCCTCGTCGCCGCTTTTCTCGGCTTTTTCGAGTTTCTTTTTATATCCTTTCAGGCAGCCTCCGTTCACGTAGTTATATATTTCTTTGACTCCGAACATGTTGCCATGGTCTGTTATGGCAACTCCGGGCATCCCGTCGGCGAGAGCCTTGTCAACTATCGCCGGGACTGATGAAAGCCCGTCGAGAAGAGAATATTGGGTATGTACATGTAGGTGTACGTATGGATTCATCGAAATTCTTTCTTTTTATATTTTAAATTCTTTCTTTTTATATTTTAAGGTGGATATACTGTTCCTATGGATTGTGTGGGTTTCCTTGGGAAGCCCGCGGTTTAAGAGGTTGTTTTCAACATGACCTCAAAACAATCCCCAAAGTTACAAAATATCTCAAATCTTCCCAATCTCATTTTATAACATGTTGATAAATTCCATTCTCTTCCATCCCGCTCTTAGCATTCCAACCAACCCCGCCATCCTCCCATCATTCCCAATCCTCCCATCATTCCCAATCCTCCCAGCCTTCCCATTCCTCCCAGCCTTCCCATTCCCTCCCAAAATCCTCGGAAAAAAATATCCACTCACTCTCCACATCTCCAGCCACTTACCTTTGGGCTCGAAAAATTTCCTCAAAAAAATATTGCCGGAATATTTTGCTGTTAGGAAAAAAGTGTCTACCTTTGCACTCGCTTTTGGG
>CANQWS010000085.1 GCA_947627615.1 uncultured Muribaculaceae bacterium | reverse complement strand
ATTGGAAATCCAATGACAGCAACAACGTTCCGAGAGGATAAAACACAGAAACCGAATCGAGAAATCGTAACTGCTGAAATTATTTATTATTGGATGATCTCGCTTGGGATTCCGTTTGAATGTCAGAAGTGGCATCTCAATAAACTTTTGACTTTAATTCGGGTGTGTAACATTAAGAATCAACCGCCGAAGAAACAGAGTAAAGCAGATATCTTACGTAGTAATGCTGCTTTGAATGCTGCAAGAAGAAAGAAGTTGAATACAAGAGGGTGATTGTATGAAAGTCATTAAGTATTACCTTAAAAATAACCGTTGCTATCAGAACGCTACAAAGCGCGAACCGATTGGAGTACAGCTTCACACGATTGGCTGCGCTCAGGGTACGGCTACTTCTGTTGCGGATTATTGGAATCAGGCAGCAATTTCGGCTTGTGTGACATATATAGTGGACGCTGATACACCTGGCAAAGTACTTCAGTGTTTGCCGGAAGATTATTACACATGGGCCGATGCAGGATTTGGAAATCGTAATCTCATCACGTTCGAGATTTGTGAGTCCGATTATATGGAGTACGATACTAACAGCGCAAATTATCGCGTCAAAAATGAAGATAGCTTCAAAGCTGATATTTTCCGTGGGTACAACACTGCGATCGAGCTGTGCGCTGATATTTGCAAACGGTACAAATGGAATCCTTGGGCGAAGCTGGAATGCGGTCTCTACGTTGTTTCGTCCCATGAGGAAGGAAATCGTTTGGGCCTCTCGTCGAATCATGTGGATCCGACCCATGTTTGGGAGCGTTTCGGTTTGACCATGGATGGGTTCCGCCAAGATGTTGCCAAGGCGATTAATGGCGAAATTGTGATCCAGGAGCCTGATGCGAAACCGATTTATCGTGTTCGTAAGAGTTGGACCGATGTAGCTTCGCAGCTCAATGCGTATTACAATTTGGAACTTGCGAAAGCGGACGCCGATAACCATCCTGGATATTCTGTTTATGATGAGGACGGTAAATGCGTCTATGTTGGAAAGCAGCAACTTTCTGGTTTCCAAGCTTCCGATCTGAAAGGTCTGTCTGAAGGGGATCGTCTTGCAAAGATGGCGCCGCTTTATCAGGAATGTGCGAAGAAGACCGGAATGCTTGCGAGCGTTGCTCTGGCTCAGTTTGCTTTGGAGTGTGGTTACGGTTCTACAGATCTGGCTCAGTTTGCAAACAACTTGCACGGCATGAAATGCAGTTTGTCGAACAATACTTGGCTAGGTTCTACTTGGGATGGAGTAAGCAAGTACGGAAAGAATTCACCGGAAGTTTACAATGGTGTGACCGTCATGAAGTATTCCGAATTTCGGAAGTATTCTTGCTGTGAGGATTCTATTGCTGATCGTGCGGCGTACTTCATCGGTGCGATGAATGGGACCAAGAAGCGTTATCCAAACATCAACAAGATTCGGAACTATAAAGAGCAGATCGAACTGATCAAAGCTGGCGGTTACGCGACCGATCCAAACTATGTATCTAAGCTGGTTAATCTGGTGGAGCGCTGGGAGCTATTCAAGTACGATGAAGGGATCGAGTATCCGGATGACGCAGATGGAGATATTCTTCCAGAAACACCAGAACCGTGGTATCGCGTGAGAAAGAAATGGGGAACCGATATGAAAGGACAACTCGGAGCATACCACGATCTCGAACTTGCGAAAGAAAAAGTAGATGAGAACCCAACCTACAAGGTATTTGACGAAAACGGTAAAATTGTCTATGAGGTTTCTCCGAAGAAAGAAACCAAGACAACCACCGTGATCAAACAGTGCAAGAAATTTCAAAATCAGCTCGAATCTGACATCGCTGCTGGCTTGAAGTGGACCTATCACAATCCAAGCAAGTACCTGAATGAGCAATGGAGTAAAGCTCTGAAAGAAGGAAAACGGTCTTGTAACTGTGCGCTCCTGGCAAGATGGGCTTTGAAAGAGGCCGGTTTGATTCCTCAGAGTACTGGTATCTTCTACGGTAAGAGTGACGGAACGATTAGCTGGAGTAAGGATACGGAAAAAGCGGTCAAGAAGACTTGCGACGTCATCAAGATTGGAAATCGTACGGTAAGCCAGCTTATCAATGACGGCACGCTTAAATCTGGAGACATCGTTACTTATGCGAATCTTCAGCATACCAATATTTATGCTGGAAGTAATAAGTGGTACGATGCGGGTCATGCATATTGCACCGGATCCGGAGAGGGAGCAGTTTACAAGTCTTGGTACGGAAAGACGATGTACGGAAACTACAAAGTAGCTTACATTATTCGTGCGAAGAAATCCGGGTTTACTTCCTCAACAAAATTTGAGCCATATGAAGTAAAAGTGAACATTCCGAATCTGAACATTCGAACCGGAGCCGGAACAAATCATTCTTTGACCGGTAAGATGACTGGAATCGGAATCTTTACCATTGTTGAAGTGAAGAGTGGCGAAGGATCCAAGACTGGATGGGGTAAACTGAAATCCGGAGCTGGATGGATTTCTTTGGATTACGCAACAAGGATTTCATAAGGAGCAGGCAATGATTAAATTTGGACATAAGGGCGACTACGAAAAGGCAACTCAATATTTTAAGAAGCTTCGTGGAGCGGCAAGGCTCAAAATATTGACTCGGTATGCCGAGGCTGGAGTAGAGGCCCTTTCGTCTGCTACTCCTGTGGATTCTGGAAAGACTGCTGCTTCTTGGGGTTATGAAATCGAACAAGGTTCCAGAGGATCAAAGATTATATTTACAAACTCAAACGTAAACGAGAGTGTAAATATTGCTATCATTTTACAATATGGTCATGGAACCGGAACCGGCGGTTGGGTAGAGGGGCGAGATTACATCAATCCTGCTATCCAACCGGTTTTTGATGAAATCATATTCAAGATTTGGGAGGAGGTTTCGAAAGTATGAGTGCGACGACTGTTGATAACAGAGTATTGGAGATGCAGTTCGACAACAAGCAGTTTGAGCGAGAAGTTGCGACGAGCATGTCCACTCTGGACAAGTTGAAACAGAAATTGAACACGACCGAATCCGTAAAAGGTCTTGAAGATTTAAATTCTGCAGCAAAAAAGTTTGACTTATCTGGAATGGGCACGGCCATCGACACCGTGCACGCGAAGTTTTCAGCGTTACAGATCATGGGAACAACTGCTCTCATGAACATCACTAATTCCGCGGTTAATGCTGGAAAGAGGATGCTGAATGCTATCACCATTGAGCCGGTTCGATCTGGTTTTGAAGAGTATGAAACACAGATCAACGCGGTTCAGACTATTTTGGCCAATACACAGCACAACGGAACCACCATCAAGGATGTTAACGAGGCTCTTGATGAGTTGAACCATTATGCCGATCTTACGATTTATAATTTCACGGAAATGACTCGTAACATTGGTACGTTTACGGCCGCTGGTATTGATCTGGAAACGTCAGTTTCTGCAATTCAGGGTATTGCAAACTTGGCGGCAGTATCTGGTTCAACCTCGCAGCAGGCATCAACGGCAATGTATCAGCTTTCTCAGGCTTTGGCGGCTGGTACTGTGAAGTTGATGGACTGGAACTCAGTCGTGAACGCTGGCATGGGCGGTAAAGTATTCCAGGACGCTCTAATCAAGACTTCCGAAGAATTGAAGACCGGTGCAAAAGAAGCAATCGAAGCTGAGGGGTCGTTCCGAGAGTCTCTAAAGAATGGTTGGTTATCGGCAGATGTGCTGACACAGACTTTAAAGAAGTTCACAACATCTGGCGCGGTTGAATATTTGTCCAATTACACAGGCGTTGCGAAAGAAGAGCTTGATACAATTATTGCTGACGCAAAAGCGCACAATGATGATGCGAAAGCGATTGACGCTGCGGCGGATGCGATTGCTAAAAAGTCTGGAAAGAATAAACAGGAGATCAAAGAAGCACTTCAGATGGCGCAGAATGCAGAAGATGCCGCTACAAAGGTAAAGACCCTAACTCAGTTGTGGGATGTCTTGAAAGAGGCGGTACAGTCTGGTTGGTCTCAGACTTGGCGTTTGCTCGTTGGTGATTTTGAGGAAGCAAAAAGTTTGTTCACCCCGATCTCTGATTATTTGACCGGAGTTATCGGAATGATATCCGACGCAAGGAACAACTTGCTTGAGGCCGCGCTCGGAACTCCATTCGCAAAGATGCTTAGCGATGTGATGTCGTTTACTGGAGCTGTAAACGATGCAGTTACGGGCACTGAGGAAATGATCACATCTGCAAAAGATCTTGAAGATGTGGTAAATCGAGTTATACTTGGAGATTTTGGTAACGGTGAAGAACGATTCAATGCGTTGACTGATGCCGAGTATAACTGGATGGAAGTTCAGAACAAAGTTAATGAAACTTTGGGCGATAGTTTCCGTTATAGTCAGGAAGAAATTGATGCTCAGAACGAGCTTCTTGGCGTTACGAAGAAATCTACCGATGCGAATAAGGATGCTGCAGCAGTTCAGAAGAAAGTTGCCGATGCACAGGAACGAACGTTAGATCAGCTTGCTGAGATGTCTGATACTCGATTGAAAGAAATCGGAATGACAGACGATCAAATCAAGTCTCTTCGAAGTTTAGAGCAGGCTGCAAATGCGGCTGGCATGTCCATTGGCGATTTTGTGGAAAAATATGCTGGACTTGACGGGCGAACGATCCTGATCGAGACATTGAAGAACGCTGCAAGTGGCATTGTCGGCGTATTCAAAGCGATGAGTACCGCCTGGAGAGAAGTATTTCCTCCGACAACTACTGAGCAGTTATTCGGTATTATAGCAAGACTTCATGAATTCTCCGAGTCTCTTAGATTGACGCTTTCTGACACGGGGGAACTGAATGAGAATGGACAGAAGTTGCTCAGTACATTCCGAGGCTTATTCTCGATCATTGATATTTTGTCAAAAATAACTGGAGGAGCTTTAAAGATTGGCTTCGAAGTGGTAAGTCAGATTCTTTCTGCGTTTAATCTTGATATTTTGGGTGTTACAGCTTCCATTGGCGATGCTATTTATGGTTTTGATCAATGGTTGAAAGAAAACGATCTGATTCGTCAGGCGATTTCCGCTGTAGTTCCAGGTATGATCAAGATGGGCAAAGCAATTGTCCAGTGGGTTGAGTCTTTGCTGAAAATTCCTGCCGTTTCTGATGCAATTAGCACTGTTGTTGATCGTATCGAGAGTTTGATTCGAAGATTTTCGGATTTTATCACTTCTCTTCGGAATTTGGATCGTTTGAGTCTTGATAATTTCCTGAATACGTTGAAAGAAGCATTCAACCTTGATGATATTCCTTTCGATTTCATTGAAGGGTTTGCTAACGGGATTCGTAATGGGATCAGCGAAGCAATATCCGCAGTCTTGAATCTTGGTTCTCAGATTCTTGCTGCATTTCGTGGTGTGCTCGGAATACATTCCCCATCTACAGAGACTGAGGAGGACGGTAAGAATTTCGTTCTCGGTTTCATCAATGGAGCAGTAGCATTTATTGGAAAAGCTTTGGAGGTTATTCTTAATTTCGGAAAAGAATTACTGAATGGGCTTACCAATAACTTAAAGTATATTGGAAATTTTATAAATGCTATATCTGATTTATTCACAAATACGCTTTGGGCGATATTGCAGCTTGCAACTGGTTTTATTAAGGTAATCACAGCCGGGGTAAAGTCCCTCAATAATTTCATGGGCGAAGAGGGCGATAATTTTGTCACGGCATTTACCAAAGGTGCTTCAGGCGTTTTCGGAGAGATTTTTAAATTTGCACAATCCATTGCTGATTCATTAAAGGGTGGATTGGAGAATGCAAAATGGGGAGATATATTATCCGGAGGGCTTCTGGTTGGTATCGTTACCATTGCAAAGAAAATAGCGGATGTCGCAGAAGTTTTTGCTTCTCCTTTGGAGGGCGTTGGCGACGTCATGTCCGCTTTTTCAAAGGTTTTGGAGAAATCGGCTAAGAGTATTAGTAAAGTTATAAAGACCTTTACAAAGATTGAAAAAGGTGTTGCAAAGGTACTGAAAGGTTTTGCAGGAATTGAGAAAGGATTCAAGAAAGTATTAAAAGGATATGCATTTAAGGAGAGAGCAAGAGGTGTTTTGGAGTTAGCTGCGGCAATGCTTGTTGTGGTTGGAGCTCTTGCGATTTTAGCCAACATAGCTGAAGATAAGCCAGGTGCATTAGCTGGAGCGATTGTGTCGTTGATATTCATTGCCGGTATTCTTGGTGCTCTTGCTGTAGCATTGGACAAACTTACTTCATCCGATGAATTGATAAAGATCGATAAGTCTGGCGTTTCGATCAAAAAGACAACAACTAGTGTTTTGAGTATTGCTCTTGCGTTGCTTGCCATGGTTGCGGCTTTGAAACTCGTTGCGAATATGGATGGTACGGAGATTGCGAAAGGATTCGGCGTTTTGGCTGGATGTCTTATTGTTATTTCCGCTGTGATGGCTGCTTTCTGGGGATTGAGTAAGAAATTTAACGGATCTACCAAAGATTTTGGAGCAATGGGCGGTTCTTTATTGAAGATGTCTATTGCGATGCTTTTGATGATTGGCGTTATAAAGCTTTCAAGTACTTTATCTGCTTCCGATGTTTTACCTGCAGTTGCGTTTGCGGCTGGATTTGTGATATTTGTCGGGGCTTTGGCTAAAGTTTCTTCCTTATCCGAAAATGCTGATATTTCAAAGCTCAGCAAGGGATTGCTTGGTATTTCGATTGCAATGGGCATCATGGTCGGTGTTGTTGCTTTGATTGGTCTTCTGAGTTGGGGAACGTTAGGTAAAGGAGCTGCATTTATTGCTGGTTTCACGATATTTTTGGGAGCTTTAATTGCAATGACGTCGTTGCTTTCGGAAGGGTCTTCCGTGGCAAAGATATCTTCTGTTTTGCTTTCTCTTTCTGCTTCTATTGGTATTCTTGCCGCAATAGCCGCACTTCTTGGCTTTATTGACGTTGGGAATTTGATCAAAGGAGTTGCAGCAGTAGGCGTTCTTTCGGCATTCCTTGCCGGGCTTATCATGGCCACAAAGCTTGTTGGAGATGTAGACACAAAGAGCTTGGTTATGGCGTCAGTCGCAGTTGGAGTTCTTGCGGCTTCTGTGTATGCGTTAGCTTCGACTGACGCGGGTATGTTGCTTGGTGCAACTGCGGCTATGGCGGCTTTAACATTAGTATTCACCTTATTGATGAAAGTTGCTTCGACAGCACAGCAAGCAGTAGCTCCAATGGCAACGATGGCTATAGTTATCGGAATTCTTGGCGGCGTTTTATATTTGCTTGCACAACTTCCAATTGAGCAAACCATTGGAACAGCGGCTGCTTTGGCAGGTATGCTGGTTGTTATGGTTGGAGCATTTGTCGTTCTTGGTACATTTGGCGGATTGGCTGGAACCGCTATGGCCGGTGCTCTTGGAATGATGGGTGTTATTGCAATTATCGGTGTTATTGCAGGCTTAATCGGGGCTCTAGTAAGTCTTATTCCACCAGAATGGATCGAGCGAATCAAGACAGGATTCCGAAACTTCCTTGATCTTATCGTCATGCTTGCTGAGGGACTTGGCGAAGCAGTCGGAGCATTTGCAGGAGGACTTCTTTCCGGGTTCTCTTCTGGAATCGAAGCGCTTGGCGAGAGTTTGTCGAAGTTCTCAGAGAGTCTATCCACGTTTATCGAAACTGCTAGTGGAATCAATTCCGATGC
>CANQWS010000084.1 GCA_947627615.1 uncultured Muribaculaceae bacterium | reverse complement strand
CGATGGTTTCGACATCAAAGAAATAACCCTGAATGACAATCCCCACGGGTCTCCCCAGGCAAGAGAGCCACTCGAGACCCCGCTTCCGGACTCGGAAGCCTTCCTCTAAGAAGCGGCGCCATGGCCGCGCGGTCCAAAAGCCCGAATCATGGCGAGAGCACATTGACATTTTGGAACTTTCCCCATCGCGCAGCGTAGGACTGGCTGCTTTAGCTGCCATCCACCTCCCCGCATTAACCTTACCTCCACTGGGCGAAATGTCGGCGGGAGGAAAGATAATTGAGATTCCGGTCGTTATTATAGGTCTCCCGTTCAAAGGAAATCTCGAAATAGCTTTTTGTGGGATTGCCGCGATTGACAATCATGCGGAATAGCCATTCGAGCGTGTAGATAATGTAGAAAGGCACGAACAGCAGTTCCCTCATCTGGGCGGTATGTATCCGTTCGTGATTTATCAGATAGGGTGATAGTTGCGCATCCTTTTTCACAAGGAGAACACCAAAGAGGTTTATTGCATCCATATTCCGGCCTATCGGCAGGAATCTGTTCCGTATAATCAGAGGCATCTTTATATGCAGTGAATTGTGGTGCAGAATAATGACAGCGATATTTTCATACCTTATGATTAGTCAGGGAAATTGAATGATTCAATCCTCATGAAAATCTGAGTCGCTTTCTCTATCTCTTCCACGCGCTTTCGATTATCTCATAGGTGACGGTGTCACTTTTCAGGAACCATGCGATCACGCTGGATGTGGAGTCATTCTGCTCCTTGGATTCTTGGTCTGCGGGGGCCTGACCGTGAACGACAAGACCGCAGGAAAAGACCATTAAACAGGTAACGGTGATAAAGAAAACTTTCATGAAACTCCGGTTTGTCATATCTTAATTCGGCATGTTGGTATTCTACGGCAAATTTACGAATTAATTTACCCAAATTAATCATTAAAGGACCATTGTTTTGCCATGTAGTGTATTTTTAATATTTTTGTCGGTAATTATTGAAGTGTTTTAAGCTGTCTGAATGTCTGGATTTTCATTGAGATTGATTCGATGGTTTCGTTCACTTCGGTTATAACAGATTTAATTCACTTCACAGAACAATGTCAGTCAATAAAGTAATTTTGCTCGGAAATGTTGGTCGTGACCCTCAGATTAGATACGTGGGGACCAGACCTGTTGCCGAACTAACGCTCGCAACCACCGAAAGGGGCCGGTCAACCGAGACCGGACAGCCCGCTCCCGAAAAAACCGAGTGGCACCGTCTGGTGATGTGGGACTCGAATGCTTCCATTGCCGAGCGCTACATCCGTAAAGGCTCAAAAATCTATGTGGAAGGCAAGTTGCGCACAAGGACATGGGAGGACCGCAACACCATAAAGCACACCGTGACGGAGATTTATGTGGATTACCTCGAATTGCTTTCCCGCCCAACTGAAAGCAATTGATCTTGTGACGTGTCCCTGACAGATTGAAATAAATTAATTAAGTCATCATATCATTTTTTTATCATGCAAGAAAAAGAGACTTTGCCTGAAGAGGTTTATCTTGATGCTGATCCTACCCAGCTTCCCGAAAATGCGTTCAGGGAACTGGGCGAGGACGAGAAATATCGTCCTGTGATGCATCCGGCCTATGACTATCCCGAGGCCACGCCCTATTCCGTTACTCTCGGTCTTATTCTGGCCGTCATATTCAGCGCCGCCGCAGCCTATCTCGGCCTGAAAGTAGGGCAGGTTTTCGAGGCCGCCATTCCTATCTCCATTATAGCTGTGGGACTGTCCGGAATGCTCAAAAAGAACAATGCCCTCGGTCAGAATGTGATAATCCAGTCCATTGGAGCCTGCTCGGGTGTAATCGTTGCCGGTGCCATTTTCACCCTGCCGGCGCTTTACATTCTTCAGCATTCTCATCCTGAGATTACCGTCAACTTTCTGGAAATCTTTCTGAGCTCTCTCTTCGGAGGAATCCTCGGAATCCTGTTTTTCATTCCCTTCAGGAAATATTTCGTGAAGGACATGCACGGAAAATATCCCTTCCCCGAGGCAACGGCAACTACTCAGGTGCTTATGAGCGGTCAGAGTGCCAAGTCCTCCGGCGGTCAGGCCAAACTTCTTGTGATCTCCGCACTGATTGGCGGTATCTATGATTATGTGGTCGCCACTTTCGGCCTCTGGGCAGATAATATTTCCACCTACATGACAACCTGGGGGCAGACTCTTGCCGAGAAAACCAAGATTGTCATAAGCTGCAATACCGGAGCCGCACTTCTCGGTCTCGGCTACATCGTAGGCCTTAAATATGCCTTTGTTATATTCGCCGGTTCTGCTTTCGTATGGTGGGTGATAATCCCGTTGATGGGCACCTACGGAGCCGCCGGGATTTCAGCTATGGCTCCCGATGCCATTTTCTCCACCTATGCGCGCATGATAGGAATCGGAGGCATTGCCATGGCGGGTGTGATCGGCATAGTGAAGTCCCGCGGAATCATCGCTCAGGCTGCCGGACTGGCCGTCCGTGAGTTCAAGGGTGGTGCTTCCGGTAAGAAACAGGTCCGCTGGCAGCTTGACATATCCATGAAACACGTCGTGTTCTTCATGGCCATAGCTCTTATTGCCGTGTTTCTGTTCTTCTGGCTTGGAGTGCTCCATAATCTCGGTCAGGCCCTGGTGGCTTGGCTTGTGGTTACAGTCATAGCTTTCCTTTTCACCACCGTCGCCGCCAATGCCATTGCCATTGTGGGCTCGAATCCCGTTTCCGGTATGACGCTCATGACCCTGATAGTTGCTTCGGCCATATTCGTTGCCATCGGCATCAAAGGATCGTCGGGCATGGTTGCGGCCATGATTATCGGCGGAGTGGTCTGCACGGCTCTTTCAATGGCCGGCGGTTTTGTGACTGACCTCAAGATCGGTTACTGGCTCGGCTCCACACCAAAAAAACAGGAAAGCTGGAAGTTCCTCGGAACTCTTGTTTCGGCAGCTACTGTTGGCGGTGTGATTCTCCTGCTCAACAATGTCTACGGTTTCACCGGCAAGGATGCCCTCGTGGCGCCGCAGGCCAACGCCATGGCCGGCGTCATTGAGCCTATCATGATGGGCGGTGACACCCCCTGGATTCTTTACATGACAGGTGCCGTCCTCGCGCTTCTGCTTAACTGGCTCGGTGTGCCGGCTCTCGCTTTCTGTCTTGGTATGTTTATCCCGCTGCACCTCAACACTCCCATGCTTGTGGGTGGAGCCATATCCTGGTTCGTTGCTTCGCGCAGCAAATCCGAGGAAGTCAACAATGCCCGCAGAGACCGCGGAACGCTTATCGCTTCGGGCATGATTGCCGGCGGAGCGTTGTTCGGCGTATTCTCCGCGCTGACTCGTTTTGTCGGTTACGACGGCACTGTGGAAATGGAGACATGGCTCAATCAGGCTCTCGGTCTGGTTGTCTACATCGGACTGATTGTCTATCTCATTTCCGACAGCATGAAAGCCCGGTTGACCAGAGACTGACCTCTGCGGTTATGCCACGCATAATCAGGAACATACTTTATATTGCAATTCCGGCGGTGGTGACAAATGTCACCACCCCTTTGCTTTCACTCTGTGACGTTGCCGTTGTTGGCCACATGGGCAGCGCGGTCTATATTGCAGCGATTGCAGTTGGCGGAAGCATGTTCAATATGCTCTACTGGTTGTGCGGTTTCCTGCGCATGGGTTCGAGCGGAATCACCGCGCAGGCCTATGGAGCAGGAGATATGCCCGGAACACACGCCATTGTGTGGCGCGGTCTCATCCTTGCGCTGTTGACCGGAAGCCTTTTTGTGCTGCTGAGATATCCTATATGCGATGGCCTGATGTTGCTAATCGATGCCACCGGCGAGACACGGACTCTGGCCATGGGCTATTTCTCAATATGCATCTGGGGCGCTCCCGCTGTGCTTGCCTCATTTGTCCTTAGCGGTTATTTCCTCGGGCTTCAGGATTCGCGGTTGCCAATGTGGATGTCTGTTCTGATCAATGTGGTGAACATCGGCGTCTCGCTGACCCTCGTCTACGTGTTCCGTATGAAGATAGAGGGCGTGGCATTCGGCACTCTTACAGCGCAGATAACCGGATGCGTCTTTGCCGTCGTGACCGGAGCCATAAAGTACGGTGTCCCGGAATTCGATTTCCGGCGTATCTGCAATTTTAAGGAAATAAGCAAGTTTCTCAAAGTCAACAGGGATATATTTCTCCGCACTGTCTGTCTGGTCGGGGTCACTTTGTGGTTCACTCGCATTGGAGCGTCGCAGGGAACCGTGATGCTGGCGGTCAATACGTTGCTCATGCAGATGTTCACTATATTCTCCTACATGATGGACGGTCTCGGATTCGCCGGCGAGGCATTGTGCGGCCGTTACTGTGGCGCGCATGACGATGTGATGCTACGCCGTACGGTCAGAGGGCTGATGACCATGGGACTCATAGCTTCGCTTGTGTTCACTGCCATATATTTCATAGAAGGCGACGGCCTGCTGGGCATTCTCAGCTCCGACAAGGTCATTGCCGGAAAATGTCAGGAATACTTCGGTTGGGCAGTAAGCATCCCGTTGCTCAGTTTCATGGCTTTTGTCTGGGACGGCGTGATGATAGGACTCACGCGTACCGGGTCCATGTTGCTGAGCATGGCTCTCGGAGCGGGAGCGTTTTTCCTGCTGTATATGGTGTTGTTCCCGGTCTTAGGCAACCACGGTCTCTGGATAGCTTTCCTTTCCTATCTTTTCGTGAGGGGAGTGACGCTCCAGATTGTCGGGCGCCGTTATTTGTGGTATTCGTCGAGATAGGCTTCGCAAGCCTCGCAGAGCTCGTCGTACCATTCCTTGCCGAAGCGTTCAATCAGAGGCTCGCGCATGAACTGATAAAGGCGGGTGCTGTTGGCGCGTCCCAATGATTCCGCGCATCGGCATATTTTCCAGCGATGGTAGTTGACCGCTGTAAATGTGGGATACTCGGTAATGCGTAGCGGATAGAGATAACATGACATCGGTTTGCGCATGCTGCACCGTCCCTCTCTGAAAGCCTTTTCTATGGCACACAGACACATTCCACCGGGACCGTAGGTGGTGAAAACGCAATTCCGACCGTCTACAATCTGGGTTACAAGATCACCTTCCTCGTCGACATATCCCACGCCGGCTTCCTCTATCCGCTGGCGCGCGGCCGGGAGTAGGTCGTCCCATACTGTTTCTGTCAGCGCCTTCAGCTGTTGGTATTCCTCTTCGGTTATGGGAGCGCCGGCATCGCCTTCAATGCAGCATTCTCCGAGGCATTTTGAAAGGTCACACTGAAAATATCGTTCCGCGACATCGAGTGTCACCAGAGTATCCTTGATCTGTAGCATGATTTCTTCTGAAGTTTCTTCCATTTATGTGATGATTGGCTTATTTACACTCCGGCCGTTACCGAGGTGACTGCCACAAGGCGGTCATAGCGGGCGCCGGGTTGCCGGTAATAGACTTTAATTAAATATTCGTTGGCTGTCTGATAGTGGTTTCCCTCAACCGGAATGTAGGAGCCGGTTTCCGAGCCGTGGTCAACGGTAAGGTATTCATAATTGTAGGCCCCCTGCTTGAGCAGCATGGAGTGCTCGTATCGGCCAGTGGCACGGTTGAACACCATCAGGCTTTCCGGGCTGAAGCTGCGGTTTGTCAGGTCTCCCTCTATGAAAATATCCTTGCCCTGCAGTTCAGGCATGTCGAGAGCGAAATGCACCATGACGTATTCGGCTTCCGTGTCTGAATCCGTTGAATTGTATTCCCTGACGCGGAAACGGCCCTTCTGGGTCTGGTCGTAGCTGTAGGGCGCCTCGGCTCTCGGCTCATCTGTCTGGAGCGATATATGGTAGTAGGGATGGGCGAATGAGATTTCCACCACTCCCATTCCCGGATAGCTGGTCGAAATCACCTCCATGCGCCGGTATTCGTTGCCGGCGGGAAATATCAGTTTCGGAGAATGCTCCCAGAAGGCCGTGCTTCCGGCTATGCGGTCGGGACCGTTGAGCGTTACAACGTTATCGGTACGGCCGTTTTGCTCCACGGAGATTATCACGTCGGTCATCAGATTATTGACACTCAGTCCCTTGCTGTCCACTCTGACCGAAAGCTGCTGGTGGTCGCGGTTGAAGTCAATGTCGGTTCTGGATGTGACGGATGCCGATGCGTTCATCAATGGCTCTGCTATGCAGAAACGTTGCTGCAGAAGAATGTCCGTAGGTGAGGATTCGTCATATACTCTCAGCAGATAGTTGCCTGAAAGTTTTATTTTCATTTCCGGATTGGGAATCAGCAGGCGGTAATGGACATATTGTGTCAGTGTTGCCTGACTGAAGCTGTAATCGTCTATCGTGTATTCATTGAATCCCTCAATGTATTCCGACGGCAGAAGCCGGTCATGGCGCCACTGTGCGTCGCAGTGTAGAAGCTCATAGCGGAGATAGCGGCGTTCGGCTGCAAGTTCGTCGAATTCAACCGAAAGCACGTCGTCGCTTCCCATGATAATGATAGGCGGAAGCATGTCGTTGCCGTTCACTTTGGTCTGCAGGGTCCTGAAATCGGAATCGAAAATCGCAGTGGCGGTGTTTTCTGCGGTTCCCGCTGCCGATGAACGGATTGCTGTGACCGTGAGGATAAGGAGAAGGAGGATTCTTACCATTGAACGGGTGTTTTGCCTTTTGAAATCAGGTACTCGTTGGCCTTAGAGAAGTGATGGTTGCCGAAGAATCCTCGTGATGCGCTCAGTGGCGAGGGGTGGGGAGAGGTCAGCACAAGATGTTTGCTTCTGTCTATAAACTCGCCTTTGCGGGCCGCGTAGCTGCCCCAGAGGATAAAGACAAGATTCTCGCATTCCGATGAGAGTTTTTCCACAACCTTGTCGGTCAGCTGTTCCCAGCCGTGGCTCTGGTGGGAGCCCGCCGCATGTGCCCGCACGGTCAGAGTGGCGTTGAGAAGCAGTACGCCCTGACGGGCCCAGCGCTCGAGATTGCCCGATGCCGGAATCGGAGCGCCGGTGTCGGCGTTGACCTCCTTGAATATGTTGACGAGTGATCTCGGCACGTCAATGCCGTCAGCAACCGAAAAACACAGGCCGTTGGCCTGACCCGGCCCGTGATAGGGATCCTGACCGAGAATGACCACCTTGACATTTTCCACGGGGCAGGCATCGAAGGCTGCAAAAATCCGTGAAGCCGGCGGATATACGGTAGTTGTGCGGTATTCCTGACGGACGAAATCAGTAAGCTCTTTAAAATAAGGCTTATCCCATTCGTCGGCAAGCATCTTGCGCCATGATTCGTCTATGCGTACGTTCATTATAGCTTAAATAGTTATGGATTCTTTTTGCAAAACTACAAAAAAACCGCTAAATTTGCACCACGATTGCATCTATTATATCTTTGCATCGCTGACATACGTGCCCATAGTTCAATGGATAGAATAGCGGATTCCGGTTCCGCCGATTAGGGTTCGACTCCCTATGGGCATACCATCAAAGCCACTGACATTTGTTCGGTGGCTTTGTTTGTCATGCCATGCTCTCTCGGTTTTTGACTATTTGTGGCCTGTTTTGATTGTTCTGATGGAATTTTGCCATTATAATTGTGAATGATTAAGCAAATTTCTTTTGAATCGGCAATAATAATTGAAAAATGTTTTGATTTTAAATAAAATTATGTAAATTTGTCGCCGTCAAGTGGACAAGTATTAACCCATCTTAATAATTTATTTATGAGAAAATCACACTACTGTCCACTAAAAATGGACGAGGTTAAAAATTAAATAAATTCGGTTCACTTGAATCACAGAGAACATTG
>CANQWS010000083.1 GCA_947627615.1 uncultured Muribaculaceae bacterium | reverse complement strand
TTTTCCATCGCAATCTGTTTAGACTGCAAAGGTATAATTTTTATTCCGTAAACACAGGTTTTTTACTATGCGCCACTAAATCCGGGGCGTGCTGATGCTTGTATGTGTATGGCTGAAAATGTAAACGGCCGGCTGAATGTTCAGTCGACCGTTTTTAGTAGCGGGGGCAGGACTCGAACCTACGACCTTTGGGTTATGAGCCCAACGAGCTACCACTGCTCCACCCCGCATTGTTGCGTTTTGTGAGTGCAAAATTAGTCCATTTATCTTTACCTTGCAAATATTTTGATCAAAATCGCAGTTAAAGATTGTTAACCAATGTCGGATGTTCATCTTAAAACTCTGTTAGTCTGAAATTTTATTAAATGAGTGGCTGTAATGACTGTTGTTTTATGGATAATTGCTAATTTTGTATGAAAATAGTAATAGTAAAACCAATGAAGATAACACCTATAATCATGTGCTCCATCCTGGCATCTTCGGCCGGCAGCGTAAATGCACAGAATCTCAAGTATCCTGATGCACCTTCGGATAATACAACCGACAATTATTTCGGAACAATCGTAGTTGACAAATTCAGACCCCTTGAAAATGACACTGCCGCAGCAACCCTGTTATGGGTAGAGCAGGAAAACAGACTCACGGACAACTATCTTTCAAGAATTCCCTATCGTACGGCGTTGAAAAACCGTCTTACGGAGTTGAACAATTATAAAAAGACCGGACTTCCGAGCCGCGAAAATGACGGACGCTATTATTTCTACGTCAATGACGGTCTGCAGAATCAGGCGTCTCTTTATCGCGTAGACCGGCTTGGCGGCAAGCCTGAACTTTTCCTTGACCCTAACACTCTGTCAAAAGACGGTACCGTAGCCCTCAAGGATGTGACCCAGAGCAAAGACGGCAGATATACGGCTTACGCCATATCACGAAACGGATCGGACTGGGTAGAGATATATGTGATAGACACCGAAACCGGAAAACAGCTCGATGACCACATAGAGTGGGCTAAGTTCTCATCGGCCGTGTGGAACGGCAACGGTTTCTACTACAGCGCTTATCCGAGACCTGAAAAAGGAAAAGAATTCTCGAATGCCAACGAAAACCATTTGATTTACTATCACAGACTCGGAACCCCTCAGTCCGAAGATAAAATCGTTTATGAAGACCCGGCAAATCCCCTTCATTTTCATACCGCATACGTTCCTGACAACGAACAGTATCTGTTTGTTTTCGGTGGTGGCGAGGGCTTCGGAGAATCGCTGATTTTCAAAAACCTCATAACCGACGGCCCCTGGACCACGATTGAGGCAACGCAGGATTATGAAATTTCGCCGCTTGGAGTGATTGACAACAAGCTCTATATGCTCACGTCGGAAGGCGCTGAGAACTACAGGCTTGTGACAGTTAACCTCAATAACCCGACAAAGGCCAACTGGAAAGAAATTGTTCCCGAAAAGAAAAATGTTCTTGCCGATGCACGGTTTGCCAACGGCAAGCTTCTGCTTACTTACGTTGAAGACGCTTCCAATCATCTGTATCTCTACTCGCTTGACGGCAAGGAGATACGGGAAATCGCACTGCCTACCTACGGCACTGTTTCCGTTAGCTCAAGCAACAAATACCCCGATGTGTTCTACTCATTCAATTCCTATACCTACCCGTCGGCTATTTACAATTACAATCTTGCCGACGGAGTGAGCACTCTCATTGACCAGCCTGAAATAAAGGGAATCAATCTGGATGACTATGTAACTGAACAGGTTTTCTACAAATCATCCGACGGCACTCGCATACCAATGTTCATAACCTATCGTAAGGGAATGAAACGCGACGGAAAGAATCCGGTACTGTTATACGGCTACGGAGGTTTCAATATCTCGCTTCCGCCCTCTTTCTCCGCCAACAGACTTCTTTGGCTTGAGAATGGCGGCATCTATGCCGTAGCTAATCTCCGTGGAGGCGGAGAATATGGCGAATCATGGCATAAGGCCGGAACGAAGCAGCAGAAGCTCAATGTGTTCAACGATTTTATCGGAGCGGCCGAGTATCTTATAAAAGAAGGCTGGACATCGCCTGAATACATAGCCATCGAAGGTGGCAGCAACGGCGGACTTCTTGTCGGCGCTACAGTCAATATGCGTCCTGACCTGTTCAAGGTTGCGATTCCCAAAGTGGGTGTGATGGATATGATGCGTTACCATCTCTTTACTATCGGCTGGAACTGGGCACCCGATTACGGAACAAGTGCCGATTCAAAGGAAATGGCCGACTATCTGTTGCGCTATTCACCGGTTCACACCATAAAGAATGACGGTACCCCCTACCCTGCGATTCTCGTGACAACCGCCGACCATGATGACCGTGTGGTTCCTGCACACTCATTCAAATATGCAGCCACCCTGCAGGAAGCAAACACCGGAGATGCTCCTAAACTTATCAGAATCGATGCCAATGCCGGTCATGGCGGAGGCAAACCCATGAGCAAGGTGATAGACGAAAATGCCGATTGCTATTCGTTTATCTTCTATAACATGGGTATTACCCCAGTGGAAGCCCCAAAGTGAGATTCCTGAGAAAATATATGACAAACTGCATGCTGGCGGCCTTGATGGCTGTCGGCATGTCGGCTTGTTTTACCGGTATAGAAAGTACACCCAAAATCACAGCCAAGGATGTGAAGCGGGAAAACATACCGGTGAGGCCGGAGGACAGTTTTCTTGATGATATAAAAGCGGAACCTTTCAGTTCGTGGACTTCTGGAAAATCATTTTATGTGACCGACAACAAATTCGGTTCACTTTTACTCCCGGACCCAGCAACCGACCTGAGCAGACTCGGCGGTTCTGTAATCAGATATGTTGATAACCGCAAGGTGTCGGACCTGACCGGCAACACCGTCTATGAGCTTCATTTCCTCACGGAAAACTGCAGGAAAATTTCCTACAGAACCACTCAGACAGCGTCTATGATTGACAAGACCGGAAATGCAGGCATCCCGTTTCTGATAGATATGGATGTGGTTGAGTCAGTCAGAAATAGATTGTTGGGGCAAAAATACTACGTAATAACTTCCTCGTGGTATGATCTTGACTTGAAATCCGAGCACGGTAGAAAATTTGTCCCGGTCACCATAGAAAGCGTCGATCCGGGCAATAATGTCTATTCGGTAATTCTAACCGCCAGAGATGACCGTGACACAAGGTTCAAACTGTTGCTTTCAGTGGGCAACGATCTGAAATCACTCAGGCATTTCGGTTCTCTATTTTCATTCAAAAACCCTAAGGATTTATATCCTCTGATCACCGATGGCACCTGGAACAACATCATCAACGGAAAAGTTGCTGAGAACATGACCAAGGATGAATGCCGCCTTGCTCTCGGCGCGCCCGACAATGTTGACCGGAGAGCCGGCTACAGTGCTCTCCACGAAATCTGGACCTATGCCGGCGGTGTATATCTTGTTTTTGAGGACGGACTCCTGAAATCATTTCGGCAATGAACAGTAACAGACTCATATTTCTCGGAACGGGTACTTCAACAGGAGTACCTCAGATAGGCTGCGGATGTAGAGTCTGTTCTTCAAGCGACCATCGTGACAAGAGGTTGCGGACTTCTGCCCTGCTGCATATCAACGGCTATAATCTGCTGATTGACTGCGGTCCTGATTTCCGGCAGCAGATTCTGCGTCTGGGCAGTCCCGATATAGAGGCTTTGCTTGTCACCCATGTACATTATGACCATCTCGGAGGTCTCGATGATCTGAGACCGTACGCTTTGGCTTCAAAACCGTTTCCCATCTATTGCAAGGCTGACGTGGCGGAACGTATTCCCGATATGCTTCCATACGCTTTCGGAGAACATCCCTATCCCGGCTCCCCGAGGTTTGCAATCCATGAAGTCGGACCCGGCGAAGAATTCAGCATCAACGGCTCGTTACCGCCCGTAAAGCCTTTACTTATAAAACACACGGAAACTCTCGGGATACTCGGATTCCGCATCGGCAACCTCGGATATGTCACTGACTGCAAGATTATGCCGGAGAAAGCCTGCAGACTTCTTGAAAATGTAGACACACTTGTCATAAACGCTCTCAGACTTGAGAAGCATCATTCTCACATGAACTTACATGAAGCACTCGATGTTATAAAATTAGTAAATCCGCGCAGGGCCTATCTGACCCATGTATCCCACCGTCTGGGACTGCATGCCGCGGTAGAGGATTCACTTCCGGAAGGAGTGAGACTTGCCTACGACGGATTGGAAATAGAAATCTGAAATTAATTTCTGGAACTAATTTTATAAATAAAGTCATGTATAAAGTTACTTATTTGGATAAAAACGGATATGTGGTGACGACCGATTCCGCTATCCTTGTGTTTGACTATCTGAGTGATCCGTCCCATGCCCTCCATCATGCATTGAACTCCAATCCCGATAAACCCGTGATATTTTTTGTGACCGGTTACGAGGACAGGCATCTCAATAAGAGCATCTATGAAATCGCACAGAATCACAACCGCACCTACGTGATGAGCAATGATGTTTATCCCAAGAATGTTCCGTCGGATCTCGCTGTTGCCGGCATGAGCAAGGGCGATATTGTCGATGACCTTCCGGGCGGATACTCTGTGAAGGCTTACGGCACTGCCGGAAAAGGCGTGGCATTTCTGGTGACGGACAAAAACGGTAAACACATATTTCATGCCGGCACCATAGACTCACCTGAGGTTGTCGATGAAATCCCCGAAAAGAAAAACGATACGGATTGCCCTGTAGAGGTAGCGATAAATCGTCTTGCCTCTGAGGTATCCGAAATCGAGGTGGCATTCTTCCCGGCCGACAGTAACCCCGACAGCCATCTTGCCCATCACACGGAGCAATTCCTGAAGGATATTAAAGTTAAGTATTTCTTCCCCATTCACATAGGTAGTGACGACAAACGTTCTGATGCCTACAAGGCATACGCTATTAACGGTGCTCAGGTTGAATTCCTGCGTGAACCGGGACAATCATTTACTGCCGACTGATATTTCCTGATACATATAAAAAAGCAGCGCATGTTGTTAATCCTCATGCGCTGCTTTTTTATATGTAAGTCAGTTTTTAGAGCTGAGAGGAGGGATCGAGATTGGCGCTTTCAATATCCTTGAAATAACGGTAAGTGCCCACCTTGAGTTCCTCGCAGGCTGCGTCGTCAGCCACAATGAGGGCTTTAGGATGCATCTGGAGGGCGGAAATTGTCCACATCTGGCTGATACCGCCTTCAACTCCGTGCTTCAATGCGCGGGCTTTATTGTGTCCGTTAACGATAAGCAACACGCTCTTTGCTGCCATGATTGTGCCTACACCTACTGTAAGTGCGGTCTTCGGAACAAGGTCTACATTGTTGTCAAAGAAACGTGAATTGGCTATGATGGTGTCACGGGTCAGAGTCTTCTGACGGGTCTTTGAAGTGAGAGCGGAACCGGGTTCGTTAAATGCAATATGTCCGTCAGGACCAACGCCGCCGAGGAAAAGGTCTATACCGCCGTAGCTTGCAATTTTTGCTTCGTATGCGGCACACTCGGCTTCGATGTTTTTGGCATTGCCGTTAAGTATGTTGACATTCTCTTTCTTTATATCAATCTGATTGAAGAAGTTGGTCCACATGAAAGTATAGTAGCTCTGTTCATGGTCGCGGGGAATACCGCAATATTCATCCATGTTGAATGTGACCACATTCTTGAACGAAACAACACCTTCCTTGTTCAGGCGGATCAGCTCTCTGTACATTCCGAGGGGCGAACTTCCTGTCGGACAACCGAGAACAAAAGGATGTTCCTCTGTAGGTTTGGCTTCATTGATACGTGCTGCGACGTATGCGGCAGCCCATTTTGACACGTTTTCGTAGTCAGGTTCTATAATAAGTCTCATATACGTAAAGGTTATGAATGAAAGTTCTGATTTGGAATTAAATATGATGCTGTTGCAAATGTACAAATATTATTCTAACAAATAAATTTAGGAGATTAAAAATTTTTGTGGAGAAATAAAAAAGAGTATCTTTGCATTAAATCTTAAATGTAATTATGAAGACCAACCTAAGTTCCCAAATCAAGTTAGACCAGATTCCCCGCCGCTATTATAATCCTGACGGCGAAGTGGAATTCACGGCCATCACACGTGAGGAGAAGGTGTACACCCGCATCTTCGAAACCATGAACAGCGGTAGTGAATATCTGGCCGAAAAAATTGTTAAGTATATCAAACGTAGTGTTGCCGAGAAAGGTAAGTGTGTTCTTGCCCTTGGTGCCGGCATGAATACCCACAGCGTTTATGCGGAGCTTATCAAACTCTACAACGAGCAGCAGATAAGCTTCAAGAAGGTTGTGGTATTCTCTATAGGTGAGTTCTTCCCCCTCGAACCCAACGGACCCTGCACTCTCAACCTGCTCAAGGAAGTGTTCCTGAATCATGTTGACATCCTTCCCGAAAACATCCACACATTCGATCCTGCCGTCACAAAGGAGGATATGTATGAATGCTGCAAGAGCTACGAGAGAGCCATTGAATCCCAGGGAGGTATCGACATCTGTGTATGCGAAATCGGCGCAGCCGGAACACTTGCTTTCAACGAACCCGGTAGTCCCGCCACCAGCCTGTGCCGTCTTGTGCTTCTCGGAAGTGAAGCCCGCCATAAGATTGCCGGCGACTATAAGTGTGAGAACGTTCCCACCACTGCCATCACGCTCGGCATTCACAACATTCTTTCTTCACGCCGCATCATGACAATGGCATGGGGCGAGAACAGCGCGGCCATCATCAAGAAAACCGTTGAAGGTGCCGTTGACCCGTCAGTTCCCGCATCGTTCCTTCAGGGACATCCCCAGACAAAGGTTGTCATTGACCTTCCCGCAGCCGAAGACCTGACCCGTATCAGCCAGCCCTGGCTTGTCACCTCATGTGACTGGAATGACAAGCTCATCCGTCGTGCTATCGTATGGCTCTGCCAGATGACCGGAAAACCGATTCTGAAACTCACCGACAAAGATTACAACGACTACGGTCTGGGCGAACTCCTTGCACTGTTCGGCTCGGCTTACAATGTAAACATCAAGATATTCAACGATCTTCAGCACACTATAACCGGATGGCCCGGCGGCAAGCCTAACGCTGACGACACATATCGTCCCGAGCGTGCCAACCCCTACCCCAAACGTGTTATTGTGTTCAGCCCGCACCCTGACGATGATGTGATTTCCATGGGCGGTACCCTCAAACGCCTCGTTGACCAGAAACATGATGTTCACGTGGCATACGAAACTTCCGGTAACATTGCCGTTGGTGACGAGGATATGATCCGCTACGTGATGCTCATGGACCAGATTGCCGACCAGTTCGGATTTGACAATGACGAGTTCCATGAGAAGAGCCGTCAGATTCATGAATTCATTGAATCAAAGGCATCCGGCGACATTGACCTTCCCGAAATCCGCTTCCTGAAAACGATGATTCGTCGCGGCGAAGCCCGTATAGCATGTAACTATATCGGTGTCAAGAAGGACCATGTTCACTTCCTTAACCTCCCGTTCTATGAGACAGGTACCATCAAGAAAGGTGACCTTACTGAGGCCGATGTGAACATCGTTAAGAAACTGATCGAGGATGTCAAGCCGCATCAGATATTCGTTGCCGGTGACCTTGCTGACCCGCATGGAACCCACCGTGTCTGCACCGATGCCGTTCTTGCAGCCATCGATGAACTCAAGGATGAACCCTGGATGAAAGAATGCCGTATCTGGATGTATCGCGGCGCATGGGCTGAATGGGAGATCGACCATATTGAAATGGCAGTGCCCATCTCCCCTGAAGAACTTCGCTTCAAGCGTAATTCTATCCTGAAACACCAGTCTCAGATGGAGAACGCTCCGTTCCTGGGTGATGACGACCGTCTGTTCTGGCAGAGAGCTGAAGACCGCAACCGTGCCACAGCACAGCTCTACGAGAGCCTCGGTCTTGCTTCCTACGAAGCCATGGAGGCTTTCGTTCAGTACCATCCCATCTGATAACTAAAGACAGAACCATTAACAAAACCGGGCGAATTGCATTGACAGTTCGTCCGGTTTTATTATTTTCGATAACCTTTTATTTGTGCGGGTCGAAATTACTTGCAATGCGAATACATTAGTGTCCACTAAAAAAATCATAAGAGTTCTTTGAAATTATTGAAATTCAATTTGTTATAAGAGATTTTTGTGCGCAACGATTTGAAAT
>CANQWS010000082.1 GCA_947627615.1 uncultured Muribaculaceae bacterium | reverse complement strand
TTATAGTAATGAATATCTTTTTCATTTCAATTGGTTGATATAGTTAACTATGCCGTCAACGTGGATTTTGGTTATGGCCTGTTTGCCAATTTCAGAAGTCAGATAGGCGACATCGGCCTTGTTGTCCTGAAAGAGGTTTTCGGTCAATACGGCAGGGCATTTGGTCTTTGTCAGCACATAGAAATTTGCCTCATAGTCGGGGTCGCCGTCAGACCAATCGGCTCGGACGTAATACTTTGAGTCGTTAGGAAGCAACTCCTTCGCCTCATTGAAAAGGTATGTGGCCAGCGTGTCGGACTTCGTTGTACCCGGCGAAGTATATACGGCCCATCCACGGGCGTTCATCCATGCGGACCCGTTACCCGCCGCGTTAACGTGGATTGATACGTACATACAGTTTGCAGTTCCATACTTGGCGCACAGATTATTGACAAAAGTCGAACGCCATGACAACTCACGCGTTTGCTCTTGCTTCCATGTCGCGCCTTTCATCTGCGCATTGGGCTGTAAGTCGGGATAGTCTATTACGACATGATAGCCTATCCGCGACAATTCCTCGTAAACACGCTTGACGATTTCACGCGAATAGACACATTCCCGAAATTTGCCGTCGGGGGAACATTTGCCGGGCGTAGTGGCTAAGTGCGCCGTGCCCAGTATTATAAACGCTTTATTCTTGTCCATATTTATTCGTTTTTTTCTTCGTTGCTGAATATCGGAAGCCCCAAGTCGTTCAGGAACTTCTCCGGGTCGTCGTATCCCTTGCCTTTCTTCGGGTGCTTGGCCCAATAGGACTTGGCTTGCTTCTCGGAGAGATATTTGGTGTAGGTGAAGTCGCTGTTGGCTAATTTAATCTGCGGTACGCTCCATGACCACTGATAGTCGTCTTTCGTTACAAAGGTGTTGGCTCTAAGGAAATCTATCATCGCACCAAACTCGGTAACGGAATAGACAATCACGCTTCGTGATTCTTCTTCGTCAGTGTCGTCGAGCGTATCATCTCTATCGTTTCCGTACAGCGAAAAAAAAACTGCAAATCCAACATCTGTAAGACTTCGACAAGTACACCTATCCACTCATGCTGCTTGGTCTCCCACATGATTGTGTCGTACATTGCCTGATACTCGTCGGACTCAATCTTTTTTTTATCGTTGAGAATGGCGAGCGTGATACAGCGCACGACTGAGGGGATGTTGGCCGCAAACTTGGTTATCAGGTCGGTGAAGTTGCCCTCCTCGCTCTTGGCAATCTTACAGCTCTCTTGTGCAATGAGCCACTGTGTGCCGGGTCTCAGTGCGCGTATGTTGTACGTCTTGCCGCCTAATGTGATGTCTCGGGTGCTGTCGGTCAGTATCTCCGCAAGGCGCATCTGAGCGTCAAGCTCGCTGATTTTTTTGTCCTCGCTCATTTCAAGTATATTTGTCCCATGATATAGGACTGGAAATCTCTCTTTTCAGTCCAACTCAATTCGCCAAATCGCTCGATGCGCTGTTCTTCCGTGCCGAAAGTGACGGGAAGCTCGGCAAGAGTGCCCATCTGCTCGTTGATAACCACGAGAGTCCTTCCGCTGCGGTAATAGTATCCCGACGTATCTTGCGAAGATGTCGATGTTGACCAATATACGGTGATGTCACCTAACACCGCGGCGGGATTTTCGACCACAGCCCACACCCGCGATACATCTTCGGCGTCGTCGTCCTCGTTTGAATATTGATAGACTTTAACGACAAGATTCTCTATCGCCATAACCTCGGAAGCTTCGGGAGCATCGGGTACGGGGTTGTAGGGATAGTTCTCGTCGTATATCGTTGTGTTTGTTTTTACTTTGTAGTTTGCCATAGTTTTTGTTTTTAAAGAAGAGAGGGCGGCGGCTCACGCCTTTACCGCCCTGCTCCGTTTCAACCGTTGTTTCGTTTGCGTTCAGGCACCTGCGGACTTGGTCATTACAGCAGTATCGAACAAACCAATAGCCGTGCGCTTGCCCTCGGTTATTTCGTAGGACTCGGCGGTTCCCGACAATGTACCGTATGCCACGTTGGTCTTCAAGGACTCGAATACGAGCTTGGGAGCAATGGCAATGCGGGGTATGTAGAGGTAGCTGGTCTTGCTTCCGTATGTGAACTTCACCTGTAGCGAGATGTAGCGGGTAGCGAAGGTCTCGGGAGCGATGTAGCCCTCGTTGGGTTCGGTAATCTTCTCCCAGCCCATCACGTTGGTGAGGAAGTCGGTGTCGATGGATGCGTTGTTGAGGTCAACGGTGTAGGAACCGGCGGTGTAGTTGGTCAGAATAGGCGAGTCGGAAGTTTCGCAGTCGATGGTGTTCTCCTCCGGGTCGTCCTGAGTAACGCTCAAAGAGTCGGCGATAACGTAGTCGAGGGAGTCGCCCGTTTCCGGAGCGGTGTCCCCCGTCCATACGCCTACCAAAATCTCAAGCGCCTTGGTGTAAAGGGTTTTAGTTGCCATGAATTACTTTAATTTAAACGTTTATAATTAAGTTAAGTGCAAAAATCTATCTGATAATGAGGTTCAATGCCACGATTATGTAGTGCCAATTCAAGGCGGTGTCGTAATCGGTGGCTTTATATAGTTGAGCCAATGCGTAACGGTCGTCGTTCGACTCGTCTATCACATTGTTCATTGCCTTTTCCATTTTCGACAACTGAGCCACGTTCTTGCGCCCGTTAGCCGTGGGTCGGGCATAAAGGAATATGTTCACCGTCCCTTTGCCGTATGCGTCCAAATCGTTGATTGCATTTCCGCAGTCAATCAGCACTAAGTCCTTAGTGTCGTCTGATATGGTATTCGGCAGTGTTCCTGCAAACACATTCTTGCTGACCTTGCCTTTGATGATTTTGTCAAGGTAGGTTTCTATGGTCGATATGTTCAAGTTGTCGTTTATCATAATAGCCTTGTTTCAGCTCCTTTGAATTTCTTTTTAAGCGCGTCAACATCGGAATACACTTGCGATATGACACGCCATTTGTGTTTTAATCTACCACCCCCACGTTCTTGTATGGCTGTATAGAAAGCGGCGTTGACACATACAAGCTCGAACCCCTTTGACTTGGATTCATACTCGCCACGGAAGAACTCTGTCACCCACTGGCGACCCGTTCCGTCGGGAACGTCACCGTAGCCTTTGTGGGCTTTGTGTGCGGCGGGGAGCGGAGTCCAAAATCCTATCTTTTTGAGTGAGCCGTTGTAGAATACGCCCCAACCGTAAGCGTCTCCTTGATTGCCTGTGCGCTCGGTCGTTTCCGCTGTCCTTGCGGCGAGCTTGATTATGCGGTCGCCCTCTCTGCCGAGATAGTCCACAATTCTGTTTATCTGCCTTTGCAAAAGGTTACTCAATGCCATTTTCAGTCACAACTTTGATGTCTACACTCATGCCGCCCAACTGGGAGGGACGGACAAATTCAACTTTACCCTCAATGGTCTGCCCGTAGAACTCGCCACGGAAAGTATGACCCCTGCGCACTCCGCAGTCAAGGTATTTATCAACCGTACCCGTGGATTCGGGATTGGGTGTCAAAGGAAAGTAAACCGTATATTCGGCGATAAAAAGATTGCTTTGACGGATGCCACTGCGCTTCTGAATGTCGACTACGGTTTCATACACCAATACTTCTTGTTCGACTTGTTGGTCTAAATCAAGCGATTCGTCAACCTCATACTTAAAAAAAGCTCCATGGAACGGGAAGTCAGCCATATCAAGCGAGCTTATGTCAAATTCTTCTATCATAGCCTAATCCATCCATTGACAAGTTCCAACATCTTTCATATTTTCCCATATTTCAGCATCGGGATTTTCATAGAGCTTCATCATAAGCGAATAAATATCGTTCTTATCCGTGATGATTACACCTCCGATTGTGACGCTGAAATCGCCGTGCTGTCTTGTCTTGCTTCCAGTATTGCTGGGTGACGTGAACAGCACCATGAGCATGTCCGCTATCACAAGATTGCGGTCTCGGCGTGATATGTCAGTCCAATCGGCCACTTTCATCAGCCCTCTTTCGGTGGCGATACGCCTTACCGCTTTCTCAGGGACGGGGTAGCCGATTAACGACCCTAAATATTCTATTACATCGAAATTGCTTGCCATATCTTTAACGGTTGAAAGGATATGAGAGGGGAGAACAAGCCTCCCCTCTCGGAGTGTTAGTTGGTATAACGCCCGCGACTGTCGCGGCGGCGACGCCATTGGATGTCGTCATCGTCGTCGTACATACGGTCACGGTCATCGCGACGGTATAGGATGCGAGAGCCGTCGCCACCCCAATGGGTAGCCCGGCGTTCCTCGTACTCGTCCTCCATTTCTTTCATGGCCTTTTTGTAGCCTTTTTTGCAGCCCGCCTTATACGCTTCGTAAAGCTCGGGGTCACGCATATATTCCTCCTCCTTGTCACGGAAGAAAAGTCCACCACCGATAAAATCGGGGTCGTCTATCACATGAAGTCGTCTCATTGTTCTTTAGTTTTAGTTTGTTTGGCGTTTCCTCCGTCAAGTTTGCTCATCAAAGCCTCCATCCGCTCCATAAGCCGATTGTTAAGCTCCTGCTGCTGCGCAAGCCCTTTTTCAAGGGAGGCAATCTTCGCTTCGTTGCGTTTCTTCTCGGCCTCTTCGGGACTGAGCATACCAATCCACTCATCGTACTTGGGAATCATTGATTCATGCCACTTCGTCATTTTGACGTGATTCTCGCTTTGACTTTTCAAGCCTTTAATCTCGTTGAGCATTATCGATTTTTCCTCAGTAGCGAGTAGGGTCTTTGTTGGATTGTCGTACACGTTCTTGTCCATCGGCAAGCCTTGAAGTGTCTGTGTTCCGCTCGGCGTCTGAATCTTCAAGTCAACCACCTGCACGGTTATGGGCTGTGCGTATGGAGTATTGAATTGTTGATTAGGCGGTATCTGAGTGTACCTTGTCTTAGGCTCTTCACATACCGTGCCGACCTCAAATGTGCCGTTTGCCTTGTCAAGAATGAATATCTGTGAGTTAACTCTGACGGTTGAAAACATTGTTGTTGAATTTTAAGTTGATGTTATGCCCCCGCAGCAGCGGCGGGAGTGATTGTAATTAAGAGCGAGTCGTTGACGGTGATGCACTTAGTCCAGCCGCAACCTGCGCCGATTGGAGTCAGCACCTCTTGTCCTAAACTTGTCACCGTAATGGCGGTAGGAAGTGTTGTTACGCCTTGGAAAGCCGCAAGGAATGTCTCGGAAAAGAGAAGCGGTTTGGCGTTGCAGCATCCTGTGCTGACGGTGGCGTTCATTGTGGCGGTGACAGGCACATACAAGGTCGTTCCCACAATACGAGGAGTGCCCGTTGCGTATGTTACGGTCGCTTGCGGTTGTGCGGTAGGCCCGACACGGAAGCATTGACAGGCAGATTCTTTGAAAACCGCTAATGCTCTTAGTTCGTTTGCCGCAGGAGCGGTTGCGCTCCCGACAGGCGATAAAAATAATGACATAATTATTTCGTCGATGAAATTAATTATATGTGAATAGGCAAGGGATACGAATATCCCCTACCTACATCACGTTAAGTTTTTAGCAGCAACCGCAACCTCCGCAAGAGTTGTTGTTATTGCAGCAGCAACCGTTATTACCGTAGGGGAAATTACCGTAAGGGAAGCCGTTGTAGGGCCATGCAGCCTGATAAGGTGAGCATGTAATATACGCAGGTTTAGCTACGGGCTGGAGCTGATTGATGATGGCTTGTGTCTGAGCGGCCTGAGAGTCAGAGAGACGGCAGGCTTGGAGCTGGTCACGAAGATTCTGAATCTCACGGGCGTCTTCACGTTGCTTTATCTGAGCAAAGCCGTTGTTGATAACGTTCTCCAGATGGCATGTCTGCGCCTGACGCTCGTAGGCTTCTGCGGCGAAGCCACGCTCAACGGAACTGTTGACGAAGTTGATGCTGTTGGTGAGCTGACCCGTCTGATTGCACATTTGGAGCGCGATGTCGCCACGGAAGTCGGCGATTTGCTGACGAAGATTACAGCAGCAATCGCAAAGTTTTGAAAGAATTGCTTGCTGACCATTCTGCACAGCAAACTGGAGGTCTTTTTGTCCAAGACCGAGGTTGCAGAGCTGTGTTGAAAGATTCTGAATTGCGCCCATAAGTGCGTTTTGGTCGCAATGCACTGTTGATGCGAGCTGCGAGATTGCGGTGGCATTGCCCTGAATAGCCTGCATGATGAGGTCACGTCCAGCGTCGTTGTTCACCAGATTGCCAAGGTCGGCAAGACCCTGAGCGGGGCCGCGACCGCCGAAGCCGCCGCCGAATCCATTGCCAAATCCGCCCCAACCAAAAATCAGGAGAATGATTATCCACCAAGCAGAATTGCCGAATCCGTCACCGTAGCCACGATTGTTGTTCATCAGTGCGGCAACAAGATTCGGGTCAAGTCCGCGATTCTGACAGAGAGAGGCGATAAGGCCCATCATGCCGCTGTTGCCGCCACCGTCATTGTTGTCAAAGACATACGTTTTATCCATGCGATAAAAATTTAGGTGTTAACAAAATAGATTAATATAAGGATTGATAAAAATAAGTTGTTACAAATATAATGTTGAGGAGAGAGATTAGCCCAATAAAAAGGCCGTTATAGTTATTATAGTAATAAGTTTTGTCAGTGGATGTCGTGGAAATCGTCATCGGGATTCCACGGAAGCACTGGCATATCGGGGTCGACGGCTGTTTGCATACAAAAATAATACCTTATAATCTGAGTTGACGGTAGGCGCAGATACAGCTGTATCTTATAAGTCTTTTTAGTGTTGATGCTGTCCACAATACCCGACAATTCAAACGGTTTGCTCGGCGATACCACAAGCCCTCCGCTTGGGATATTCAGACGAATCAATTGCTCACCTATTTCAGTAGCGTCCTCAAACATATTCTTCACAAATCGCAAGTAGCATGAACCGTCGTTGATTGTAATATCGCCCGACGTACTTGTTAATTTTATGGTGTATGTGACTTTCGCAAGGGAATTGTCTTGTGTTGCATTCACAAAGATATTAAGCCCGAGAGCTTGTTCATTAGTCACCACCTTGAATGTTTGGAATGTCGTATTAGGCAGCGGGACACATTGATGTTGCTGATAATCTCCATAAATCATTTTGCCTTCGGACAAAAAGGGATAAGCCCTATAAGTCACGTTCCGTTGCAAGGCGGTGACGGGATATTTTACGAGTGAACCCGAACCGGGGTTCTCGGCGGTAGTCCTACCTAAGAACTTGCCGTTTGAATCGGTCACGACAACCCCTAAATACCATTTTTCAAGATTCGTCGCGCCATTTTGGATTTCCGCGAAAGACAGCGAACCGGGCTTCAAAAGCATATCTCCCTCGGGCACCACATATTGCATAGTAGCGCAATTCAGTGTGCCGCCCTCGCCCACTTCGGGATTAGAAATGACAAAATCACCGCAAGGAGGATGTGCCTCGTGATAATAGCCCTCGAAGTCCGACAGACGAAACGGGGAATTTTCCCGGCCCCACGGCGGCTCATAATCCCAACTATTCTTTTTATCGGATGTATATTGTTCGGGGATAAGCGACGGGCCAGACACGGCGGTGAAAGTCACACCGCATTTTTGACTCGAGCCAAGCCACCATTTTGACACATTCGTGGTGAATGGCGTTCTTAGGATATGTACGGGCTTCATGCGCGACCACATATTGATTGCACCGTGCGCGTTCCCGCAAGCATAACCAACGTCATACTTTCCGCTCTGAGGGGATAGGCCGAGCGCTTTATAAACGTCAATAATGCTTACGGGGCGGGTTATAACACCATTAGTTATAGGCATGATTATTCGATGTTTAAAGTGTTGATATTGTTTTGGAGTAAGGCAATTTTAGCTTTGAGCTGTTCATTTTCGCGTTCAAGGATTTCCACCCGTTGCTCGATATTGACGGTTTTCTTGGCAATTGCGATTGCGGAAAGGAGGGCGGCCTTGGCGTAATCAAGTGCAAGTTCGTCAGTACCGAACACGAATTGCGGGAGGATATTGCTCCAATATTGAGCGGAAGAACCCGCGTGAATCTTATCGTCGTATTTTTTGGGGTCTTTCCAACGGTGGAGGAACGAGGGAGCATTTGCGATGTCGTGGATGTCGAGGACAATATCTTTGACAACATTCTTTGCTCTCATGTCGGAAAGACAAGTGATGCCACCCGACGCGAGGATGTCACCCACGACGTGCAGGCGTGCCGAGGGCGACTTGGTATTTATACCTACATAGCCCGCCGCCGTCAGACGCATCCACTCGATGTTGTTGGCGGCGAATCCGAGCATGTCGTTTGCCCCCTGCCATACCCACATGGGGTTGGAGGTGTTGTTGATGAACTGGCGCGAGTGAACGCCCGCGTAGTTCACTGTGGCAGAGCCGAGACGGTAGGTGTTGTTGCTGCTTGGGCGCAGGTCCGAGTAGTGTATGACCTCTCCGCCCGCGTTCAGCATTATATTCTCCTCGGATTCAAGCATGATGTCGCCGTTGGTATGGATTGTGAGGTCGTCGTCAGTCGCCTCTTGGATATACACATAGTCGCCGTCGCCGAAGTTAATCTTGTTGCCGTAGGTCCCCGCGCCTTTGAGCCGCAGGTTGCCCGACATGGATATGTTCGCAACGTTAGTCATATCCCCGATCACATTGACACTACCATTGAAACTCTGACCCCAAATAGTCCGCGCCGTCTGCAAGGTCGTGGCGGTCGTGGCGTTGCCCGAAAGAGCCGCTGTAATGGTGGCGGGCAACTTCAGCGTGGCGTTGCCGCTTCCGTTGACGCTGACTGCGGCGCCTGTATGCTCCGATGTGGAATCCGCGATGGAAATATTCCTCGCCGTGCCCCAATACGACGTGGTGATGTTCGCCGACCCGTCGAAGCTCGTGCCGTTGATTGAGCGGGCGGTCTGGAGCTTGGTCGCCGATGCTAC
>CANQWS010000081.1 GCA_947627615.1 uncultured Muribaculaceae bacterium | reverse complement strand
ATTTTAATAAAAATGAGAATCATTCGTTAAAATGGCAAAAGTTTGGAGTTATAAGTTAGGCTAATTTCGCGAAATTGTGTAATTTTGCATTCTGAAATTCCAATATCAAAAATTCATAACAAACCGAATCACATGTCCGACAAAAGAGTTATCAAAACGGCACTTATATCAGTGTTCCATAAGGAAGGTCTTGACAACATACTTGAAATGCTTAATGCCAACGGAGTTAAATTCCTGTCAACCGGTGGCACCAAGAGTTTTATTGAAAGTTTAGGTTATCCCTGTCAGGCCGTGGAAGATTTGACCTCTTATCCTTCCATTTTGGGTGGACGTGTCAAGACTCTGCATCCAAAAGTGTTTGGCGGAATCCTGAACCGTCGTGATAACGAAGGTGACCGCCAGCAGATTCAACAATATGAAATTCCGGAAATTGATCTGGTAATCGTGGACCTTTACCCGTTTGAAGCCACCGTGGCATCCGGTGCATCCCACGAAGATATCATCGAGAAAATCGACATAGGCGGCATTTCGCTTATCCGCGCCGGAGCCAAAAACTACAGAGACGTGGTCATTGTGGCTTCAAAAACCCAGTACACTCCGCTTGCCGAAATGATTTCGCGCAACGGAGCCGAATCAACTCTCGACGAGCGCCTGTGGTTTGCCAAAGAGGCATTCAAAGTTTCGTCAGGCTATGACACCGCCATTTTCAACTACTTTGATTCTCTTGACGCCGAGGCCCCCACAGCCATGCGCGTGGCATTCGACAACAAGATGCATCTCCGTTACGGCGAGAACCCCCACCAGAAAGGAGCATTCTTCGGAGATTTCGAAAAAATGTTCACTCAGCTTCACGGAAAAGAAATCTCCTACAACAATCTGCTTGACATAGATGCCGCAGTTTCCCTGATTTCTGAATTCACGGAACCCACGTTCGGCATTCTCAAACATAACAACGCATGCGGAATTGCCACACGTCCCACCATGCTCGAGGCCTGGAAAGCCGCGCTGGCCGGAGACCCCGTCTCGGCATTCGGCGGTGTCCTTGTCGCCAACAGGGAGATTGATGCCGCCACGGCCGAGGAAATCAACAAGATTTTCCTCGAAGTGATCATAGCTCCCTCCTACACCGAGGAAGCCTACGCCATCCTCGCACAGAAAAAGAACCGCATAATTCTCCGTCAGAACTCGCAGCTTGAAACCACCGTTCAGTTCCGCAGCATTCTCAACGGCGCTCTGATGCAGGAACGCGACCTCAGAATCGAGACTCCCGCCGATCTGACTCCGGTAACTAACGTAAAGCCTGACGAAGCCCAGATAGCCGACCTCCTGTTTGCCAACAAGGTCGTGAAAAACAGCAAGAGCAACGCCATTGTACTTGCTAAAGGCGCCCAGCTTTACGCATCCGGCGTTGGACAGACATCGCGCGTGGATGCTCTGAAACAGGCCATAGCCAAAGCTCAGTCATTCGGATTCGACCTCAATGGTGCCGTCATGGCTTCCGATGCATTCTTCCCCTTCGCCGATTGCGTGGAGATTGCACATCAGGCCGGAATCACGGCAGTGATACAGCCCGGCGGTTCTATCCGCGACCAGGAGACAATAGATTACTGCAACGCTCACGATGTTGCAATGGTCACCACCGGAATCCGCCATTTCAAACATTAAATTCACGTCAGTAAAACAGAAATCCCAACCCAAGCAACACATATATAATATATGGGACTATTTTCATTCAACAAAGAGATAGCGATTGACCTCGGAACGGCCAATACTATTATAATCCATAACGACAAGATTGTTATAGACGAGCCATCCATTGTGGCCATAGAAGTCAGAACCGGCAAACCGATAGCAGTCGGCAAAGACGCGCAGCAGATGCAAGGAAAGGAAAACGAGAACATCCGCACAATCCGTCCCCTTCGTCAGGGCGTCATAGCCGATTTCAATGCTGCCGAAATGATGATTAGAGGCCTCGTCGGAAAGGCAAGCTCGAAAAACCGCTGGTTCAGCCCTTCGATGCGCATGGTTGTGGGCATCCCGTCCGGCTCCACTGAAGTGGAGATCCGTGCCGTCCGCGATTCATCGGAACATGCAGGCGGACGTGACGTCTACATGCTCTACGAACCCATGGCCGCCGCTCTCGGTATTGGAATCGACGTTGTGGCTCCGGAAGGAAACATGATTGTCGACATAGGTGGCGGAACCACTGAAATCGCCGTGATTTCTCTCGGCGGCATCGTTTCCAACAAGAGTATCCAGATTGCAGGCGATGACCTGACTGCCGATATTCAGGAACACATGCGCAGAGTCCATAACGTACGTGTCGGTGAACGCACCGCCGAACTCATCAAGATGAATGTCGGTTCTGCCCTCACTGAACTTGAGAATCCCCCGGAGGACTACATTGTCCATGGTCCGAACGTGATGACCGCCCTGCCTATGGAGGTACCCGTGTCCTATCAGGAAATCTCCCACTGCATCGAGAAATCCATATCGAAGATCGAGGCCGCCGTCCTTGCAGCGCTCGAACAGACACCTCCGGAACTCTACGCCGACATTGTCAAAAACGGCATTTACCTTGCCGGTGGCGGCGCACTCCTTCGTGGCCTTGACAAGCGTCTGACCGACAAGATAGGCATCCAGTTCCACATAGCCGAGGATCCCCTTCTGGCCGTTGCGAAAGGAACCGGAGTAGCTCTCAAGAACATAGATAAATTCTCATTCCTTATCCGATAATTTATTCCACAGGCCTTATCGGCTTCATAAAGAATTTTCAGGAACGCACATCAGCAGTTCCGGAAAAAGCACAGGGCCACTGTCAGGTAATCTGACAGTGGCATTGGAGCTAAGATACAGGGCCTTTCAATCGGGAGCTTACTCGCCATTGCATAGTGAACAATCTGCTATTTTTCTTCATAAAAGCCCGTCCGTGGATTCTGTTTGCGGTTTATGCTGTCATAAGCTGCATCCTGCTGTTCAACAGCAACCCCTATCAGCAGTCCGTCTATCTGACATCGGCCAATTCCCTCAGTACGAGCGTCTATGAAGCTGCCACCGGAGTCACTTCCTACTTCAATCTCCGAAACATCAACGAAGACCTCCAGCGCCGTAACAGCGCTCTTGAACTGGAAGTTCTGTCACTTAAGCAGCAGCTCGTGGAATTCAGAGACATGGAGTATGCCCGTCAGCATCCGCTCGATTCCACTCTCAACCGCTATAATTTCATTCTGGCCCACGTCATCAACAACAGCGTGCACCGCCCTCACAACTACATTACAATCCAGAAAGGCTCTCTTGACGGAATCGAGCCTGACATGGGCGTGGTTGACCAGAACGGCGTGGTTGGAAAAATCAATGTAGTCGGGCCTCACTCAGCTCGAATCATCTCGCTTCTCAACAACAATCTGCGTTTGTCATGCAAGGTGAAGAAAAGCGAGACCTTAGGGTCTCTTGTATGGAACGGCAGCGATTACCGCACCGCCCTGCTTGAGGAAATACCGCGTCATGCCACGTTTGCCAAGGGCGACACGATTGTCACCTCCGGTTATTCCACAAGCTTCCCTGAAGGCATTCCCGTTGGCGTGGTACTCGGAGAACTGAAGGGCTACGATGACAACTTCCACACGCTGAAGGTCCGGCTGTTCACCGATTTCTCGAAACTATCCACCGTCAGGGTGATTGTCGACAAAATGTCACGCGAGCTTCAGGTACTGGAGCAGGCGGTTGAAAATGAGGACGACGAAGCCCCTAAAAAAGAAGTGAAGAACTAATATCACAGGAAGATATGACCAAATCAGCCCTACAGATGCTCGCCATAACGCTTGTACTGATATTAGTGCAGGTTGTGATACTGAACCGGATATGCCTTTTCGGTATAGCCGTGCCGCTGGCCTATTTTTACGTGATTCTACGTCTTCCCGTCACCATTTCAAAGGAATGGCTGTTCACAATAGCTTTCGCACTCGGATTCATAATTGACGTGTTTTCCGACACCGGCGGCATGAACTCTCTCTCATGCCTCATAGCGGCTGCCTTGCGCAGACCCGTTCTGCATCTCTATTTCCCTCGTGAAGACGAGCTTGCCGACCCGTTCCCTTCAATAAGTTCTCTGGGATTCCTGACCTACTTCAAATATGCCGTGACCATGACCACCATCTTCTGTAGTCTGGTATTCATATTCGAAAGCCTCTCATTATTTAATTTCTGGCATCTGATCCAGTGCATAATAGCAAGTTCGGTCCTTACAACGGCTGTTATCATCGGAATTGACAGCCTAACTCTTCCTCGCCGTGAGAAAAGACTATAATCTTGAAAAAAGAAAATATGTTATCGGTGGATTCATTGCAATCATCGTAATCATATATCTGCTGCGCCTGTTCAATCTGCAGGTGCTTGACAGCAGATACAAGGACGACGCTGATTCCAATGCGTTTCTTCGCAAAGCCATTTACCCGTCACGCGGTGTGATTTACGACCGTAACGGCAACGTAGTGGTCTATAACAGACCGGCCTACGACATTATGGTCATTCCGCGTGACATCCAGCCGTTTGACACCCTTGACTTCTGCAACACCCTCGGTCTCACTCGTCAGCAGCTCGAAGACCGTTTCAGGGACATGAAGGACAAACGCAAGAATCCCGGATACTCATCCTATTCCCCGCAGACCCTCATAACGCAGCTCGATGCCGAAGACTATGGCCGCATGCAGGAAAAGATGTACCGCTTCCCCGGATTCTTTATCCAGAAAAGGATAATGAGGGAGTACAACTATCACTGCGGGGCAAATATTCTCGGAAACATCCGTGAGGTTTCGCCCGAGGATATCAAGCGGGATGACTATTACAATCGCGGAGACTACACCGGCGACCTTGGTGTGGAAAAAAGTTATGAGACATATCTGCGCGGTGTCAAGGGTGAAGAGGTGCTCATACGCGATGCCCGCGGCCAGATTCAGGGACATTATGACAATGGTTCCCATGACAAGAAAGCCATTTCCGGCCGAAATCTCAAACTCGGAATCGATTTCGAGCTGCAACAGTATGCCGAGAGTCTGCTTGCCGGCAAGATTGGCGCTGTGGTGGCCATCGAACCTGCTACCGGCGAAGTTCTGGTCATGGCCACGAGTCCCTCCTACGATCCCTCCATGCTCGTCGGACGGGAGAGAGGCAAGAACTACAAGGCACTCAGACAGAATCCCCACATGCCGCTGCTTGACCGTTCCATTCAGGGTGTCTATCCCCCCGGTTCTACGTTCAAACCCGGTCAGGGTCTGATTCTGCTTCAGGAAGGTATAATAACGTTAGGCACATCCTTCCCCTGCTATCGCGGATATGTCAATTCAGGCCTGAGGGTAGGATGCCACCCCCATGGGGCACCCCTCACCTTGAAACCTGCGCTCCAGACTTCATGTAACGCATTTTTCTGCTGGGGTCTGAAAGCCATGCTGGACCGCAAAAAGAAATACGGTTCCACGGCCAAAGCGTTCGAGGTCTGGAAGAACCATCTTGTGGAACTCGGCTACGGATACAAGCTCGGCATCGATGTGCCCGGTGAAAGCCGAGGATATATACCGAACTCCAAAACCTACGACAAGAGCTACGGAGAGGACAAATGGAATGCCAATTCCATTATTTCGGTTTCCATAGGTCAGGGAGAAATCCTTGCCACTCCCCTTCAGATTGCAAATGTAGGCGCTACCATAGCCAACAGAGGGTGGTTTATCACGCCTCATGTGGTAAAGGAAATCGAGGACAGCACGCTCCAGAAACAGTTCACCGAGAAACGCGTTCCGAACATTGACCGTCAGCACTTCGAGGCTGTGGCCGAAGGAATGAGAATGGCCGTAACCGGAGGAACATGCCGTCTGGCCAATCTGCCTGACATCGAGGTTTGCGGCAAAACCGGTACGGCCCAGAACCCTCACGGCCGTGACCACTCGGTATTCATGGGCTTCGCGCCATATCACAATCCAAAAATCGCGGTTTGCGTCTATGTCGAGAATGCCGGTTACGGAGCAGCCTTCGGCGTTCCGATAGGCAGTCTTGTGATTGAAAAGTACCTTACCGGTGAAATATCCGAATCAAGGAAATACATTGAAGAACGGATGTTACACACAAGCACTATTTCTAATGGACCGAAGAGGAAATAACATATCGATATTCGCCAACATTGACTGGATCACCGTCGGGATATATCTTATCCTGATCATAGCCGGCGTGTTCAGCATCTATGCCGCAAGCTATGATTTCGACAACGCCAGCATTCTTGACCCTAATGAATTTTCAGGGAAACAGATCCGGTGGATAGGACTTTCTCTGGCTCTTGCCGTGATTATCCTTCTTTTTGACGCTCATGTGTTTGAAAGTTACGCCATTCCGATCTATCTGGCTATATTGCTTGTGATGCTGGTGACCATCTTTATAGCCCCGGACATTAAAGGCTCGCGGTCATGGCTTGTGCTTGGACCTATTCGGTTTCAGCCCGCTGAATTCGGTAAATTCGCCACAGCGCTCGCCCTGGCCAAACTCTTCAACTCCTACAATTTCAAGCTCAATGCCTCAAAGAAGAACTATCTGCTTTGCCTTGCCATAATCTTCACGCCTATCCTGCTCATTCTCGCGCAGAAAGAGACCGGTTCGGCACTCGCCTATCTTGCTCTGTTCTTTGTCCTCTATCGTGAAGGCATGAGCGGTATGGTGCTTCTCGCGGCTCTGAGCGCTGTGACATTTTTTGTCCTTGCAGTAAAATTCACCGGCTCCACTCTGCTTGGAATTCCATTGGGCGAGGCTCTTGTATTCATTCTTATAATGGTGTTGATGGTGGCGATTCTTGCACTATATTGCAAGCAGATTATCACATCCCGAAATATCATGCTGTGGTTTGCCGGCACCGGTCTTGTCGTTTGGATTCTTTCGTTGTGCGGAGTGGCTGTCCCCGGCCTCGTCTATTTCATTACGGCTCTTACCGTGGCATGCCTTTATTGCGCGGTCACATCGCTCCGCGTAAAGAATAGCCGCCTTCTCATAACGATTTTCGCTACAATCGGAGCCGTTCTCTTCCTGTTCTCCGTCAACTATGCCTTCAACAACGTGCTGATGCCTCACCAGCAGAAACGCATAAAGGTGACATTAGGCATAACCGACGAGCCTCTCGGAGCAGGCTACAATGTGAATCAGTCAAAGATTGCGATTGGCTCGGGAGGATTCTTCGGCAAGGGATTCCTTAACGGAACCCAGACAAAGCTCAAATATGTGCCGGAACAGCACACGGACTTCATCTATTGCACCATAGGAGAGGAAGAAGGCTTTTTAGGTGCCAGCGCAGTGCTTCTCTTGTTTCTGATATTGATTCTCCGGGTGATGCACATAGCCGAGCGCCAGCCAACCGCTTTCGGACGAGTCTACGGATATTGCGTAGCCTCATACCTCATATTCCATCTGGCCATCAACACCGGAATGGTCATAGGGCTTTGTCCCGTCATCGGTATCCCGCTACCGTTCTTCAGCTACGGAGGTTCTTCGTTATGGAGTTTCACCATACTGCTTTTCATTCTCCTTAGAATAGACGCCGCACGAAAGGAACATCACTCGTTCCGATAATTGTTTTTGTTTCGAGACGAAATTTAATCCCATATTATTTTGTTTCCCACAAAAGCATTTAGTAATTTTGTGACATGTTGGAAAGTTTGCTCTACATAGCATTCTCTGGATTCATGATCGGAATCTTCATAAGCGCTCCCATGGGCCCCATAGGTATGCTTGTCATTCAGCGTACGCTCAACAAGGGGCGGACAGCCGCTTTATATACCGGAATCGGAGCTTCCGTCTCCGACATGATCTACTGTCTGCTTTCCGGTCTCGGACTTTCGCTTGTCACTGATTTTATAGAGTCCAATAAAAATGTGCTCCAGATTATAGGCTCCATCGTGCTGATAATCTATGGAATATACCTTTTCAGGAACAACCCTTCCAGAGCCATTTCCAAGGTACCCGACATGCCGACAAATTATTGGCGTGATTTCGCCACCGGCTTCCTCTTCACCTTCTCCAACCCTCTGATACTGTTCTTCATCATCGGTCTTTTCGCCCGGTTCAACTTCATGGATGCAGGATACAGCTATTATCACTATATCCTCGGCTACATATCCATTTCCGCCGGAGCGTTATGCTGGTGGTTCCTGATAACTTTCTTTGTCAATAAAGTCCGCGGGCATTTCAATGTCCGCTCAATGTGGATAATAAACCGCATAATGGCTTCATTACTTATAATAATGGCCCTTTTCGGTTCCTTTCACGCTGTCCGAAACATCATACCATTCTAATAATTCAATCGCCATGAATAAAAAGAACCCCTCTCTGTCAATACCCTATATCCCGGAACTTGACAATCTTTCCTCAGAAGAAATCATACATAAACTGGACGATTCCGGCGAACGCCGCACAATCCAGTGTCTCAACTGGAAAGACCAGTATCCCTACGCGCCGCTCACCTCAATCGCCGTGGCTCACTCCGGCACACATATTTATATAGATTTCTTTGTACGCTGCAACTACCTGCGTGCGGTGAACTACGAGAACAACTCCCACGTTCATCAGGATTCATGTGTGGAATTCTTCGTATGCCCTACAGGCGAACTCCCCTATTATAATTTTGAGTTCAACTGTATAGGCACAGCCCATGCAGCCCTTCGCATGGACCGCAAAAACGGCACATTGCTGTCAGACGATGAAATTGACCGGATAAAACGTTATCCCTCATGCGGCACACGCCCCTTTGAAGAACTCGAAGGACTGTTCTCATGGAACCTTCTCGTTGCGATACCCCTTGACCTCATGGGCATGAAATACGAAGGCAAGCCCATAGACATGAAAGGAAACTTCTACAAGTGCGCCGACCTGACAGCCGCCCCGCACTTCCTCAGCTGGGCACCAATCGACACCAAGGAGCCTGATTTCCACCGTCCTGAGTTCTTCGGCGACATCACTCTCGAGTAATACGCCCGGGCTGTCTGTAATCAGACCGGCATAGTAACTATTCAGCGAAATGAAAAGCTATAAAGAGTCGCCTCGTCTAATTAAACGAGAGCCAGGATAGCATCAAGAG
>CANQWS010000080.1 GCA_947627615.1 uncultured Muribaculaceae bacterium | reverse complement strand
CCTGAGCACAACTCACTGAAGCCCCTTTTTGACTACCTCGGCGTTTAGGGTGACGCAATGACGAAGTCAGGAAATAATAGATGAAATTATTCGTAATATTTCCCTTTGGAGATATCTTAAATAAGTTGTTTGCAATAATCCCAGATAAACGTCTACAAACTTTACCGGCATCCCCATATCGAATCATGGAAACCTCATATTCAGTACAATAATATCGTTTATCTGTGATATTAACAAATCGTGGTGGTTCGTTAGTCCCAATAGTATGATCAATAATTCGTATGAATCTATTGAAACCTGGCAGAGCATATTGAAATTGATCTTCAACTTCCACTTGTATTCCTTGAGATAATTCCACAACATCGCCGAGTTTTCCCATTCGCCAGCCTTGGGGGAGGTTTTCGGGGTCGATGTTGTCGACGAACATGTGGCGGTAGATGGTTTGGGCTGTGGCTTCGAGTGTGGCAATGAGGCGGCGGTTGTTTTCAATCCGTCGCTCGATGACCTGATACTCCGCCACAATCTTCAGCTGTTCCTCAATCGGGGGAACAGGTAGCATCACATCGCACATTTCTTCCCACTCGAAAACTTCGCGAGCCGAGCCATGCGACTTAAAACGAGCATATCGGTCGAACTCCGGTCGACGGAACCACATCATAAGATATTCAGGGAGTAATTCATTAGCATTCATTACCTCAAAAACGATATACGCCTGCGATATGATGCACGGTTTGTCGCCATCATATAATGCTACGGTGATTTTATCACCGTTACGTGAAGTAACAGGAACATACCCAAATTGGCGAGGTTGTACTATCTTGTAGTTAGACATATCCGTCCCGATAGTATTTGCAATAGAGGGTATGAATAGCTTGCTTATACTTAGCCCAAGCAAATTATCGACTCCCAGTTCTCGATTGCGGACATCAACCTGACGTATGTAATCTCCGAGCCGCTTATATTCAGTTTTCATAGTCTTGGTCTTTTTTCTGAAGATAGAATATAACCTTCTGTCGCTCAATCTCGGTGCGAAGCTGTTCAGCAGTTGGCATGTACGTCATGTATTTCGAGGCGAAAAGATGATCATTGTCATGAATAACAGAATAACGGGCGATATCCTCGTCTGTATCTTCGCAAAGAAGTATTCCAATAGTAGGATTGTCATCTTTGGCTCGTTTCAATTCATCGTACATTCTGACGTACATATCCATCTGACCCACATCCTGATGTCGGATTTTAGTCGTCTTTAAATCTATCAGAATAAAACACTTAAGGATATAGTTGTAGAATACGAGGTCAATGAAATAATCTTCTTTTGCCGTGTGGATGTGCTGTTGCCGTGCCACGAATGCAAATCCTTTACCCAATTCCAAAAGAAATTTCTCGAGGTTTTCAATGATAGCTTGTTCGAGCTCAGATTCGCGAAAAGAAGAATCGGCGGTGAATCCGAGAAATTCGCCAATCACAGGATTCTTTATAAACCCCGCCGGGTCAGGTGTCTGTAAGGGACTTGTTATTTCAAGCATTTCTTGTTCGACAAGGTCTTTTCGCTGTGAAGAAAGAATCCGATGATAATATTGCGAACTTATATTGCGCTGGAGTGTGCGGACACTCCAATTCTGTTCGGCAGCTTCTTTTTCATACCATTTGCGCGCTTCATCATTAACCTCCTGAGTAAGTATGAAGTAATGAGTCCAGGATAATAGTTTGGAAGATTTTCCAATCGGCGATTGGAAAATATCTTGATGTGTTTTATAGAATTGTACAAAGCTATAGAGATAGCTTTTTGAAAACCCTTTGCCATATCGGGCTGTGAGGCGTTTTGAAAGCCATTTTATCAATTCGAGTCCATAGACAGCCCTATCTCCACCTTTAAGTTCTTCTTCGGATATTATCTTCCCAATAAGCCAATTCCGGTATACGAGACTTTCATTAATCTGACGGTAGGCCGACAGACGGGCCTGCTCCACTATTGTTGAAGTCCGCTCGAAAACATTCTGGAAATCGCGATTTTCGGTTATTGCTTTATAATTCGATTTCATAGCCAAGATTTTTGAAAACGTCAAGGACTGCAGCAAGACTGGCCGCTTCTTCTTTTAAGATATCGGCGAGTTCGGATTGAAGTGACAACATTCGAGTTTCGTAATCAACAGTTTCATCTCGGTTTACGAACTCAATATATTTACTTGGGACAAGAGAGAACCCTTTTGCCTTGATTTCATCAAGCGATGCGGAATAGCAAAGTTCAGGTACATTAGAATAGGATTCAGAGACACCTTCCCTCTGCCAAGCGTGGTAAATGGAAGATACTTTAAGAATGTCATCGTCTGAGAAACGAACATATTTCTTCTCGAAAGGTTCTCCCATCTGACGCATATCCATGAACAATATTTCCTTTTCACGGTCGCGATAGTGGATTTCCTCTCCGTTGCGAGTAGCTACGCGAGCTTTTTTATTAGCATTAAGAATCCAAAGGGTCACGGAAATATCGGTGGAGTAAAATAAATTACGTGGCAAAATGACTATCGCTTCTACGAGGCCGCGCTCAATCATCTTACGGCGGATTGCACCCTCGGTGCCGTCGGCACTGAGGGCTCCGTTGGCAAGTATGAAACCAGCAACGCCATTGCAGGATAGTTTGCTTACCATGTTGAGAATCCAACCATAGTTGGCGTTGGAGGTCGGCGGAGTCTCGAAACCATTCCAGCGGGGGTCATCGGTGAGCTGATTTTCAGCGCGCCAGTCCTTCTGATTGAACGGTGGGTTTGCCATGATAAAGTCGGCTTTCAACTCTTTGTGGCGGTCGTCGGTAAACGTGTTGGCTGCATACTCGCCGAGGTTGGCGGAAATGCCACGAATAGCTAAGTTCATCTTGGCGAGCTTGTAAGTCGTCTTCGTAAACTCCTGACCGTAGACCGACACATTGCGGCGGTTTCCGTTATGCCGCTGAACGAATTTCATAGATTGCACAAACATGCCACCAGAACCGCAACAGGGATCGTAAATTATACCCTCGTATGGCTCAATCATTTCGGCAATGAGATTGACTATGGTCTTGGGGGTATAGAACTCACCTTTACCCTTGCCCTCCTTGATGGCAAACTTGGAAAGAAAATATTCGTAGACACGCCCGATTATGTCATTTTCTCTATCATTTTCGAGGATGGAATCGAAACCGTCAACCTTGTCTATGAGAGAGCCAAGCTTTTCTGACTCAATGCCGAGCGAGCTGTAATAATTATTAGGAAGTGCACCGCGAAGTGATTTATTCTCTCTTTCGATGTCGGCAAGAGCCTTGTCAACAATCAGAGCAATATCCGCTTGTTTGGCGTTCTCCTTTATGTAAGGCCAACGGGCAGATTCAGGAAGATAAAATACGTTTTTAGCTCCATAGAAAGCAACGTTATCGACGAAGGCTTCCTGCCCGGCAGCTATGATTTCCTGACGGCGTTTCTCAAAATGGAAGCCCGCATATTTCAAAAATATAAGCGATAGGACAACATGTTTGTACTCGCTTGGCTCAATAGAACCTCGAAGAGCGTCACACGCTTTCCATAACATTTCCTCCATCGGAAGAGACTCTTTTTTACTTTGTGCTTTCTTTGCCATATACAAAAGAACTCCTATGCAGTTATCTGAGGGCGGGCCAGGCCTTGGAACGGCTGCTTGGGAGTTTCGGAATTAGATCGGTTGTGGGCTTCATAAGCCATTTGTGTTTAACCTTGTGGCCATTTTCAGATGTTTATAGTTTCTCTATTTACAAAGATAATCAATTTCTGTGAGAATTTGATTGTCAGGCATAAATAAATTTTGACGTCTGCCTGACATGCAGCGTTTGGTCAAACGATTGCGCTGAAACAGATCCGCCAGCTGCTCGGCGAATCGCTTGCCGTGAAGGACCGTCAGAACGCCTGGATTTAGCCCCGTTCCCGCCTCCGCCCTCTGCGTTTTTCCTTTGTCTTGCCCACCAGCCACATCACGCCGGCGTATATTATCCAGTAAGCGGCCAACGAGCCTAAAATCACCCAGATCAATCCGGGGCAGGCACATTCGGCGATGAATATTATGAGTATAGCCCAGAGAATCAAACCTATCATAGCGGCAAAGTTTTAAAGTCAGTCACTTGATGTTGGCTCCGTCCTTAAGTGCCGGTCCGAGCCATGCAATTGCGCAAATAACAGCGATGATGAGTGCCATATCCGAGGGTATTTAAAGGTTTCGCGGAAAGCCGACATGACTTTCACCCGCAAAGTTAACGACGCCACGGGCAAGAATCCGACACATCCAAGTTAAATAATCCTCATCAAAACATTCAGGCATGAACCGTTTGCCGGAGCCATATTACATCCGGCGGAGGGAGCTGCAAAACAGGGGGACGTTAACGGCCGGCTGGTTTTGATGTGCCGGAGAGCAGTTTGAATTTCACAGTGCCTTTTATGTCTGACGACGATGAGCCGATCAACGCTACGAATTCGCCGGCCTCCGCAACCCATTCATGTTTGCCGTCATCGAAAAACATGAGCTGGTCCGGAGTGATTTCAAACTCCACCTCCGCGGTACGGCCCGGTTCAATCGTCACCTTCCTGAAATCCTTCAGCTCCTTGACGGGGCGCGGAAGCGACGATTCCACATCCTTCAGATAGAGCTGCACAACCTCGGCCCCAGTGCGGTCACCCGTGTTGCTGACGGGAACACGGATTGTAATTGTTCCGTCGGCTGTCAGGCGGTCGGAGCTGACTGCAGGTTTGCCATATCTGAATGTCGTATAGCTCAGCCCATGGCCGAAGGGAAACAGCGGCTTCAGGTCATTTCTGTCAGTCCACCGGTAGCCCACGAAAATGCCCTCGGAATATTTGCAGTCCGTGATGCCCGATCCGTCATTACGGGGCGTGCCGGGATAGTCACCCGCGGAGTGCGCGCCAACGTCCGAAAGCGCGGCAGGGAAAGTCATGGGAAGTTTTCCCGACGGGTTCACATCGCCGGAAAGCACCGAGGCCAGGGCATTTCCGCATTCCGTGCCGAGATACCATGCCTGTATTATCGCGGGCACCTCTCTGACCCAGGGCATTGCCACCGCGTTGCCGGAAATGTTGACCACCACGAGATTTTTGTTGGTCCTAGCAAGCGCTGCTATCACCCGGTCCTGACCGTAGGGCAGTTCCAGACCGGCCCTGTCCGAATCCTCGCAGTCCTGATGGGCCGCCTTGTTCAGACCGCCGACGAAAACCACCACATCGGCCTTCCCGGCCGCCTCCACGGCCTCGGCCAGAAGCTCGTCGGGCGTTCTGCCGTCGTTGAGGTTCTGCCCGGTGACCACACCGTTATATTCGCCTGACGTGTCACCCACATATCCGCGGGCGTAGACAATCTCGGACTTGTCGCCGAACCTTTTTCTGATGCCTTCCAGCGGCGACAGTTCATATTTTGCCTTCAGCGACGAGCTTCCGCCGCCAACCGTCATCATCTTCAGGGCGTTCTCGCCTATCACGGCTATCCGTTTCACCCTGTCGGTATCTATCGGAAGAAGATTCCGGTCATTCTTCAGCAACACAATTCCCTCTTCACCAATTCTGCGGGCCGCGGCTATGTGTTCGGGAGAGCACAGCGAGCCGAAAGGCCGCCGGGTGTTCATGTTGGTTCTGAACGCAAGCCGCAGTATGCGGCGCACCTTGTCGTCAAGCTCTTTCGTCCCCACCTTGCCCTCTTTGATCAGCCTCAGATACGGCATTGCGAGATGATAATTGTCGTAGGCGTTGCCCGTGCCGCTCGACAAGCCGTCGGTCCAGGTGCCGAACTCCATGTCAAGGCCGTTGGCTATGGCCTGGTCCGTGTCGTGGGCGCCGCCCCAGTCCGACACCACAACGCCGTCAAAGCCCCATTCGCCTTTCAGTATATCGTTCAGCAGATATCGGTTATGGCAGGCATGCTGGTCCTTATAGAGGTTATAGCTTCCCATGATGGCCCATGCGCCGCCGTCGCGGACAGCCGCCTTGAACGCCGGGAGATAAATCTCGTAGAGAGCGCGGTCGTCAACAATGGCGTTGGTTGTGTGGCGGTTGATCTCCTGATTGTTCAGGGCGTAGTGTTTCACGCAGGCCGCCACTCCGTTGCTCTGCACTCCCTTCACGTAGGGCACCACAATCCGCGAGGCAAGGCAGGGGTCCTCGCCCATATACTCGAAATTGCGGCCGTTGAGCGGAGTGCGGTAAATGTTCACGCCCGGGCCAAGCAGAATGTCCTTTTTCCTGTAGCGCGCTTCCTCCCCTATGCTCTTGCCGTAGAGCAGAGCCATGTCCGGATTCCATGTGGCGGCCAGACAGGTCAATGCCGGAAACGCCACGCATGAATCGTTGGTCCAGCCGGCCTGTTTCCACTTGTCCCACAGCACTTCGGGGCGAATTCCGTGCGGGCCGTCCGTAGTCCAGATTTCCGGAATGCCGAGACGCGCAACGCCTGCCGACGAAAACTTTGACTGGGCATGGAGCATGGCTATTTTTTCTTCCGTCGTCATCCTTGACAGTGCGTCCTCCACGCGCTCTTCAATCGAGCGTTGTTCATCGAGATATACGGGCACGGACGACGTTGCCGCCGCAAAACAAGCAGCCATCAGGGCTACGGAAAGCAAGAGTTTTTTCATCGGATTGTGATAATCATTGGTTGAACGGATATTCACTCGCAAATATAAGTATAATTTAACTCCGCAGCAACTCCAAAATCACTCCGTATAATTATCAAGTAACAGAATTGGAACTGCTAATCAGTGGCTCTGAAACGAGCGATGCACTTAGCGACTCCAATTTGATTCCTGTTGCAAATTTACTTCAAGGAGTTGAGAAATCCTGCGATTCGGGAAAGAAACTACTTTACGAGAGCGAGTAAGGGGCAGTTACTATGTGGAAAAAGAAGTACTCCACTCGCACCGACGCTAATCACGATGTGACGCCAATTTCGGATTTGAGTGGAGTTTCTGAGGGCAAAGTTAATAACTCTGCATTAGAAGAACAAGGCTATAATGAGGAAAGTTCCTTGCAACCCACTGATAACAGCGGAGCGGAAGGAATAGCGGCTGCGCTGCCTGAGCCTACGGAGGCGCAGAAAGAGGCGGGCAATTATAAGATGGAGCATCGCCGTGTTGACGGCTACAACATCAGCATCGAGAATGCCAAAGGCAGTGTGCGCCGTGGTACTGGAGCGGACGGCAAGTCGTGGGAAAGCACCATGCAGAATGACTACGGCTATATCCGTGGCACGCAGGGCGTAGACGGCGACCATATTGACGTGTTCCTTTCCGACACTCCCGAACAGGGCGATGTGTTTGTCGTTGACCAAGTGAACGAGGGCGGCTCGTTTGACGAGCATAAGGTTATGTACGGCTTCCCCTCCGAGCAGGCCGCACGCGAGGAGTATCTCTCCAACTATGAGCCGGGGTGGACCGGCCTCGGCGCGATTACCCACGTCAGCAAGGACGAGTTCAAGAAGTGGATTGGCTCGAGCAAGCGCAAGACCAAACCATTTGCTGAGTATGCAAGTGTAAAGCCTATTGATGATGAAGTCAATATGCCGACCACTCTCCAGTGGAGTAATGAGCGTGCAGTCAACGGCGAGCCATTCTTAATAGGGACTAATGGCAGTATAGACTTAGTGGAAATTGAGCAGGACGTATTTGACAAAATGGGCATTGCCAAAGCACCATTCCGTCTTACCCCTTCAATGGTAACCCATGTTTATGAACGTCATAAGAAAGAACTGAAACTCAAATCTCCCGAAGATGCAGTAGAGGCAATTCTTGACGTGATGAATAACTTTGACCACGTCCGTAAAGGCAGGGATAATACATTCATCTTCTCGGTTGAGGGTACACGCAGTATTTCTGCACGCCGTGCTGTGACTTTTGTCCTTGAATACGACAAAGGGGAATGGCTTGGTATTAAGACTGTCGGATATGACAGAATATCCAACTTAAAAGAATTGACCACGCTTTGGGAGAAGGGCGAGGTAAATTCTTCTACTACAGGCGTTGCTCCTGCAAATGTTTCTTCCGAACAGCCCTCACAAGGCAACAAGGCTGACGGCATCGCTTCAAACCAAAGTGCGGTCATTTCTGAGGGCAAAGATAATATGTTGCCGTCAGATAAACAAGGGATTGCGGCGGAAAGTTCGCAGGGCGCATTAGCGTCAGAGCGAACGCCGCGAGGTGAAGGAGCTGAAATCATTGAAGACCGAGACGGATATTCGATAGAGCTGCGTCACTCGGATGATGGCGATGTCTATGTTGTGCGCCTGAAGAAAAAGGCCAGACACACGAAATGGAAAAACGCAGCAAGGGATTATGGCTTATGGCTGAATCACGGACGTGGAGAAATACATTTTGACAGCTTCGATGCAATGTGGCGCTTCATGGATTCGCTTGGAGAGGATTTATCTGCACTTCCCGGGAGAGAGAAATGGCTTGAGCGGGATAAGGAAGCGGATGATGCGCTACTTGGCGAGACCGGTCTGCGCGAAGGTCAGATATGGACAGGACCGGACGGGATGCAAGTGGAAATCGGTGCGAGAGGTTTTGTGAAAGGTTCTGACGGGTGGGAATTCGCGACAACCATATCATATCCTGACGGGCGCAAAAGCTCCAAGATTGCTCCTGCATCACGTATAGCCAATTTCCTTAAGACCAAAAACTATAAGGTTGATTCTGCGGAAGAGAAAACGGCTGATGTCAGAGGCGGGTTAGCTGAATTTGCCCGGAGGTACAAGGATTCAGGGAGCCGAGGGATTCCGGCCATAGAGCGCGAGATGGCTGAATGGCTGTCGACGCTGACGGCGGAAGCTCTGGCGGATTTGGATGTAAGGATGCTGGCTGACGCATGCAATGACGCGGGCCTTGACAAGGGTCAGGCGTGGGCTTTCAGGATGTCGATTGATGCGGCTGTGCCTAAGGAGCGTCTGAGGGAGGTATATGAAATCAGAGGACGGCGCAGACGTGAAAGCGGACCCGAAGCTGCGGAAGTCTCGGCGGAGGGCATAGAGTTGCTCGGGGAGAGTGAGCGGGCGGAACTGGAGAAGTATCTGGCCGTTCATGCTTCGGCGCCGGTGGTTGTTATCGGCTCGGAGGAAGATATAGACAGGACGAGTCTGCCGGATGAGGCCAAGGCTATTATGAAAAAAGAATTGCCATTGGCAGAATGCAGGGGCTTTTATTGCCCTGAGGATAAAAAAATATTATTGCTGTCCGATAAAAGTGGGATAACGCAATATAGTATGGCTCGAACGTTGATTTTACGGTGTTCGAGTCTT
>CANQWS010000079.1 GCA_947627615.1 uncultured Muribaculaceae bacterium | reverse complement strand
TTCAAGTCATTCAACACCATTGCCGCTACATTTTACGAACACTCTGACGAGATCCTCAACTTCTACGACAACCGCTCGACCAACGCCTCCGCAGAATCAATCAATTCGAAAATCAAGGCGTTCAGGGCTAAACTCCACGGCGTAAACGACACCAAATTTTTCATCTTCCGACTCTGCAAAATCTACGCCTAAACACAGGTTTTTTACTATGCGCCATAAAAACCCCAGGGGGACACTGACAATGGGCAAAGACCTTTAGCCATCTGAGGCACATGCAAACGAATAACCTAACAATCAACCGATTGAAAGGGTGATACATTCGGAGATGTAATAATGCCGCAGCGGGAGGTGGTATTCGGCTTGCTGATAGGTGCTATTAGAAGAAACCATAAAAACAGGAGTTTTTCCGGTCTTGTATTGTGTTACTTTGCAGTAACGAATTTAAACCTCAACAATTATGGATACTCCGTTTTTAACCTGGGGCTGCATCGTGGCCCTTTTTGCTATAATCATCGTTTACCGGGCGGTGTGCAGCGGCATACACCATCATTCGACCGGCTCAACACGTGCCGGCAGGCATCATTTTGTGGAGCTTGGCTCCGAAGCTGAAGAGTTTTATGTTCCGGGCGACCCGCTTCCTTCTGAAAGAGACGATTTCGAATGATGGCAAGTGAATGCAAGGTAATGGAGCGACAGCATGACATAACGCAAGTACCGTCCGGGAAGGAGGTCTGTCTGTTTCTGGCCGAGTACGGTTCATGGCTTCTCGGGTGCGGAGCTACATGCATCAGGCTGGAGAAGAATATGCAGCGTATTGCCGCCACATACGGCAAAAGGATGGAACTGACCATCTCCCCTCGTCATATCCATGTCTCCGTGCTCGATGATTCGGGCTCTGACACCGTAACCACCATCGCCTCGGTGAAGGCGACCGGAGTCAGTTTCAACCTCAACACCATGCTAAGTCAGCTGAGCTGGGAGGTGGCCGACCGCAAACTCGGATTCCGGGAGGCGAGAGAACGTCTGCGTGAGATTACCCGGAGCGATTCGCAGAACAAGTGGGTGGTTCTGCTGCTTGTGACGCTCGCCAACGCTTCGTTCTGCCATCTTTTCGGGGGCGATCTGCCGGCGATGGCCGTGGTGGGAGCCGCCACTCTGGCAGGCTATTATCTGAAACAGCTGCTGCTCGAGCACAGGGTCGACATCCGAGTGGTAGTTCTGGCGTGCGCCTTCGTCTCGTCGGTACTGGGCGCGTCCTGCCATCTCTTCTCTCTCGGGACCACACCGGCGGTGGCCATAGGCACGAGCATTCTCTATCTTGTGCCGGGCATCCCGTTTCTGAATTCATTCAGCGATGTCCTCTACCGTTATTATATATGCGCTTTCAGCCGTTTCATGGATGCCGTGGTCCTTACAGCCTGCCTGTCAGCAGGACTTTGCGCCGGCATGGCGCTCATGAGGGTGGGAATGTTCTGACGTTTCCCTCTGACCATAAATCGACACAACCACATTAATAAAAATTCGAAATGGACCAACAAATCATACTTGATGCATTATTCTCGGCAATAGCCGCTATCGGTTTTTCTGCCATAAGCCGCCTCCCGCGCAGGGCTTACCTTTACTGCGCGGTGATAGCCGCCCTCGGACATTCCCTCCGGTTCCTGCTCATGAGCCCCGACGGAACAGGCATGCACATATTCCTTGCCACGCTCATAGCCTCCTGCTTCATCGGACTTCTCGCCGTGTTCCTTTCCCCGCTGGCCAGAACGCCCGCCGAGGCCTGTTTCTTTCCATCCCTGCTGCCGATGATTCCCGGCATATATGCCTACATGACCTTCGGAGGTCTGGCCCTGTGCATTCTCAGCGACAGTCAGGAGGCCTACAATTTCTATTATTACCAGTTCTCGCACAACGGTTTCATCTGCATCGCCATACTAACGGGCATGGTTGTGGGCGCCACGCTGCCGGTATTCATGTTCAAGAAAATTTCATTTCAGGCCACAAGATAAACCCTATGACTGCCGTTATCGTTTAAAGCATAGCATGACATCAGCGGTGAGTGTCTGACGGAAGCACCGACGCATTCATCAGAAGCAAAAAAAATTGACAAAGGACTATGGAATTACGTCAGCTCAAATATTTTGTAGGTGTGGCCGAGGCGCTCAATTTCTCGGAGGCCGCCAAAACCCTGTGTGTGACACAAAGCACACTCTCCCAACAGATCAAGCAGCTGGAGAGCGAGCTCGGCACCCAGTTGCTCACCCGCACGAGCCACACCGTAGCCCTGACCGAAGCCGGAAAAGAACTGCTCCCCTACGCCAAAAAGACCCTCTACGAGGCCGACATGTGCGTGGAGAGAATCTCCGACCTGAACAATCTTTCCGTAGGCACACTGAACATAGGCGTCACCTACTCCTTCAGCCCCATCCTGACGGAGACACTCATCACATTCATGAGGATGTATCCCAAAGTCAGGCTCAACATCTTCTACAAGCCCATGGAGGAACTGATGGACCTCCTGCAGGAACGGGAAGTGGATTTTGTGCTTGCCTTCAAGCCCCTGCAGCCGGTTGAAGGCGTTGAATCGCACATCCTGTTCCAGAACAGCCTCTCGGCGGTGGTCAACACCTTCCATACACTCGCCGGCCGGGAGAAGGAGACATTGACGGAACTGGAGAAATTCGACCTTGCCCTGCCCTCCAAGGGACTTCAGGCAAGAAACGCGTTCGAGGCCCTGCGCAGGCCCGACCACAATTTCAGGATAAGGATAGAGCTGAATGAAGTCAACATACTTCTGAAACTGATACGGCAGACTGAATACGTGACCGTACTGGCGGAGGCATCGATTCACGACGAACCCGGGGTGAAAGCCATTCCGCTCGACATTCCCGGAAACGAAATGGCCGGATGCGTCCACCTACTGAAAGACTCCTACCGCAAGCATTCCATGAAAGAATTCATCCGGCTGCTCGGCGAATCGCTTGCCGTGAAGGACCGTCAGAACGCCTGGATTTAGCCCCGCTCCCGCTTCCGCCTTCTGGTCAGGAGTAAGCCACACGGTCTCATTCGCGAGCCGCCCCTAAATCTTCGTCTCCCCACCCCGCATCTGAAGTAATATTACCTGCCCGCTATCCGTTATTTTATTTTTCAGTTTACCATTCCCATTTTTTACGTGGGTTACGTCCGATAATTATTGAAGGCATAGGCTTCAGGTTATCAAGGAATGAGTTATAATTATTTCGTGCAGTCGCATCCCACTCAATTTCATGAACTGGGATAATTCTGAATTCAAGACCATTATTTATTTTTTCTCTTGATAACCCCATCGCCCTCAGATTTCGTTGAATTGATTTGACAGAATTTTCATCATACGTTATTATTGAGAATCGAGGTTTCCGTTTTGCTGTGATTACAGAACTTAGCTGTTCTAAAAATGGTTTAAAGTATATACCGTCAATTTGGCCAAAAGATAATCATAAAAATAATATTAGTATTTTCTTACCCATAGTATCGTTTTTTATGGTTCTGCTGCTATTGATAATGGTTCCTCTGATGGCATGGGGTAGGGACGCGGAGACAAATTACGTTTGAAATTCTCGGCTTGTTCGAGGATTTCCTTGAACACCTCATCGTGGATGATAGGCGGATAACCTGCGCTCGATAGAAGAATAATGATGTTCATCTTCAAGGTGTCACGAATATCGCCACGATTAGCCCAGTCAATAACAGATGCTTGCTGTTCGACAAGTTCCTTAACCTGTTTTGCAAGGTCGGTAAGCTTATCATAGGGAAATTTGTCTGCGAAGTCATACTTGACGGCCACCGACTTCAATATGTCGAAAAATGCCATCTCTTTGAAGTCGAGACCGAGCGAGTCTCCGGCGGTTCTCGCATTGTTGACATCAGTCATGAGGTCAACCATCTGCGAAACAACCTCGTCGATAACGTCGTTAGCGAGGGCGGCATCGTCCGAGCGGTCGTTATATTTCTTCACTATTTCTTCGAGCCTCTTGGTAAAGTCAATGCCTTTTTGCTTGTTGACTTTCTTAAGTGATTCAATCACTTGTTTAAGCAGTTGCTCCATGAGCTTGACCTGCGTATTCTTATAAGGAATTTGGCTCAACCGCTTTATATATTCGGCAGAAAGGAGGTCGATTTCCTCGTCGGAGGCAACTCCGATATTCTGAATTTCTTCGACAGCCTCGCTTGTCAGTGCGTCCTTTATCATTTCGGCCACGCGGCGGTTCATTTGAGCCGCATCGGGTGCCTCTCCTTTGGTGAGCTTAAAGATGACTGAGCGCACAGCGAAGAAGAAGTGAATGTCATCGTCCTCCTTCACCGTAATTTGCTCGGAGTTGCAGCAAATAGTGTATGCCTCGCGCATCTTCTTGCAGTGGCGCATGAATTTGGTTTCTGACTCCTTGGTGCGTTGAATAAACTCCACTGCCATATTGAGACAACGCAGCTGTTCGAGCGGTTTGCCTGTAAAGTAGATCGACCAGTCGAAGCCTGTAAACATACGGCGTATGATGTCGAGTTCATCTTTCAGTATTTTCAGCGACTGCTCTATGGAATCGAGCGAGTAACCATCAACGCCACCTCCTGCATAGTGGCTGAGGGCGGCGTTCATCTGTTTCTTTATGCCGAGGTAGTCTACGACAAGACCTTTTTCCTTGCCGGGATAAACGCGGTTCACACGGGAGATTGTCTGAACGAGCGTGTGCATCTGCAATGGCTTGAAGCAATACATAGTGTCAAGGCATGGCACATCGAAGCCGGTTATCCACATGTCTACGACAATGGCGATTTTGAAATTGCTCTTTACAGCCTTGAACTGCTTGTCGAGACCTTTGCGATACTCGTCCGAACCGAGTAAGTTCCACATCTCCTGTGGATCTTGCTTGTCGCGGGTCAGCACCATGCAGATGCGCGGCATCGGCTTGATTTCCTCGCGTTCCTTGTCGGTGAGGGTTTCGCCGTCGATGCACTCTTTTACCTCCGTCCATTCGGGGCGGAGTCGGGTGATGGCCTGATAAAGATTCCATGCTATGGCACGGCAACTGCATACAATCATAGCCTTGCCCTCGACTGTCGAACCCTCATCGACACGCTTCTCATAATGCTCGACAATATCCTTTGCGATGTTGGCGAGCAGGTCGGGGTCGTTGAGAATTACGTCGATGCGCGTCATGCGTCTGTTGCTTTCTTCTATCTGATAGTCGGTAGCGCCCTCGTCCTTACATCTATTATAGTATTCTTCAATCTCCTTGACTTTAGAGGAATTGAGGATAACCTTTGCTGCGCGACCTTCGTAGACTATCTTTCGGGTGATACCGTCGGCAACGGCTTCGGTCATTGTGTATCGTATCACAATCGGGCCGAACACATCGATTGTATCGTCTTTAGGGGTGCCTGTAAATCCGACATAAGTAGCATTAGGAAAAGAATCGCGTAGATACTTGGCGAAGCCGTAGTTTCGTTTTATGCCCTTTTCGGTGATAGTGGTCTTCTGCTCCAGTCCGGTCTGAGAACGGTGAGCTTCATCGGATATGCAGATGATGTTGGCGCGGTCGCTCAACAGCCCTGTGTTTTCCTCGAATTTCTGAATGGTGGTGAGAAAAACTCCGCCGGAAGTACGGTTTGCGAGCTGCGTTCTCAGGTCTTCGCGACTCTCGACCTGCATAACAGTTTCATCGCCGATAAACTTCTTGGCGTTCAGGAATTGCTTTGCAAGCTGATCGTCAAGGTCGGTGCGGTCGGTGATGAGTACAATCGTGGGGCTGCTCAACTCTTTCGACTGCATGAGCTGCCGGGCGAGGAAAAGCATTGTGTAGCTCTTGCCGCAGCCGGTTGCACCAAAGTAGGTGCCGCCCTTGCCGTCGCCGCCGTTGATTTTGCTGTGACGGAGAATGTTGTCGAACAATAGCGTAGTAGCGAAATACTGCGGATAGCGGCATACAACTTTAATCTCGTCGGTGGTCGTGTCGGGAAGGAATATGAAATGATGCACCACATCGAGCAACCGCTCTTTGCGGAACAGTCCCTGCATCATTGTGAACATGGAGTTGAAGCCACCCTCCACTTCCTCATCGTCGTGCTCCACCTTGCGCCATGTGTAGAAGTATTCGTATGGAGCGAAGAACGAGCCGAACTTATTGTTTACGCCGTCGCTGATAACGACAAAGGCGTTATAGCGAAACAGGCTCGGAATATCGCGTCGGTAACGGACGGTGAGTTGTTCGTAGGCGTTCTCTATCGTGGTATTCTCCTTGATGGCGTTTTTGAACTCCAGCACAACGAGAGGAATGCCGTTGACAAAAACAATGCCGTCTGGGATGCGGTTATGGTTCTCTACGATTTCAAACTGGTTGACGAACTTAAAGATATTGTTTTTAGGAGTCTTGTAGTCAATCAGATTGATATAGAGGTTGGGCTTTGATGTTTCATCGCGATTTATGGCGAAACCTTTCATTATAAGGCGCATCGCCTCGACGTTCTGTGCGTAGACGCTTCCACCCTCGGTAGCTTCGAGGCAGTTTATGGCTGCGGAGATTTCGTTCTCGGTGATACCGTCCGCCTTATACCGTTCGCGCAGGAACGTGCGCAGGTCATCATAGAGAATGACATCGCGAGTGTCACGAACGATGGATTCGCCATGCACATAATCATAGCCCTGCTCCTTGAACAGCTCGATAAATGCCTGCTCTAATTGATATTCATTGAATCTATCCATATGATTACTGATATTTCTTTTTATCGAACAGGCACAATAATCGTCTATAATCACTACTTTTTCGTTGTGATTCGGGCAGATTTCTCAAATACTGTTCAACATCCTCTAAGGGTATTTGGCCAGAACTTACTCCATACATTATTGCAGTGTGTTTATATGATTCTGCAATGCTATTATCACATATAATTGATGCTATTGTCTTATGATTATGTTTTTTCCTACTCGCTTTTTCTCGAATAAAGCGAGCTAAATTTTTTGTCTGAATCTGTTTAATCGCATCCAAATTGTCTATACCAGGACATATATTACCAAATCCGTATATGGGGAAATATTCCGAATCGCTAATTGTTTGCTTGTTTATTAATGATATTAGGGATGAGTTAGCTTCTTCGATTATTTTGAAATAATCTCGAATCATCTCTGGTTTTGTCAAGAACTGATAGCTCAAAGTCTTTTTAGAGCCAATGGCTAAAATTTTGTCACTATTTTTAAGATCATCAATATTTTCAGTAATCATAACCTTAATAGTTCCTCCTGCATATATCTCTTTAACAACGGACTGTACCTTTCTTACATCCATTGCAGATATAGGTAGATTGATTGTAGCCAAATTCTGATATAAGGTCTTGTAATCATCAGTTCGTAATTTGTTAATCCTGATGTTGCTGCCCTTGACAATTATGTCATGATCTGTAATTTCATGATTCGAAGATCCTTTTTCATATTCCACAAGCAAAAAGTTATGTCTAACTTTATCTGCTTCTGGAGTATTGAGAGGTATATAGGAAAATATTGTTCTAAGGACTTTTTGAATATTTTCATCTCCAATTCCATAACCAATAAATATAATGGGATTGTGGATAAACATTGAGAGCATTTGTGCTCTTATAAGCTCATATCGTTCATCAAATTGGACATAATCCTCGGCTGTGATTATCATTTTAGATACGTCCGTAATACAGCCATGAATCTTATAAATTGAACCATACGGATTGCTTAGGAGGATATTATTCCCTATAAGCGGATTGAATCCGAATATATCTTCGAGTAAGCAATCATAATTAGTGGTAATGATTGAACCAATATTTTTCCTTGCTTTCTTCAGTTCATCCAATTCTCCATTAACATCCGGTTTATAGGTTAAATCTCCAATAAGTTTTGATATATAAATCTTGAAACGGCTCAAAGTAGTCCCTCCTCTCATCTTGTCATAGAAGATGTCGTTAATAGCCTTGAATTTGCCATCACGGTCCATTTCCAAAGATTGATTAAATTCTCGCTCTATAATAGATGCAACTTGATCAAGTGGACAATAGCCATTGGGTTGTGTACATTTTGCTTTTATGTCAAGATAATGTTCATCATTACCCCAGAGATCTTCACAAACCTTACTTAGAAGATTATTCCACGTATATGTATTCTCTAAATATCGGAATGAGAAACCAGAGCCAATAAAAAGAATTGGATGATTTGTATATTGCGATATGAATTCCTGTATATTCATTTATCTCGTTTTTCAATTGAATCTTTCACTGATTGAGGAAGAGCATCGAAGATGCCATCAATTTCTTTGGGTTCGGTAATCAGGCGTTCGGTTATGATATTCAGAAGTTTCATAAGCGTTTCAGCTGTAGATTTATCATCAACATCGAAAGAAATTTGCCCGGGATGAACAGCTTTATTCCCAATTACACGAACTGCGTCTAACGCCTTTTGTACTATGGTTGGTAACCCTTTCTTAACAAGATTTCCAATCATAGTGTCTATTTTACCAGTTTCACCAAGTTCATTACATAACCTTTCGACAGCAAGACGTAATAACGCACATGCGGCTCGTGGTGATTTATTATAAATCAATGCTGCTTCATTATATAGTGTTCTTACTGTATCAGGCATATCGGAGTTTGGTTCTGATGCAATAATATCGGGATAGATATAATCATCGTCTATCCATATTGTAGCGTTATCGCAATTCTGACAAACACCAACATTTATATGTTTGGCATCTGCATATCGTATGCCCCACCAACTTTTTTCATTTCTCCAACAAGCATTAAAATAGATTATTTGAGAAGACGTGTTGCAGTGAGGACAAGTGAATGATTTTTTGTTGAAATCAGGGGCGGTGTACTTATTAGACATAATATCAAATACTTGATAATTTGGTTAGAAGTAGGGATAGAACTGAACGCAAACAATTACATTCATGCATCCTGTTTAATATTTCTTTCTCAATAGAATTCGCGTATTTATCGAACAAAATTAAAACATCCTTTGGCGGAAGGGTGCAATCTAATTCTTTGATAGTCTTATGAGTTATAGCAGGCATGGTGGAACTTGCTGCGGAGCCTCTAATTATTTGTTGTATATTCGAATCATTTAAGAAATAATAGATGAAATTATTCGTAATATTTCCCTTTGGAGATATCTTAAATAAGTTGTTTGCAATAATCCCAGATAAACGTCTACAAACTTTACCGGCATCCCCATATCGAATCATGGAAACCTCATATTCAGTACAATAATATCGTTTATCTGTGATATTAACAAATCGTGGTGGTTCGTTAGTCCCAATAGTATGATCAATAATTCGTATGAATCTATTGAAACCTGGCAGAGCATATTGAAATTGATCTTCAACTTCCACTTGTATTCCTCCTGACTTCGTCACTTTTTGATTGTCAAAAAATGCGCCTATTGAATATCAGAGCATTAGCATGTGAAATGGGTGA
>CANQWS010000078.1 GCA_947627615.1 uncultured Muribaculaceae bacterium | reverse complement strand
GCTTAATCGACAGGGCTGTCGTCTCCACCTTCGTCTTTTAAAAAAGCCACGAACTCGGCACTGAGTCGTGTCCCTTCCTCGTTGGGAAGTTCAAGGTTGTAGGAGAATATCTCGTTGGTTTTCTTGTCCCACCATTTGTTCTTGCGCATATGAAGATAGACAGGCCTGCCACGCATGGAATAGTCCTGTATCGTTACATAATCCGTGTAGCCACGGGCTACTATGTTGGGATTGCGATAATCCTCGTCCGACAGCTTCTTCTTCTCGTCAAGCCAGATGTCGTAGGACTGATCTGTCTTTTCAAATCTGACCATCTCAAACAACTCTTCTAAGCCCTCCGGGAGGAACTGCCAAAATGCTTCACTCGTTTTCATGCCACAAATTTAACACTTTCTACAAAATCTATGCACCGAGTTTTCGGCTTGGGCCAGAAAATCAGCCACTTAGTTTTGTGCTAAATGGCTGATTGTTTCATTATTGAGCAGTGTAATTCTTATATCGAACTCACGTTCATTAGCAATTCAACGAGCATTTGCAAGACTTTATATAAGGTCATTTTCACAAAGTTTTAGACTCCAACCATCCTATTGGACACAGCCATCTCCATGTCCACCTCTTTATGGATATGTTCCGGTATAGATGACACTATACGATTGTATTCATCAAAGGCTGTCTTCATATATCAAATGTTTTACTATAAAGTAAACGCAAAGGCGTTTTTTGAGTTAAATTTTCATGATGATTTCGAGGACTTCATTGAGTTTGTCAGCGGGGAGAGGATATTGATGTACTCGGCACGGGCATCGAGGGTGCTAATCTTTCCCCATCAGACGCGGATTTATGCAAGTAATTACACTTGCCCCACGAAAAACTTTAGAAATTAAAGTATCAGGGAGTTATCTATCCGAATATTCTATGTATATTTGCCACAGATTGGATAAACCTCTTTAAGCACCGACCGTTATGGCACGAGGAAAACAGACCTGCAAGTCATGAGTGCGATTGAGAAGAAACAGATTTGGAAACTGGTTGTTTCCCTGATAATATCCGGCTTTGGAGCGCTGGGCGCAGGCGTTATGCTCGGTTCAGGTCAGGATTGGAGTTTGTTTGCTATTTTTGCGGTTGTGGCCATTGTTGGATCTGTGTGGGCTTCAAAATTTTAAAACCGGTGCCGGATGTAGCTCTTATCATAAAATACAATTTCCCGAAAGATGCGGGTTACTACCAAAAAGGTGTTCGGAAGACTACTCCGGTAAATGAAAATGATGTGTTGTATCAGATCAAGATGTTTCTGCCCTTTATTCAGATAGGGCTGTTCGTTATTTCCGCGGTTCTGTTCAGCGGAGCGCGTCGCTCTCATGATTCATCGCAGATAATCGGAGGAATAAATTATGCCGACGGACAGGTTGAGCTGGTTCTGGTCAATCAGGATGAATCCGGACCATACGCCGAACTGAAAATATTTAACAGCCATGATGAACTTGTCGAGAGCATAACAATAAGAGCCGGGGAAGCTATGCCGGAAGTTGACAGTATCAAAGGCAAAGATATATTTGTAAGTTATCCTGATTTCCCCTGTGGCGATTCCATTCTTCCCTACGACAGAATTTTGCTTGGCGAGTCGCTCATTGAGAAAGACAGACTGAAGTTCAACTATCATTTCCGAATCATCAAATGAAACCGTGGCAAAAAATTTCTTAACCGGCTGCTATCTCTGACTGACTTGCATAATTCAGGAAGATTTAAGATTATATAAGGTTAGGGATAGTCCGCAGTTGTGGATGATGTTGTATTTTTGCAGCGAACAAAAACAAAACCGAAGAACCGTAACGGCCGCCAGTCATGAAACGCATCTCTGCTTTTATTGTAATTCTGACTCTTTCCATTTTTCTAATGGGAAGCCCGGCCCGTAATGCAGTAGTTGCCGATTCGGCGACACGAAAGCCTCTGCCCGGGGCATCGGTGTTCGACAGCAAAGGAAACATGATAGGTATATGCAATTCAAAAGGCACACTCCCCTACATATCCCCTGCCGGTTATCCGGTCACAGTCCGTTGCATGGGCTACCGTGAGCTCTCCGTCACAAAAGCAGCCGCCGATACGATATATCTTCAGGAAATCACTACGGAGTTGCCTGAAATCATAATAGAGTCACGTCAGAACAAAGTGATTCACACGCTTGCCTACGTTCGCGAATATTCCACGCTGACCACCTACAGCGACACCGTGTTCCTGTTCCGTGAAAAAATGGTGGATTTCATGCTCCAGCCTGACAGTAAGTCAAAATTCAGGGGATGGAACAATCCCAGAGTTCTGAAAAGCAAATCCTACTACAGATTCACGGATTCCGACGGACTCGACAGCGTGAGCCACGAATGCGGGAACCACTTCTCGTGGTCTGACTGGATCGGGACAGCACCCGCCCGTACCATACCTTCCCGCCTCAGGAACGTGGCCTCAGGGACCGACACGATTCGCGGCCGATACAGTCCGGTAGAGGTCTGGACAAGAGCGGACGACAGAATTTCCGTCGATATTGACGTGCTTGCCGATGCCAAAGGCCGCGGATGGGTGCCGGAACTTTCGGGATTCTTCAGAAAACAGATTGAGTTTGACAACTTCAGGATTCGGTTCAACTACGATAATGTGACGGGTGACTCAGTAACGCCGACGGACATATCAGGATACTCGTTCAACATAGAGTCCGATGGCCGCGGATTCGATATGTTTCGCTTCAATCGTGTCGACGAACCGTTTTTCGTCAGCACCTACGCCGAAGTCTATATCATTGACCGTGAATATATCACCGTGAAGGAAGCAAAGAAGTGGGAAAAACGAAAGATTGCCACGGACGACATAGCGATAATCGAACCTGCCGAGGCCCCGGATCTCGATCCTGCGGTCAGGAAACTCATAGCACGTGTCAATGCCATCGACGGTGCCTCCGTCAGACTTTCCCAAGCGCCAGATCACAGACTCATGGGACGAGGCGTAGTCAGGCAGAATATCGGACAGCGTGCACTGGCACTGCTGAAACAGCTCACGGGAATAACTCTGGTCCGTTCACACAGAAACATGAACAAAAACTGGAAGGATTTCAGGGATAGCCGGCGGAACAGAAACAACAGCCCGGCCGACCGCTGACACCCCTTCGCAGCGCCCGGTCCAAGCCGAATTCACGGAAAGCAGGGCGGACTTAAGAAATATTTTTGCAATATCGGAGGAAAAAACTATATTTGCAATATTACATTCAAATTCCCACAGCTATTGCCATGAGAACACCAATCATTACAATTCTGATTCTGTCAGTTCTGACATTCAGTTCCGCAGTTGCATCCGATGTCAAACCGAACATAGTGATTCAACAGATCACGGATACATATAAATTCGTTCCGTCAAAAGACGGCAGTTCCATCGACAAAGTGGAGCATTCGTCAGAGATTGTATTCCGGGCCAACCGTGTTGCCGGCGACGCGATTGCCGTAGCCCCCTACGACGATTTCATAAAGATCAACAAAGTATCCGGCGAAGAGAAAGCCTACGGTTCCTATTTCAGCGACGATGTCTTTTTCTCCGATTCCAAAGCCTGCATGATAAAGACTTCGATAAAAAAAGCGGGCGGAACGGCCAAAGCCTCTTACCGAAGGACGTACACCAAGCCTGAATTCTTCTGCAGGGTAATTCTGCCTGACATCTATGACGTAGAGAATGCTACGGTGATTTTTGAGATTCCATCTTCGCTCGAGAGCCGGTTCAGCATCGATGAGAAAAATATCCCTGAAGGAATGATGGAGAAGAATTCCGGACATAAGGGCAACAATCTGATTCTGACCTATAATTTCAAGGATATACCCACCCCTACCGTGGGTTACGCGGACGCCCCGTCAATAAACATAACCTCCCCGCAGCTGCTCATAAAAGGCCATTTCGCCGATGTCAACGAGCTCTACCGCTATCTGCATTCCTACATAGACCCGAATGATCCCGACGGTGGCGCTGTAGAAACCAAAGCCAGAGAAATCACCGCAGACTGCAAGGATGATGCCGAACGGATTGGCGCCATCACGGATTTTGTGCATAATTCCATAAGATATGTCGCCGTTGAACACGGTGAATTCGGTCAGAAACCGGATTTTCCCTCGGCAGTTCTGAGCAAAGCCTACGGCGATTGCAAAGGTAGTGCGGCGCTTCTCACGGCAATGCTCAAAGCTGTAGGAATCGACGCCCGCCTCGCGTGGGTCGGCACCGACGCGATAGGCCAGACATGGACAGAATCTCCCAATGTGTCATCAGGCAACCACATGATAGCGGCCGCCATGACCGGTGACTCCATTCTTTTTATTGACGGAACTTCCAAGTTCAGCAAGGCAGGAGATTTGTCGCTGAGTATACAAGGCCGTCAGGCACTGATAGAGGACGGTCCCGAGAAATGCATCGTCGCCACAATACCTGTCTACCCCGCTGCGACCAATACCGAGAAGAGCGACATAACACTCAGCATGCGCCCTGACGGAATAATGGATATCAAAGGAACAATCACACGCAAAGGCAGCTTCTTCCGTTCGCTGCTGGCCAAGATTGACGACACCACCCCTGCCAAACGTCCCCAGCTTTTCGGTAAACTGTTTGCTGCAGAGATTCCGGGAAGCACCTCGTCCGAGGCCACATATCGGGAGGAAGGACGAACCTCTGTGATTTCCGGAACCGCTTCTGTTTCGGGCATTATAAAAAATGTAGGAAACGACATCTATGTTGACATCAATCCCGCTCCGTGGATCAACAATATGAAGTTTGACCTCGAAGACAGAAAAGTGGGAGGAAAAATCAACGGACCGTGCCGCTATGAATCGACATTGAGCCTGAATCTGTCTGAAGGCCTGGAGGCCGGAGATCTGCCCAAATCAGTCTCTGTGAAATCGGACTGGTACACCGGAAGTATCGACACGAAACTTTCCGATGACGGACGCACCGTCATACGCCACTTCATTTACTCTATCGAGAAACGGGATGTGGATTTCAAAGACCTTGAGGAATTCAACAAAGGAATTGTCACTCTCAACCGCTCGGCATCCGCCAAAATAGTACTGAAAAACAAATAATCAACACCTTATACGCATGAACAAATCACAGCACCGCAAGGCCATAAGAGCCTTCATTTCGCTGCTTGCCATGGCCATGCTGCCATTGTCGGCATCAGCGGACATTGACAAGAAGTTTTACGAGAGAACAGCCAAAATGGTCTGGAGCCTCGATATGCCCCAGTTCAATCCGGCCGCAGACCTCTCTGACAGTATCTATCAGGACCAGTCAGGCATTTACATAGCCCGTTATATAGGGATAACTGCTGATTACGACAACAGCATCGACGCAGCCAAACAAGCAGCCACCGGCCTGAGCAATTCAAACGCCACTAAAGCCAACCTCCTGCGTAGGACCATGGTAAAACTCAATGACGCATCGGCCGTGGAAAAATACACCGAATTTTCTGTTGATATACCGGAGAAAGAAGCTTATAACGGATATCTCTACTCTTCAAAGAAACCGGCATTCGGAGCACGTATAATAAAACCGGACAGCACTATAATATACTTGGACATGAATAATGCCCTTACTGTGACCGAAGGTAAAAAGAACAAGGATTCGGAGTACAAGATTGCTATTCCAGGACTCGCGCCCGGCGACATTCTGGATTTTTTCTACTATGATGAATATATGTATGACGAACTGTCCATTCCATCTTTTACCGTTTCTTTTCTCGCTCGATACCCCACCCGCAATTTCATGCTTGACTGCCGGATTGCTCCGGAACTCGCATTTGAATATGGATCCTATAACGGCGCACCCAAAATAACACAGTTCGGGAAAATAGATGAAAAGAACCATCTTTTCATCGAAATGGAACATATCTATGCTCTTGACGAGAGCATACCCTATTTCTCTATGCGTCGTCAGATGCCATTCATGGACATCCATGTGCTGAACAATCAGGCCAGACTGGAATACGTTCCGAAAACCGCCCGTCCGGGAGGAATTCGCCATGGCCATTATGCTTTTCTTATGGCGGATATCGCTTCGTCAATCAACAAGTGCGAGATTCCCGGGAAACTGGTCAATGAAGCCTCAAAAATCACAAAAGACTGGTGCAAACTCAATCCGGATGCCAATGACAGGGATAAAATCAATACCGGTTGGCTCGCTCTTCGTTATGCAACGATAAAATCCGAGGAAAAAGTCTCAGAGCGGCAGTTTTCAATAATGTTCTTCCGCCTTCTTGAAAAACTGAAAGTCAACCTTGAAGGTCGTATCGGTATCACATCATCTCGCAAACAAGTGCCCGTCAAGGAGCTTATACACTTCGATGACGCCGAATATATGGTCATGGTTGGAGAAACATGCTATTTGCCATCAAACAATCTTCTTAGCCTTCCGGGAGAGCTGCCTTCGGGATATGACCGTGAAGAATATGTGGTTTTCAAGGGCAGCCCCGAGAATGAGAACCTGCAGACCATGGTTGAATACGGTAATCTGGCTACCACTCGGGCCGTCAATAATTCGGTCAATACAGTAACATCAATTAAATTGTCTGCCGATAATGAAGACCGGCTTAACGTTAACTCTGAAGTCGTTTTCACGGGAAGCCAGAAAGATATGGCCCGTCAGTTCATGTCGGAAGATGAATGTGTTTCCGACATAGAAAAATATCTCGGAGTCAAACCGATTAAGAGATTCAAGAATTTCGATGAGGAAGCCGCACAGGAATACATAAAAGAGCGTATGGAAAAATTCGCAAATATCATCTGGAACTCTGATGACAGTAAGGTAGATCTCTACTCCACCATAAACCGCGGATGTACTCCTGACAGCCCAAAACCCAAAATAACGCTCTCGGGAAATACCGGTGAAGCCGTTACCATGGCGGGGAACAATCTTATGGTCAACATAGGTCGCTTTATCGGCCACCAGAAACAGATTAAGGACAATGAAAGAAAAAGAGAAGTCAGCATTGTCCGCTCCTGCCCTAATAAATTTGATACCACAATCATATTCGAAATTCCCGAAGGATATGAACTCGTGACCGAGAGTCTCAACGACCTGAATAAAAGCGTTCTCACTGCGGAGGCCACATTCAACACTGAGACCAGGGTTGACGGCCGCACGGTTACAATCCGCGCCGTTGAACGCTACAATCATTCAATTTATCCGGTTTCGTCATGGCCTAACCTGATGAAGGTTTCAGATGCCTTACACGATTTCCAGTCCGCATCCATAGTTCTCAAACCGCTCTGATACACTGAATATTTCTCCAATAAAAGGGGTTGCACCATTTGACGATGCAACCCCCTTTTTATTGTCCGGTTAACCGGTGCGGGTTAAATTCTGACTTTGGCAACCTTTACCTTGTCGCCCTGAGTGGCGCGAACAATGTAGATACCGCCCTGGAGTACGCTGATAACGGCTTCGCCGTCCGTTGTGACACTTTCAGCAGCTTTCAGACCGTCAATGGAGTAAACCTCCACGCGAGCATCGGCGGCATTGACTGTTATACGGCCGTCGGCTGCTGAAATGAGGATTGCGGAATCGCTAACGTCAACACCCTCAATGCCTGATGAACCCTGACCGTAGTGTATGATGATCTGCTTGTTGTAGACAGATGCTGAATTCTTAAACATCTTGGCGGGCACAACGAAATAATAATCGGCACCAGCGGGAAGTGAGAGGGTGACGGTGAAATAATCCATGTCGGCAGGCCAGATACGGGGCGAACGCTTGCTTGTTGTCAGTCGCCATTCCTCGAAGTCATAGTTATTGGCCGTTACCGAGGTTCCTGTAGGAACTCCTTCAACGAGCTCTCCCTTGATGAATTTGACGCTTGAAACGAGTTTGGAGTCTGCTGTGACATCCTCATCGAAGTTCAGGGTCACGCCGCTGAAAGATTTGATGTTGGCGTCATTGGCCGGATCAAACGACACAGGTTCGAGAACGGGTTCGGAATAGCTTCCGGTGTAATGGAGCACGGTATATTCATTGAATTCTCCGTTGGCGTTCTTGACCACTCCGCCGGGAATGGTGACATAATAATCCGTACCTTTCTCCAGTTTCTTTGAATCGGTGTAACCGTCATAGTCGGCCGGGAATATCTTGATGCCGTTTGCGCCGTCCTTGACAACCATCCACTGGTCAACGCTGACAGTCCCTCCGGTGGGCACTCCCGCCGTAAGCGGGCCGGCCTGCAGTTTGATATCAGGGCTTGACTTGACAACTGTCGCGGCCTCGCCGAACGAGAATACTATGCTTTCAAGAACCGACACCTCGGTATCGGTTGCGGGAGTGATTTCTGACGGGATGAAATATCCGGGGAGAGAGCCCACGATGTTGGCACTGCCGAATACCGATTTCCAGTTGGCATCGCCGCTGTAGGACGATTCACAGCCTGCGGGCACATTCAGTTTGGCAGAAGACGGAACATCATAGAAAGGAGATTCATCGGCCTCATACCAATCCTCGAGAACCGGAGCCTGCGAACCGAGACAGTTGACGGCCTGCAGTGATGTACATTTCCAGAAATTACGGATGTCGATATAGCTCATGCTTGAGGGAATTGTCACCGATTTGAGTTTGGTGCACTGTGCGAAAACAGCTTCCGGAAGCTCGCATACGCCTTCAGGAATCACCAGCTCGGAAATGGCTGTGCCGGCAAAAGCCTGCTCGCCGAAATATACCACACTTTTGGGGAAGTTGATGTCAGTCAGAGATTCGGCCTGACAGAACGCATAGCTGTCAAACGCTATGATTGACTCTGGGAGAGTAACTTTTGTGACTTTTGTTTTCCAGAATGCGCCACCCGAAATGCCACGGCAGCCTTTTGCAACGTTGACCACAGTGTTGTCGGCATTGCAGGGATAGGCCAGCAACAGAGATTTGTCGGCCGTGTACAGAGCGTCATCAACCACAGTCAGGTTCTTGTTGGCCGCGTTGAGGCCGAATGATTTTATTGAAGTTCCGGCAAATGAACCGTTACCCACACTCTTGAGCGAAGCGGGAAGAGTTACCGAAGTCAGGGTCTTGACATCGAGCAATGCCTCGTCACCCACAATTTCCACTCCTTCGGGAATGTCAACCGAGGTCAGGGCCGTTCCCTGCAGGAGTCCTGCGGAAATTTCGGTCATACCCGAAGGGAGCTTGATCGATTTCAGATTCTTGCAGAAAAGAAACGCGCTTTTTCCAATCGAAGTCACGCCGTCGGGTATTTCGATTGAAGAGAAGGAACATTTGTAGAAACATGAGCCTCCGATAGTTTCCAGAGTGGAGGGCAATTTTACAGAAGCAAGATTGGAGCAAGTGAAGAAACAGCTTGAGCCGACATAAGTCACTCCTTCCGGAATTTCTATGGATGCGAGCTTGGTTGAGCTGAAAGCGTAGTCATCGATTTTTTTGAGCGCTCCGTTGTCGGCGAATTTGACCGTGGCCAGCGAACTGGACCTGAATGCTCCGTATTCGATGGACTCCACAGTTGAGGGAATTGTGATTGATGTGGCCTTACTGTAATAAAAGGCATCACGGTCAATAGACACAACCGAATAGTCCTTGTTCTCATACGAGACGGTAGGCGTGAGAGTCACAGACGTAACGCTTGAAGTTACCTTGCTGACGCCAACAGTGTTTTCTGATTTAACGGCATACGTAATGTCGCCGATTTTGAAGGTCTGCCCTGCCTCATCGGCTGCAAACGTGACTTGTGACGACAGAATCGCCAACGAGAATAAAAGTAATGATTTTCTCATTAGTGTCCACTAAAAAATCATAAAAGTTCTTTGAAATAATTGAAATTCAATTTGTTGCGAGAGATTTTTGAGT
>CANQWS010000077.1 GCA_947627615.1 uncultured Muribaculaceae bacterium | reverse complement strand
CGTAAACGACTCCAAATTTTTCATCTTTCGGCTCTGCAATATCTACGCTTAACACAGGTTTTTTACTATGCGCCGTTACTGGTTCTGTAACCCATTCGCCGGTCACTTCGTGGGAATGCACGTCCACGGAGGCCAGTACAACATAGGCGGCTTCGACGGCAAAGTCAAATTCCTCAACACCGATTTCCGCAAGCTCGACGACTCCCGCTATCAGGGATGGTTCGCCGGCGCCGGCGTGAGCTACGGCTACTCCTGGATTCTCGGAAAGCACTGGAACCTCGAGGCCGAGATAGGTTTCGGCTGGAGCTACACCCGCTATGACCGCTACCCGTGCGCCAAGTGCGGCGACAAGCTCGAGGACAATCAGGTCCACAACTACGTGGGCCCCACCAAAGCCGCGCTCAACATTGTCTATGTTTTCTGACCCACGCTTCATCCCTTAACCAATCCACACGCAATCACACTTCTTTTATGAAAAAGATATCCGTTATCCTCTCCGTTCTGTCCCTCGCCGCTCTGGCAGCGGATGCGGCTCCGATCAAGATAATCAGCCGGCAGCTGCCGGTGTCGGGCGTTGCGATTGACCGTCAGGCCGGACGTTTCTGCCTCGCCATGGACCTCAACACCGGAGAACTCCCCGTGTCAAAGGACCGCGAATACGTCATCACTCCCGTGCTCGTGTCGGCTTCCGGAGCCGATTCCGTGGAATTCGAGCCCGTGATGGTCTCCGGACGCAACCTCTACTACCGTCACCTCCGCGAGGACGACCTTGACGGCATCGCCATGTATCGCGCCGGACGTGACAATACCCTCTCCTACAGCCAGTCCGTCGTTCAGGCCCCATGGATGGACAATTCCACCCTCCGCATCCGCTCCGTCATGAAAGGATGCTGCTCGTCAGTGGTCAGGGAATTCTATGACCCCATTGCCCGCGTGCGCCGTCCCGTCTACGAGCCCCGCTTCAGCTACATCCGCCCCGTGGCCGATTCCGTCAAGGAATTCGAGCTCCACGGAAGCGCATTCATCAACTTCCCCGTGAACCGCACCGAGCTCTACCCCGACTACATGACTAACCCGACGGAGCTGCGCCGCATAACCGGCACAATCGACTCCGTGAAAGGCGACGCCGACATAACCATAACCTCGATCTTCATCAAAGGTTTCGCATCGCCCGAAGGCCCCTACAGCAACAACGTGCGCCTCGCCAAGGGACGTACCGCTACACTCAAAGGCTACGTGGAGAAACTCTACAGCTTCGCCCCCGATTTCATCAAGACCGACTTCCTCCCCGAGGACTGGCCCGGCCTGAAAGCCTACGTGGAGAAATCATCCCTGCGCAACCGCGACGGAATCCTCGCCCTAATCGGTTCCGACATGGAGCCTGACGCCAAGGACGCCGCCATCAAGAAAAAATACCCGGACGAGTATGCATTCCTGCTCGCTTCCGTCTATCCCTCACTGCGCCATTCCGACTACGTGATTTCCTACAACGTGCGCTCCTACACCTCGCTCGAGGAAATCCTCCGCGTGCTCCGCACCGCCCCGCAGAAACTCTCCAAAGAGGAATTTTTCCGCGCCGCCCAGTCAATGCAGCCCGGCAGCGACGAATTCAACGAAGTGTTCGAGACAGCCGTGCGCATGTACCCCGACGATGAAGTCTGCAACCTCAACGCCGCCAACACCGCTATGGGGCGCGGCGATTATCCCGCTGCGGCACGCTATCTCGACAAGGCCGGCGACTCGCCCGAAGTCACCTATGCCCGCGGAATTCTCGCGGCCCTGCAGAAGGACTGGACCGCCGCCGAAGGCTACTTCTCCCAGGCCGCACGCCTCAAAGTGGCCGACGCACCCGAAGCGCTCCGGCAGGTCAAAGACATGATCAAATATGCCGACGGCCGCGTGGAGTACATTACCGAAGAATAACTCCCCCGCCTCCCCCATCCCCCCCGACCAATCATAAAACCGATCATAATAAATAATCAATCATTTTATATCTTTAAATTAAACTTTCCATTATGAAATTCATTAGAAGAAGCTTCTATGCTCTGGCTTCATTGGCTCTGCTCTCAGCGTGCAGCTCCGACGAACCCATGGGCAACGTCCCCTCAACGGACGAAAACGGCGAAGGTTTCTACATGGCCCTGACAGTGCAGATGCCCGGCGCAAGCACCGGACGCAGCGCCACCGATGACAAGGGCGACAGCAACAGCGATGCCAATCCCGACACGGAAGTGGGTCAGGACGACGAAAACAAGGTCAACAACGTGTTCGTGGTTCTTGCCGAGGCAAAAACAAACAAGCTCATCACCTGCGGCGAAATCAGCGGCTCCAAGCTTTCACCTCTGGCCAACAACAGCTACAAGAACGTGACCAAGATTTCAAAGAGCGCCCTTGCAGCATATTACGAGAGCACTACAAACCGTGAAATCAACGTTTTCGTTTTCTGCAACCCCGACACCAAATTCGCAGCTAAAGTGGCCGCTCTGAGCACCGGCGATGACACCTGGTTCAACGAAGCGGGCACTCTTGATGTAGATGACGCCCAGGCAAGCCTTCCCTGGGCTGACAAAGCCTTCATGATGAGCAACTCGGAGATAGCCACACGCAGTCTTCCCAAGGACATCAATGACTGGAACGACTACAAGACCGAATCATCGGCCTTCAACCTCTCAGGCTGGAACAAACAGGGCACCGACAAGCAGGTCGACAACGCCACCAACCGCGGCGCCGTTAAAGTGGAGCGCACTGCTGCCCGCTTTGACTTCAAAGACGCTTCTGAGAAGGGCGACCAGACCTACGACGTGATTTTCGGACAGAAAGCCGACGGCACTCAGGGCGACTGCTTCGTGCAGGTCAAGCTCAACCGCATGGCTCTCGCCAACATGAGCAAAAAATACTACTACCTGCGCCGCGTATCGGCTGCCGGCACCCCTGCCGACATGCTGCTCTGCGGCGTAGAGACCCCTACAAACTATGTGGTAAGCCCCAACTATCAGCCCTTCCAAAACGTCATCAGCTCAGGATTCGATACCTATTTCAACTATCCGTTCTTCGTAACTAACGGCGCCATCGATCCGACCCAGAACAAATGGAATGCCTACGCTATCTCTGATGTTCTCGGGGGCAAAAGCGACAACTGGGACAAGAAGGAATATCACATCTGGCGCTATGTCACCGAAAACGCGATTCCCGCACCCACAACCAACCAGACCTACGACCGCACCACAATCGTGGCATTCAAAGGCAAAATGATCGGTACTCCCGCAGCTATCAGCGCTGATTCCAAAGAATTCGGAAACATCGCCGATGTGGCAAATGCGCTCAACGGCACTCGCCCCGACGGCACCAAACTCACCGGCAACCCCTCCGAAGACCCCATCATCTATCAGTTCGCCGGCGCTCTCTATCTGACATGGAACGGCGTCCGTCAGGCTGTAATCGATCAGGCTGTCACTGTTGAGAGCCGTCAGGTGCCCGACACTTCCGAAGGCGCTAATCCCGGAGCTACCAAGCCCGAATACTACGCTGTGATCAACCGCAACAACTCCCTCTATTCAGCCGTTTACGGCAACGGCGGTATGGGTGCATTCACAGTAACCCTAACTGATGGAACAGAGCTTAGCTTCACCGACGAACTCGCAAAGGCAACCGGAACAGCCGACGCTGCATGGACCGCATGGAACGCAGACAAAACAGAAGAGAACCTCGCCGCCATGCGCGCTGCCGTGACAGGTGCCAACTTCACAATCTATCAGTCAAGCCTCGATCCCGTTGACGGTGCCGGCTACTACTGCTACTATTACTACCGCAACCGCCACAACGACAATGGTGACGAAGGCAACATGGGCGTGATGGAATTCGCAGTGGTTCGTAACAACGTCTACAAACTCGCTGTCACCAAAATCCACCAGCTCGGTCATCCCCGCAACTCGGCCAATGACCCCGACAGCCCCCATCCCGGCACACCCGACGAATCTGACGAACTCTACTTCACCGTTACATGCCAGGTTCTCCCCTGGACCGTTCGCGTGAACAACATAGAATTCTGATAAAATCAACCAATCCGAAAGTTCCGGCGGCAATCCCGCCGTCGGGACTTTCATCTTCCTGACTCTCTGCTCACCCAATTGCTTAAACCAACCTAACTGACCGACTGATTGATGTTAACCCTGAAACATCTCAAAAACGTGCTTGCAGGCGCAGCAGCCGCCGTTGCCGCCATGTTGTCGCTTTCCTCATGCGGAGGCGTGATCTACGATGACCTTGACCCCTGTCCCCGCGGTCTGGAACTCCGTTTCATCTATGACTACAATCTGGAATTCGCCAACGGCTTCATGAAGCAGGTGGACTGCCTGACGCTACTTGTCTATGACGAAAACGGCAACTATCTGCAGACCCGCACCGTCACTGACCGCAAACTCCTTTCGGACGAGAACTGGCGCATGACCCTCGACCTGCCCGAAGGACACTACAAGCTTGTGGCCTACGGAGGCATGGCTTGTCAGGAAAGCTCGTTCAGCTACGTCACTCAGCCGGCTTCCGGTCAGAAGCTCGACAACCTGAAGGTGCAGCTTGACCGCAATCTGCTCACATCGCCCGCGGGCACCAAACTCCACAATCTCTTCTACGCCTATCTTGAGGCCGACGTGCGCCAGACCGACATGGCCTACTCATGCTACACCCTCGAGATGAAAAAGGACACCAACAACATCCGTCTCGTCCTTTCCTACACCGACGGCTCGCCCGTTGACAACACCGAATTCGACTTCGAGATCACTGACGACAACACCCTCATGGGATGGGACAACGAAGTGATTCCCGCAGGAGTCATCACCTACCACCCCTGGACACGCGGAAACGCCGCCTCGGGACTCAACGCCGACGGCACGGAAGTAATCTCGGCATTCGCCGAACTCTCCACCGCACGCCTCGTCACCTACAACTCTCCTACCCTACACATCACGCTCCGGTCCGATGGTTCCGACGTGGTGAAAATCCCCCTTATCAACTGTCTGATGCTGCTGCGCAGCGAACAGTACAGGAACATGCCCCCGCAGGAGTTCCTTGACCGCTGCAGCGAATGGTCGGTGGTGTTCTTCCTCAACGATGACAACCGCTGGGCCAAAAACCACATCATTATCAACGACTGGACCGTACGCATCAACGACATAGACACCGGCACATTATGAAACAATTCAAGTTGCTGACACCGATAATTGCCCTGCTGCTGGCCGCTTTGCTGGCTGCCTGCTCGGCCGAGGAACCGGCTCCCGCGCCCGACGACGAGACGCGGATGGTCGAGTTCATCCTCGGCATCTACGCAGGCGAACCCGGTAACGGCAACTCGGGACGCTCGCGTGCCGGCGAAGAGGTGGTTCCCAACGACACCACCTATTTCGAGCCCCCCGTCACCGACCAGGAACGCATGCACACACTCCGCGTGATCATAGTGCGTCCCAACGGAGAGGTGGAGAAAAACGAATATATCAGCAAAGTCTTTCCTGAGGCCGGTCTCTCCACCTTCGGCAACTACCGCGCCAAGGTCATAGCCGGCGAAACGAAAAGAGTGTGGCTCATAGCCAACGAGGCCGCCGTGCCTTTCAATTTCGAGAACATAAATGAAGGTTCCACTTTCCCCAATGTCGCCGTCGAGGCCATCACCCTCTCCTGCGCCCCCGGCAAGCCACTGATTGACAACACCGGCACGGTGAAGACCAACCTGCCAATGTCGGAAGTGTTCGACATACCCGTGAAAGCGCTCCCCGAAAATGGCGAAATAACTGAAGCCGACCGCGAGCAGCGCGCCGAACTGTTCATAACCCGCGCCACCGTCAAATTCTCCTTCCACATAAAGGCCACCGACACCCCCTCGTCGCCCTACACCATTGAGGAAATAGCCATTGACAATGTGGGCGACCGCCAGTACTTCATGCCCAACGGCGTGACCTACACCCCGGTCAAATACCTCACCGAATGGGACCCCGGCTACGATAAGGTGTCGTCATACTCTGACCGCTGGATAACGGCCTACAACGTTCCGTCCGGCGCCGTCAACTCCCCCATCTCTTTCCTTCCCGGCAACGCATTCACCTTCGGCACCGATTACGTACCCAACACTGAGTTCCACTACGCCCCGGCCCTCTACTTCCCCGAAACCAAACTGGCCGAAGGCAAGAAATACGTGGTGCGCATCCGCCTCGATGGCGACAAAGACTTCTGCGCCGAGGCCGAACTCCCCAACCTCCCCTCCCTGCCCCGCAACACCCACGTTAAAGTCAACATAACCCTCGCCCATTCCGACCTCAGATGTCAGGTCGACGTGGTGCCCTACACCGCCGTGCCTCTCAACCCCGAGTTCGGATTCGACGAGCTGCTGCCCCGTCCGCCGGCCGGTCCGGGTGAAATGCCGCCATGGGTTGTATTCCCCGACCCCGACAAGCCGGACAACCCCTGATGCACCGCAAGGAATGGCTGCTTCAGCTGCCACCAAAACAGAACTAATCGTACTATCTCATTATACTCATTGCAATGACTGAAAAAGCAATCAAAATACTCTCCGCCCTGCCTCTTTTCATAGCTGCTGCCATGTCGGCCTTATTCGCCTCATGCGCCGACGACTTCCCCATAGACGACTATGTTATCCGCGATGGCATGTCAAACGTGACCGCCACCGTTGACTTCCATCCTCTCATCACCACCGAGAACGAGCCCGGTCCCGGCGGACGCGGCGCAGCCGGCAACGCCATTGCAAATATCACCGATCCCACGGTGTTCTTGTACGATGCCAACGGACATCTGCTCCGCATTATCAGCGTTGAGGACCTCGAGGACTACAACGTGACCCAGAAAGACTCCGAAACCGGTAGCCCGAACACCGACATGCCCAACGACGCCGGCGGACAAGACGTTCAGGGCGAAAAAACCACTTCCCGCGCCACTTTCACTCTGAAAGACATACCGTTCGGCCGCTACTACTTGTATTGCGTGGCCAATATGGGACGGATAGAAAACTCTGAGGAAAACCTCCAGAAATTTCATTTCGTAAAGGACCTGCAGAAAACTCTTGTGGAATGGGATGAGACCGACATGACAAAAAACGCCCAGATGTTCGGTTATTTCACCCTTGACGGCAACGACACCAACACAAGCAACGGCTTCGATGCTCCGCTGGTTCCCATAAACCAGACCCGCACACGTCTGCATTCATGGATTAAAAGGGCCGCTTCAAAAGTAACCGTAGCTTTTGACGGTTCCGGACTCCACAACGGAATCTGGGTCTACATCAAGAGCGTGACCATCAAGGACATCCCCCGATACTGCAAGATTGGAGCGACCAATTCGGTGCACACACTCGAAGCTGACTCCATGATTATCAATGGCGACAAAATTCTCTACAATACCAAGGGCGAACTTCAGCCCGGAGAAAAACAGGGCGAAACCACCAAGGACTGGCTTATGGTGACGAAAGGCAACGGTATTCAGGGCGCCGTCAAAGTGGAGGACGGTGACACCATAGTGCACTCCGAATACAATCAGGCCCTCTATTTCTATGAAAACATGCAGGGCAACTACAAAGACGCTGTCAACAAGACATATTACAACAAGAAGCCAGACTGGAACAATGTGGGCTGGACTCCGAAACCCGATCAATATGACTACAAGGACAATGTGAAATACGGTTCCTACATAGAGGTCGATGCCTACTATGTGTCGAATAACGAAGATCAAGTTTCGCACGGCGACATCAAATACCGCTTCATGCTCGGTCAGGACGACACTTATGACTACAATGCCATCCGCAACCACCACTACAAACTTACTCTCGGCTTCAGAGGCTGGGCAAATCAGCCTGACTGGCACATTGAATATGTGGAGCCTGAGACAGAATTTTTCATTGACCCAACATATTATGTAAGCTACCGTTACAACACCCGCTCCGAATTCCCCGTACGCTTCGTGGGCGATGTGGAGGAATTTGTGGTGGAAATCGTGGAAAACAACTGGGCGCCATTCGACAGCAAGCCTACAGGAGGGTCAACCGGATCGGCAAAAACCGACTCCGTTCCGCCTCAGATAGTCCGGTCCAATAACATCTACGAAAAAGATTTCCAGTGGAACAGACCGGTATATGAAGGAAGTCCTGTCAAAAACTCCAATTTATCAACCTATTACTATGGACTCAAAAATCCGCTGAATTATAACGGGAAAAGTGATACCACATATTACAAACCTGGCACCTCGACTGCTGATCCTCTTGCCCCGACCAAAGTCACAGCGATATGGGCCGGTTTCCTTTCTTTGCATGCCGATGCCGTTCTAAAAGCATTTAGGTTAGAAAACGAAACCTATTATGAAAATTCTGCAATGGCAAAGTTAAAAGCTGATTATTATGATAATCACCGCAACCGCAGAATATTTACAAAAAAAGACTTGACATTCCCGGGATGGAAAGCGGGAACGGTAATGACAAAATGGGTAGACTCCGACCATAAAGAAGTAGCTGCCAACGCCACCAATAATGCCTGCGAGATTGTAAAGGCAGCCGATGGTTCTCTGACTGTAAAAGTTCCTATGTGGACTCAGCCCAAGACCATGCTTGGAATCTCCGGATTCACCGGCAATAACCCCTACGACACCTATCAGCGTAAAGCCACAGTGAGCCTTACGGCCAAACAGAAGAAAAAAGACGGCTCAATGGTGACCATTACCAAATATATGCCCGTTAAGCAGGTGCGCCGTGTGGTCAACCCCAAGGGAGTGTGGCGCAAATGGGATGACAATACTCCATTCACGGTGAGTCTTGTGCGCCGCGAGGGAGCTGCCGATGACGTGTTCAATACCTTTACTTCCGAAGGTGCATGGCGTGCTTACATAAAAGCGTCAAACAACGCCGGATTCATCACTCTGTCCGGCGCGAAATCCGATGGAGCCGGCGGTATAATGGGCGACACAGGTACCCCTATCGAATTCAAAATCAATTTCAATGGCGGAGCCAAAGACAAGTCCTATTGTGCTATTATTGAAATTGAATACCACGGACTGACTTGCAAGCACTCCATCTTTGTGCGTCAGGGCTATATGGAGCCGCTTGACATAAAAGGCACTGCCAAATGGAGCAGCTTCAGCCTCTTCAAATGCGCCAACGGAACTCCCTTTAAGAAACAATGGGACCCCTCGGAGCCTTTGGCGACAAGATATATTCAAGCGACCCTTACGGCTAATCCTCTTTCGCTTGGCACTTTCTTCAAAAGAGGCAACTACAACGGTATCCCGATTTCAAACAACGAGACTTTCGGTTCCGGTGTAGGACCCGGAAAATACGGTCTGTTTACCATGTCCGATGAATCTAAGCTTGTCTGGGGACAGATAGAGGGTCTCGCGTTTTCAACCGGTTATACCGGCACAACTCTGATAGGCGGTATAAACTCCACTTTTGCATGGGGACGCTTTCAGGTCTCCATAGCTGATGATGATAACCCCCAAAAAACAACCACTCACAACTACCGCGTACCGACCTACGAAGAATACAAAGCACTCCTTGACGCCGATTATGGTGTCGGTGTGGTCTACGGTGATGGTGCTTCAGAAACAGCCACAACTGTGACTGAAGCATACGGTTACGAGGACGTCAACAATGACAACAACGGAGGCAAAGGCTCATCCCGCGGTATGCGTGGTATTATTGTATACAATCCTTCTAATGCCCATCAGCTCTTCTTCCCTATCGGAGCACGAGGCATGGGACGTAGAACAATTACAGGATTTAAGGATGATTCCTATGATTTATTTGGCAAATTACGCTATGGCGGAGTTAAATACCTATTGACTCAGGATGTTAGTATAATCACAACGCAATCAAGCTCTTGCTATGGAGCAAGCGCGAATCAATTCCGACCTATCCCATACAATATGCCGAATGCTCCTGGAGCTATATATTGGATAAATGAACTAAAGTATATAAGCAAATATTGCTGTCCGATAAAAGTGGGATAACGCAATATAGTATGGCTCGAACGTTGATTTTACGGTGTTCGAGTCTTCTT
>CANQWS010000076.1 GCA_947627615.1 uncultured Muribaculaceae bacterium | reverse complement strand
TACAACAAAACTTGATATTAGTAGAACCTCATTGAAAAATGACTGCATGAAACAGGGTCGAGAGGAATAGTCTGGCTAACAGACCCGAAGAAACTACCGGGCAAAATTAGCGTCCGCCTCTTTCGGACTGCAAGGCCGGGCATTGCGGTTTCGGGAAAAATCATCCTCGCTTCGCTCCGGTATTTTTCCCGAATGCCTTGCATTACCGGAGTCGGCCGCTGTAATGCCCTTGTAGTTCATCGGGCTGCCAAGCCCGGATATTCAATATAGAAAAGGAGGCCATTTACAGTCTCATTTTCTATTTTCTGTGAGTGGGTATCTTATGTGTCGTTCTCCGGTATGTCATCGGAGGTATCTTCGTCATCGTCCATAATCTCGGTTTCAAGATCGAGGCTTAATTCATCTTTAAGCATCTGGTAATCGAAGCACAATGCCTTGGGGCGATTATACTTTACTCTTCGCACCTGCTGTCCGTTATCCTCCTGCATTACGACTTCCGGAACGGCATTCTGATTGAGAATGACAAATCTGTCCTGCTTGGTATATCATTGCTTACCAATGATTTTGATATGTCTCTGGAGACAATCGTGGCGATATACCGCCGCCGGTGGCAGATAGAGTCTCTATTCAAGCAGATCAAGCAGAACTTCCCCCTGAAATACTTCTACGGCGAAAGCGCCAATGCCATAAAGATCCAGATATGGGTCACGCTAATTGCAAATCTGCTTATTTCAGTTCTGCAAAGCAAACTCGAAAGACGCTGGAGCTTCTCCGGGCTGGCCACTATAGTGCGCATCGTGCTGATGTACTACCTGAATCTGGAAAATTTTCTCAATCAGCCCGATGCAGATCTAAAAAGCATACTTGCCGAAGCCTCGGAATCTCCTCCTGTAGCCCATAAATCTACTGAGGGGGCTTGTCCTATACAAAAAGTAAGCCCAACTCCTGCCGTTCAGGATGTTGAACTCGCCTTTTTATCGTTTAGCGGACAGTAATAATTTCAAAATGTCAGATTTATGAGGATTTATTCGGATAGGATCAGGCGAGAGAGACGATGTTCGAGTTCGCTTGTCGACAGGCGGGTGGTGAGTACGCCACGGTGCGCCACGGAAATGTAGCCTGTCTCTTCTGAAACCACTATGGCCATGGCGTCCGTCGCCTGAGATATTCCCAGCGCGGAGCGGTGACGCAGTCCGAGCGAGCGGGGAATGTTTGTGTCATGGCTTACGGGAAGAATGCAGCCGGCTGACTGAATGCGGTCATGCGCTATGATCATGGCGCCGTCATGCAGAGGCGAGTTTTTGAAAAAGATGTTTTCTATAAGGCGTGCATTTACGGCAGCGTCAATGCGGTCGCCGGAGCGTTCGTAGGCCTCCAGAGAGATGGCCTGTTCAATCACAATCAAGGCTCCGGTGCGGGTCTTTGACATGTTCATGCATGCATAGACAATCGGGAAAACGAGGCTTCGGCTGGAATCGGCCGCCTTGTCCGAACCTGAATGATGAAACAGTTTGCGCAACACACGCCAGCGTTTGTGGTCACCGAGTTCCACGAGAAATCTCTTTATCTGGTCCTTGAAAAGAATCACAATGATTATCAGGCCGATTGACATGAACTTATCAAGAATCGTCCCTATGAGTTTCATCTCAAGAATCTGTGAGGCAATGACCCAGACCACAATGAACGCCAGCAAACCGAAGAAAACGTTCAGAGTCCCTGACTCCTTCATGATTCTGTAGATGTAGAACAACAGGAGGGCCGCGAGGGCTATATCGAATGCGTCAAGCAGTGAAAACGAAATCATAATGGTCTGGATGCGAATGTTAGTTGTGTTATGGTCAATGCCTGTCTTGCCGCAGCCACATCATGAACCCTGATGATTGAGGCTCCGGCTGCCAGCGCGAGTGTGTTTGCTGCCACCGTTGCCGGAAGTGCATCGTCGGGAGTGATGTCCAGAGCTTTTGTCAGCATGGATTTGCGCGAGATGCCGATGAGCAGGGGACGCTTTAATGTCGCTGCGATGTGGGGCAGATTGCGGAGCATATCGTAATTTTGCTCGAGAGTCTTGCTGAATCCGAATCCCGGGTCGGCTATTATGTCGCATACGCCCAGCTCTTCAAGGACCGCAAGTTTTTCCGACAGTTCTCTGACCACATCGGCCGTCACGTCGGTGTAATCTGTCAGAGACTGCATAGTAGAGGGAGTCCCGCGCATGTGCATCAGTATGTAAGGCACTTTCAGCTCCGCCACTGTTTTGAACATATCGCGGTCGAGATCTCCGCCGGAGATGTCATTGATCATGTCCGCTCCCATATCCTTGATTGCTGCTTTTGCCACGGAGGCCCTGAAGGTGTCTACCGATACGGGGATGTCGTTGCTAACGCTTCGTATGGCCTCCATTCCTGTTGCCAGACGTCTCATCTCTTCATCTTCGCTGACGTCCTGAGCGCCCGGGCGGGATGAATATGCGCCAAGGTCTATGATATCCACTCCCTCTGACAGCATTGACTTCACGCGCTCGGCCACATCATGCACGCCGGCGCTGCGGGAGCCGGCATAGAATGAATCGGGAGTCACGTTGATGATTCCCATTATCTGTGGTCGGTCAAAGTTGACTAACCTACCTCTGAGATTGATTGAAAACGGTTGAAACGGGTTCACTTCTCTGGTTGTGGATTTCTTTCTGCGAAATTACTTACAAATTCGGTGAAATGCAACTTTTTGACAGCAAACTCTCGATTCGGTTTCTTCATCATGGCCGCCCGGATAGGGCACGGTTTCAGATAACGCCTACGGAGTCAAGCAGAATAAGGCCTATTGCTATGGGGGCCACCCATTTCAGCAGAAATATGACCAGCCCGAGCATCCTTGCCTTTTTCCCTCCGCCGCTGTCAGAACTGAGTTGCCTGCGCAGCAATTTCCTGTCCATGACCCATCCTGCGAAAATCGAAACAAGCATTCCGCCTACAGGAAGCAGGATGTTGGATGACAGATAGTCAAACAGATCAAATACAGTCAGTCCGGCTATTTTGAAACCGGAGAGCGAACCGAAACTCAGTGCGCACAATGAACCGAGAACCATGGCGGTCGCTATGGTCACCGACGTGGCCTTTTTCCTTGACAGTTTTAATTCCTCCGTGAGCCACGCAATTGAAATCTCGCTCATTGAAATAGTGGATGTTATGGATGCAAGGAAAAGGAGGAAGAAGAACAGGGGAGCCCACACTATTCCTCCGGGCATGTTGATGAATATTGCCGGCAGGGTCTCGAATACAAGGGTAGGACCGGCTTGTGGCGATATGCCGTAGGCAAACACTGCCGGGAAGATTATGATACCCGCAAGTATGGCCACGGTGGTGTCAAGCAGCGCCGTGGTGGCGGCCGACCGCCCGAGTTTGGTTTTGTCAGGGAAGTAGGAGCCGTAGGTCAGCATGCAACCGAGTCCGAGACTGAGAGAGAAGAATGCCTGACCCATTGCCGAGAGCAGTGTCCGTGAATCAATCATAGAGAAATCAGGTCTGAACAGAAACGCAAGACCTTCTGATGCGCCGGGCAGCAAGAGTGAATTGAAACAGAACACAATCAGCAGCACGAACATCATGGGCATCATTATGTTCGATACTTTCTCTATCCCTTTCTCCACGCCTCTCGACAGCACTATGAAGTTTACTGCCAGAAAAACCAGAGTCCATATAAGCGGCCTTGTGTCTCCTGAAATGAATGAATCGAAATGGGAATGCAGATGCGCGGTATCCGCCGGGAGCGACCCAATCAGTGACGATAGGAAAAATTCCATGGTCCAGCCGGCCACAACGGAATAAAAACTTAAAATAAGAATTGAGGCAAGGACCCCAATGTAGCCTGCAAAATACCATTTTGTCTTTGGCGCCAGTTTCTCAAAAGCCTTGATTTCATTGGCGCGGGTGGCCCGGCCTATGGCGAACTCGGCGCAGAGGACCGGAATGCCGAGAATTATAATGAAGAAAATGTAGCATAGCATGAAAGCTCCGCCTCCGTGTGTTCCCGCCTCATACGGAAAACGCCAGATATTTCCGAGACCTACGGCCGATCCAACGGCTGTGGCTATAGCACCCATGCGGGTCACAAACTGGGCTCTGTTATTCTGTGATGTCATTTGGTTTTCAATTAACTGTTTCGTCGAGCGGGCTTCTTTCTTTGCCTGATGGCGTTGTCGGTCCCGATTTCTTTTGTCTGCGCTCTTTTTTCTGTTTTGTCTTACGGTCCCGTTTCAATGTGTCCCGTGTCCCTGTCCGGGATTCCGGGACATCAGGGACAACCGACACGGCCGAATCTGTAGCTTCCGGCGCTCTGCTGCCAACATTGCGGTCTATGGCAAGGAATATGACCACTATAGCCATTATGAACAGCAGCGCTATGGTGCCGCGACGCTCCGATGAAGTGAACCGTGACATTGTTGTCAGATGAAATATGAAATCAGCACCAGACCAATCAGCAGAGGCGCGATATATCTTATGATGAACAATACCGGCCGATACATGCGTGAACGAATTGTCCCGTTGTTGGTCAGCTGATCCGGAAGCATTGTCTTCGGCGCGAACCAGCCCACATAAATGCAGAGGAATATCGAACCTATAGGAAGCATTATGTTGGTGGCCATATTGTCAAGGAAGTCAAATATGTTGAAGCCGGCGAGGCGTATGTGGCTCAGCGGGCCGAGAGAGAGGCTGCACAGTGCGCTCAGCACGAACAGCGGCATCAGCACGATCAAGCACGCTTTCCATCGTTTCATTTTGAATCTGTCACGTATAAAGGCCACCGACACTTCGGCGATTGATATGGTCGATGTCAGGGCAGCCACCGTTAGCAGCAGGAAGAACAGTATTGACCACAGCTGGGTCATCGGCATCTGGCCGAATACCTCCGGCAAGGTTATGAACACGAGTGTGGCGCCGCGCAATCCTTCCGACGAGAGTCCGAAAGATGTTACCGCCGGGAATATTATAAGGCCCATCATCACTGCCACAAGCAGGTCGAGCAGTGACACAGTCATTGCCGTGCGTGTGAGCTTCGCGTCTTTCGGGAAGTAGCTCGAATATGTTATGAGGATTCCCATGCCGAGGCTGAGGGAGAAAAATGCCTGACCTAAAGCGTTGACCACCGTAGTCGCCGAAATCTTGGAGAAATCCGGTTTCAGGAAGAATTCGAGTCCTTCCGCAGCTCCGGGCAGCGTCAGGCTCACGCCTATGAATATGAGCAGAATCAGGAAAAGTACAGGCATCATCACATTCGATATCCTTTCAATTCCTTTCTGGACTCCCGCAAGAAGCACCACGAGATTTATAAGAATCATCATATAGGTGTTGATCAGCGGGTTGTAAGAGTCAGTGACGAATGACTCCATTTTCATCACATAGTGCGTCGACGCGCTTTCACCCACCTCCGGCGAGAAAAGTCCGCCCGATATAGACTGCCACAGATATTCGAATGTCCAGCCGGCTACCACCATATAAAAGCACAGTATGAGATAACTTGCAAGGATTGCCAGGCCGCCTACAGCCCACCAGCATTTGCCTGCCTTTAAGTTCTTGAACACTCCTACGGCATCGCTGTGTCCGGCCCTGCCTAAGGAGAACTCCGCAAGCATCACCGGTATGCCTAATAAAAGGACGCACAGTATGTAGATCGCTAAAAAAACCGCTCCGCCATTGGATTGGACCTCCGCCGGGAAACGCCAGATGTTACCAAGCCCTACCGCAGAACCTACGGTAGCCGCTATCATTCCTATTTTTGATGCAAATTGATTTTTCTTTGCCACTGCCGGTCTATATATTTTGATAAATAATCTGCTAAATTACTAAATTTCCCGCCAATATGAAACTGATTGCCGTAAAATTATAGCAAATTATCATTATCTGGCACTTTCCCATAACTTTTGCGGCTCCATTTAACTAAATAAATTTCAATCTCCACCATAATTCCTCCTTCCCACTTCTACCTCTTGGATTGCCGGAGGCGGATAGGAGTGGCTGCTTCAGTTGCCACAAGGAGCAGAGGTCGGATATCCCCGCGGAATGCCGGAGGCGGATAGGAGTGGCTGCTTCAGTTGCCATTAAAACTTTCGTTGCAGGCGCCATATACACGTCTGAAAGGATGGGTATTATCAGCCTCGTAGAGGCGTCCAAAATTGTAGCACCATATCAGATGAGGCGAGGTACGAGCCCTCATCTGGTGTGGTGTAACGTTCCGCCCGCAACCTCGGCCTCGAAGAGGTCGGTTAATTCACTCGGGTAGTGCCGGAGGCACGGGGTTGTGGGTAACCGTGGGCCTTGGCCCACGGAGAGGGGAATGCATAGAAAAGAGAGTCCCCGTAAGGGGCCGGGTTTGTGGTCAGGACGTTATAAGCATCTACCATGGGCACGGCCGCTGGCGCGGGCTTGTGGAGGGTGGATGTCGGCTTCCTCCCCCTGGTTCCCAACGGTCACCGCGGTTAAGGACCAACCCGCCTCTTTCGAGGCGTAGAAATCTTTAACTATCAGGTTATGTGACGGCTGAAGCCATCACTCCCACGAACCGATGAGTCCTTATCTCTGTTTTAGGCTGTCAGATTTCAAAAATCGTCTATATCTTTTGTCTATAAATTTAATATTTTTGACGTATTCCTCCGTAGTCCGTAAAAGGTCCTGAATTGTATCCATATACGATGAATAAATGATTTTATCATGTCCTTTATGGCTATGGTTAAAGAATGTCTTTTGGTTAACCTTTCCCCCGACATATATGTTAAATTTTGTAGTAGCAACATCTGCGCAGATAATATAGTCTATATCGTTTTTGATTAAGCCGCATTCAATTGGCTCTTTCTTGCTGACATACAGAGCATCAATACACTCCAGCAAGGTTTTTACAACATTTGGGTCAATGAGAATTTTATCGCCATCCCGTGTTATCATATAGCTCTCTTTCGATTTATGCAAGTCAAAATGATAGAAAACTTGATAAGTTAAGTCCGCTGAGTCAATTACGCCGTCATAATCTAAACACGATTCTTTTGTCAACACTGATGTTTTTGCCGGAGTTTTATTCTCTTGGGGAAACTCAGCATCGGTTTTACTCTCGTTTGCCATCATGCAGGAACCAAACGATAGGCTCAAAATGATAAATGCTATTACTCTCATAATTCCTTTGATTTACAGTATTTATAATATAATCTTCTATAAGGTTTGTCTACTTGATTCTTCCCCGTCTCTTTAACAGTATAATCATAGAGTCGTTGTAAAACAAACGATTTATAACATTCTGTTGTATTTTTCCAAAATGGCTTAAAATTAATTACAGCTTTATAAGCTAATCTATGAGATTTAAGATTATCAAGAACTCCTTTCATGCCATGCGAGTACCACTCATGAACTATCAGAGAAGATGCAATGTTTTCTACAGTACTCTCATATTCATAATTATTCGTCCCGATTATTTCGGGTAATGAGTTTGAACATAGATATGTTGCCCAATTTGCATTTTCTCTTTGTTGTAACCTTATAATTGATCCTTTTATCTTATCTATTGAAAAAACTTCATCGAAAACACATAATTTGTTAAAATATCCAATAATGTGAGTCCATATATTTGAAATGGCCCCCGGCTTCATTAAATTAGTATTTCTAAAATCATCATACAGAACAAAATCCCATTGCCTTCCGGTAAGTAATTGCTCAGATGTGTATCTGTGAAAATCAAATAACTCATCTCCAAGATATATAATAATATCACCAGTAAAGCCTTCACTAGAGCAACCTAAAAATATGCCACTGGTAGAATAAATTGGACTCATTCCTGTCGGGTCAATGAGATTTACAGGTTCGGCAGCGCAGTATGCTGTAGGTGAGACGTTTGACAGATATGGCGTTTTTAGCGATTCTCCTGTCTGTGGGTCAGAGAGGATACCGGCTAAGGGGTCGGGAGCCATCCAGTGGGCGGTTGCGGGGTTGTAGAAGCGGGCGCCGAAGTCAAAGGCGTTGAGGCCGAGGTCGGTCACGAACTCTTTGGCCCCGAATTTGTGGCGGTTGAGGGCCGGCGTATCGTCAGTGCCGGTGCTGTCTGCGGGCCATGGACGGATAGGCTCGCCCCCGTCGCCCGGGTCAATGCCTAACAGCAGTGAGTCACGGCGTATCCTGTTGGCTAAGCGTGGCTTCCGAGGGGTGAACGGAATGCTGTTGGGCTCGTAGACATAATCCGTTACCACACCTAAGGATGAGATTGTCTTTTTGAGTGCCCGGGCCTGGGCATAGATGAAATTGGGGCGCCGGCGCGGATTCAGCATGCCGGTCTCGGGATGGATCGCGGAGTTGATTCCGTTGACGGATGTTCCGTTGGGATAGCCGAAAATATCGCCGTATCGCCCGGAACCGGAGCCATTGTATAGGAATTCCTCTTTTGCTGTCAATGTGCCGTCATTGCCCGATATGCTGAACGATGAAAGCAGCTCCGGTGAAGTTGTGGTCCTGTTGAACGAGACAGTCTTCACCACATTGTTGCGAAAATTGCAGAGTCTGGCTCCTGACAGATACATGGACCCCTGGCTCGGGGCGGTATGTGTGAATTCCACCCTTCCGGTGCGGGAGCTGATTGATTTAATTATCCTGCGGTTGCGGATTCCGGTCTCGTTGATAGTCAGCCCGGTCTCCATTCCTGACCCCAGCCACTGCAGTTTAGGGTGTTCGTCTCCGTCGCGCATTGATATTGTCTCTGACGGACGGTTATGATTGCGGGTCCACTGCGGCATTACCGCATAGCTGAAACGGATGGTGTCGCCACCTTCGGGTGTTATTATCCGGCTCAGATGCCACGCAGTGACAGCTCTGTAGGTGGGTACTGGGTCTGAAAAATTGAATGACTCCGGACGATAGCGGTATTCCGACATCTCGCGTTCCGTGAACTCATACATGGTGCCGTCGGACACTGTCACTCGGAAATCACGGACTTTGTCGGCAACTTCGCCTATAATTTCTATCTTGTTGTCGCTGCGCGGGAGCTGCACTATTTCGCCGTTTCTGATTATGAAACTGCCCGAACCGCCGGGAAAATAGTAATTGTAGCGGTCGGTCATGGCGTCCTTGCGCAGATCGAAAAGGTCCTTTATGTAGTCCACGGCCTCCTTGTTGTCAGCCTCATAAAGTGACTGTGGGGTCCTGATGTCGAGTGTCTGTTTCTCGTCGGGCTGCCCCATGACAGTGCGCGTTACGGCACCGCCTCCCGTCAGGTTCCATCCCAGACCTACCCAACCGGCTTCGTCCTCGGTGGTGAAAGCACCTATGCGGTAACTCAGGCCAATGTTCAAGGAGTAATTGCCTGTGTCCCATTGCAGCAGATCATATTTCAGCGACCCCTGCCCGGTGGCAAGATCAACCGTAGGGTCCGTATATCCACCCAGAGACGCGACCTCGGGCGACGGTGTCACAGCCATTTCTTCGGCAGTCCGCGTAGGCCATACGGGGCCTCCATCGCTCTGGGCCATGACCGGACCGCTGATTGAAAGCATCAGCGCGGTAATAACGGCTATGTGACATGACGGAAACATCGGTTGACTGTGTCCTGAGACTGGATATTAGTGGAGTATTGTGGTTTATTATATTGTTCGGAGTGGTTTGCTATGGTTGTCCCGACTTGTCGGAGTCATCGGACATGGACCGTCTGCGAGGCTGTCCCGTCGCTGCTTTCCACCGCTATGACGTAGAAACCCGGCAGCAGACCGGTGAAAACCACAGGACCGTCGTCCATGGGGCCATCGCGGCGGTCAAGCACGCGTCCCGGCACATCGCAGAGCAAGACCGAGAGGATTTTGCCGGCTCCGGGACCAAAACTGACAGAGACGTTTCCGCCATCGCCGGATGAAACCGTGACACCGTCGGGCATCATGCGGCTATGTCCCGGTGACGGAGGCGTTCCATTGCGGGACTCGGCCACACGGGGAGCCTGTACCGGCATATTGTCACTGTCGGTTTCCGAAGGATGGCATGCAAGCGGGAACCGATAGATATTATTGTATTCCTCCCTGATGCCCGAAGCATAGTCAATGTCAACGGTCGAAGCCACGGCCACCGGATAGCGGCTTTGCGGGCTATAGAAATAAATTATATGGGAATCAAGCGAGAACGCCGCCGAGTCATCCGATTCAATCCATTCATCGGCATGACAGAATGAAGCCTTGAGGCATACATGCCT
>CANQWS010000075.1 GCA_947627615.1 uncultured Muribaculaceae bacterium | reverse complement strand
AAACACACTAATATTATATTCTTCATCGGGGGCGCCGTCATCGGCGCTCTCGGTGGTTTCTTTGGCGCGAAAGCCCATTACGAGAAGGTCTATCGGGAATACGCTGAGGAGACAGTCAATGAGATGAAGCAGCTCGTCTATGGCGTTCCTAAAGACGAGGAGGAAGTCTCTGACGAGCAGGAAGAGGAAATCAACCCTGTCAAATGGACCGACGAGCAGGCCAAAGAAGTTCGTCAGCGTCTCGAACGCAATCGACAGGGAACAAATTACGCCGCTATGTACGGCACAGTAAAAAAGGAGGAACCATCCCATGACAACGAAAACACCCAGGACAGTGAAGACACCGAGGATCCCGAAGACGACGATTCCGAAACCGAAGACCCCGAACTTGCCGAAATCATCTCCCGCCATGAAGCGTCCAAAGGGCGGAAACCACATCTGATCTCGGCCGATAAGGCGGCGGAACTCCCGCCTGGCATCGACATGGTCGGGCTGCAGTTTTACGATGAGGACAATGTTCTTGCCGATGTGGATACAGAAGAGCGAATCAGCGACGTCGAACGGCTTGTCGGGGATTGTCTGAGGAAATACGGGTTTATGGATTCGGACGAGAGGGTCGTCTATGTCATGAACGACGAGCTTGACACCTGCTACGAGGTTATCCGTGTTGATGCTTCGTATGAGGAGACGCATCCTGATGAGTGATTACGGACATATCATCGATTTGAAGCCGTGTTGTTTGGAATGTTGGGAGTTCGATCCAAATATCGAGTCTCTTCTTTGGCAAGACGGGTTCAATCTGCTCGCAATCAGCTGTAAGCATATCAAAGTCTGCGAAAAATGGAACCATGATAACTGTCCGCAAATCTCTAGGATCGTGGAAGATTATATTACAGGGAGAGGCTCGTCAACAAAATGAAAAAAAGTACGATTGTTCGTTCTCCTGAAAAATACACCTGGTGGTACTATTTGTATGATAAGCATGAAGCCATCGAGAAGCTCATTTATCTTCGAAGAATTATATTCTTCATTGCCAAAAATTACGGATATGTATCCCTGAATCGGGCGCTTGAGGTCCTTTGTTTAGAACAATCTCAAGAGGGCCAAATACTTGGCTGGGATTATTGGGAGGATCTTCAAGACGATTGGCTGGATGAGGAGTCGAAGCTTTTCACATGGAAGCTTTATCAAGATGGCACCATGAAGATAACATTCCGGAATCTACATGATATTTCTGGGTGTTTTAAGACGGAGGACGAAATCAAGGAGGCTTCGCGTCAGAAACAGTCGCTCTAATGAAAGGAGGGTGACTAATATGTCTACTATTTATGATGGTTGGGAAGGAAGTATCAAACCACCTCGGGGTAAAAAGCAGGTATACAGAGAAAACGTCACAAGGAAAAAATTTCTGGGAAAGCAAAAATGGATCTATGATATAGACGATATGGAGGTCGAACTCAAGCATATTCGTAGAGAGCTTGCTTGGATTGCTCTACGAGAGGAGCGTATGCCTTTGAATACAGCATATGAATACCTTGAGTTAGAGAAGACAAGAGAAGGTCTAACGCTTGGGTGGGAATTCAACATTTATATGGATCCCACAGACTTGTTTACTTGGACGTTCTGTGCCGATGGTACGATTGAGGTGACTTTCCACAATTTGAGTGATATTAGTGACCTTTACAAGACAGAGGAGGAGCTCGCATAGGGCTCCTCTTTTTATATTTTTGAAAGGAGAAAAAAAAAGACAGATGCAACCATTTAATACCAATTTGTTCCTAAAGCTAACTCGCTCAAGAGATCAATCTGGATATTTTCGCATTCGGCCTGCTGTGAAGTGCGAGGACGGATTCGAAGTGTCTATTCAGGCGAGCTACGGGCACTACTGCACGCCTAGAGTGAATGACACACCTCGCTATGAAACGGTGGAACTCGGATATTCTAGCATGGCGGACGATTTGATTCTGGAGTATGCCGAGACGCCAAGTGAGCCTACTCACACGGTTTACGGTCAGGTCCCGGTCGAAATCGTGGATCAGCTAATCGAAAAGCACGGCGGGATGGTGGATATTATCGAACATTGAGCTCGCGCCGGAATCCTTCTTTTAAATAAGGAGGTATTATATTATGCTTGAAAAGATTGTTTACCCATTCGCTTATGCCGTTGGATGGCTCAAAGGTTGGACGAGTCATTTTTGGTCTGTACTTCGAATTTACATGAAGCTAAGGAAGAACAAGAAGGTTAGTGAGAATCTAAATTTTAATCAAATTATGGATTTAATAACCATTATTGAACTTCGTTACGTTAATTCGATGTATCGTCGAGATATTGACTTTTCCGATCAAGAAACATTTAAAGAATGGTATAATGTATGGGGAGATCGTTTAATCAACGAATATTCGGAATACCTAAAAGCAAAAGGACCCTGAACAAGGGTCCTTCTTTTTACCTATTATATTTAGAAAGGAGGTATCTTTATGCATGCAATGGGAGCTCAGCTCTGGTGGGAATACGGTCTCTGGCTCGTGCATCGTGTCGGCTTTCGGAAATTTGGATACACACAACTAATGGACCAGCTCCATAACACCCCGTTCATTTATATTTTGGAGCGGGATAGGAATCGAGCAGATGACGGAATTAGTCTCAGAGAAGAGTTCTACAGAGAAAAAGACATCGACATGGGAATTTATGATCATCGGGATGACTGTAGCGTGTTGGAGATGCTCGTTGCGCTCGCCATTCGCATTACGGACGAGTATATTGGAGACCCTGGATCGTGTCATCCAGAGATGATATTTTGGGAGATGTTGATGAATCTTGGGCTAGATTTCTTCAATGATGGGAAATTTGATTCGGATGAAGTTGAGTACGTCATAGATCGATGGCTGGATCGAGATTTTGAATATAACGGACGAGGTTCGATCTTTCCCCTGCGGCATCCATACCAGGATCAACGTAGGATAGAGATTTGGTCACAGATGAATAGATATTTGACGGAGAAAGGTTGGTAAAAATGGGTACTGTTACACTGTATACTTACGGCATTTCAGAAGCAACGAATGATATTCTAAAACAGATGGCAGAAGAAGATCACGTCTCGATGACAACAGAAATCGAAAACGCAATTTCTGGTTGGTATCGGTTTAAGCATGGGTATACTGGTCTTGCTACATTGGATCCATATATGATTGTGCATGAAGATGGGAGTGGAGTAGTAGCGTTTAAGGAGGGGCACAATGGGTAGTTACTATGCTGGGTACAATACGTTTCTTTCCAATAATTTAGACGATAAGTTTGACACCAATTTGAAAAACCTTGCCCAATCAGACGGACGAGATATTTTAGCAGAATTGAATTGGATTGTTGATCGTGAGCTCCTTCGTAGAGAATTGGAGCAATATAGCATCGATCAAGAACTTAGAAATCTTCAGGACAAACTAGAAGAAAGTAATCGAAGATGTTCCATTCAACTTTCTATTAATGAAGAGATGAAAAAGATACATAAGTTAATAGACGAAAATATTCGAGAACAGCAGGAGGGAATGAAAGATGCCGGGAACTTGGGAAGATGAAATGGGTATCGACCTCGGCTCACCGCCTATATATCTGACTGTTGGGGAACGATACATGCTCTTTACCCTCGCTGAAAACGAGAATTTACCTGAGCGAACTATGTTAAAACAATTGATTGAGCAGGCTTACTCGAGACTGAATGCTATAAGGAGAGAAGACGATGGACGAGGAACTGATTGAGATCAAGATCCATAAGGTGCCGTTTCTTGAATTGAGTGAGTTGGCACATTTAGATAATTCTTCGACAGAGGACGAGCTTGAAAGACTTATTTACACAGAGTACTTAAGAAGATGCTATAAGGAGCTGATGAGCCATGGATAAAAAGCAATTCAAGCCCAATCGTTGCTATGGATTTTCATTATATTTTAGTGAGGATGAGAAACAATGGCTCAGAGTGTTGGCAGACGGAATTAGCATGGCAGAAGAAGTCAGAAAATTGGTTATGGACGAGAAAAATCGAGTAATAGATGAAATGAATAAGAAGTACAGAAAATGAAAAAATCTGCCAGTTAGCGAAAATCTGCCAGTTTTCTGCCAGTTTGCCAGTTATTTTTTAATTACCCTTAATAAAAAAATAAAAATATAAAAGAGTTGAATGAAAAAACTGGCATTTTGGCAGACGGTAGTTTTTGACGAAGTTTAAGGAGTAAAGGAGGCCTGGATATTTATGGCGGTAAATACGCTGGATTTTGTAACGGTGAAAGTTGCCGCTGGAAAGAAGGGATCTACTGATATTTATCCGGAATTTCTCGTGAAACAACATCCTCGAGACCTCATGATCCGAGGGAGGGCGTTTTATGCTGTATGGGACGAGGAGAAGGGATTATGGTCTAGATCAGAGGGGGACGTTCAACGACTTGTTGATGAGATGGTATTGAAAAAGGCAGACGAGATTGATGCTGAGAGAAAGTCACCCAAACTTATGAGTAATTTTTCGTCTAAAAAATGGACGGAATGGTTGTCATATTGTAAGGCAATGCCGGATAGTTTTCATGAGTTGGATGAAAAGATTGCATTTTTGAACACCCCGGTCAAAAAGACCGATTATATAACTCGTAGAGTGAATTACCCTTTAGAAGAAGGAGAATTCCCTTGTTATGAAGAGTTAATGTCGACGTTGTACGATCCGGTTGAACGTAAGAAGTTAGAATGGGCGATTGGTGCGATAGTTGCTGGAGAATCAAAGAACCTTCAGAAATTTGTAGTACTCTATGGCGGTCCAGGAACTGGTAAATCCACAATATTGAATATTATTCATGACATGTTTGCTGGATATTGCACCGCGTTTGATTCAAAAGCTCTTGCATCTTCTACAAATTCATTTTCATTGGAACCGTTCCGAAATAACCCATTAATATCTATTCAGCACGATGGGGACCTTAGTAGGATTGAAGATAATACGAAGTTGAACTCTATTATATCGCATGAAGAGCTGGTTGTCAATGAGAAGTTTAAGAATACCTATAGCAGTCGGTTTAACACATTTATATTCATGGGGACAAACAAACCTGTAAAGATCACCGACGCAAAATCTGGTATAGCAAGACGCCTGATCGATGTTCAGCCGAGCGGAAGAAAGCTGAGTCGAAGGAAATATGACGAATTGATGGTGAGGGTCAAGTATGAGTATGGAGCGATTGCATTCCATTGTTTAAAAGTATTTCAAGAGCTTGGAAAGACTTACTATGATCAGTACGTCCCGATGCTTATGCTTAGTATTACAAATGATTTTTACAATTTTGTTGAGGACAACTACGATTTCTTTGTTGTCGATCATCCAGAAGGGGTCAGTTTGAATTCCGCATGGCTTCGCTACAAAGAATGGGTGGAAGACGCAAAAATTAATTACCCGTTGAATAAGAGGCAGTTCCGAGATGAACTGCGAAATTACTTTGAGGATGTAGTTGATCGTAAAGCCAATGCCCGAAATGTTTACGTTGGATTTAAGAAGGAGAAGATTGATTATGTAGAAAAGAAAGAGACAGAGAAAGTTGAAGAAGTACGGGAAGTGGAATCATGGCTGAAGTTCAACAAGAAAAAGTCTGGATTTGACATTATATTCTCCGAGAACAAAGCTCAGTATGCCACAGAGGATGGAAAGCCGATCCAGAAGTGGGCGGAGTGTGAAAGTGTGTTGGCAGATCTGGATACAACAAAACTTCACTATGTGAAACTTCCGAGGAATCTGATCGTTATTGACTTTGATATTAAGAACGCGGAAGGAGAAAAAGACGCGGAAGCAAATTTGAAGGAAGCTTTGAAGTGGCCGCCGACTTACGCTGAGCTGAGTAAGAGCGGTGCAGGAATTCATTTGCATTACTTTTATGAAGGGGACACGACGAAGCTTAGCCGGATATTTGCTCCTGACATTGAGATCAAGGTATTCACTGGGAATAGTTCATTACGACGGATGGTTACAAAGTGCAATGGACTACCGATCGCCACGATCTCCAGTGGGCTACCGTTAAAGGAGGAGAAGCCAGTGCTGAAAGATCGACGTATTCGGTCGGAGAAGAGCCTTCGAGAACAGATCCTTCGGAATTTGAATCGAGAGATTTGGCCGAATACAAAGCCGTCGATCGACATGATATTTAAGATTTTGGAAGATGCGTATGCGTCTGATCTGAGCTACGACGTGCGGGATATGGCGACGTCTGTGATGACGTTTGCGATGAGTAGTAGTAATCAATCTCAGACGTGCATGCGGATCGTTTCGAAGATGCATTTTTGTTCGAAAGATGTGGAAGGCAATATTGGGGGTGCTGATACGACAGAAGCACCTCGGTATGTAGATGAGAAAGCACCATTGACGTTCTTCGACGTTGAGGTGTTTCCGAATCTGTTTATTGTCGTATGGAAGGATGCCGGAGAGGACAAGAAATGTGTGAAGATGATCAATCCGTCTGAGGATGAGATCAAAGAACTGATTAAGCGGAGGCTCGTCGGGTTCAACAATCGACGGTACGACAATCATATTTTGTATGGTCGAATGATGGGCTATACAGAGCTTCAACTGTATAGATTGTCTCAGAGAATCATCGGTAGTGAGGATAAGAAATCGAAGGATAGTGCATTGTTTAATGATGCATTCGACTTGTCCTACACTGATATTTATGATTTCTTGTCTGCCGGCAATAAGATGAGTCTGAAGAAGTGGGAGATCAAGCTTGGTATTCATCATCAGGAGCTTGGCTTACCATGGGATCAGGAAGTGCCAAAAGAGAATTGGGAACTCGTTGCCGAGTACTGTACGAATGATGTGATTGCGACGGAAGCCGTGTGGAATGCGAACCAGCAGGATTGGATGGCTCGAGAGATTTTGGCAGATCTGTCTGGATTGACTGTAAACGACACGACGAATCAGCATACCACGCGGATTATTGTCGGGAATGCTCGGCATCCGCAGGAGCAGTTTGTGTATACGAAGCTCGAGACGATCTTTCCTGGGTATAGATATTCTTCTTATGGTATTCCAAAGGAGGAGTATAACGAAGGAACAAAGATTGTGTCCGCTAAGTCAATTTATAGAGGTGAAGATCCCGGAGAAGGCGGCTATGTGTTCGCTACGCCAGGAATCCATGCGAATGTTGCATTGCTTGATGTCGCGTCGATGCATCCGCATAGTCTGATTCGGCTGAATCTGTTTGGCGACACGTATACGAAGCGGTTCGAGGACCTAGTCAATGCACGAATATTTATTAAGCATGGAGACTATGATGCTGCTAAGAAGCTGTTTGACGGGAAGCTTGCGAAGTATTTGGACGATAAGGATCAAGCGAAGAAGCTGTCGACGGCTCTGAAGACTGCTATTAATTCTGTGTATGGTTTGACTGCCGCCAAGTTCCCTAATAAGCTGCGAGATCCTCGGAATGTGGATAATATCGTGGCAAAATATGGCGCACTGTTCATGATCAATTTGAAGCATGAAGTGCAAGATCGTGGATTCACAGTTGTTCATATCAAGACTGATTCAATTAAGATTGCTGATGCTACTCCTGAAATTATATCCTTCTGTATGGATTATGCCAAGCAGTATGGATATGAGTTTGAGCATGAGGCAACATATGAGAAGTTGTGTCTTGTGAATGACGCCGTGTATGTGGCTAAAGATGCTGCCGATGGCCATTGGACTGCTACGGGAACGCAATTCCAGGTTCCGTATGTGTTTAAGACATTGTTTAGTCATGAACCTATAGTATTTGAGGATCTGTGTGAGACAAAGCAAGTGACATCAGCATTATATTTGGATATGAATGAAGGGTTAGGTGAAGATGAGCATAACTATCAATTTGTCGGGAAAGTCGGACAGTTTTGTCCAATTGTTGACGGATTCGGAGGCGGCATCCTTCTTCGAGATAATAACGGAAAAATGGCGGCAGCTGTCGGAACAAAACGACCCGGCAAGGTTTCAAGCGGTTCGGGAGTTTATCGATGGCTGGAATCAGAAACCGTCCGGACACTCGGACTCGAAGATAAGATCGATCGAGGTTATTGGAATCGGCTTGTCGATGATGCTGTCACAACTATCTCTGCGTATGGAGACTTTGAGTGGTTCGCCTCTTGAAGTTGACATAAATTATATTTTTTAAACAAGAAAGGAAACAAAACAATGGAAAACATCACTTCTGGTTACAATGGAAAGAATGGATTTGGACTGCTGCGCCTTAGCGGTACTCGACTGATCTATTCGAACTTTTCCGGTCGAAAGACTGACTTCAATGCCGAAGGCGACCGTAATTTTGGTGCGGCTGTCGACCCTGACCTTGCGGAACAGCTTCGTGAGGATGGGTTCAGGGTGAAGACTCTTCCCGCTTATGCGGACGATCCTGATTCCACGCCCACCGATTGGATCAAGGTGAAGGTGAATTTTAACTCTCGTATACCGCCCAAGGTGTGGCTGATCAAGGTGGATCCTGATGATCCTGATGATAAGGAAAAGATGGTTCAGACCAAGCTGACTGAGGATACGATCGGGTTGATTGATATTCTTGCTCGGTCTCGTGCTATCATGCATGTGGACATGAATATCCGTCCGTCTCGTTATCCCGATCGTCCGAATCGTCCTGGTGGGATCTCTTGCTATCTGGACGCACTTTATGTGACGATCGTGGACGATCCTTTGGAGCGGAAGTATCGTAATATTCGGATGACGGATGAGAGTCCGATGCCGGATGACGACGAGATGCCGTTTGAGGAGTAACAAAAATGTATTATGACGTGAGAAGTGCTCTTGGCGGTCTTATTGCTGAGAATGTTTCAGTTGAAACGGTTTTTGCAATCGTTAAGGGTTACGAATCGATTAACCCAAACATGGTGAGGAAGCTTAAGCTTGATGAACATCAGACTGTTATGCTCGCGAACGAAGAGTATGAGCCGATGTCCGGTACCGACGTGAAGAAGTAATTATATTTACCAGGAGGTGTCTTTATGGTAGTAGAGTTGGCCGATTATCAGCTTGAGGCCATAAAGAAGCTGAAGACCGGCTCCATCTTATGTGGTGGAGTCGGTTCTGGTAAATCTCGCACCGCTTTAGCCTACTACTTTACTCAAGAGTGTAAAGGAAGTTTGCAAATCAACGGGCAAGGAAATTATATTCCAATGAAGGAACCGAAGGATTTGTACATCATCACAACGGCAAAAAAGCGGGATACAAACGAGTGGCTGAAAGAAGCTGTTATGTTTTCTCTTACTCCTGTTGTGGATAGTTGGAATAACATCAAGAAGTATGTTGACGTCTCAGACGCCTTCTTTATATTCGACGAGCAGCGAGTAGTAGGCTATGGCGCATGGACAAAAGCATTTTTAAAGATCACGAGAAAGAATAATTGGATCTTGTTATCCGCTACCCCTGGCGATCAGTGGAGCGATTATATTCCAGTTTTTATTGCAAATGGGTTTTATAGAAACAAGACAGATTTTACGAATCGGCACTGCATCTTCAGCATTCATACAAGTTATCCAAAAATCGAGAGGTATTTTGATGAACGAATTCTTGAAGCTCATCGACAAAAGATTCTCGTTACAATGGAGAGTCCAAAGGTGACAGAACGTCATATTGAGACGATCATCGTTGACTATGACAAGGATTTGTACAGGAAAGTATTTCGAGATCGATGGGATCCGTATGACGACTGTCCAATTCAGGAAACGGGGAAATTATTCTATCTTCTTCGTAAAGTTGTAAATTCTGACTTGTCACGGATCGAAAAGACGTCAGAGTTGTTAATGCTCAATAATCGAGTCATTATATTTTACAATTTTACTTACGAGTTAGAAGCTCTTAGACAACTTTGTTCGGGCTGGGCAATTCCATTCGCTGAATGGAATGGGGAGAAGCATGAGGATCTTCCAACTGGAAATCGTTGGGTTTATCTGGTTCAGTATTCTGCTGGATGCGAAGGATGGAATTGTACGACAACAAATGTGATGATATTTTACAGTCAGAGTTATTCATATCGGATGACAGAGCAAGCTATGGGACGAATCGATCGAATGAATACGAAGTATACGGATTTGTATTATTACAAGTTTCGGTCTAATGCACCGATCGATTTAGCAATAGCTAGAGCGCTTAGTCGGAAGCATAATTTTAATGAACGGTCGTTTTACAATAAAATGATGTCGAAAGTTAACTAGGAGGATTATATTTATGGCTAACGCAG
>CANQWS010000074.1 GCA_947627615.1 uncultured Muribaculaceae bacterium | reverse complement strand
GACCGGGTGCCTGGTGAACAGCCGTCTGAAACGGATGCAGAAGCGCGTCAGGAAAACCGGGGCGCGGTACAAGGACGCTCACGCGCTGACGAAACTTGACGCCGTGGCTGCGGACCGGCAACTGCGGGCCGTGTTCGAGGGCATTGTCCGAAACTGGCAAGCCCGGTACGCTATCAACGCAGAATATGAAGAAGTTGAGATTTTGGAGGTTTAATGATATTATGAAAGACGAGAGAAAGTTTCGTGACGTGGTGGAGACAATCGTGCAGTCCGAGGATGACGTGGACACGATACTCAAAGCGGCCCGGTTGGAGCGGCGGGAAAAGGTCAATCCGCTTACGCCGGACAACAAGTTCTGGCTGCTGGTGTGCGTGATTCTCCTTGTGGGGTTCGCGGTGCTGTGCTGCTCCTTGAATCTGGGGAGCTACATAGGGTATCTTCGGAGCGCGTTGAAGTATAAGTGATGGCCAACGGCTACATCGACGACAGGTGGTGCGACCGGGCCAGTTGGTTTTAAAGGAGGGCGAATAATGGGCAAAGACTATCAGACGATATACAAGATACTGAGGACGTTGCAGAAATGGCGCGGTCGGGAGAACTTTGACGTTGCGCTGGTCTCCGCGAAACAGATGAAGATGGATTACCCGGACTGGGAGCAGCTGATGATAGAGTTGCAGGAGGGAGGCTATATCAAGGGCCTTGTTTATTCGCAGGGTCTTACAGATCAGTTCCCACATCTTGCAGAGCCTATCACACCGCGCATTACGTTGGAGGGAATAGCGTTCCTGGAGGAGAATAGCCGCATGGCGAAAGCGGCGGAAGCGTTAAAGACCATCGGCGAGTTCATCCCGTGAAGAAAATCTGGTGTTCGCCATGAAGCACAAAATCAAAGCACTCGTCCCGGTCGAGAAGCGCGGTCTGTTCGGGACGAAAACGGTTTACCGGAAAAAGACGGTCGAAGTGGACGGCGCGACGTACCGCAAGATGAAGCGGGCGGAGCGGGAAAGAGCGTTCGGCATCGGCGAAATGATGTTCTACGACGCGCTGTGGGGCGACGACTAGCCTGATACGATAATTGAACAACACGCACCGTGACACGGGTCGCGGTAGACGACCACCGGGTCAACTGCTTACGAAATGTAGGCGGTTGGCCCGGTTTTTGTTTTTGGAGGTAATGCTGTGGATGTAAAGAGACTGGCGGACAAGCTACACGAGAAGGACCTGTCGGACCCGTCGGTGCTTGGAGACCTGTTCGAGACGATACGGCTGATTGAGCAGGAGGACTTCGCGGACGCCCATGCCAGGAACAAGGAGATACGAGCCTTGTCGGCGCGGTACGTCAAGCAGCGTGGCGACGCGAAGATGCTGGACCTAAACAAGCGAAGCCTGCTGTTCGACGCGCCGCATGATTTTGACGCGTTTCTTCGCTATGTGGAGTGGGACAGACCGCGAGACGAGACGTTCTACCTCATACGGCGTCATTATCTGAAACGGTATGTGGACGCATATCAGGAGATACTTGACGGCAAACTGGACTTTCTATCTATATCCATGCCGAAACGTGGCGGAAAGTCGCAACTCGGAATAAACTTTGTGAATATGCTGTCCGGGAGACGCCCAGACAAGGCCACTCTGATGGAAGGGACTGGCGATGACCTTGTAACGTCGTTTTACAAAGGGTGCCTTGAATACCTGCAACCTGACGGGAAATATCTGTACTATGACGTTTTCCCGAATGCGAAGCTGGTACAGACCAACGCCGACAACAAGACCATCAACCTGGAAAGCAAGTCACGTTTTCCGACGATAATGTGCCGTTCCATCGACGCGAGGCAGGTCGGTCTTTCCGAGGCAACCAATCTGCTTTACCTGGATGACTGTGTTGAAGGATATGCCGAGGCACAAAACCGAAACAGGCTAGAAGAGAAGTGGCGCGTCATATCCGGCGATATTATTGGACGTGCCATCGAGGGTACACCTATCGTTATTTGCGGAACGAGGTATTCCATCTATGACCCGATAGCACGTCTACAGGAAGAAATGCGGAAACAGGATAAGCGCATGAAGGTGATCGAGACTCCTGCGCTGGACCCGATTACAGACGAGAGCAATTTTGAATACGAAAAAGAAGGGAAAAAGGTCTTTACAACAAAATACTTCCGCGATCAGCGCGGTATGTTGTCTGCTGAACAATTCGAGAGCGAGTTCCAGCAACAGCCATTCGAGGCGAAAGGCCTGTTGTTCCCGGAGAGTGAGCTAAATAGATACTTTGAGTTGCCGGTCGATAAGGACCCGGACGCCGTTATCGCTGTGTGTGATACGGCTGAAGGTGGCGGTGACAGCGTTATGATGCCGATAGCGTACATATACGGGGAGGATGTATTTATTGAAGATTGCGTGTTCGACAATAGTACGCCGGAGCATACAAAGCCACAATGCGCGAAAAAGCTGGTAGATCACAAAGTGTCGACAGCCACGTTTGAATCGAACAACGCCGGTTCCTACTTCGCCCGTGACGTTGGCGACTTGGTGAAGAAGATGGGCGGCAAAGTCAGCATCAGGACGAAAAAGACCATCAGCAACAAGCAGACCCGCATCGAGATGGCGTCTGACGGTATTATCAAACACTTCTACTTCAAGGATAAATCTCTATACAAGCCGTCAAGCCAGTACGGGCAGATGATGCGTGAGCTAGTGACCTATACGCGGACGGGAAAAGTGCCGCACGATGACAGCCCTGACGGAATGAGTTTGCTGGAAAATGAGATCAGGAACCTTGTTGGGAATAAAGTTGAGGTATTCCAGCGCCCGTTCTGACACAAGATATTGATTTTTTCAAAACTTTTAGTTTTCATAATTCCTAGATATTGACAAGCGAGACCACGTATGGTAAAATGCTATATGAGAAACCAGATGTTTCTTCACTCCTTTCTGTGTGGCCGGGCCGGTAACTTCCACGGTTCCGGCTGCACGAAGGAGATGGGCTGGCGGGAACGCCTGGTCAACCGAAACGCGGGTGAATCATCCGCACTGTATATGAGGCGGTGATATTGTTTGGCGCTAAAACTCAGCGAAAAGAATATCGCCACTATCAATAAGATCATCAACGAACGGGGACGACCAAGCGCCGAGATCAGAGTTGGCGACGGGAAGGTATCTATTTACCGCATAAGCTACGAGAAGATGATGGCGCACAAGCAGGAGCAGATAACGCGCACCCGCACAGAAGAATAAGGCGGGAGATATAAAATGCACCCGCGCACAGGCACGGGTAGACGGCCACAGGGTCAGTTGTTGCAAAAAACGCAACGACTGGCCCGTTTTTTGTTGTCCGGGGGTGATACGGTGGGCGAATTGGATACGGTTCTTTCGGTCCTGCCGGATGACGGCCTTCACGGACGGCGCGTCATTTACACGGACGTGCCGGAGATCACGCCGAAGAATGTTGTGGATGTTGTCGGCAAGGCGCTCAGCGTCCATCGGCTCAACCGAAACGAGATACAGTACCTCTGGGATTTCTACCGTGGAAAACAGGACATCCGCTGCCGCGTGAAGGAAGTCCGGCCGGAGATAAACAACAAGGTCATGGTGAACCGGGCAAACGAGATCGTGGCGTTCAAGGTCTCCTATCTTCTGTCCGACCCTATCCAGTATGTGTCCCGTGGCGGAAAGGATGCCGTTTCGGAGGAGATTAACAAGCTCAACGAGTTTATGTACGCCGAGGACAAGGCTACCAAGGACAAAGAGGTTGCCGAGTGGTCCCACATCTGCGGCGTCGGGTGCCGGATGGTACTGCCTGACCCTGTTGGCGAGGAAGAGGGAAGCCCGGTCTGCATCTACACGCTGGACCCGCGAGAGGCGTTTGTCATCTATTACAGCGGCCTTGGGAAGAAAGCTCTTGCTGGCGTTATCCGGCAAAAGGACGAAAAGGGCCAGTGGTATTCCATCGTCTACACCGACAAGTGGTACTTCGAGATCAAGGGCGGGAAGATCACGAAGCAGGAAGCCCGCACTGTCCCGTATATCCCGGTCATCGAGTACGTCCACAACGAGGCGCGGATGGGCGCTTTCGAGGTGGTACTGCCGCTTCTGAACGCTATCAACACCCTGGAAAGCAACCGCGTTGACGACATCGAGCAGTTTGTCCAGTCCATCCTTGTGTTCATAAACTGTGAGTTGACGGAAGAACAGGGCCAGTCGCTCCGGGAAAAGCTGGGCCTGATGATAAAGAGCGACCCCACCAATCCCGCCGATGTGAAGCGCATTGAAGGGGAGCTTTCCCAGGGCGGTGCGCAGACGCTCATGGACGATATGACAGATACTGTCCTGACGATTTGCGGTATGCCGAACCGTAACGGCGGGTCCAGCACCAGCGACACCGGCGCGGCCACCATCATGCGGGACGGTTGGCAGGACGCGGAGGCGAGGGCAAAGGATTCGGAACTGCACACCAGCAAGGCAGAGCGCGAACTGCTGCGAGTGGTGCTTTACATCTGCCACGAGAATGGCCTGTTGGGTGGTTTGAAACTGTCCGACATCGGATTGAAGTTCACCCGTCACAACTACGCCGACATTCAAAGCAAGGCCCAGGTGCTGGCGGAAATGCTCAATAACAACAAGATTCATCCGAAACTTGCGTTCCAGGCTTGCGGTATGTTCACCGACGCGGAAGACGCATACAGGATTTCCATGGAGTGGTACGAGCAGCAGCAGGCCGAGATGGAAGAGACTTTGAGGAGAGAAGCCGATGCCGACAGAAGAAAACAGGTACTATCTGGCGGACAGGGCCGTGGAGCTTCTGAACAGGAAAGCGATCAAGCGGTTCGAGGCGGCGCAGAGTGAGGCGGCACTGTTTGACTTTGACGAGCTGACGGTCATTAAGACGGTCAAGACGCTCTACAAGCGCCTCGCGTCAGACAACCGTAAGATGTTTCTGGACTTGGCCCAGGCGGTATATGACGAAACGGACCCGCACGGCGACGAAGAACCGGACGAGACGTGGCTGCTGGCGTTCCTGGAGGAATACAACCCCGTGACGCGCTATGTGTACCAGCATGAGATAGACCGGAAGCGGGACTACACGGCGGAGGGTGTCAACTCGTCCAAGGACAAGGCAAAAGAGTTCCGGCGCGGGCTGATGTACTGGTCCCGGATGACGGAGCAATACTGCCTGGACGTGTCCGACGCGGCGACGCTCAAAGCGTTCAAGGACGCGGGCGTGAAGCGGGTAATGTGGAACACACAAGGGGACGACAGCGTGTGCGATGAGTGCAAGGCCCGTGACGGAAAGATATATCCCATCGACAAGGTGCCGCCCAAAGTCCACTTCGGAGACAGGTGCTACTTCACGGCGGTTATGGATTGAATTTAGGCGGCAAAGGCCGTTTGAATACGTCGGAGATGACGTTAAAGCGCAAGCTCTGGGAGATCAGAGGATAATCAAGCGCAAAAAGATAGTGCAGAGAAGCACTTAAAAATTCGCAAAGGAGAACTGAATATGCCTACCATTGACACCAGCACCATCGAAGGGTTTGACACCATGTCCGCAGAGGATAAGGTCGCGGCGCTGCTGAAACTGGACGTGCCGGAGAAAGTGGACTTGTCCGGGTACGTCCCCAAGGCGACGGCTGACAAGTACGCCAGCGAAGCCGCCGATTTCAAGAAGCAGTTGCAGGCCAAGATGTCCGACGAGGAGCGTTCTTCCAAGGAGGCCGAGGAGGCCCAGAAGAAGCTACAGGACGAGTACAACGCACTTCTGAAAAAGTCCACCATCGCAGACCACACGGCCAATTTCCTGGCTCTGGGCTACGACAAGGACTTGGCTCGTTCCACGGCGGAGGCCCTGTTTGATGGGGACATGGACAAAGTGTTCGAGAACCAGAAGAAGTTTAACGAGGCCCGCGAAAAGCAGCTCCGGGCCGAACTGGTGAAGAAAGACCCGCGTCCTGACGGCGCTGGCGGTGGTAGCGACGACAAGTCCGCTGGTGAGAAGATCGCAGAGCGGATTGGCAAGAACAGAGCCGAGGCGGCGACTTCGGCAAACGAAATTCTGAAACATTTTACTGGAGGTGTTTAAGTTGGAGGTCAAGACCTTTAACGTCTATCGCGGGACCGAGATCCTCAACCGGCCTAACGGCTGGGAGGGCGTTCCCATTACGCTTGACTTCACCGAGGTTGAAGACAAGGTTGACGGTGTGAAGATCGTCAAGGCAGGTACGCCTATCGACAAGGATGGCAAGAAAACGGCGACTGACGCTGTTGGAATTTTGCTGTCCGATGTGTTCGAGGGCCGTCCTATCGGAACGGTTCTCAAGAAGGGCTATCTGAACAAGAAACGTGTCGATGAACATGCTGGCGAGGCGATTCCCGAGGCTGTTCTGGGAAAACTGCCTATGATCGTCGTCGAGGAAGACGGCAAAGTAGCTTATAAAGCGGAGGTGTAAGATATGCTTCTGACAAGTGACCTTTTCAATGCCAACAGCATCGCGACCGCTTATGTGAAGACCCAAGACGTGAACAACACCCTTCCGATGGTCGGCCCCGCGTTTTTCCCGCCCAGGAAGAAGATGGGCCTGGACCTGAAGACCATCAAGACCCACAAGGGCAAGTATGTTCAGTTGGCGGCGTCCAACTTCGACGCGATGCCTACCCTCCGTGTTCGCGGCACCTTCAAGGGCGAGAGCAAGGAGATGGCTTTCTTCCGTGAGTCCATGCTTGTTCGTGAGCATGACCTGATCGAGCTTATGAAGATCGCGGACGAGAACAGCCCGTTCCTGGATGACATCATGGCGAGCATCTACGATGACACCACCGAGCTTATCCAGGGCGCTGACATCGTTCCCGAGATCATGCGTATGCAGCTGCTGTTCCCCCAGGACGGCTCTCCAAAAATCTACATCGAGGACAACAACGTACTGTACGAGTACAACTACGATGTGGACGAGGAACACAAGACCAAGAACTATAAGGCGCTGGATGGCGCCAATGTGTGGAGCGATACCGCCAACGCCAAGCCTTTCAATGACTTCCGTGACGTGAAGAGGGCGCTGGCTCTGCGCGGAGTAACTCCGCGCTACGCGCTGATGAATCAGAAGACCTTTGACATGCTGGGTCAGATCGATTCTGTGCGCAACGCGGTCTTGGCACAGAACCTCACCGCTACCATCGACATGGACGACGATACGGTCAAGCGTATTTGGCAGGCCAAGACGCAGACCACCATCATCGTCTACGATAAGGTATATGTGGACAAGGGCACCGGCGAGGCTGCTCCTTTCGTTCCTGACGGCTATGTGACGTTCCTGCCCGATGGTGCGCTGGGTAACACCTGGTACGGCACCACTCCCGAAGAGCGGACCCTGATGGGCGACCCGAAGGTGGACGTGCGAATCGTCAACACCGGCGTGGCCGTTGCCGTTCAGCGCGAGTACGGTCCTCCCGTGAAGATCACTACCACCGCCTCTATGATCGTTCTGCCTTCCTTCGAGCGCATGGACGAGACTTACACGCTTAAAGTGGTGGGGGAATAATAGGCTCTGGTTCAGCCACGATCCCATCCCGGAACCAGAGCCTTATCGACGGGAAATCTACCAAAGATATGATCGCCGATAACGTCCGGGTCAGCGAGTCCGGCGACGTGACAGGCGATATATACCACCTGACCGGCATGATCTCCTATCAGGACGTAGAGCAGCAGAGCGGTCATTACTTCCCGACGCAGATCGCCTCCAAGTTTTACGGTACGGAACTCCATGTTGGCGGGATTCCGAGCGAAACAGGATTTACGGCAGGGGCGGACTTTACGCCGTCAGAGAGCGACCCATATCTGATAATCCGGGTGGAGAACTGCACTGACGATAGAAAAGTGACCGTCTACAACAAGACCACAAAGGCCGGACTGTTCACGCTGAATTTCAAAACCGCGACGCTTGCGCCTGCGCCTGTAAGCTATGCGGCACCGCGTAGACGGGCCGCGAAGAAAACGACTGACACCTGATGGAAGGAGGCGACGCGCTGTGACGGCGTTAGAGCGTTTGAGAAAAGCGACAAACGAGGCGGATGATGCCGTATTGGAAGATTACCTTGAACAAGCGAAGAACGCGATCATGGCGCGGCGCTACCCGTATCAGGAATGGCCGGAGGAATTGGAAAAACGGCACCTGGACCTTCAATACCGATGTGCCTTGGCGCTGTACCAGAAAATGGGCGGGCAATTCGAGGTCGCTCATAGCGAGAACGGAACATCACGTTCTTGGGCATCAGAAGACATCCCTGAATCGCTCTTGGATGAGGTCACGCCTTTTGTCGGCGTTGTGAACTGAGTAGTCGTTGTTATGTCGTCTGAGTTTTTAGTCATGAAAAGAATAAGAGATGATGAGAAGGTATGTGAGGAAATACGGTGCCGTCAGGATCTTTATAATACGCCCATAGTCTTGTCTTCTCTTTCCAATGATGACGCCGGTTTTACTATTCAAGGAAATGATCCTGTCCGGCATGGCCGCACGCAATACACAGATATGTCAGCGAACGATACGCGGCGTATCCTCAACCAGCTTTGACGGCGGATACCAATGTAGAGAATGGCCGCGTGAATTTGGCATCTACGAAGCTGTCATCAGAGAACGTATTAGCAGAGGGTGGATAGAAGAAGATGCCGTAACAGTTCCTCTATAAAAGTATTCAAGAGTGCATGACTACCACCCAACAAAGATAGGGGCGTGATTATCTTCCAGAATTTTATGGCGAACTGTCAGCCCGTTTTCTATCGCTTGTATGAGGGGCAGGAAGAAATTGTAGATCAGTACGGAAACAGCACAGGTCAGTTCGTTCCAAAGTACAGCGATTTAAAATCGGCGATGATGTGTGTCTCCCCCAACAAAGGGACGAGCGAAACAGAGCAGTTTGGTTCATTCGAGGATTACGATAGGACCGTTACGACTGTGGATTCCGCTCTTGACATCAACGAAGATGCGGTGCTTTGGATAGACGGCGCTGACACAGACGGCCCATGGAACTACGTTGTAAAGGCCGTGGCAAGATGGTTCAACTCGCTCCAACTTGCTATCGCCCAGGTCAAAGTCTCTCCGGCACAGGTGACCGCACAGGAAGAGCCGGACCGAACAGACGATGCTGAAGTATAGCCTGAACGGAAAGCCGATGGACCTGGACAGCCTGGTCGCGGCGGTGAAGAAGTACCGGGACGATTTGCCGGAGAAGGCCAAACAAGTCAGGCGGCGCGTGGCACAGGAGATGGCCGACCTGATGGAGTCCAACTTTGGCGGCGCGTGGTATGACGACGTTCTGGGCGAGGGCATGAGCGTTCCGGCGGTGGAAGTGTTCTTCGAGGACCGTGGAGACATACACGTCGTAGTCGCGTCGGGCGATTCCGTCGTGTGGCAGGAGTTCGGCGCTGGCGTCACCTATAACGGCGCGGCGGGTTCCTCGCCGCATCCGTGGGCCGGACGCAATGCGTTCTACATCGGGACGTATGGCAAGGGCCTGGGCGCTCGGAAAGTGTGGGGCTACTACGACCCGCCTTATATGCGCGACAGGGAGCATCTAAAGCTAACATACGGAACACCGGCGTCCATGCCGATGTACCACGCGGCGGAGGACGTGAAACAGCGCATAGCCGAGATAGCCCGTGAAGTGTTCGAGGAGGGTGGTGCCTGATTGATCTACGCCGAAAATTTTGTGTTCGATGCCGTTGCCGATGTGCTGAGAGAGACGTATTCAGGCATCTTCGTCAGTGGCGAGTACACGGACAGCCCAGCGAAGTTCCCGGCGGTCACAATCGTCCAGGCAGACAACGCCGACTACCTCCGAACCAGAACGGTGCGAGGCGAAACGGCGGCAAATCTCATGTACGAGATAACGGTCTACACGAACCGGGTCGGCTACAAGAAACTGGACGCATACGACATCATGGAGACGGTGGACCAGGTGATGACGGGCCAAGTCGAGACAGAGGGACGGCGGCTTGGGTTCTACCGCATGATGTGCAGTCCCATCCAGAACTTGCAGGACTCCACTATTTTCGCGCTGACGGCTCGCTACAAGGGCGTGGATATGCCCGAGACGGACGGCGAGACCGTAACGCACAGAATCTACATCAGCTAAAACCAAACAACACGCACTTACGCAGCGGGCGTAAGTAGACGACCAGAGGGGTCACACCGAGAGATCGGCGTGGCCCCATATTTTTTTATTCAAATTTCTTTGAGGAGGAAATTCAAATGGCTGGCATTCAGTTAAGCACAGCGGGCGTGAAGGTGTATTACACCACGGAAGGTGTGGATATTTCCG
>CANQWS010000073.1 GCA_947627615.1 uncultured Muribaculaceae bacterium | reverse complement strand
GAAGATGGCTGGAATGTTAAATGGCTATCTCCGCGTCCGGATGATCCGGAGCAGCGGTCTCAGGCTTGGCTTCCGGTGAAAGTCAAGTTTGGTAAGATCCCCCCGATTATTATATTAATCACGTCAGACGGAAAGATCAAGCTTGACGAGGAGACGGTCGGACAGCTTGATTGGACCAGAATTAAGAATGCTGACATGATTATTCGTCCATACAACTATCCGGCTCGTTCCGGACGTCCTGCAGGTGTTTCTGCATATTTGAAATGCTTGTATGTAACCGTGGCAGAGGATGATCTTGCAATGAAGTATGCGGATATTCCGTTTGTTGAATCGTCCAGCGACGAGTATGAGGAAGTTTGAGATGGGAGATAAAAGATACGACGTTTATGATAATAAATCGAAGAGTGCAGAAAATGGAAGCGGTCTGATCGCTCAGTGTTTGAATATTGATGCTTTACTTTTGTTAATTCTCGGGTTTTCTAAGATTCCTAATTACATGGATTTGACAATTAAGGAGAGCGAAAGGGCTGTAGCGGATGATTGAGCTGCGAGATTATCAGCTTAAGGCAATCGATGAATTAAAGAACGGCTCCATCCTTTGTGGTGGAGTCGGCTCTGGAAAATCAAGAACCGCACTTGGATATTTCTATTTCAAAGAATGCAAAGGTAAAATGAAAGTCAATGGAGAAGGGCGATACCGAAAAATGCTGTTTCCTAGAGACCTTTATATTATTACAACTGCGAAGAAACGAGATTCTTTAGAATGGGACAAGGAGTGTTCAAAATACTGTTTGTCAAAGGATCCAGAATTTTCTGAATCTGGCGTTACAGTTACGATAGATAGCTGGAACAATATTCAGAAGTACAAGAAGGTGTATGGAGCATTCTTTATATTTGACGAGCAACGAGTTGTTGGTTCTGGAGCTTGGGTAAAAGCGTTTCTAAATATTTCAAGAAAGAATCATTGGATCCTATTGTCTGCTACGCCTGGGGATCAATGGAAGGATTATATTCCTGTATTCATTGCCAATGGATTCTACAGGAATAAAACAGAATTCTATAATCGCCATTGCGTTTTCAGCAGACAGACGAAGTACCTTAAGATTGATAGATATTTGGATGAGAAGTATTTGGAAAAGTTACGAGATTCTATTACTGTTTACATGGAAGATCAAAGATCTACGGTTCGACATGATATTTTGGTTGAGGTTGCTTATGATCGAATGTTGTATCGAACGGTATTTCGAGATCGCTGGGATCCGTATGAGAATGAACCAATTCCAGAAACTGGAAAGTTGTTCTATTTAATGCGGAAGGTTGTGAACTCTGATCCAAGTAGACTGGAGAAGACTGCAAAAATTATAGAAGAGCGAAAATGCTGTATTATATTTTACAATTTCTCATATGAGTTACACGCACTTCGAAATCTTTGTGAAGAGATTGGTGTTAAGTATACGGAGTGGAATGGAGAGAAGCATGAGAATCTTCCAAAAGGTGACTCTTGGGTTTATCTTGTTCAGTACGCGGCTGGATCAGAAGGATGGAATTGCGTGACAACAGATACCGTGATATTTTTCAGTCAGAGTTATTCTTATCGAATGACAGAGCAAGCGGCTGGACGAATCGACCGAATGAATACTCCGTTTGTGGATTTGTATTATTATCATTTACGTTCTTCTGCTCCGATTGATTTAGCAATTCATCGAGCTTTGAGTAAGAAGAAGAATTTCAACGAACGATCTTTTTTGAAGCATTCCTGATTCGCGTGAAAAACATGGCTTATTATAGAGAGAGGATGAGACAGTGGTCTCGTTGCGCTGAAACGTGCAAAAATCCTCTCTTTATATTTTTGGAGGTGATTACTTTGGCCGCAGAAGCAAAGTTTCAAAATTCGGTGATTTCCGAAATAAAACAGCGACTGCCTGAAGCAGTCATTTTGAAAAACGATCCAAATTACATTCAGGGAATTCCTGACTTGACCGTACTATATGGCAGACATTGGGGGACTCTCGAATGTAAAGCGGATAAAGACGCATCGCATCAGCCGAATCAGGATTTGTACGTGGAGAAACTCAACAACATGGGCTTCTCCTCTTTTATTTATCCAGAGAATAAGGAGGAAGTGCTTGATGCGTTGGAACAGTCACTCAAAAGATGTGCCGGAAGGTGTGCATGCATTTCTAAGTCCGTCTAAGTACCATTGGATCAATTATAGTGATGAAAAGTTAGCGACGGTTTATAAGAAGAAGTTGGCAACACAGCGAGGTACTTTGCTACATTCCTTTGCTTGTCAGTGTATTCAATTTAGGCAAAAGCTTCCAAAGTCAAATAAGACTTTGAATATGTATGTGAATGACGCTATTGGTTTTGGCATGACACCTGAACAGATTTTATATTTTTCTCAAAACTGTTTCGGAACTGCTGACGCCATATCTTACAAAAGAAACTTTCTTCGAATTCATGATTTGAAGACTGGAGAAGAAAAAGCATCACTCCATCAATTGGAAGTTTATGCTGCTTTATTCTGTTTGGAATACAATGTTAATCCGGAAGACCTAATGTCAATTGAGCTTCGGATCTACCAGAATGATGATATTTTAATTGGAAGTCCTGGTCCTGAAGTTGTACGAACTATTATGGAAACGATTATCCGTTTTGATAAAATGATTGAAGAGTGCAAGGAGGAAGACTATGGTTTCTGAACTTTATCACACGGGCGTAGCACATGATGAGAATCCACCTGGGCGAGGTTCTGGTCGTTTTCCATATGGAAGCGGGGAGAATCCAGGTCAACATCAATTTACTTTTCGATCAGAAGTTGATCGTTTGAAAGCGAAAGGGTATTCTCAAGCAGAGATAGCTCAAATGTTGATGGGAAAGAAAGGCGTTAACAAGAAGACTGGAGATCCGATTTACTACAATTCAACTGATCTTAGAGCAAAGATTGCAAGAGAAAGAGCAGCAGAACGAAACCAGGTTCGAGCGAGGGCTTTGGAGCTCTATGATGAATGCCATGGGAATCGTTCAGAAGCGGCAAGAAGGATGGGAGTCGCGGAAAGTACCTTTCGTTCTTACTTGAACGATGCTATTGATGAGCGAAATAAGAGGTATGAAGCGACGGCCGATTTTTTAAAGAAAAGAATTGCCGAGTCTAAGTCCAAAATGATTGATGTTTCGAGTGGTAGTGAATACTACATTGGAATTGGCGAGTCCATTGGCGTTACGGATTACACAAAAAAGGTTGCCATATCCATGCTTGAACAAGAAGGGTATTTGAAAGGCTGGGTCAACATACCAAACGGAATCAATAAGACGACAAAGATGGTTGTTCTTGCCGCTCCTCCTGGAGAAGGAGAGACGGTTAAGGATGTATTCCGCCGTATGCAACAGAATAAGCAGGACATTCAGCCAATTCAGGATTTTACCCCAGATCAAGGAAAGACTTGGTGGACTCCTGAGTTTCCAGAAAGTATTAGCTCCAAACGAATTTACGTTCGTTATGCGGAGGATGGAGGAAAAGATAAGGATGGAGTTATAGAACTTCGTAGAGGAGTCGATGACATATCTCTTGATGGGTCGCAGTACGCTCAGGTTCGAGTTGCTGTTGATGGAACGCACTATATGAAAGGAATGGCCATTTATGGAACGGACATTCCAAAAGGATATGATGTAGTTTACAACACGAACAAGAAGCGAGGAACCCCGTTAATTGATGATTCTGCTGTCTATGATCCAGAATCTGGAGCTTGGTCTGGCAAGGAGGTTCTAAAGCGTTTAAAGATTAATAATGACACTATGGAAGTAGATCGAGACAATCCATTTGGAGCGTTGATTAAGTCCCCGAAAGATCGAGATGGTGTTATTATGGCGGGCGGACAACGAAAGTATATTGGTGCCGATGGAAAGGAACACTTATCGGTCATCAATAAGCTTCAAGATGAGGGCGACTGGGATTCTTGGTCAAGAACTCTTTCATCACAGTTCCTTTCGAAACAGCCTTTGAAGTTAATTAAGCAGCAAACTGATTTGTCAATCAAAGACAAACAAGTTGAGTTGGAACGAATTAAGAATCTTACAAACCCTGTCATAAAGAAGAAGCTTTTGGATGAGTTTGCTGATTCATGCGATGCTAATGCTGCAGATCTTTCTGTAAAAGGTTTTAAGAATCAGGCATTTCAGGTGTTGCTTCCAGTTCCAAAATTGAAAGACAATGAAATCTATGCCCCGAACTATGACGATGGAGATACCGTTGCGCTGGTTCGTTATCCACATGGTGGAACGTTTGAGATTCCGGTTCTTACAGTGAATAACAAAGGAGCTACCGCAGCAAAGGAAGTAATGCGAGATGCGAAAGATGCAGTCGGAATCACATCCAAGGTTGCTGAACAGCTTTCTGGAGCAGACTTTGATGGTGACACAGCGCTTGTGATACCATTGAAATCAAATCGTTTAGCTGTTTCTTCTAGAAAACCATTGGAAGATCTGATAGATTTCGATCCGAAAGAACTGTACAAGCTTCCAGATTCTGCTCCACAGATGAAAGGAAGCACAAAACAGAAACAGATGGGAATCGTTACGAACTTAATCACTGACATGACTGTTGGTGGTGCTGGTTTCAGCGAGATTGCAAGAGCTGTCAAACATTCCATGGTCGTTATTGATGCACAGAAGCATCACTTGGACTACAAACAGAGTGAAAAAGATAATGACATAGCTTCTTTGAAAGAGATTTACCAAAAGAATCTCGCAACTGGAAAGGTTGGAGGAGCCTCTACAATTCTATCGAGAGCAAAAGGGTCTGCTCAGATTCCTCTTAGAAAAGAGATAACCAACACGAAGTACATGACTCCTGAAGAACTTGCAGATTGGAACGCTGGAAAGAAAGTTTATAGGGATACCGGAGAGACAAAATTGAAGCTGATCAAGGATCCCAATAAGATGACAGCGGATGAACTGGAGCGTTATAACGCCGGCAAGAAAATATTTAGGCAGACCGGTACTTTAAAGACCATGTCTGTTCATCAGATGGATATTGTAGATGATGCTATGGATCTTGTAAGAGACCCCAGTAACCAGAAAGAGGTGGCCTATGCAAAATATGCCAACCAGTTAAAAGATTTGGCTAGGAATGCTAGGATCGAATCTAGAAGCATTAAAACGATTCCTGTATCGAAAGAAGCTAAAGCTACCTATGCTGCAGAGGTTGAGTCTTTAAACAGACAATTGAAGTTAGCTAAGATGAACTCACCAAAAGAAAGACGTGCTCGCGCATTGGCTGAAGCTGCTGTATCAGAAAAGATTAAGAGCAATCCAGATATGGATTACGAGCACAGAAAAAGAGAAGAAGCCCTAGCTTTGACAAGAGCAAGAGCTGCAGTCGGAGCTAAGAAGCAAATGGTTAAGATTAGCGACCGAGAATGGGAAGCTATTCAAGCAAATGCTATAAGTTCCAGTAGATTAAAAGACATCTTAGACAACACTGATCAGGAGAAGTTTAAACAAAGAGCAACTCCTAAACACTCATCAACGTTATCGAATGCTGAGATTGCTAAAGCTAAAGCTATGATAGCTTCTGGTATGTACACACGCAAAGAGATTGCTGATAGCTTGGGAGTTTCTGTGTCTACAATCAGTCGATCAGTTGGTTAAAAGAAAGGAGAATGAACATGCCAGATGATGACTATATGCTCACGACGTATGACAATCCGTTCAATCCCTTTCGAGAGTTTGAACGTTGGTGGAAAGAAGATCTTCTTCTTGGACATGACTGCTGTGGTTTGCTTGCAAGGACCGCCAACACATCAGACGTGGCATCCGATGAACTGAATGATGAGGATGTTTTGCGAGCAATGGACTGGATTGTGTCCAATGAGCCAATGATTTACAAGAAAGTCTTGGCTTCTGACTATTAAAAATATAAAATAACGTGACGGAAGGGTTTGCGAATAGGGGGAGGGGGTCTAAAAAATGGCGCCCCCGCCCTGCATCGCGCCGGTCTTCAAAAATTCCCCGGAGGTAATTTCGGTTTTTTCATTTATATTTTTTGTAGGGATGCAGACATTATTAGTGCCGGTAATGGTTTCATGCTTACCACCTCCTTTTAAGAGTTCATCGTTTCCCTTTGTGTAAGCCATCATAATTTGCTGCGGAAAGTGTGCTAAAAGTGCCTGCATTCTTACAAAGAGTATAAGTGAACCAATTAGAAAGGAGTATATTTATGCCAAAAGAAGTTAAAAAGTCCGAAGGAAAGAAAACTTCTAGACAGAGATCTGCTCCTGCTAGAACCCCAGAGGCTCAAGAACAGCTAATGATTAATCTTTCCATGAAACAAGCAGAGCAAATGCTACGAGAAGGAAGGGCTCCAGCTCAAATCGTTGTTCATTTTCTCAAGCTTGCTACGGAAAAAGCAAAGTACGAGAACGAGAAGTTGAAAGCCGAGACTGAGATGACGGTCTCCAAATCCGAGCTTCTGAAATCTCAGCAACATTCTGAGGAACTTTATGCCGAAGCCATCAAAGCTTTCAAAAGTTATGGCGGCGGAGAAACTGCGGAGGATTATGATGACGATGATTACTAAGAAGATTAAGACCTATTCCGAGGTAATTCTGATTCCGTCTTTTGAGGAGCGGTTTGAATATTTGAAGACGGAAAGTTTCATCGGTGATCAAACCTTTGGTGGTCGAAGATATTTGAACCAGAGGTTGTATCAGAGTGATGCTTGGAAAAGAGCTCGTCGGAATGTGATCATTCGAGATAACGGATGCGATCTTGCTCACCCGGATCATCCCATTTACGGAAAGTTGTTCATTCACCACATTGAACCAATTACAATCGAAGATATTTTGCAAAGAAAACCTTGCATTTTCGACGAAGACAATCTAATTTGTATTTCTTACGAAACTCATAACGCTCTTCATTACGGTAATTCAGAGACATTAGCAAAGCCATATGTAGAAAGACGAAAAAACGATACATGTCCATGGAGGTAATAGTTATGAAAAAAGGTCAATCGTCATTCGAATTTGAAAGAAAGAAAACCCCAAGAGTTAAAAGACCGGTAAAATCTCCTGCCGATCAGGAGATTACGAATTCTGAAATTCGATACGGAATCGTATCCAATTCTAAATTTGTTTCTATACGTGAAAAGCCGGAAGAGGCTGCAAAAGTGAAGGATTACCTGTCGGCTGGCGAGGAAGTTGAGATCCTTGGAGAGAAATCCGGGTTCTATCAAATTCGTTATGGGCGGATTAAGCGTGTTGGATTTATCTCTTGCGATTTTTGCAGGGAGGTGAACATCTATGATGACGGAGATTAATAGTATTCTGGATTCCGTGAAAAAGAAGCTCGGCCTCGATCCGGAAACCATGAACGAGTTTGATTCGGATATTATTGATTGTATCAATATGGCTTTGAGCACCTTGACTCAATTAGGTATTGGGCCAGATCTTGGTTTTTCTATACATGACAATTCAGCACAGTGGTCAGAGTTTATTGGAGAAGACCCAAGGTTGAATTTAGCAAGGACTTACGTGTTTATTAAAACGCGTATTCTTTTTGACCCGCCTCAAAGTTCTTATGTTCTGACAGCGCTTGAAGATCAGGCGAAAGAATTGGAGTGGAGATTGAATGTGTTTGTTGAATCTCCCATTTCTTTTCCGAAAGTTTGAAATAGGGAGGTGATATTTTGCAATATGCAATTGTTTATACTGATACCGATCTTATGCATCACGGTATAAAAGGACAGAAGTGGGGTGTAAGACGATACCAAAACGCGGATGGAACATTGACGGATGCTGGAAAACGTCGTCTGAATCGAACCGAACAAAAACTTACTAGATATGGAGAAAAAGCTTCAAAGTATCAAAGAAAAGCCGATACGCAGTTTATTAAGGCAAATCGGAAACAGCTTTCCATCATCAGCTCAAGGTCTTCTATCGAGCGATCTTTGGGATCAGCAGAGAATAAGCAGCGCCGTGCTAATTACTATTACAGTAAGGGTGCTAGATATTTTGAGAAGAATCAAAAATTCTTTAAGAACAAATTGTCTATGGACTTGAGCGAGGATTCTATTCGTCGTGGTAAAGAATTAGTTGACAAAGTTCGTAGAGTAAATGAATTGACTTATGCTTCTATCGACAGCGCTCGCGCGTTTAATGAGCGAAATTCAAAAGAGCATGTCAGAATGCATGAATAAGAAAGAAGGAAACTAATGCTTTCAAATACGGCAACGCCAAAGTATTACGGGGCTTTTCGCGACGCCGTATTACGGGGCGATTTTCCAATACCAGAAACGATTGATCTGGAAATGAATCGGATCGACAAGCTGATTCGAAATCCAGGCGTTTATTACGATCCAGAACCGGTCGAGGGGTGGATTCGATTTTGTGAGAACGAGCTTACCTTAACGGACGGACGACCGTTACATCTTTTAGACACATTCAAACTTTGGGGAGAACAGGTTTATTGCTGGTATTATTTTGTGGAACGAAGTGTATATGTTCCGGGCAATAAACGAAAACCAGGGCATTATGTACGGAAGAAGATCAAAAAGCGGTTGACGAATAAGCAATATTTAATCATTGCCAGAGGTAATGCCAAAACTTTGTACGATGAGTGCCATCAAGCTTACGGAATGACTGTTGATGTGGAAACGACTCATCAAGTGGCTACTGCTCCAACGATGAAACAGGCAGAAGAGATGATTCTTCCGTTTAAAACGGCGATCATTAAGTCAAGAGGCCCGTTATTTCAATTCCTAACTGAAGGAGATCTTCGAAACACCAGAGGTACTCGAATGAATCGAGCGAAACTCTGTGCAACAAAGAAAGGAATTGAAAACTTTCTTACAAATTCATTATTGGAGATTCGACCGATGAGTATCGATAAACTGCAAGGGTTGCAGAACAAATACTCTACAGTTGACGAATGGTTATCTTGCGATATTCGTGAGGATGTTATCGGAGCTTTGGAGCAGGGAGCTTCTAAGCTTGATGATTATTTGATCATCGCAACGAGTTCAGAAGGAACCGTGAGAAACGGAGCTGGTGATACGATTAAGATGGAACTTATGTCCATTCTGAAAGGTGATTACGTGGCCCCAAACGTTTCTATCTGGTGGTATAAGCTTGACGATATCGAGGAAGTTGGAAATCCAGAAATGTGGATCAAAGCGAATCCGAACATTGACAAGACCGTAACGTACGAGACGCTTCAGCTTGAAGTCGAACGTGCGGAAAATGCTCCTGCGGCTAGAAACGATACATTGGCGAAGCGTTTTGGAATTCCAATGGAGGGCTATACGTATTTCTTTACGTATGAGGAGACGCTTCCACCAGGCAGACCTCGCAGTTACTGGGGAATGAATTGTTCTTTGGGCGCTGACCTTTCACAGGGTGATGACTTTTGTGCATTTACATTCTTGTTCCCACTTCCGAGAGGTGAATTTGGTATTAAGACTCGGTCTTACATTACGGAACGAACTTTAATGAAGCTTCCAAAAGCAATGCGAATTAAGTATGATTCATTTATCAAAGAGGGAACGCTTCAGGTTATGCCTGGAACGATTCTTGATATGATGGAGGTATACGATGATCTGGATCAGCACATCATCGATTCTAACTATTCAGTTTGTTCTTTTGGTTATGACCCATATAATGCTAGAGAGTTTGTAGAGCGTTGGTGTCGAGAGAACAGTGAGTACGGTGTTGAGAAGGTAATTCAGGGAGCTAAAACCGAATCGGTTCCTCTTGGAGAGATTAAGAATTTGGCTGAGGATCGCCTCCTTTTATTTGACGAGGAGCTTATGACTTTCGCAATGGGCAACTGTATTGTCCTTGAAGATACAAATGGTAACCGCAAACTTTATAAGCGTCGACAGGATCAAAAGATTGATAACGTCGCCGCTATGATGGACGCATATGTTGCCTGGAAGATTAATAAAGATTTGTTCGAATAGATGGGGAGGTGAATTTCAAAATGGGCGTTTTTATTGTAACCCCTTCCGATTCCGATCTCGTGCACCATGGAATTAAGGGTCAACGATGGGGTGTTCGAAGATACCAGAATAAAGATGGTTCTTTAACTCCTCTTGGGAAAAGGAGATTGGGAGTCGAAGGACCAACTTCTGATTCTCAGAAATTACTTTCAACGACTGCTTTAACCGTATCAAACGGTAGATCATCGTCTTCAAGATCTGGAACCAGATCATCCGATTATGATGACCAGACTGTTGAAGGAGAACCGAAGGGTTACAAGTCTTCGAAACAAAAGAAAAAAGATTTCGTTGAAGGAACTTGGAAAGAAGTTGACGATGCAAAATCTAATGAGAGAAAATCGGATGAGAAACGATCAGAAGATGACAAAACGGATAGAAGAGCTGGCGTGGAACAAGGTCTTAAATCTACCCAAGAAGCGTTATCTGGAGTCAGTAAAATAACAAATGCTCTTGCCGAACAGCAGTCAAAGAGATTACAGTCTGATAGACAGAGAGCTATAAAAGAGATGGACGTTTCTAATATGTCTGATGATGATCTTCAGAAAGCAATTAATCGAATGACCAGAGAGAACAAATACAAGGAACTTAAAGCTGATCGAATCGAGTATGGAAGACAGAAGACGATTAAACGTTTAAAGTTAATCGGTGACGTCGCAGCTACTGGCGGAACGATTGTTGGTGTTGTTGCAGCTATTAAGAAAGCGAAAGGATAAGGAGGTAAGGTCCCATGCCGTCAATTGGTGAAAGAGTAAAACGTTCATGGAACGCATTTATG
>CANQWS010000072.1 GCA_947627615.1 uncultured Muribaculaceae bacterium | reverse complement strand
GTCAATGTTCTCTGTGATTCAAGTGAACCGAATTTATTTAATTTTTAACCTCGTCCATTTTTAGTGGACAGTAGTGTTCTACAGTATATAATGACCAACATTAAAAATCCGTTGGTACATGAATATTTTAATAGCAAGCTCGATGTCCTGCTGCCGTATAAGAAACTTGAACGTCTCGAACTACGAACTGACAATTTCAACCATTTCGAGCCGGACGTACAGCGCACATACTACAACAACGGCCAGGTCGAGATTACCTCACAGGCAATCACTCCCTGCCAGCCTATCGCCAATGTATGGCGAAATCGTATCGTGCCACGCAATTTCCGCCGTATTCCAATCATCAAGTCAATTACCAAGGTCGATAATATCTTCTATTGGGAATTGACTGAGGACGGCGAAAAATGCGAATTCCTGCAATACCTTATCAATACCTCGAACAACTACTTCACGCATGATGCACCGCGTGAAACCACCAACGACGAAAACGTCGAGTGGCTTCAGCACATCGTCAATAAGATTACGACAATCGGATTTCTGCTCACCGATTGGAAATACCCATCGGACCGTCAGGCCGTAGTTGTCCAGGACCACCGTATTTCAGAGGTCGGCCAGGCCTGGGGAGGTGCAGGTAAATCAGTCCTCGGAACCGCCATCAGTAAAGTTGTGGCTCAGTTCTTCATCAACGGCCAGGACTTCAACTCTAACGACGAGTTCATTCTTTCAGGCGTTACCAAGGCAACGCGCAATATCTTCATCGATGACGTCAAAACTAATTTTGACTTTAAAAACATCTTCAACTGGATTACCGGCCCGATGCCTGTAAACCCGAAAGGAAAGGACCGCTACACTATCCCGGTTGAAGACTCGCCGAAAATCCTACTCACTACCAACCACGCTATTCGCAACGCCGAGGAAGGCTCCGTCAAGCGCCGTATTGCGTACATGGAGTTCTCGGCATGGTATAATCAAGACCATGCGCTTATCGATGACTTTCACCACATGTTCTTCGATGATTGGGACGAATACCAATGGGCGCTGTTTGACAACCTCATGGCCGAATGTGTCATGTATTACCTTCGCTCATTCGAGCAAATCTGGTATCGTGAGGGGCGTGGTGCCGTGCCGCCGCCCATGAAGAATATTGAGCAGCGCACTCTGCGACAGTCGATGTCAGAAGTGCTTCTACAGTGGGCCGAGGAATACTTTGAGCCGACGGGTGATCATCTCAATCAGCGCCTCATCCGAAAGGAATTGTTTGCTTCATTCCTGGAGTATGCCGGTGGTATGCAAGGCCACGGCGTAACACGCACAAACTTCAAGATAAAAATGATTGCCTATTGTCGATATAAGGGCTACGATTTCAACCACAACCGCCCTATCGACAATAAATCGGACTCGAAAGTATTCTACTCCGATTGGAAAAAGTCGCACCCGGACGAGTCTTTCATCGGCGACGAAGACAAATCCGGCGGCGTAGAATATTTCACAATATATTCCGCCGAAAAATACAAAGCTGAACATCCATTTTAAATCATTCCGATATGCAAGACTATGAAATAGTTTATGACGCCATCTATCGAGTTACAGGCATCTCTAAGACCAAGATGCGCTCTCGCTCTCGCTTATGGCCGATTGTCGAAGCCCGGATGCTTTTCGTGCTGTTCTTTGACCGGCGCGGACATGATGATCAGTCGACGGCATGGGAACTTGGCCGGGACAGAACGACAATTCTTAATACCCGGCACAAAGCCGAGGAATACATCGGCATCAGTATGGCTTTCAAAGACAAATTTAACAAAATCAAGGAAATCTATGGACGCGCGAAATCAGTATGACTACCTCAAAATCGATTGTCTTGAGGATGTCGAGCCGGTCGAGGCGACTGCATCATGGACTCTAACGGACTCCAGAACTGAACGAATTACCATTACCAGTGCGCTCCTGCCCGATGGTTTTTGGGTGTATGGCTACACAGTCTTTTGGGCAAAAGGTGGAATGTCTGCCAAATGCCCGACAGCGGCACTCGGTAAATTCAGGTCGCAGCGCGAGGCCAAACTTCATGCCGTCGGCTTCATGAAGCTTTACCTCAACTATTTCATCCCGGACACTCGCGACGCTCTCCGCATAGCCGAAACGAGCCTTCTACAAGGTCAATTATTCGATTAAACATCATAACATCATGCACAAACTATTCATTCTAATGGCACTTTCTTTGGCCGCGTGTGGCAAAACTACCGACACGGCAACTTCTGCGTCGACATTTACCATGTCTGCAGCTCATTCCAATCATTCATCACTGCCCGCCGGCTTTACTGTCGTAGAGCAAAGCTCCGACGGTTACTTCATTCGTCTTGCCTCTGCGGAACGTGCTTCATCCGGCACGATCCGCGAACTGGCCGACTCTCTCTCCGGCTCCTTCGACCGCGTCGACCTCTGCCTCGATGTCGCCCATGAACGCGGCGACGAATACCTCGCCATCATCGACGACAAGGTCTACGACTACGAGAACAACCGCATCTACTCACTTAAATGAAAGAAGCGGTACTCCTTCGGACATTGTATGTAAACGATATCCGCATACAGATGGGAAGCACCGTCGATGTCATGGATATTTCGGCCATATCAGCCCTCATAAGGATATGCGGCTACGCAATGGCCGTTCCTCGACATCTGATAACTATCGTACCACCTGACTCTCCGCGAGTCCATAAGCATAAGAAAAAATCAAATAAACGTAAGTAACAACCACAAAAAATCAACAATCATGTGTTTTAAAACATTCGCCGGGGATTTCCGCTCCTTCATGGGCTTCTCTCCCAAACCACACAACAGTAAGCTCCAAGATAGAGCCGAAGACATCTCCTTTGAAGAAGTCAAAGAAGAGACCAAAGAACAGCCTAAAATCGATGAAAAGGCCCGTACAAAACAAATAGCCGATGCGGTCGATGCGCGTCTGTCTGACCTCGTAAAGAAAAATCCGATGGCCGGACTGATGTATATCACAAGCTTCATCACTGGCGCTAATTGGGCCGACGAACATCCATTGTCAAACTACAATGACCGAACTGCCTGGCTTGAAGCTCAACACGACGAAGTCCAGAAGCTCGTAAAGGGAGCATCGATTAAGGATCATCTCTTCGAGGCTGTCCTGTTCGCTACATTCGCCGACGGCGCAATGTGGGCCAACGACAATCCTGCTCCCACGCTCTGATGAATTACGAGTTCGCCCCTACAATCAACGAAATCGTCTACAACAGACCGACCCCGGCCGAACCACGGGACTTCACCTTCTCGACAGGGGCCGGTCTGTTCCTCGTCGGCGATATCGTGCGTTTCTTCTTCGGCTCGATTATCCGCTCGGGCCGTCTAACCAATTCATTTCGCCGAGGCATTACCAAGTTCTACCACATCGAGGGCGAAGGACACGTCTGGTATCGTGGCATCGACGAGGCAAACATTATTTCTAAACTAAACGACAATGAGTAAACTCGTAAAAGCCAAAGACGGCGTCGAATGGTACGCCGACGGCACAATCCTCTTAATCCGCTGTCCTCAGTGTAAACGCGAGAACTACGCCCTGGCCGTCGCCGATGGCGTGTGCTGCTGGTGTGGTTATAAACCCAAGCCCCTGAAATGATACTGCATCGCTTCTGCTCACAAAGAGAGTTCGCCGCCTACATGCGCGGCGAAACTCTCACTAATTACAAGTCTCACGCAGCTGCCCGTGGCCGCGATGTTACAACCGCCGTCGGGTTCTGCTTCTTTGACGATGATCCAGAGAAAGCCATACACAGGCTTTCCGGCATCGTCGATGTAGACCAGTGCATAACGGTCGATGTCCCGCACAAAGCTGTTAAGGCTTGTCGAGGCCGTTACACCAACTGGGTTCGCCCTGGTGTAAGCAACGGCGTTGTGATGCTTACTGAATACTGCACCATCAGCTATGATAAAACAGTATTTAAACTGGTTTCGCATACCGACAAGTTCAAGACTTATTGTCCTAATGCTTCAGCATTACGCCAATTATTCCCATTCTTTTTTTAACAATCATGAAGGATTTCACAAATAATCAGTCAAAGCTCGCGCTCAAACTCGCGACGGAGCTTGAAAGATCCGGATGCAACGTAGGCGAGTGCATCCAAGTTCTGGCCGAACATACCGGTGCTCTCATCGGGCGCCATGCGCCTAACACTGTCGAGATAGAGCGCTATTGCGGTGCTCTGTTTGACACTATCAAACAAGCCGCAAAATACTATCATCTTAACTCGGATATCCCACATAAAAACAACTGATATGATATTCAAAGTATTCTTCATCGCTTCACGCTATAACTACACCGAGCCAATCCGCGTTGCTCGGGTTATAGCTGTCGAAAACGGCCAACGCCTCGAGCTTCGCATCAAGGATGCAATCGCCGCTCTCAAATCAGAAGGCTACAAGTCTGTTGAAGTTGTCGATTGCGTTAACATCTCGGACCCCGAACGATAATGCCGTACCATTTCTCCAAACTCCGATTGGTAATTCCACCGGTCCCCGCCGACGATGTCCTTCACGGCGTTGCAGTGGTTATGGATGAATTTCGGTCAATGGCAGCCACATTCAACGAGGTTTCAAAGATAATGTCGAGGATAGCACAACGCCCAGTGTCTACAGTGTGCCTCGAAATTCAAGAAAACTCCCTGAAAAACCTCGAAAATACTTGCCGCCCAACTTGCGACCTATGCTGCCATTATCAATCCCACTCGCCCCGATGTCAGCTCTCCAAGCGTTCCATCTCCCCTAAACAATTCTTATGTAAGAAATACTCACCTAAACACAACCCTCGAAAATGAAAGTAACATTTGAAATCTCAGACATTCAAGTGCTGAAAGTTTGTGCCTTGTACCCGGCTACAGACGAGCAAACCGAGGCCGTCATGGCTGCCGTCCACGAAACTCCCGAACTCGACCTCACAACGAAATGCCGTGACGACAACGATTTCGCTCAACTCTCTCTGGCCGTTTGTGCTTATGCCGTCTCGGTTATAGTCAATAAGTTTAAAAACGAGGCAGAATGAGCAGAGATGTGACTAAAGACCAACTCATAATGACCGCATGGATAGCGCGGGATGACGACGGCGCTCTCTACATGTACAAGGGCAAACCTTATCGAGGAAAAGCCGGCTATGAAGGTTGCTGGGACTCGAACGGCGATACACTCGCTTTGGATAAATCCCTATTCCCATCAGTAACATGGGAGTCCGAACCTCTTGAGGTAACAATATCAATAATCCCAAACAATAAACAATGCAAACACTAATCTCAAAAATCAATGAAGTCGACATCGTAACCGTTGAGCGCGACGGAGAAATCTTCGTCCCCATCAAACCTATCTGCGAAGCTATCGGCATCGACGTAGACGCGCAACGAAACAAGCTCAATTCCGACCAATTCTTCAATTCAACCACGGCGATTATCGCCGCAGTTGCCGCCGACGAGAAGGAAAGAGAAATGTACTGCATCCGGCTCCGCGATGTTTATGGCTGGCTCGCCACAATCAATCCCGGCAAGGTCGCTCCGGAAGCTCGTGAGGCTGTCAGCCGCTATCGCCGCGAGTGCTACGATGTACTCTACGAGCATTTCACTGGTTCCATGCGGCGAACCATCGAAACCAACAACGCCGAGATTGCACTGCTGCAGCAGATCAATTCGGCTATCTCCGAGGAAAAGGAAGCCAAAAGCCGCCGCAAGAAAGCAGAGGAAGCCCTCGGCAAACTCCGGGCCGAGCGTCTGAACCCGCAGCCATGCCTGTTCTAACCGGGCATATCAAAAAAAATCATGGCGGTAAAGAATTTTTTTTGCGAAATATTTTGCTATTAAAAATAATAGCATTAAATTTGCATTGTAAATCAAACAAGAGAACAATGAAATACAATGAACTCCACAAAAAGCTCCGACAAGCCGGTTGTTACGACACCGGGGAGCAAATGGCCGGGCATCCCAAATGGTATAGCCCGATTACAAAAAGGTTCTTCGCCACTTCCAACCACTACTCCGCAGAAGTAGCCCCGGGAACCTTGAAAAATATAAGAATCGCCTCCGGCGTGAAACTCTAAAAAGAGGGGGAGGGTTGAGACAGTCAACCCTCCGAACTCTTAACCCAATTAATATGTTATCAATAAAAATAGCAAAATATGAAAACCGTTAAAGTATTAATCGAACGCGCCTCTGACGGCACTTATAGCGCCTACATGGAGGACGTGATGCAGCTTCCTTACGGTCTCAACGGCGTAGGCAATACGGTGCAGGAAGCTATTGCCGACTGGGGCAAATGCTATAAGGAAATGAAAGAACTCTTTGCATCGAAAGGCGAAGAATTTACCGAGGCTCAATTCTCGTATGCTTACGATGTGCCTTCATTTCTGCTCTACTATGCCGGCAAGCTCACTTACGCCGGACTCTCGAAGCTCACGGGCGTGTCAGCCGCTCAACTCTCCCAGTACGCTAACGGCTACCGCAATCCCTCGCAGAAGACAACGGCCAAAATACAGACAGCGCTTCACTCTTTCGGTCAAGAATTAAGCCAGTTGCAGCTTGTTTGATTTACACTTTTAACATTGTTCGCTCTGGCCGCACCCTCGCCCATCAAGGCGGGGGTGCCTTTGTAGTGTGGATAAATTGTCGTATTTTTGCGGCAACAAATACGCTAAAGCAATGAAAAAGTTTATCCCCGTATGTATGCTTGTAATGCTCTTGTCTGCTTGCAAGACAGTAGAAGGTCCTCACTACTATACTTTAGTGAGTGCTATTGATTATTATTCAGTAGGACTTAACGGTAAAATCCTGCTAACGGAGTCTAATTCAATCAGTGGTGATTATGAGTCGCTTGGTTCGATAGTCGTAGCTCCACATTCAGGTTATGAAGTTCTTGAAGCAAAAACCACCTCAACTGAGGTCGTTGTTGATGACGGGATCTACGGCGCACATAAAGAGTCGAAATCCGAAACCAAATACAAGATAGGCAAATGGAAAACAGCAACATACCAATCTGCGTTAGAAGAAGCTGTTAAGAAAGCTGTTGAGATGGGCGGAGACGCTATCATTAATTTAAAACTTACCACTCAAATCTGTGAGCCTTATGTCGGAAAATTCGTGAGTGAACCAGTGGTTACCGGCATGGTAATCAAAAGAAAATAATTTTCTCGCCTCAAAATTTTGCCAAGTGGAAAACTTGTCGTAATTTTGCAGTGCTTACAAAACCATAGCAGTTTGCCTGCTACCTTGGGCGCGGTTCAGACGCTCGACATAACTTCGGGCATTTTTTATGCCCTCACATAAGTAGCCCTATACGGCTACCATTCCGAAAACTTAATATCGCCCTTAGGGGTAGGCATTATGGTTTTGTAAGCAACGGAGTGGTAGCCGTTTTTATGTCTGCCAGATGCTTACAAAACCATAATGCCAAGCGTTATGCAACAAACTATCTTATTCAAGGTTTCGGGCAAACCGTCAACTCGCCCGCTTGTGATCCTTACAGGCCCGTCTCTCGAGACCCAGGCCCAGTATTCAACCCCTGTCAGTGTGCGCCTCTCCCGCGCCCTCTCCTGGGCATGGCGATGGACTCGGTGCAACTGTACGCCGGTACGCATCATCCGCGCCACATTCTCGGAAAAGGTCTCGATCGTCGTGGCCGTTCTCGTTCTTGCCGCCATGTACTGGCACATTCTATCAATAGACAACACAATCGATTCGCAGGAAGCCGTCGCCTTCGACTGCCTTCTCGGCATGCCCTGGGCTATCGTCTGGGCTATCCGTGCCACCTTTATGCCGATGCCGGAGGAAGGAGGTGAAGAGTAATGGCTAAAACTGCTCAATACCGCTTCGAGTCGTTCCTTTACCCGGCTCACGTTTCTCGCATCGAGCTCGAAAAAGGCGAAGCTGACTGGGTGTATATCCGTCGACAGGCTCATAAGCTCGCTGACGAGCGCAAAGAGCAAGTGATGCTCTACGTCTACAATGACTATTACCACCGGTGGGACTACATCGGCAAGGCTCTCCCCGGCGGCGAATGGTACGACTTTAACGGCCACGGCCCTTACGAACTCTCCGCTGATGGCCGCATCTACTTCAAGAAAGGAGGCGCTAAATGATGGGATTTACTGAAGACCTGCTCAACTGCGTAGCACGCGATATCGAGCAGAACTGGGAGCGCTTAGACGGCAATGTCGAATACTTTGCCGACCGCGTCCGTCAATCCGGCCTCACTACTGCCGATCTTGACAATTACATTGTCGAGCGCGGCAAAGTCGGCCCGGTGTGTGTAACAACAGTGTTCAACTACATCGTCCATCCGATCGAGGACGAGAAAGGAGTCGAGGCATGATGTTCTTCTTCGATACCGTGCAGACTTTCTCTACAACGGGAAAGTCTGCCAAAGGCAAGCTCCTGCAGGAAATGGCCATGCGCTTCAAAGATATTCTCGTGCAAGGCGATTATGCTCCGGACAACATAGTTCTTGCCATGCGCGAACAGGCGGCCCAAATGGACGAGCAATTCACACGTGGCCGTAAGACATTCATCGATCATACTATCGACCGTTCCGGGGACAGCGGCCAAATTATGGCCGTTCCTGTCTCTGACGTTGTGGACTTCGACAAGCAGGCTTATTTCCGTATCTACTACCATAAGGTTGCACGCACGGCCACAATCCCGGAGGCAGCAGCTCTTGTGAAAGGAGGTGCCAAATGAAAGCCGAAATCTCCATAAGCCGCCGCGACGTATATTCATCGGACGGCAGCTTCGACTCTTCACTCTACGAGGTCCAGGCTAATATCGGCAACGAATGTATCCAGGATATCCAACTGGAGTGCGCCGAGGATCTTATCACTCTCCGCGATGCACTCTCCGACTACATCGAGCGAAACAACTTAATACCAACCGACACTAACACTGAACAACAATGAGCATGAAAGACCGCCTCGATGCCCTGCGCAAAGGAACCGAGGGCATCAAGAAAAATAAAGAAAACCCCGTCGACCCAAATGCCGTAATCCTCGGCCGCTTCCTCGAGGGATATGTCCCCGTCGACCAGTTCGGCCCTGGAGTTACCGTTATGTCGACGGACGATATAATTACGGCCCTTTCCGATATGGCCGATATTTCACAGGCCGATGTGAACCGAGTGCTGGCCGTACTCGGTTACAAGCCCGGGCACAATTCCGCCGGCTCTTTCGGCTGGCTGATGAAGCGCATCGACATCTAACTGTCGCTGAACATTTCTAAAAGCAGCGCCGTCCCGATATCACATCGAGGCGGCGTTTTCTGTTGAAGGATATTGTTGGTACTTACTGACGGTGTGTCGGTAATTGATAATATCCGCACAAACTATCTAATATCCTATTGGAAACTCTATATAATATACATCTTCTTTCGCATGTATATGCGCAAAGAGTGGTATTATAAGCGCAAAGTTAGCAGTTGTCAAGGTATTAAACAAACTTTTGCGGGAGCACTTTTCCACACCTCACCGACCGCTTCGCGGCTCTCCCCCGCGCCTCCGGAATAAGGAAGATTGGAGAAGGTGCAGCCGTGCGTCCGTACCCCCGTACAACCTTGTTCTCGACCATCGTGGGGGCGCGGGGGTACATGCGCCTGCCTACTTTTACATTTATTGGGTAAGGTGTTGTTATTTAGCATTTTACGTTCCACGTGAAACAATCTCTAATAATATTTTTTTCTTGGGTGTAATAAAGCAAAAATAAAAGTACATTCGTACAGAGACCGCGTTTGCATTTGTAAATCAGCGGCTTATATGGCGCACGAATTTTGCACTTTTTGGTACGTTTGCACTAATGTACAAATTTGCCGATGACCGGCACTTTCAGCGCACTTTTTAGGGTGGAGAAAGTGCGCTTTTATTACGCTGATACTGCGCTGTTTACGGAAAAGCGCACAAATGTACGACCGAAAACAACCTACCGCTTTGCTTTTTCCAACAAATGTAGACGCAAATTCTGTAAATGTTAATGTAAATTGAACCAGCCCCGAAATTTTTACTTAACTTTGCACTCAGTTTTCAATCGGTATCCCCTCGCTCCCCTGTATGTCAAATTTCAACATCTACCTTAAAGTCCCTTCTTACCTTGACCAATGGCTCCGGCATGACTACTGGAACCCCCTAACCGGCCGCGTCGAATTCGAGCGCGGCAGCAACATTCATTCAATCCTCTCTACATTCTTGCGCAAACAGCCGCATGGCTACGATCCGGGCGATGTATCGGAGCTGTTGCCAGTCGAGGTTCCGACCTTTAAGGGCATGAACCCCGATCAACATAATTATCTCGGCCGCGACGGCCAGAAAGCTGTCGTGTCGGCTATCAAGCGTAATTTCAAAACGTGCATCGACAAAGAACTCTCCGTTTTCTACAATCAGGACATTTCAATCACTGACATCATTTATGCTTTCATGGAAACTCACGGTATCGACAAGACGGAACGCAACTGGGAAGCGATCCGTCAAATGTTCTACCGTCAGCGAGAAAAAAGCCTCAAATCAAACGGCGTTAAATAGTGTTAATTTTAATTGATTAACGCATTAATTTTTACCAAATCGTACATTTCTCCCAAACCATTCAAAAAGCTACAAAACGCCCAAAACGAACGCTTATGCAAACAAATACTCTCCCCGGCATCGTCAAAATTCAAATGGTGCGCTGCTCCGACATTCAGCCCCCTGACTTCGTCACTTTTTGATTGTCAAAAAATGCGCCTATTGAATATCAGAGCATTAGCATGTGAAATGGGTGATT
>CANQWS010000071.1 GCA_947627615.1 uncultured Muribaculaceae bacterium | reverse complement strand
TATGATTTCATAAAATTATCACATGATTATCACAAAATAATCATATATATACATTATACTAATAATATCAAGCAAAAACGCTTGAAATAAATTTACAGCCTTAATAAGGCAGAAAGTAGGACCATATGAACACAATAACAGTACTGGGCAGAATATGCAATGATCTGGAAGTAGTGCAATTGCAGAACGCGAAAAAGGATGTATTGCATTTCCGGATTGCGGTGCAGCGTACATATCCGGATAAAAACAAGGAATACATAACGGATTTCTTTAACGCGACCGCATGGGGTACAACGGCTAATTTTATAGCCAAAAATTTTGCAAAAGGTGCAATGATACTGATTACAGGCGAATTGCAAACAAGCGACTATGAAGATGATGAAGGCATTGAACGCACATGGTACGACATCTCGATAAATAGTGCATACTTTACGGGCGAAAAAGCTATAATTACAAAAAATGAGCAACGTGAAAACGATAATACCTACCGCAAACGCACAACAAGAAAAAGTAAATAATTAGGGGGGTGAATTAATATGGGACGAAAAACACTATCAGCAGAAGATAAAAAGTTGCGTAGTGATATTGCCCGAATTAATAAGCGCCTACAGTCATTCGATGCGGCCGGGCTTGATAGTCCGGCCGCCAATCGCCTATTAACTACACTTGGGCTTAAAAAAGGGCAGACTATTAAGATTGGTGGTAAAACTAAAAGCGAGCAACAAATTATAAAAGCCGCTATAAAGCGATTTTTGGGCAGCAAAACGGCGACAAAAAAAGGAATAAAGATATATCAGGAATTACGCAAAAAGCGAATAAAAGAGTATTTTTCCGAGCAAATGGGCATTGCTGATGAGAAAAAATTGGATAATGCACTTAAAGGGGCTAACTCATTTGCGGAATATGCCGCAGAATATAGCATAAGCTCGCGAGTAGTGGCTGCTACATTTGCAGAAGGCGCTGATGCTGGGCTTGATGCCGGGCAAATTGAGCGCTTATTAGATGATAGATATAATAATGATAATATCGATAATACAGATATAGATGATGATTATGGTTTTTGAGGAGTGATAATTGTGGTACACTGGAAGACCGCAAAGCCTATCAAATATACAATATATAGGCATTACAAAAATACATATATTAATTTGGCAATGGCACTGGATACGGAAAATACTACAGTATTTAGATTTGGAGATAGCTGGATCAGCGATGATGGCACCAGAGATCTTACGAAGGCTGATGATATTGGAATTATTCCGTACATCTGGCAAATAGGCATTGAAGATAATGTATATTTTGGGCGCACCATGCTAGAATTAAAGCTATTCTTAGAGGAGTTGTGCCGCCAATTTGGCGGCAACTGGGCGATAATATATGTACATAATCTGGGGTATGATTTCGAATTTTTCGCCCCATTATGGAGCGGCTGGGAAGTATTTGCGCGGGCGCCACACAAGCCCATATATGCCCGCCTGCCTGATCTATGTATTGAATTTAGATGCTCGTACCTGCTTACTAATATGGCGCTTGCTGATGCAGCAAAATCGCTCAATTGCACTAATAATAAGTTTGTCGGCGGGCTCAATTATAGTAAATTGCGTACGCCGCTAACTCCATTAAAAGCGCACGAAATGCAATATTCTGAGCGCGATATATTATCACTTATAGATATCATTAATAAGTATCGCGAAAAGTATGGCACAATTGCAAATATACCGCTCACGCAGACTGGCGAAGTGCGAAGGGAAGTGAAAAAACTACTGCGCGATAAAAAATATATGACTAAAGTATATAATGCAAATAATAATTATAATGATTATGTGCATCTAACACGATTATTTGCGGGCGGAGTAACTCACATTAATTATCTCTATAATGGCACGATATTGACTGATGTATGGAGCTATGATCGGCGGAGCTCATATCCCGCTGTAATGTGCTTGGAGCGGTATCCGTGCGATAAATTTGAGCGGGTACCCGGCGCACACATGGGCGATCGCAAACACTGGCTATATTATGGGCTACTCAGGATTACGGGGCTGAGGGCTCGTAATGCGTGGGATTACATAAGTGTGCATAAATGCGAGTCGATCGATGGTGGCCAGAGTGATAACGGAAAGCTATACAAGGCCGATGCGCTAACTATATGGATCACTGATGTGGATTATGATATTATAAATCAAGTATATACTTATGATACCATAGAATGGCTGGAGCTATATAGGGCGCCAAGTGAGTACCTAGATAAGCGATATATTAATTATATACTCAAATTATATAGTGATAAAACTGCGCTTAAAAATGTCGCCGGGCGCGAAAAAGATTACGCAAAGGCTAAGCAATATATTAATAGCTTATATGGCATGAGTGTGACCAATAATATACGCGATGAGGTGAGTTTTGACGCCGGCTGGCAGATTAACGAGCTTACGACAGATGATATTAGAGATAGGCTAGCGGCAGAAAAGCCAATACTGCCCTACTCTGTAGGCGTCTGGGTTACCGCATACGCACGCCGGGAATTATTTAAATTAATAATTAGTATGGGTAACAATTGTGTATATTGTGATACAGATAGCGTAAAGGGCATTAATAATCCTGAATGGATAAATTATATAATTAGATATAATAATAGTTTGCGCGACAAAATAAATGAAGTTTGCGCGATTAGAGGGCTCGACTCTAAATTATTTTTTCCAATGGCGCCAGATGGCACTATTTGCATGCTGGGCGAATTTGCATTTGATGGGCATTATGCGCAATTTAAGAGTTACGGCGCCAAAAAATACGCATATATTGACGATAAAGGGCATTTTGATGCTGTACTAGCTGGCTGCCAAAAAGAGTGGATAGAGTACGAAGATGATGCCGATGGAAATACGAAATACTTAGCACATCAAACTATTAAGGGGCTAAACGATTTTACAAAATCTGCCGTATATCCGCACGCACGCAAAGTGCATTATTATATTACGGATTGCCCCGCTATTGATTGCGTGGATTATTGCGGCATTAAATATCATCAAGATGCAGGCGTGCGCGGCATCGCGATCCAAGATAGTACATATAGCATGGGATTATCTCGCGATTATATAGCATTTTTGGCATTGCATCAGGGCAGTACTACAAATGTGCTTAGAGATTTAAGGCGTGCAAAATTATAAGTAATATATTAATTATATGAGGTGATAAAAATGAAAAAGAAAAACGATGCTCAGGAATATTATAATATTAGCGCAATTGATAGCTGTAATGCTGATTATAATATAATATTTGGTGAGCGCTCAAACGGCAAAAGCTATGCCGTAAAAGAAAAAGCTATAAAGGCGGCTATCGCTGATGAAAATGCAAAATTTATATATTTAAGGCGCTATCAGGCTGATATATCTAATGCGCTTACCAATTTATACTTAGCAGATATGCCAATAGATAAGTATACTAATGGCGAGCAGGATATTATATATACATCAGCGGGCAAAATCTATATTGCAAAAAGCGGCGAAAAGCGTAGTAATATTAGGTGTATCGGCTATTGCCGTAGCCTATCGGATGCCCAGCGCTATAGCTCCGGATCATACTTAGATGTACAAATTATTATATTAGAAGAATTTATAGCGATTAATGGGGATTATTTACCGAACGAGATACTTAAATTCCGGCATTTTATATCCACAGTCGCCCGTAAGCGCGATATAAAAATATATATGATCGGAAATGCCATTTCTAGGCTGTGTCCATATTGGCGCGAATTTGGCATTAAAAATATTGATAAGCAGCAAATCGGAACTATAGATGTATATAGCCTCAAGACCGATGCTGGAGATATACGCATAGCATGCGAGTATTGCGGTAATAGCTCCACTCAGAGCCGCATAGCATTTGGCCGCGACAGCGAGATGACTAATGAAGGCAAATGGCTTACACGCGATTACCCGCATATATCAGAGGATATGCTAACTATTTCTGATCTTATATATAGTTTTGTTGTGGAATGGTACGAAAAGCGCTTTTTATGCCGCATTTACGTGGATCCCGTCGGCGGCGCATTTGTGTATGTGGTGCCAAAAACTACCCCTGTAAAAGAGTACACATTAACTTACAGTAATATAGTATCCAATAATCCATATTATAAGCGCGGGCTAATTGTCCGGACAAAACAGGATAAGCTAATAATTAATCTATTGAGTGATAAGGCATTTTTTTGCGATAATCTCACGGGCACAGAATTTAATGATGTAATTTTAAAATTAAAACTATTATATAGTAGTTGACAAATACGCAATATTGTGATATAATAAAGTTAGGGGTGATGATTATGATATCAACTTTTGATATTTTGGCGGCGCCGGAAAAAATTGATGTGGTGGATAATATAAGTACCACCATACCCGATGACAATGCCATATTATCAGCAATTAAAGCGCTTGATGCGCGAATTTTTGAGCTCGAAAAGCGTATAACAGAGTGCTCCGAGCCAGAGCCAGCACCAGAGCCAGAGCCTGAGCCAGAGCCAGAGCCTGACTCAGAGCCAGAACCAGAAAGAGAGGATAAATAATGGAAACACAGCAAATATCAAACTTACTTAATAGCGCCGTAGAACAGGCGACTGGGCAGACCGATATAGTAGCTAATGATCTAAGTAATATAGTATCTATCGGGAAACAGTTGAACTCGATGAATGTACTAGATAAGTTTACGGGCGCGCTCGTTGACCGCATTGGCCGCACAATCCAGAGTGTACGGCCGTACTCATCACAGCGCCGTAATACGCTTATTATGGATACTTTCCAATTTGGTGCGATTTTGCAAAAAATCTATGTAAAGCCCGGAGAGGCCGTAGACAGTCCACAGTGGCAGCTTAGTAATGGCACCACTATTGATCAATATAAGATTACAGTGCCGGAAGTAAAGCAGAAACTTTTTACGGATAGAAATGTATATCAGATTGATATTACTATTCCTGATTATCAGCTAGAGTCGGCATTTACGAGCGCTGAGGCTATGGCCGCTTTTATTGATGCTATTTTTAACTCTATTTCCGCAGGGATGGCAATGCGAGAAGATGCCATTGTAGAGGCCACTTACGCCGCTTGTATTGGTGAAAACTTAGCTGATCAGAGCGGTACGGGTGTACATGCCATCAATCTGCTTAAAGAATATAATGATGCTACCGGGCAATCTCTTGCGGCAAAAAATGCACTTAGATCCGTGGAATTTTTCCAATTCGCGGTATCCCTGCTCGGCCTATACGTAAAGCGGCTTAGTAATATGAGCACTCTTTTTAACGTAGAAGGCTATTTGAGGCACACACCAGCAGAGTACGTACGGCTTACAGTGCTTTCTAATTTTGCCAAAGCTTGTGATGTGTATCTGCGATCTAATATATATCATGATGAGCTTGTATCTTTGCCCATGTACAGTGAAGTAAATTATTGGCAGGGCTCCGGACAGGATTACTCTTTTGATAATGCCTCAAAAATCAACATCACAACTCCAAGTGGGCAGATAGTGGAGCAAAGCGGAATTATTGCGCTCATGAGCGATATTGAGGCTATGGGCATGATGATATATGATAATCGCGTGCGCTCGGTCCGCAACGAAAATGGTGAGTATACTAATTATTTTTATAAAATGGATGTACGCACATTTGTGGATATGTCCGAAAATTCTATTGTGTTTTATATAGCCGATGAGGCTGTATAATTTATATAAAATGTTCCACGTGGAACAACTATTGTTCTACGTGGAACAATTGTATAAATGGCTTTATAATGCGGATTGAGAGGAATAAAAAATGACCGTAACTCTAAAACATATGCAAAGTCCGCCTAATAAAATACATAAATCTTTTGGGGCGGAAACTAAAGAATTTGAGGTGTACGCATATAATCCAATAGGCGAAACATCGATAACAATTGATATAGTAGCTAATTTTAGTGATATTATCAATTATAATTATATGGATATTCCGGAGCTCGGAAGATCTTATTTTATTGATCCAGAGGTAATAGCTCTTGATGCTGAGGCTGTGCGCGTAACGGCGACGTGCGATGTATTAACATCATTTGCAGATAGCATAATGCAAGCACACATACTTACTTCTAGAGCTACAAGTAATCCTAATGTATTTGTGCCCGATGGCCGACTGCGTAACTCGACTCGCGGCATTACACAGCTTAAAATGTTTACTGGCGGGGAATGGCTGCCAAGGATTAATTTAGATACTAATGGCATAGTAGTAAGTACTATAGGAGTGTGATTTTATGGCTTTTGATATCGCTAGCCAGCTTGATAAGTGTATTAAGGTTCGCGCGCCACTCAAAAAATTTATGCGATTTTTCAACGATGATCTGCAAACGATCTATGCTAATATATCTAGCTGCTTTTCCACTAATGATAAGCAAAGGCCTGCATTTAGCAGCTTTGATACTGTGCGGCAATATAGCGCCAATACGGCGTACATAAGCCTTGGATGGTCGGCGGCTAGCTTACAATCAGATATAGGATATTGCTGGAGCGCAATGCCCCGACAAGGCAGTTTAGGCTATTACTATAATGGCGATCAGCCTAGCTACCTATATCATGGAGCCTCAACTAATTCGACGGATCAACTTGATGCAAATACTCAGCTATCCAATGTAGCCGGCTATCTGCAGATTATTACGGTGCGAGATTTTTGTAATAAGTATGGCTACGAAATGGCTCGCTTATATATTCCGGGTGGGATATTCAATCGATTTAATCAGGAACATCATTATTATAGGGTACATAGTGATGGCACAATAATAAGTGAGCTTGATAGATATGGAGATTATGTATTGCCGTACATACAGTGGTACTACACTGATACAGCAGGAAATCGCCAAGCATACAATAATTTTGATCGCTATAATGATGGACCATTAATAGGCGTATGTACTGTGCTGCAGCCCACTGGGAAGGTCAATGTAGCAAAAATTAAGTATATTGATCAATATCCCGTACCAATCAAGCAGCCATCGAATATCCAATATCCGCCCGCATACTTAGTATTTTTTCTGCCGTACTATGCAGCCGAAAAAATTAATGATAATATCCGTGGCACCCGATACGTAGCAAATACAATAGGCAGCGGCAGTATATTTCGCACTGGGTCATCTGTAGACAATCCTTATGGAACACTAGATTGGCATGATTATAAAGATGATACTATAATATCATTTGTGCTCCGTACAAGTGATGAAAAAGCCCAGATTTATGATGAATTAAATGAGGGATCATCGCAATACTACGGAAGAGACGGTGGACCATATCACGCTAGCGCATATAAATCAGTGCAAGATGTAATTGATATATTTGCGGATTTTGGGGTATTTATCTCTACTAATCTTAGCGATGTATATAGCTATACTGGGCAGGGCGATAAGTATGTAATCAATCCGGAGCCCACGGATAGCCTTGATAGCCTGCCTGATAATTCCAGCGATATTACGGAGATCACATCGGCATACATTACGCCCGCATCATTTGGCAATCAGCTTATATATAATCCGATATCGGCTAAGCAATTTTTGCACTGGGTAGGCGATAGCGGAGTAGATATTACAAATTGGTCGCGACTTTTTGCCAATCCGATTGATGCCATTAATAGCATCAAAATGTATAATCTTGATTTAGTGCGGCATGATGCCGATCACCTTACTTATAATGCTGATACTAATATATTAGGAGTAGTAAGCCCCGGGCTAGCTAATTATAGCATAGGCGATGGCTATAATACGATTATTGATGGCGGCACATTATATCTTGATGCATATTACGGCAATTATGCGGATTTTACTTCGATGACTTATCAATGTTATCTGCCTTTTGTGGGATATATTAATATGAGGGCGTGCGACTGTGTAAATAAAAATTTGCACTTATATTATGCGGTGGATTTTGCATCCGGCAACGCAATCGCATTTTTACTTTCTGATAATAAATTAGTTTACACAACTAATTGTTCAGTGGCGGGCACTATGCAATTAGTAGCATCTGATCGCTATGCGCAGGAAATTAATAATATATCAGCCGTGCTTACAGGCGCAACCGGCATGCTAATGGGCGCCGCTACAAAAAATATCGGCATGACTATTGATAGCGCCAAAGGAATAATAGGCGATCTCCAGCTGCAAACTCATTATACGGCTAGGGGAAATATATCATCAATCAACGCATATGAGCTATTGCCCGCATTTTTGGAGCGCACCAGATATGATTTATTTCTGCCGTCCGGCGAACAAACATACCTAGGCAGCGCATATCAAAGCACTATGGGCGCTCCATCAACTCAATATAATACGGTTGCCGCATGCGCCAACAGCGATGGCTATATTATTGCTGATTATGTATATATTGATAATTGTCCGGCTAATGCTGGGGAAATCGCCGAAATTAAAAGATTACTATCAGAGGGGGTATACATATGAGTTCGAAAATAAAAAATGATTATTATGATAATCAGCCAGTAAAAAATAATAATACGCCGCGAGTCTATCGGGTGCGATTTGCGGAGCTTTTTAATATCATGGTGGGGCTATTTAGGTACCACAATTTACCGGCTAGCCTGCCGGCATATGAAATCGAAAAAAGGCTTATATTGCAAGGATTTGCTCCCATTTTTAAAGTCGATGGATACGGCGTTGTAACTTCTTTTGGCTCTATATATGGAGTTGATATCTATAATCATGCGACTTCTATTACTTATTCTCAGCCACGCATTGGAAGTGGTACCCGCAAAATCGGAATTGATAGCGCTTGCATATATGGCACTCCAATTGATAAGGATATCATGCAGGCTCAGAGGGCACAATTATTGCAAGTGCTACAATGGTTTGCGCGGGCGCTCACTGATATCGATGTATCAATTACAGTGGCGACTCTAAAAAGTCGCGATGCCAATGGCATTATAGCCCATACTCAATCAGCTAAAAATGCACTTGATGGCTATTACAATCAGATTGAGCAGGGAAATATATACGTACCTTTTGCGCCATCAGCCGTATTCGACAATATTTCTGATCTCATTAAATCCGCGAAAAATGCAAGCGATATACCGGCTCTTTTAGAGCTACGCGCTCAGATTATGCGCTTATTTTATGCATCTTTTGGCATCCAATCCGTGCAGCATAAGAGCGAGCGCCTGATTACGGATGAGATTGATGCTGATACAGATTTTTTGAGCGCCAATATCAGAGCTATGCTAGATATAAGGCGCGAGGGCGTCGACGAGATTAATAGAGTATTTGGGCTTAATATTATGGTGGAGGTGGCTAATTATGTATCTCTTTGAGTGGCTTAGTAATCCAGAAAATTTTAATATTGATACTTATGATATATTTGATAAGGCTATACTTAAAGGGCGCATGATAGCAATATATAATTATAGATCTATGCGCGCCGATGTAGATAATGAGCAACTTAATGCAATCGCTCAAAATACTATTGATATAGCTAAGCCGTATTTGGCTCAATTATTTAATTATGCCAATCAATTTGATCCGGCAAAACTGCGCCAGATAGTACGCGAGCGCTCCGGCACTAATAGCGATAGTAGCAGTAATCAGATCGATGATAGCACGCAATCTCAGAGTAATACGGTGATCACGCCAGAGCTAAGCACCACAGTAGAGCCAAATCTCATCACTACTGATAGCGCTACTCGATCGGCATACAATGCCACAGAGCAGCGACCGTACGAAAGCGCAACAAGCAGCCAGACTGGTACCACTACGACACACAATACGGGAAAATCTACGAGCGATACTAAGGGCGATAATATATATACTCGGCTACAAAATGGCTCTAATAAGGGCAATTTTGCTGAAAAATCAACTGAATACGGAGTTGAGTCGCCATCCGAGCTTGCAGATGCTTTTGAAAAATATATCCAGCCATATGATTATTTAGCCCGTATGATCTGTGGGGATATTTGCAAGGTGATATGGTAGCCATGGATGTGCTCACGCTGGATCAATGCAAGTATTGCGCCAGAGCCTATTTCAGGCACAAGCAGCGATTGCTACGCGCATTGCGTACAAAAGAAATTAATGCTACCCCTCGTAATCTCAATAGCTATGAGCGCGCCATACGAGAATTTAAACTGGCTAGTAATGCATATCAAGCCGCGATCAAGCCCGTATTTGATTGGCTGCTAGAATGTGGTGGCACGCCAATAGAGCGGCTCATTATCGTAAAAAAGTACATTTATGGCGAAACTATCCGCCAGATAGCTAATGATTTATTTTTCTGCGAGCGTTATATATATTATATACAAAAAAACTTTTTAATTAATACTAATGTTTGGGCAAAATAACTATAGACAAATACCCAAAATTGTGATATACTAATATTGTCAGATGGAGAAATACCATCTAGATAATATTAAGCCGCGCGGGCGTAAAACGCAGGAGAAAAAATATGATGTATTTTGTAGATTTTGGAAATGGTAATTATGAGCGCATTTCCGCAGCCACACTATCTGATGTAAAAGAAGTAGTAAATGATATGATTGGCTACAATCAAAGTGATGTAATCATATATGATGATGATTCGATGAGAGAAATCTGCCGTCGCGAATGGTGGGGCGTAAAGTATAATTCTAATGAGTATCCGCCCGAAATCGATCCTATATGCTACGGCGATTTTGGGTACTATGGTGATTGGACTACAGAATATGCAGATTAAGGGGGCGATATTATGGCTTTAAATGATGCGTTGCAGCAGATGCAAATTTTTGAATATGAAGAGGCCCTCGCGAGGGCGCGACACCTTGAAGTATTCGCCCATATATATCATAGCGGGATGTACAAAAAAGAGGGCTTTAGTTCCTTTGAGCATTTTGTAAAATGGGCTTTTAATGGTATGTCAAAATCATCGGCTTTTAGAAATGTATATAATTTTGATAAATTCATTTATCCTGAGTTGTACAATCAATATGAGCCATTTTTTATGTATTTTTCCATTCCTGCGCTTGATCGGCTTAGTGTAATAGGTGATTACTGCACTGTCCGCGAGTTCTGCGTAAAAAATTGTATTACGCCCGGATCCAATATTCAGAATATTACTAGGGCCGTTAAAAATCGCGTAACTACCTAGTTAGTTTCTAGGTGCCTATATAGCTACCATGTTACTCCTTTCATATGTTATTTTTGTGCTCGGTTACGCCGGGCACGTTTT
>CANQWS010000070.1 GCA_947627615.1 uncultured Muribaculaceae bacterium | reverse complement strand
CTACACCCACAACATAATCAACCTCTCCGACACCGAAGACCTCGTCACAGTAATGTACTGCAACGAAATCTTCGACCACCAAAAACCTGACACTTACTTCGACCAAGTTGTAAAATGAAAACCGATTATAAAGATATAAAATTCAAGGAGGACGGACGGCTGCGCCTGCTGATTATCGTCGGCACGCGGCCGGAGATTATCCGTCTGGCCGCCACAATCAACAAATGCCGCAAATACTTCGACGTAATCCTCGCCCACACCGGCCAGAACTATGACTACAACCTCAACGGCGTGTTCTTCAAGGACCTGAAGCTCGCAGACCCCGAGGTGTATATGGACGCCGTGGGCGATGACCTCGGAGCGACCGTAGGCAACATCATCAACTGTTCCTACAAGCTGATGGCCGACATAAAGCCCGACGCACTGCTCATTCTCGGCGACACAAACTCCTGCCTCTCGGCCATAGCCGCCAAACGTCTCCACATCCCCATCTTCCACATGGAAGCCGGCAACCGATGCAAGGACGAGTGTCTGCCCGAAGAAACCAACCGCCGCATTGTCGACATAATCAGCGACGTCAACCTCTGTTACTCCGAGCACGCTCGCCGGTATCTGGCCGACTGCGGTCTGCCCAAGGAGCGCACCTACGTCACAGGCTCGCCCATGGCCGAGGTGCTGCACCAGAACCTCGCCGACATCGAAGCCAGCGACATCCACTCCCGCCTTGGTCTCGAAAAAGGGAAATACATCCTGCTGTCGGCCCACCGCGAGGAAAACATCGACACCGAGAAAAACTTCCTCAGCCTCTTCAACGCCATCAACGCCATTGCCCGCAAATATGACATGCCCATTCTCTACAGCTGCCATCCCCGCAGCCGCAAGCGGCTCGAAAGCAGCGGCTTTGAGCTTGACCCGCGCGTGATACGTCACGAACCGCTCGGATTTCATGACTACAACTGCCTGCAGATGAACGCCGCCGCAGTCATCTCCGACAGCGGCACCCTCCCCGAGGAATCATCCTTCTTCACCTCCGTGGGCCATCCATTCCCGGCCGTCTGCATCCGCACCTCCACCGAGCGTCCTGAATCGCTCGACAACGCCGGCTTCATCCTCGCCGGAATCGACGAGAAGAGTCTGCTCCAGGCCGTTGACACAGCCATAGCAATGAACCGCAACCACGACGACGGCACACCCGTCGATGTCTACGTTGGCGAAAACGTCTCGAACATCGTCGTCAAAATCATCCAGTCCTACGTAACCGTCGTCAACAAAATGGTCTGGCGAAAAGAGTAATTGAAAAAACAACAATGCACAATGCATAATTAGAGTGTGAGCTCTTGTTGTGCATTCATGAGAAAGCGTTAAAATGAAAATCCTGTTCCTTTCTTTGTCGCGGTTCGATGATGTCAATAATCGTGGAATTTACTCCGACCTCATGCGCGAATTTATCAAACGCGGCAATGACGTGTACATCGCCTCTCCTACCGAGCGGCGCTTCGGTAAGCCCACACATCTGATTGACTCTCCGAACTGCCACATTCTCAAAATCCGGACCCTCAACATCCAGAAGACCAACATTATAGAGAAAGGAATCGGGACACTTCTGCTTGAGAGCCAGTTTGACCGGGCCATCCGGAAATACTGGGGAGACGTCAACTTTGATCTTGTCCTGTACGCCACTCCGCCAATTACCTTCAACAAGGTGATTGAACGCATCAAAGCGCGTTGCGGCTGTCGCAGCTACCTGATGCTCAAGGACATCTTTCCCCAGAATGCGGTCGACCTCGGAATGATGAAGGAAGGAAGCCTGTTGCATAAAATGTTCCGCAAAAAGGAAGAACGCCTCTATGAGATTTCCGACCGGATCGGATGCATGTCACCGGCCAACTGTGAATACGTCATCAGCCATAATCCTGCTGTAGACAGGAGCAAAGTGGAACTGTGTCCCAACGCAGTTATGCCTGTGGAGATTCCGGAAATAACTGTCGAGGAACGCACCGCATTGCTCTCAAAGCTCGGAATACCGGTTGACAAGACACTCTTTATTTATGGCGGAAACCTTGGCAAACCTCAGGGAATAGACTTTCTGCTCAGAGTGGTGGAAGCAAACGAAAAACTTAAGAAGAGTTACATAATCATCGTTGGCAGCGGCACTGAATGTCCTAAGATCAAAAATTGGTTTGACACATATAAACCGCAGAATTCCAAACTGCTTTCGGCTCTTCCCAAGGATGAATATGACCGCCTGATTCGTGCCGCAGATGTCGGCCTCATATTTCTGGACCACCGCTTCACAATCCCCAACTTTCCTTCACGCCTCCTGAGCTATCTCGAAAACCGGATGCCCGTACTGCTTGCCACCGACATCAATACCGACATGGGCCGCATTGCCGAAAGCGAGGGCTTCGGACTCTGGGCCGAAAGCGGCGACCTCGATTCGTTCATGAAAAACATGAACGTCATTACCTCTTCGCCGGAACTCATAAATTCCATGGGAAGTAAAGGCTATGCCTTCCTTCTAAACAACTACACCGCTGAAAAAATCGCCACCACCATCCTTCCCCCGAAATAAAACCGTCTTTTTGCCAAAGATCTTTTCACTTTTCATTTTCCATTATTAAACGAATTAAAATGATAGATGTATTTTACACTCCCGGGAAAGGCATATATCTGAGCGATGAGTTCTGCCCTGATAAATTGCGGCAGGAGTTTGATGAGACCGGACAAGTCACGGTTCTGTTCAGGGGCTTAAACGGGCCTGTCGAAACTTCATATCCGACAGATAGTGTCTCTTCAAAGGGTGCCTGCCAGAATGTGGCAAATCTTATTGTAAGAAAACTGTCATACTATTTTAGGGAAGTCCCGGTCAGGGTCGGCACCATAACCCAGAATAGCACAGAAATTATGAACAATGGTAAGACTGGTGTAATTCGGCTTGTCTTCCAGATGGTTCACGCATAATTAAAAACAGACCGTCTTAATAAATGAAACCATATCGTGATTTTTTCAAGAGGGCCATTGACATTATGGCTTCGGGCGGAGCGCTGCTGGTGCTATCCGTGCCTCTGGCTGCGGTGACCCTCTGGCTACACTTTGCCAACAAGGGCGCCGGTGCCTTCTTCTTTCAGGAGAGACCCGGCCGTCACGGCAAAATATTCAAAGTAGTGAAGTTCAAATCCATGACCGACGAACGAGATGCCGACGGCAAATTGCTGCCAAACGAAAAACGGCTAACCAAAGTAGGCGCCTTTATCCGCAAAACATCTATTGATGAATTACCTCAGCTCTGGAATGTCTTCATAGGCGATATGTCTCTTATCGGCCCCCGCCCCCTCCTGCCAAGATATTTGCCTTGGTACACTGAGCGTGAGCAGATACGACACTCGGTACGCCCTGGCATTACTGGGTTAGCACAGGTAAACGGAAGGAATAATCTTTCTTGGGATCAGAAGCTGGAGTATGACGCTCAATATGTTGAAAATCTCAATTTTGTCAATGACTGCAAGATTCTTTTGACAACAGTAAAAAATGTCTTTGAAAGAAAAGACATTGAAGTTGCGCCTAAAGGAGTCTTTCTTGATGATGAACGACGAAACAAATTATGAAAATACGTAAATTATCGCAAGGGGATTTACCCGAACGAGTGCGTTGGATGAATAATCCGGCGGTTTATCGGACTATGCACTTTACTCCACCTATTTCTCTTGAAAAAACCATTGAGTGGCACAAGCGGAATCAGCAATTGCAGTCGCGCTGCGATGTGGTGTTTCAGGATGAAAACGGACAACTTCTTGCCATGGGCGGTCTCACAGGTATTGACTACACGGTGCGTAAGGCCGAGTTTTACATATTTGTCAATCCCGATATGCATAGACGTGGAATAGGCTCAGAAGCTACACGCTTACTATGTAAATATGGTTTTGATGTTCTTCAGCTTCATAAAATATACCTATATACAAATTCATCGAACGCCGGTGCTCGTAAAACGTACGAGAAGGTAGGGTTTAAACTTGAAGGTGTTCATCGCAATGAAATGATTACGAATGAACGATACGAAGACCGCCTTTATTATGGATTGCTTGCAGATGAATTTGAGAATAACGGATATCCTCTTGATTTCGGTGGATCTGATGACGTTCCTATTGAACACTATAAGATCTCTGGGCATAATATCGCCATTGTAAGAGATGACTTATACCCACAAATCGGGGGGGGGGTAAAATCCCGTAAATCAAGATTTTACGAAGATCATTTTACCAAAATCGGTTATAATGCCTGCGTGACTACAGGAGGGATTCAAAGCAATCATAACCGTGCAATTGCCTTGATGTGTGCAAAGAATGGTTGGAAATGTCACATCGTTTATCACGGTACTCGCAAACGCTTTGATGCCGAAAAAGGCAATGCTTTGTTGGTACGCAAATCCGGTGCTTCCGTTGAATTTGTCGAAGCAGAACAGATTGGCCCTGCCATGGATGTGGCAATGAAGCGCTTGGAAAACGAGGGCTATAAACCGATGTATATTCATGGCGGCGGCCATGACTTGCCCGGCGGAATTGCACTGGTTGAGGCAGTTCGAGAGTTGAAAGAAAAATGCGATGCCGATGGCTATAAACCTGACTATATCTTTCACGCATCCGGCACCGGCTCAACGCAAGCCGGAATTGCGGTCGGACTTGACCTTGTCGGGTGGTCCGATGTCAAGCTAATCGGTATATCGGTTGCTCGGCAAAAAGAACGTGGGACACAGGTAATTGAAGATTTTGCAAATCTACTGGCCGGTCATTATGGTTTTGACAAGGACTATAAAGGATGCATTGACTTCAACACAGATTATCTCTGCGGAGGATATGAGCATTTTACGCCAGAAATGGCTGAATTCCTTGACGGTGTGATGAAATCAACTGGACTTATGTTCGATACTACATACTCCGGCAAAGCATTCTATGGGATGAACGATTACTTGAATAGGAACGATATTCACGGCAATGTGCTTTTCTGGCACACAGGCGGACTAATGAATCTATTGACATGATTTAACATATTATATAATGAGAAATTTACGCTACCTAACATTCTGGGTATTAGACCGTTTAAGGGGGGGGGTAATTCAAAAGAACTATACTGAGATCAAGCAGAATGATTCTCATATAAGGGAAAAACATCTGAATGAAATAATGAGTTACGCACAGGAACATGTTCCTTTTTACCGTGACCGTAATTTCAAGCAGCTAAGCGATTTCCCCGTAGTCAACAAGAGTACTTTCAAAGAACAAGGATTGAAATGCATATCTGACGAATTTCCCGATTACAACAGCTTGCACATAGTCAAAACAAGTGGAAGCACCGGAACACCTCTTACAGTCTATCTGGATGCAAGGAAACGTCAACGTGTCATAGCGGATTTGCTCGTAATCAATGATAAGATTGGATGGAATCTGGGCGCCCATTACGTTTATTTAAGAAGTTGGATGTCAAACAAGCGTCAATCAAAATTTTCAAAATTCGCCAAGAATTTTTTGGAAGTCAATATCGGAGACTTTGATGATTGTCATAAAGAACAGTTATGGAACCATTTTCTGCGGCATAAGGATTCAATCTTTGTAGGTTACAGTTGTTCTGTCTGTGACTTTATGGATTGGGTTAAACGAACCGGTCGGGATGGCAAATCAATCCGGCTTAAGCTGATTCACTGTAGTGCGGAAGAGTTACTTGAGAGCAAAAGAAAAGAATTGAGAGAAACATTCGGATGTCCTGTCTATAATAGATATTCTAACAATGAGTCAGGTCTTATAGCCATGATGGAGGACAGCAGTAATGTATTCAATGTCAATACGGCAAGCCTGAGGATTGAACTATTAAAACTTGACAGCGACGAATATGTCCGGCCTGGAGAAATGGGAAGAGTTGTAGTTACCGACCTGTTCAATCGTGCAATGCCGTTAATACGCTACGACATAGGCGATCTTGCAGTTTCTTTTGACAAATCCGATGATATTAAGACCATAGAAAGGCTCTGTGGCCGCAGCTCTGACATACTTCGCGGTCCAGACTGTCGGATTATCAGTAATACTGTGGCCGCTTCTATTGCTGAGACTATTCAAGGCATTTCAAAATGGCAACTTTCAAAACAATCCGAAAATAAATTTAAATTCAGATATATCGGCAAGTTGACTCAGGAAGAAGAAAGGGAATTAAACAATAAGATGCAAGAAGTTTTGGGTCCGCAGGTTGAATATGAGATATGCGAGACCGATAGTTTGCCTCTGACCAAAACAGGAAAATTCAAAACCATTGTGAATGAATCAAATAAATGAATTAAATGAACATTCTTTTCACTTGTGCCGGTCGGCGCACTTATTTGCTTAAGTATTTCAAGGAGCAACTTGCCGATGACGGTCTTATTGCTGGAACCGACATGCAGTTAACCGCTCCGGCTTTGTCAGCAGCCGATATAAAAGAACAGGTTCCGGCCGTGTATGCTCCGGATTATCTTGATTGTACTATTGAAATCTGCCGTAAGCATAAGATTGACGCTATAATCAGTCTGAACGACCTTGAACTCCCGATTCTTGCCGCTAACAGGAAACGTTTTGAGGACGAAAACATCACACTGATAGTATCCTCGCCGGAAGTGATTGAGGTCTGTTTTGACAAGTACCGGACTGCCCGATACGTTGAGTCATTGGGTCTTAATTCGCCCAAAACATTCGTAAATCTCGACCTCACCATTGACGCTTTGAACAACGGAGAACTTGCATTCCCGCTTGTTCTTAAGCCGCGATGGGGTTCCGGTTCAATAGGTATCGAATTCGTCAATTCTGAGGATGAGTTAAAGGAAGTATATGCCATGTTGGTAAAAAAAGTCAAGAAAAGCATTCTTGGCACAGCTTCGACAGGCGATGAGTATATACTGATTCAGGAAGCCATCAAGGGGCAGGAATATGGTATGGATGTAATGAACGACCTTCACGGAAATAACAGGGGCGTATCTGTCAAGATGAAACTGGCCATGCGGGCTGGCGAGACTGACAAGGCCCGGACTGTTGACTGTGAGGCTATCAGAAATATCGGGCGCACATTAGGTGAAAACCTGCACCATATAGGAAATCTTGATGTGGATATCTTTGAACGTGACGGTCAATATTATGTCCTTGAACTCAATCCACGATTCGGGGGCGGATTCCCATTTAGTTATGAGGCCGGAGTAAATTTCCCGAAAGCCATAATTGAATGGCTCAAGGGAAATGAAGTAGAAAATAGCATTCTATGCCCTGAATATGACCGGACATTTGCCAAATGTGATTATTTGGTAGAGGTTTAAAAGCCCGAATAAGGTAGTCAGGATGCCGCGATGATTCAATAAAACAAAGTATTTTATATAAAATATGAGAGAAGAAAGGATTTATCTTTGTCTGGCGCACATGAGCGGCAGAGAGATGGGATTTATAAAGGAGGCGTTCGATACCAACTGGGTGGTACCTATGGGACCGAATGTCAACGGGTTCGAGAAGGATCTCGAAGAGTTCGTAAACAGAGTCACTCCCCTGCACTCCGCGGAATGCTCTGGAAACAGTCCGTCCGGCAATGCCGAATCATGCGCCAAACCCCGGGAATTGCACAAGGCGGTCTGCTGTCTGTCGGCCGGCACCGCGGCCGTACATCTGGCGCTGCTGGCCTGCGGCGTTGGCCCCGGCGACGAGGTGCTGGTGCAGTCTTTCACGTTCTGCGCGTCGTCGCATCCCATCACATATCTCGGCGCTACCCCGGTGTTCATTGATTCCGAGCGCGACACCTGGAACATGGACCCCGAGTTGCTCGAACAGGCCATCAAGGACCGCATGGACAAGACGGGCCGCAAGCCGAAGGCTATCGTGCCGGTGGCTCTCTACGGCATGCCCTACAAAATTGACCGCATCATGGAGATTGCCGACCGCTACGGTATTCCGGTGATTGAGGATGCAGCCGAGGGTCTGGGTTCGCGTTACAACGGTCAGGTTCTCGGTACGTTCGGACGCTACGGCGTGCTGTCGTTCAACGGCAACAAGATGATAACAACCTCCGGCGGCGGGGCGCTGATATGCGATGACGAGGATGCCAAGAAGGAGATTCTCTTTTATGCCACTCAGGCCCGCGAGTCATATCCCTATTATCAGCACGAGCACATCGGCTACAATTACCGCATGAGCAACGTGTGTGCCGGTATAGGCCGCGGACAGATGACGGTGATTGACAACCACATTGCCCACCACCGCCATGTCCAGGAACTGTACTGCGAACTGCTCGACGGTGTGGAGGGAATAACCATGCACCGCAATCCCGCGCCGGAGTTCGATTCCAATTTCTGGCTGTGCACTGCGACGCTCGACCCCGCACTGCGCATAAAGGGTGAGGACAACGCATACCGTCAGGTGATTACCGGAGCCGTGGGCGGAGCGGCCGGTGTGACCCACGCCGCTAAATCGGCCACAACTGACTGCCAGCCGAACGCCAACGTGGAAGCACTGCGCGTGTGCCTCGATGCGGCCAACGTGGAGGCCCGTCCGCTGTGGAAACCGATGCACCGTCAGCCGGTCTATTCGGGATGTCCGGCCTATACGAACGGGGTGAGCGAATCGCTGTTCGAGGTGGGAATCTGTCTGCCTGCCGGACCATACGTGACCGACGATGACGTCCGTTACATCGTCGACACCATCCGTCAGTCAATAGAAAGCTGACACTTTTGTTGTTCAAGAATTACGGGTGGCGGCCGGGGCTGAAGGAGGCTCCGGCCGCTGCTTCGTTGGGTGGAGGAGTGCTTTGGAGGTGGTTTTGTGTTAAAGTATGTGAAGAGGTGGAAGATTTTTGTTAAATGGTTTGATGGGGCGAGGGGGATTGCGTACTTTTGAAAAGTTGGATTTCGGTCCGGCTTTTTTATTTTACATTATCACAAACTATTTTAAAACCAATCACTTAAATCCATGAAAACTTACGGTTTTATCGCGGCTCTTATGCTGGCGGCGTCTGTTTCAATGACTTTTACTTCATGTAGCGACAGTGACTCCCCTTCGGGAGCCGACGGACCGGAAACATATACCGTGCGCCTGAGCCTCGGCGGCGATTACGCCGATGTTTCCGAGGAACCTCTCGGCCGTGCCGACGGAACCAGCAAATATTTCGGCATCAGAATCCTGAGCAAGGATAAGACAGCTCCGGCTTCAACCAATTACACTCCGTTTGCCTACGGCGTTTTCACCGATGCCTCGAACCTCGTCATCGAACTGCCGAAGAAAAACATCTATAAGTTCGAGTGTACCTCCGTGCAGGGCGCCGGGCACGAGCTGTATGTCAATAACGGGCGCATCTATCAGCCTCTGGGCATAGAAGGTCAGGTGGAGGATATAACCGGCATTGAGACCAATTATTTCAATATCAGCGAAATCGGGAGTTTCAAGGCAAGCACAACGAAAACTCTCGGCGATTTATCACTGCACACTACCAACGTGTTGGACGGCAGCAAAGGAAATCCTCTGCTCAACTATCCGAGTGTCAAACGCTATTACGGCACTTTGGACAATTTCGACGCATCATCCGGCAAGGCCGTCATCGATATGCGATACATGGCTTTCGGCGTAAAGCTCAAAATCAATGGTGTGCCTGACGGCTCACTTTCTTGGATAATTACGGTGGAGAACGAGCAGCTCAAATTCCCGGAATCATCCTGCACCGGAACTGAAGCCAAGGAGTTAGAACAGACTTATCTATTCCATTCAGGGGCGAATCTGGGGGCCGACACAGAATCGTCAACACTCAGGGGAAAAATCGATCTCATTTGGTCGCGTCCGAAGAAAGGCAATATTACAATCCCGACAAAGGAATTCACCGTAAAGCGCAAGGTCCGCAACGTTATCAATATCACCCTCGAGACCTTGGCCAATGACGCCAATATCGAATGCAACGAGGAAGAAACCACCATGACCGATGAGAATACCGACATAAACGAAAAAAACTGATACACAGCGACAACCCATAACCGCAGCGGCCGAGGCACCTTCAGCTCCGGCCGCTGCTGCATTCTGCAGTGGCGGCGGGGAGTGCGAAGATCGGGAGGTTTGGGAGTAATTGGGCTAATGGGAAGAGGGGGATGAGAGGGTTAGATCCAGGCACCGTAGAGGTCGTCGGGGATGTCGTCGGGATGACTGTCTGAACTGGTATTGCGGCGGGCATCGGCCTGTTCTGCCTCGGTAAGGGGTGGCAGTTCCACCATATAAACGTTGCCCGTGCGTTGCTTCAGTCCGGCTCTATGACGAAGCCAAAGGGTTTCCATCAGCAGGGACACCCCCTCAGGTGATTGTATTGTTTTCATTTTTATGTTTTTATTAATAGGTAGAATGTTGGCTTTGTGCAGCAAATTTAAGTTCAGGGTGATGCATTTTGCAGGACATCAGTGGAAAATCTGACTGTTTCGATGTTGTGCTGCATTTCAGAGTACTTGAAAATTTGTCATAATTTCGAAAGCTATATCGCCTTTCGATACAGGTCAGGCTTAATTTTGCATCGTGAATCAAAAAGAGAAGTCATGAGAAAATTAAATCTTCAGAAAGAACAGACTCCCGACAGAACCGGAGAGAAGAATGATGCCCTTAAAGCCAGACCTAAATGCATTCTGGAATCGTTCGAATACATCGTTGAACTCGCCGAAAACTCCAATCTCGACGATGAATTTATTGAAAAGGCGGCGCCACACATCAGGTATGCCTCCCGCAAATTGAAGCTCACGGCCATGCAGGTTGTGCTGCTGGCCATGTTTATAGACCGCAGCGAGTGCAGCCGTGTAATGATTTCTGAGATTGCCAAGTATGCCGGATGCCGCACCACCAAGATCTTACGGCTTTCCGAAGACATAGATGTTCTTGAATCCAAGCACTATGTCAGGGCCGCACGCTCACGCAAATCATTAAGCTACAGGGTGCCGGACGCCGTGCTGAAATCTCTCCGAAAGAACCAGCCTTACGTCTACGAGACGGAACCGATACATGATACCCAGACTTTCTTCGACAGCTTCAACCGGTTGATGAAAGAAAAAGACAATGACGAACTGACCCACAAGTCATTGTTTGAGCGAACTAACGAGCTACTGAAGGAAATCAAGGACACCACGTTTGCCACCGAACTGCGACGCTGCGGGTTAGGCTTTGAGGATACTCTGCTGTTTGTCTTCATGGCATAATGAGCTAAAGGTTCTGTACGTGGAGCCTGACTTTTGCCTACGGCTTCCTTCAGATTCTACCTCGCGACCGACACCCTTGCTTTCGGCTATGCGCTTCCCGCTATCGGGGCGCGCTCGGCGCTTATATCTTAATATTTTTCAGGGGGATGGAAAAGTCTTTCCGGTGTGTTAATTTTGGCGTACGTATATATAACAAAGAGGCCCGGGGTTCGGTGTGAACTCCGGGTCTCGGTTTTAAAGGGGCGGTTACCTACTTTCCCACTTTCGC
>CANQWS010000069.1 GCA_947627615.1 uncultured Muribaculaceae bacterium | reverse complement strand
AAATATGCACTCCGCCAATGCCTGCCATCCGAACGGTTTCGGGCGTCGAGTTTGCCAAAACATAATCTTTGTTCCTCTCAAAGAAATCGCCATTCAGGGAGCCATAAGAGGCATCACCTGTGTCGATGCAAATCCAGATATGGTTATTGTGGATGATGCCTTTGGTAATCAGGTTCATCTGGGGCGAGAAATTCATGTTCGGACGCACATTGCTCCTTTCGGGTGCGATAGCGGAGACGGTGATTTTGGAATTTTCAAAATCAATAGTCAAGTCCTTAAGTTGAAGCATCAGTTCACCTCCGATAACTATGCCGAGACAATCGATGTATTGATTGGCTTCTTCGTTGTCGGTCTCGAAATCCACGATGACAAAGGGAACATCTGTAACTGTTATGTTGCCAAGTTTAATTTCTTTTGCGATAACATATTGTGCCCTTTGATGCCCGATTCCCAAGACATTGTTGTAAGCTTCAAGTGGAATTAAGTTCAGCTTTTGAGCCAAAGAATCGGAAATGATGTTGACTCCGGCACCGGTATCAAATGTTATATCGGCTTCCTGACCGTTGACGGTGCTGTTTTCAAGTTTCATCAGCACAGTCTGTTTCTCCGGTTTCCCTACCGGGGCGATTCTGAACGGAACAACACCCTGAGCGCCTTCTATGGAAATGGTGTAGGGCCTGTAGGCCGATAAGGCGGTGTATCGGTCAATATAAAGTTGCACGCCTTCAATCGCCGCTGAATCAAGATGTTGCTTTGTAGCGTCGAGAACTGATGACAATACGGAAGCAGCTTTGGCATTATATCCCACTTTGCTGTAATCCATTGAAAGCATTACCGCTGAGTTGAGCAAGTTGCTTAGATCAAGGCCGGCGGAATATTTGTTGAGCAATTCCTCGAAAGCCGGAATCGATACATCCGGCCGGTTAAGGCGATTGCCTAAAAGTCCACGCGAAAAGACTTCAAGGAACGGATTGATAGAGTCTTTCGGCACTTCCCTGTATAACGAGTCCAATGCGAACCAATCGCTTGTGTTCATCGCGTCTGCGATACGTTCATCGATTGACCGGGCGGTACATGTCAGTCCAACGATTGTGAAGATGGCGGTGAGTAATAACTTTCGCATAGTTGCCGAGGTTTTGATATTGCCCAAAGATAATACTTTTGTTTTGATTTGCAGCTGTATGCCGCCGGTTTTTGTGTAGCTTTCAAAGGCGTAAGTTATCCATAGTCCAATTTCTGGCTCGGAAAGGGCCGATTATATTACCTTTGCCATGGCAACTGCAGAACGGGTCATGTATTATCAGAGTAATTTCTTTAGTTCTTCGACGTCAGGAAGGGCCTCACGCAGCTTTGTCGGCATATCCTCGCTGAGGCGATATGTGGCCACGCCCATAGGTTTGGCGTAATCCTGAATGACATACTCCACGAAATCCTTATTGGCGTTCTTGCACAGCACGATGCCGATTGACGGATTTTCATGGGGCTTTTTCACCTTGTCGTCAAGAATGCGGAGATACGTCATTAGCTGAGCGAGATAACCCGGTTTGAGATTTCCTGTTTTCAGCTCCACAAATACCAGACAGTTCAATTCTCTGTTGAAAAACAAAAGGTCGTGGAAGAAATCCTCGGAAAATGCCTCCAGATGATATTGGTTGCCCACGAAAGCGAAATCACGACCGAAAGTCATGATGAATTTCTTTATGTTGTGGATAATTTCTTTCTCTACGACACGCTCATCAATGTCTGCAATGTCGCGAATCCCTATTTCCTCGGTATTGATGAAATCCAGCAGATACTCGTCCTTGAACATGTTAAGGGCTTTTATTGCATCCCGGCTGTCCTTGATTGTCACGCCGAAGTTTGAAGGCATTGCCCCTTATTTATCGGCGGCGTTATCCTTGAGTTGTTGTTGAAGATAACGGGTGTCCCATTTATTCTCAAGAGACATTCTAATGTATTTCCACCTTTTATTTACATCTTTTTCTCCGTTGAGAATTCTAACATGGTGGGTAAAACTTAGATTCCCGAACAGTTCTAATTCGTCAATCGTGATTGTCGATTTAGATGAGAGTAGTGTTGTCGTTTCTATTTCGCCAATCATGATTGGCGAAATAGGCGATGAAGAATCCGATGGATCCAAAACTGGAGACCATTCTTCATAAAACATTCTCATGTTTTTCAGGCTACTCTCTGAGAATCCCTTAAGCCCCGGCAGTTCCTTCCGTAATAGCTCTGAAATAGTCTTTATGGCTCCTGTTCCCCAAAATCCGTCACGTGAGTTGGCGGAGATATACCTGCCTATTCCATAATAGAGTGACAACATTTCACGATTCACAAGTTTCGCCGCCTGATACTGGCTGCGAAGTATCGCTTCTTATATTGTCTGTACAGCGATATTGTAGTCCGCTGCGTTGTGCCGAATAATTGTTTCCTGTGCCATAGTGATGCAAATTTACTGATTATTTGTCAGTTGGACAAATTTTTACATCGGCTTTGCGGATAAGATTATTTCCGGAAATAATCTTCGCGGCGGGTGATAGATTGAGCCGGTTCAGAGCCTCTATATCGGTAACAATAAAGCACCAAATTTTTTAAGACGGTTGCCGTGCAACAACATTATCAATGAATCACGAAATGAAGAATCGCATTATTATTCTCTTGTTGACTTCCATATCGGCGCTCCATTCCTTTGCCGACAGGAATATGACTTTTAAAAACATGGATACCGGTGAGTCATTCGAGGTCTCTGTACCCGACGGATTGAAAATGAGCTTGCAGGAGTATAACAGCAACTGGCTTGATTCAATTCCGTATCTTCTGGAACATGCGAGATGGAAAGAAGCTTGGGCCTACGAGGCTCTTGCCGAATGTTATCGTTATGGCAAAGGCGGAGCTGCCAGAAGCATGTTTAATGCCATAATGTGCTATGAGGAAGCCGGGAAATCCGCAAAAGAGATTGCAGAGGCGGCATACGAAGCCGACCCAACGGACGAGTTAGGCTTGCTTGATCATTTGATGGAGGGCCTTGATAAAAAACGGATTTCAGAAAAAGATGCGATTCAACTGATTGATGGACTGACTGTGCCGAAATCCGGCTGGATTGTTTTCCTCCGCGAGATACTTGCACAGAAACATGAGTCCAGAAAGGAATTCATATATTCCCGATTGACACCGGCCTCAGGCAGCGACGAGTTCCTCGTTGGTTTCGCTTGTATCGCCATGGATGACTGTAATTTTTTAGACAAAACATTCGACATGGCTACAGATGATTATATGACAAAGATCAGGTTTATCTGTGAGAAACTGCCGCCGATATATGACGTGGTTGCCGAAAAAATGTGGAGAAGATTTGATGAAAAAACTGAGGACAGGGAAAAGTACCTTTCGGCAGCGCTTCAGTGCATGTATCAGGCGGATCAGGCCGGATTTTTATCGAAACAAAATATGGCCATGCTGCTGAAATACTGTGAGGATAACGGCATTGACGAACTTATTCCTTTCTCCGCTGAAGACCTCGCCCGATTCGAAGATGTCTGTGAAAAAGGCTGTGGGAATCATATAGATTCTGCTGACGTTGTCGGAGAAGAGGTTGTTGAAGCTGACGGATGTCCGGTAGAACTGATTGAAGAGTAAGATGAAACGGAGTCTTTACGGCAAAAAAATGTTTATTGCCGACCTGCTTATTGTCAGCCTTTGGGCATTATTCGCATGGCACTTTGCCTGGGGACAAATCATAACGCCGGTAATGATTGGTCTGCGCCTTGCGCTCTGCCTCATGTTGTACCGAAAGAGCCGGTGGACCCTCGTCAATGCCGTAGTGTTCGCGGTCATGTATATCGGTATGATATTCAACATGCCGAGCTATGCTCCGGTATATGTGCCGATTGTGAAAATCGCATACGTGGGTTGCTGCTTGTTTGGGTATTCCGATCCGGCAATCCGGATTTTTAACTGTCAGGACTGGCTGCCGAATGTAACACCCCTATATGTCCTTTGGGTTGCCTACTCCTTGTGGCTGACAGCCGTACCGGTTGTCTGCTCATGGAAATTTAAAAGCATATTGCCGGTAATCCGCTTTCACCGGGGCATGATATGGTACGTGGGCGCTGTTGCGGCAATGTCCGTTTACATGTTATTCACTGATAAGGATGCGTCAATCTTTGTCGGCGGGTTCTTTTTGTCGCTGACGCCGTTGGTCTACAGATGCATTTATCGGAAGGGCAGGCTCTCACTGATTCAATCCATATTGCGGGACAGAATTCTGATGATTTTTGCCTCGATTGCAACCGTCCTGTTCTCGGCCGTTCTCATCGGGCTGTATGAGGTAAATTCAGCCAAACCTTTTGCCTCGTTCCTGTTCCCGATAATACTCTATGTGGTCGCACTAAAGACATTCCACATCAAGGCTGTCAGAACAGCTCCGGCCCTTTTGCTCGGAGTGGCGGGATTCCTGAATATGTCGGTCCATGACCGATGGCATGAAACGGTCATCATTCTGTTGGGTGTATCCGGATTTCTGTCATTTGTCGGGGTGGCTCTTTTTTATCGTCAATGCCGTTCCATATTCTCTGCATTTCTTCTGCTCGCAGCCTGTGTGGTTGTATTGCCGTTTTCGCTACTCGGCTATAATCCGTATGCAGCCATTGACGCCAATGACGTTGTTTCGCTTAAATCCAGACATCTCTGTCCACGAAGCGGACTGTATGAATTTTTGCAATATGGCTCGGTTGGCTTGAGGGACAGATATGGAATTGTTTTGTTTCCGAACTATAAGGAATATGAATTTCTTGACAGTAACGACAATTATATCGCCCTATATATTTATTCAAGAGACTGGCAAGAATATGCGCTCAAACAGATATATGACCTGAAGCATAGAAGAAATATACTTCCTGACGATACCGATGATTTGTACAGAATTGAAAAAATCAGAGATAAGGTGTATGCCATCTACAATCACGAAGGCGAACAAGTGTACACTCTTCGCTTGCCAAGAACCAGTAACGGCATTTATGAACACGAGATTCAACTGATAGATTGCTGTAACGGAAATGGAGAGGGCGTTCAGTTGCCGTCGGATTTATCGGACATGACCGTCACGGAATCTGACGACGGGAAATTGGTCCTTTACACCTACGACAACGGCTGTGGCGGAACAAGCCCGGGATATTCCACATATATTCAATATGAATCGGGCGATTCCGTGAGGACGGATTTGCTATATCCTCTTACAGAAAGCGATTATATCTGCGCCTCCGACATCAGAAATGACGGAGTTGATATGTGCGAAGGTTCGTTCACCACGGTCTTGTCACGGATTCCATTGTCGGAGAAAGAGAGCGGCTATATTATCGAGGCATACAATAAAGCCTCCGGCGTAGAGGGGCACAAAGAGGCGATTCTTGTCAGATTTGTCGACGGCAAGTTGAAGAAGACGCCCTTTGAAAAGAAGGGTGGCGAGATACGTAATTCACTGGGCCGTGACTATTATATTCCGGACTGGTATTTTACCACGGATGGACTCGGCATGGACCGGGTGCTGAGTTTCGACAAAGAAACGAACACGCTTTATATGCCCGAGGATGACGACATTATGGTGTTGAGCGACAGATATGACCTGTATCGGTTCAAAAACGGTAAGATGAGATATGTCAGGAACGACGCCGGTTACTGGCTTCATCCCTCACTTCACGAATTCCATTATCTTGCAGGAATTTATCGCACCGAAAGCAAACTGATACGGATCGATGCGATGATTGACCACACATTCAGATACTCTCAGTGGCCAAAGTCCAAGCCAATGTCATCAGAGCCGGAGTTGGTTCTGCATGGCGGAAAAGCCGGAATTGTAGAGAATGCCATAGTGTTCAGGAATGGCGATTACACCTATATCGTTCCGGAATATCGGCGCGGACAAGGCGATGATTTCGGCAAGGTGATTGTCAAGTACAAGGATAAGGTAATCCGGGAAACCGGGGTGTAGAACAATTCGTAGTGATGGATTTCCTACGGGAGGCGGTTGAGGTGGACTCGGTCAGGGTGCCATTTGTCCATGGGCTGATGGTCGCGGTCGGGATAACCGATGGGGATGAGGTTGAAGGGTATGAACTGCTCCGGAAGATTTAGAATCCGGCCAACGGCTTCCATACGGTCGCTGTGGGGGAAGAGGCAGGTCCAAACGCCGCCGAGACCTAAGGCGTGGGCTGCAAGCAGGATGTTCTCTGAGGCAGCCGACAGGTCCTGCTCCCAGAGCACGGAGTCATCCCCCTCAAGGAGCCGCTCTTTGTTGCCGCAGACCGCAATGGCAGCCGGAGCGTGGGCGGTCATCTTTGCGTAGGGGAGGGCGTCGGCCAGTTCGGCGAGTAGTTTCGGGTCATTGACCACCACGAATTCCCACGGCTGACGGTTCACTCCGGTGGGCGCGCTCATGGCGGCATGGAGTATGGCCGTGAGCTGTCCGTCAGTCAGCGGTTTGTCGAGATAGCGCCGTACGCTCACGCGATTTAAGATATTCATATAAGCGGCATTTCCGGCTATGTTCTCGGGAACCTTGTCAGATATTTCCATTTCCATCGATATTTTGTCATATCCTACAACGCCCCGCACCCCCAAAAGGTTGCCAGAGAAATATCTATTGGGCCTTAACGTTTATACATTATATATTTCAGTTCTGAACACGGAACTTCATCGAGTCTTTTAACCGTCTGGAATCCCTCTTTAACCAGAGTTATGGGGAGTTCCTGCCGCTGTTCAGGCAAAGGGACTGTTATTCGAAAGGCTCCGTCAGCATCTGTCCTAAAGGTCTGATTGATTATTGATACTTCGACACCCTCAAGTGGATTCATTTCTGAATCGTACACATTTCCCGCAAAAACGGAGAATGTATTGTCTCTTGATAAGTTTATATTGATATTTCTATTGAGTCCAAAACCCGTTTTCACCATCGTGTCTATTTTTTGAAAGAACTTAGCATGGGCGGAAATCGAAATATCAGAAAACCTCTTGTAACCTGGAATGGATATTCTGTCAAATTGCGGATTGTCGGCAGGAGCGGTATATTCTCCCCCATCTACATTGAGTACCACATTGTCGGCTATTGGAAGATGAGTTTTTTGTAGGCCAACATTGATTGATACACGAATCGGAATTGCAAGCATGTAGATAATAAACAGAGTCATTGACATCGTCAAACTTGTTGTGAGAGCCTTTATTCGTTTATGTCGGAGATGTCGTTGCCATAGACTGTCAAAAGAGACATTGAGCATACATGCAACAACCCGTATAACGGCTTTTTCTTTCCCGATTTCACCAATATTTACTCCAAGCAATTCCTTGTCGGGGTTTTCATTGAAATATTTCTGTAGGAAAACAGGGAATAACTCTTGCTCAGGAATGTCTCCGTCAGGAATTATAAATGGAATAATACGATTGAGACGCCCCATTTCCATGAAAGCTCGCGCTTCATTGCTGACCCATTTTGATTTAGCCGAATGTTTGGAGCATATAATAATGAGATATTTGCTCTGTTCCAGATGCTTATGCAATTCATTACTTAATACACCGGTACTCAAATCGGATTGGTCTCGAAATATTGGTCGGAGATATTTGCAGCCTGACTCAATATCATTGTGAATTTCTGAGGGAAGCTTGAAACTCTCCAAACGTCTCTGTAGCCATTTAGCCACAGCCATATCCTTATGACTGTAGCTAATGAACGCAAAAGATTTGTATAAAGGGACACTTTTCATAATACCGAATAGTTTTATTCGGATATATATTCCATTAAAATATCATCTTTGGATAAATTATAAAGAGCATTTTTATTTAAATTTAGCGCACTTTGTATATGGTTGTGCACGCTATTACTATTTCCAAAGTGTGCTTGCACTCGGGCCATTTCAAGATGTCCAAGGAAATTTTCAGGATTCTGGTTGATAAATTTAGTTAGAACTCTTTCGGCATTAGTATAATCACCGGTTATTCTATAACTGCGTCCTAAAAAATAAATTAATTTCTGGTGTGGCATAAATAAATCCGAGCCCTGAACAATAAAAGATTCACCTAAGGAAACCAAATATTCGATTGGGATAATGCTCTTTTCATATTGCTCTGTTTTTAAGTAAAATAGTGGTAAGTCAATGGAGTTCTTCCAAAAAACAGCTTTGTAGTTGTCTCCGCGTTCCTGAAAAATGGTCTTGTCAATTTCAAACGCATAACAAAATTTTTCCTCTGCGGCGGTAATATTGCCGACTGCTTGATAAATTCTTCCTAATGATATTGAATTATGAAACATTTGGGAACGGTAGAAGTATGGCTCTGCAGTATAACGTTTGTATATTATGTCAAAAGCATTATTTGCAGCAGATAAAGCTTTCTCCTTTTTATTATTTTTGAGATATAGCAAACTGAGGTTGTTATAGACAGGAACAGATAATAAGTCAGTATTTCTTAAATTATATTGCTCCATGAGACCGTGGAGTTCTAACCCTTTTAAGTAAAATTTCTCACTCATATCAAAATTCTGGTTGTTTTGATACATTATAGCTTTTGCAATGTTGAGATTGGCTAAAAGAGGCAGTATATGGCGAGGGTTATTCTTTATTGCATTACTATATATGCTCTCACAAAAGTCATATAGTATAGAGGCTTTGTCGGGTTCCTTTATCATGTCGCAAAGTTGCCCTAGATCAGTAAGCGCTTTTGCAATCGGAATATAGGAAATGCTGGGTGTTGTGTTTAGAAGACCACTAACAGAGCGGTAAACATTATTGGTAATATCTGAGCAGACATCTGTTTTCCCTAACAGATAGTTGCAAGCAGCATAACCAACATGATACTGAATAGCTGTATTGAGAACATTGATGTCATCATCAGTATCTATATTGGGATATATATTAATTGATTTCTCTAAGAACTCACGGGCTATTTCAGGATGTCTACATTCCATATATAATCCTCCAATTCTAAAATAGCATTTTGAGATATCGGATATGGTTGCACAAGAATCTGCGATACATTCTAAAATTGTATTATTTAAGGCTTTTGCTGTTGCGTCAGCCCCCGCGAAATCAGCTCTACATATCTGATTTTGGAGTTTTACCTCAAGTCCATACATTCTTTGAACTGATGATATCTCCAAATTTAAAAATAGATCAATTGACTGACTGAGTATCTCATGTGCGTTCTGGTCTCTTAAATATTCAATATATTTCCAGTAGACTAAAGTATTATTTATATCTGACTCCGCTAAGTTCTTGAGAATAGTTCCAATTTTATCAAAGTTTTCTTTACCACCAGCGAGTTTAAGGGTCTCTATTTGGCGATCAATTGCTGCAAGAATGCTATCGCGAGACTGTTCCTTTGATTCCTTTATATCCGAAAGTTGATTGATAGCAGAAGAAATATTTTTTATCTGAGCAACTTCAGTTGCATATTTATCCACATAATTCTGCTGTTCATATTTTTCAATAGCCTTATCGATTTCTCCTTGTTGTACAAGGTCGATTATTTCTTGTTCAACAGCAGAAATTTCGGACAAATCTATTCGGGAAAATCTGTCAACATAACTATCAATATTATCAAGTTGCTTTTCATAGCTTTCTCGAAGGCCAAACAGCTTTTTTTGATATTCAATTTCTTTAAGCTTGCCTTCGGCTTTAAGTTTAGCAAGATTATTTTCATCTTTTTTGAGTTGACGTGCGTAACTTGCAGATGATACCTTCTCATAGTTGTCACGAATTCTCTTGAAGCGGTCAGAGCGACACATAAGAATGACAAATGGCGTCTTGGGATTAATATTCCATTGCTCTACAGCCTCTTTATTGAAAATTTCATAACCGAGTTTTTCTATACGACGTACGTTGACCTTTTCTCCCGGCTTCAGAGTGAGAAATTGAAGAGAAAAATGACCGCTTTTGTCAGAAACAGTGCTATTTGCAGAGCGAACGTTAAGTTCCACTCCTGGTAATGGCGTTTTTTTAGTCTTTTCGTTATATTCTTTTATTAAGCCGTTTTGTACAGTCTGTGCAGTGACAGACAATGAAAATGCGGCAGCGAATAGAAGAAATATTATTTTCATGGTTTTATTATAATAAGGGAAAAAGTTTGAGACTTGTCGGGCCATGGTTACTGGAGGATGAGGGGGATGAGGGTGTGGACGAGGGGTTGGTAGGGTGTGGAGAAGATGGAGATTCGGCCGGCGGGGGTGATGAATCTCTGACTGCGGAGCGTGTTCTCGTTGCGGGCAAAAGTCTGGAGCAGGACCATCTGGAAGGCCATGGCTGCGTCGATGTCCTCGATGTTGCGCTCAAAGAAGTCAACGGGGACAAGGCGCGAGTATTCGGCGTCCCATTCCGAGGGATGGTCTGCAATGACGAGTGAGTCAATTTCGTGCTGCGCCTGAGAGTGGGTGGCTTCTAAACGGGTTATCAGGCCGTTGAGCTCGGGCGAAGCGGCGATGTCGGCATACAGACGTGAGAGCTGACGGTAGAGCAGTGCTTCGCAAAGATCTATGGAGTAATGGAGCAGGGAGGAGCGGAATGCCATGATGTCGTCCTCGTTGCCGCCTTTGATGCGCTCTCGGACTTTTATGCGACGGGCGGCTTCATATTTCCGCTGCAGATCGTATTGTTCGGGAGAGGTGGACGGGATGCGGGAGTAGTCCGCCGAGAGTTTTTTGAGCCGGGCCACGAAGTCTTTGAGGTTACGGGCCATGTCATCGACACCCTGAAGCCATGTCAGACGCTCGATGCTGACAATTATGCCGGGCAGGAAATGGTCTATGGAATAGTCCTCAAGTATCTGGTGCTGATAATCGGCTGTTATTTTTTGCGCCAGTGAGGGGTTGAGCCATTCGGGGAGCTTGTCCGAGACTTCGCCTTTTTCGCTGATGAGTCTTGAGACGGCGAGATGGCGGTCACACAGGGGCATATGGCGTCCTTCATCTTACGGTAAAGGCGTTCGATGTCAATGTCTTTGTTTAGCTTGCGGCAAACGGCATCGGAGTCAAGCCGCGGCGAGCGCAGCAGTACGTAACGTATGAAATCGCGAGTGAGAAGAGCGTTGAAATAACCTATAACTCAACGCATAGAAAACCGATATAATTGGATATGGCTAAATATAAAGAATATCAATGATTTAGCGAATTAAGCCGTTTGATTGATTTGCCGTGTTTTCGACTGTTTTTCGCATTTAGTACACAATTAGTACATTTCAGTTGTTAATAGATGTTGAGGGCAATTTTCACGTTTCGCAACGTGTGGCTACCTTTGTTTTATAACAACAAAATTACTCAATAAATGGCGAAAATCCAAACGCGAAATAAGCAGAATCCGAAGCTCCAGCAGTCCGAACTGAAAGACGGACGCGCAAGCCTCTATCTGGAATACTATCTCGGACGCACAGAATCCCCGGTGCTTGACGAGGACGGAAATCAGGTATTCTATACCACCGGGGCGATGGCAGGAAAACCAAAATTCAAAGTCAAGCATGACCGCCGAAAAGAAAATCTGAACCTATACATCTGGATTGCACCCCGTACCCAACAGGAGCGCATCCAGAACAAGAATACGTTGGCTCTTGCCGAGAAAATCCGATTTGAGAGAGAACAGCGTCTGCTTGAAGACCGGGAAGGCTACCGATTGAAGAAAGAGCGTATCGCCAACTTCCACGATTTCTTTCAAGAATACATAGACACATACACCAAAGCAGACAAACGCATGATTGAAATGGCTCATCGTCGCTTCCGTGCTTTTCTCAGCGAAACTCCGGCATATATGATGTATGACCGAATCATAAGACCTCAGCAACTGACTAAGGAAATGATGCTTGCCTTTGTAGAGTATCTGAAAGCTCACGGCAAAGGTGAAGGCCCACAATCAGTATTCCAGCGTTTCAAGAAAGTCATAGCTTATGCCGTTGAAAAGGAAATCTTGTCGAAGAACCCTTGCAT
>CANQWS010000068.1 GCA_947627615.1 uncultured Muribaculaceae bacterium | reverse complement strand
ACAGGCAGCGATGCCGCCGTAAGAACCTAATCGCGTAGCGCTTTGGTGCACAATGAATCAAAATCCAAAACTCCCAAGCAGTCGTTGCAGGCACGGCCAGCCCTTAGATAACTGCTGCCGGAGTTTTTATTTTTTCATAGATATGGCAAATGCCCTAATTGATAATTCCGAGCAGTTTAAGCTCGTCAAATATATTAAAGAGTTGGTCTCACGACCGGATTGTAATCATATTATGATTGCGACTGGTTATTGGGACTTGCCCGGTACTGCCTTAGTCTATGATGAACTCAAAGACTTCTTCGCACGCGGCGGCAAACTTGACTTACTGATAGGTCAGGAGCCACAATTGCAATATCATCAAGCCTCCTGTGAGGCGCATCAATTCCCGGATTTCTATATTCAGAGAGATGTCGAATCTCTTACCGATGAGTATAAACCCATTGGCAAGCTGATTATTGATAATGCCTTGACAGAGGAAAATCCGAATGGAAAGTTTGAGATTCGTGTGTATGGTCAGGGTGAACATAAAGAATTCCTCCATGCTAAGTGTTATATTTTTCTTGGTAATGGATTAGGAACCGGTATTATCGGTAGCTCGAACTTTACAGCAAAAGGTCTTCAGAGTAATGCGGAATTGAACTACCTTGAAGAAAATAGCAACTGCGTTACAGCAAGCTTTACGCAATACTCAAATACAAAATCTCACAAAGCTTGGTTTGAAGAACTATGGCAGAACAGCGAATTGTGGTCCGGCAAGTTTATTAAGAATATTCTTAAGCCATCACCTATTGGTGTAGAAATTGAGAAAGACAATGAGACTGAAAATCCTCTCACTCCTTACGATGTTTATATCAAATATCTTCAAACTCAGTTTGGGGATATTATTGATGCAGAAACCACCAACATCCTCAAAACTTATCTCCCTATAGCTTACAAGCCACTTGACTATCAGATTGACGCTGTAAAGCAAGGATTCTCTATTATGAAACGCTATGGAGGTTTCTTGCTCGGTGATGTTGTGGGACTTGGCAAGACTGTTGTCGGGCTTTTGCTAATTCGTATGTTCCTTGATCAAGCCGAGGCGCTTAATCGACCTCGCAAGGTGCTTGTTGTGGTTCCACCGTCAATTCGTAGGGGCTGGGAAGATACTATTCGCGACTTTGACCGCGAACACGCCTCTAAGATTGAACCATGTATAGACTTCATTACTACCGGATCTGTAGGAAATCTTATCGGTGGTGAAGATGATCTTGACGGCGGAGATGACTTTGACGGTGAACTCGACAAAGTGCAGTATGGGTTAATCATGGTTGATGAGAGTCATAATTTCCGTAATCGCGGCACTCAAAAATACGAAGCGCTGGATGAACTTATTGGCATATCCAATCCAACGCCATATCTTTGTTTGTTGTCTGCTACTCCTCAGAATAATACACCGGAAGACCTATACAATCAAATATCTCTCTTCTTGCGCGATGCCAATAACTGCGATCTTCCTAATGTGCCCGGTGGTAAGCTTGATTCATTCTTCAATGCAATGAAAGGCCGATTTAAGGACGCTCGAAATATGCCGGCTGATACGCCAGAGCAACGTGCAGAAGCGGCAGCCATCATCGCAGAAGTGTCAAAGGAAATTCGAGAACGTGTCCTTAATGAACTTGTCGTGCGTCGTACTCGAACTGATATTAAGAAGCTTTATCCCGAGGATAGCGCAAGTCTAAAATTCCCAACAATTAAAGGTCCGCATAAACTCGAATACCATATGGACGAAGAACTGCAGCAACTGTTCTTCGACACAATCAATGCCATTTATCCTGTCTCAGACTCTCATCCCGACGCTATCCAGTTCTCGCGCTATGCAGCCATTACTTTTTTCAAGGATAAGAAAAACGAAAGGCTTTACGAGAAACGCAATTTGACGGTAGAGTCTATCACAAGACGTTTACAGAAAATCATGAAGATAATGCTTGTCAAGCGTCTTGAAAGTTCTATAGTCGCTTTCAAATCATCGCTCGACAATCAGTTGAAGTATCTCGACGTAATGATTTCGATGTTGAACCACGATGCCGTTTATATTTGCCCCGATATTGATGTAAACAAGGCGTTCCTTGATGCCGATGGTGATTTTGATGTATTCCAAAACATTTTGGAACGCAAAATCCAGGGCAAACCGGAAAACAACAGGCTTTTCCGTGCATCCGACTTTAGGACGGATTACCGCGAAGCCCTTCTTGCTGATCGGAAAATAATCAGTCGTTTGCTCGACCGTTGGAATCGAAATGACTTCGATCCCAAATTTGAGCGTTTCAAACAAGCCATTCCCGAACTTTTCAGTCCTGAAATCAATAACCCGAGTGGTCAAAATAAGCCTCGTGTAGTAATCTTCTCCGAGGCTATCGATACCCTCAAATCAATAGAACGTGCCCTGAAAAATGCCGGGCACCGCCCGTTGGCAATCACCTCCGAGAACCGAGATGAGATGGCTCGTCGCATTTCAGAAAACTTCGATGCCAACCTCGCACCCGACAAACGCCGCGATGATTACGATGCAATCGTGACTACCGAGGTTCTTGCCGAGGGCGTAAATCTCCACCGTGCAAATGTAATTCTCAATTACGATGCTCCATGGAATGCCACACGCTTGATGCAGCGCATTGGCCGTGTTAATCGCATCGGATCTGTCGAGGACTTTGTTCATGTCTATAATTTCTTCCCCTCCGATGAGGGCAATAAAGAAATTCGTCTTATTGAGAAAGCCTACGCCAAACTCCAATCATTCCATGAAATGTTTGGCGAAGACAGCAAGGTGTTCTCCGAACGTGAAGAAGTTCGAGAGAACGACCTATCTCATACAGTCGATGGCGATGAGTCGCCTTTTGGCATCTATATTCGCGAGTTGAAAGATTTTGCGGTAGAACAACCTGAACGATTTGAATATATTAAATCTCTGCCGCTTGACAGTCTAGGTGGCTACTATCCGACTGAAGGATGCTCCGACAGTCTATATATATTTACCGATCAGACCGAAGGACTTGTATCCGTTCTAATAGCTGATGATTCCGAGCCAAAAGCCTCCATTATTTCGCCATTGCTTACGATGCAATATCTTCATTGCTCCCCCGAAGCTCGCTTTACAAGCCATGTAATCGACAAAGATGCACCAGACTTAAAAGACGCTCTTCGTGCATACCAAAACCATGTCACCCATCGTTTGGGCGGTCGTGATAGCAATGAACGAATCAAAGACGCTCAGGAATATGTTCGAGAGCTACGCGGTCGACAGGACATTACCAACGAGACAAAGCGACTCCTGGCACAAGTTAACTCTCTTGTGCGCAACAAAAATAATTTTGTTATCAAGACTCTCTTGAAACAGAAGCAACGCGACTCCTCCGGTCAAATTTCGCTGTTTGGAGCAGACTTTGAAATAAACTCTTGGCTACAGACCTCGTTCGCTCACATCGCGGCACAAGCTCACGAGCGCCGCGGTCAGTCAAATGTTGCTATCGCAATCATTAAATAATCACGTTGTATCTCATGAAAGAACAACTCCAACATATTTTTCAAAACGGCTATCCAGGCTCAGATGCCTTTATTGGCAAAGTCTTAAAGCCAATATTTTCTAACGATGTCATAACAAGTATTGATATTGACATCATCGACTCCCCGGAAAAGCGCCGACGTGCAGACAATGCGAATATCTTTTCAGCTATCCATGTCGCCGACATTGACCGTGTAGACTCTGACCCGATAGCCCTCTACGATGTCACTCTTAGACCCGGCAGCAAGATACAACACTCTCGTGTTGCGATTAAGCAGTTCATCACCTCAGAGGTTATGACTTTTACTCACGCATTTATCCTGTTCCATTACGACAACGAGCCCGAACGCCCATGGCGTTTCTCCTACGTATATAAGGAGCGAACTACTGCCGCCACCCGAGTCGTCGCAAAACGCTATACCTACGTTTTTGGCAAAGACTATCGTAGTCGTACTGCCGTTGAGCGTTTCATCACACTTGCTCAAAGCCCTAAGAGCGACGAAGATTTCGCAAAGGCCTTCTCAGTCGAAGCCCTCAGCGACGAGTTCTTTGACAGCTACCGCGAGCTGTATGCTGACTTTGTGCAATTCATTACCGGCAAACGATACGTAAAGGAGTCTGGTAAATGGGTCGAAAAAACAATCCATGACCCCAACTTGCAACTTGCAACATCTTTTGAGGGTAGCGATAAACTCGTGCGTGATTACATAAAGAAGATGTTTGGTCGTATTGTATTTTTGTATTTTCTTCAACGCAAAGGATGGTTGGCCGGAAATCGACAATACATGCACGACCTGTATTATCATTCCGAATTGCAAGACAATTTCCTTGATGGAGTGCTCGAACCGCTTTTTTTCGGTGTACTGAATACTCGTCCCGAACATCGTTCAGCTGATGTCGCATCCTTGCCTGATTCCGATAAAATTCCGTATCTTAACGGAGGCTTGTTTCAACAGGACGAAATCGACGAATGCACTTGCACTATCCCGGCTGATTATTTCAAACGTCTGTTTGATTTCTTTGACCAATATAACTTTACAATCGACGAGAACGACCCTGAAGATGCCGAGGTTGGTATAGACCCCGAAATGCTGGGTCGCATCTTTGAAAATCTTCTCGAAGATAACAAAGATAAGGGTGCGTTCTATACCCCCAAAGAAATAGTGGAATACATGTGCCGTGAATCAATCATAGCATATCTTCTCAACGGCATACCGGAGCGCTCCCACGAACTTATTCGTAACTTCGTAGAAACGCTGGACGCAGATACGCTAAACGACGAACAACGCAAATATCTTGCTAAGAAACTTGTCGACGTGAAAATCTGCGATCCGGCTATCGGCTCAGGAGCTTTCCCGATGGGTATTGTCAACATCCTGTCAAAAATATATCTCGCTCTTGATCTTGTGCGTGACCGTTCAAAAATGAAACGGCACATTATGGAGCAGAATATCTATGGAGTTGACATTGAAAAAGGAGCGGTCGATATTGCCCGCCTACGTTTTTGGTTAGCTATGGTTGTAGACGCTACCGAGCCAGAACCTCTGCCCAACCTTCATTTCAAAATCATGCAGGGAAATTCCCTGATCGAAACATACGAAGGCTTCGACCTGACTTCGCTTATTAAGCCATCGTCTGACAGGCTCGATTTTGTATGGAGCGAAGCAGAAGCCCAAATGCTGCAAAATCGACTGGCAGCCTACTATGGCACTACCGACCATCACGACCGCGACCGTATCGCTCGTGAGATTCATGATAGCGTCATGCGTCAACTACTCAATGCCGGTATATCAGAAGAAAAGCTTGTCGGACTTGACCCATCTTCAACCGACAAATTCTTCCTCTGGCATACATGGTTTGCAGATGTATTCAAAAATGGAGGATTTGATATAGTCATTGGTAATCCACCGTATGGAGCTTCTCTTTCTAAAACAGACAAAGAGCTTTATCGAAAAATATATCCCGAAACTGAGTTTAAGATAGATACTTACTCTCTCTTTTTATTACTCTCTTTCAAACTTCTTAAAGAAAAGGGGGTTCTTTATTACATCATTCCGAACACTATTCTTGATAACTACTTCGAGGAAACTGTAAGAAAAAAACTTCTGTCTAAGCGTGTTCTGGAACTAAACGATTTGTCGGACAGTATTTTTGAGAATGCTGTCGTGCATTCAATGATAATAGGATTCCAAAACACAGACATGACATCAGATTACACAGTAAAGTGTGATATTGGCGAAGGAATTGTGGATGATGTTTTTTACGTTGATGCATCTTTCTTTGCAAAACAACAAAAAACATTGTTTTCAATACGTTCATGGGCAACTCGCGCAATCTATGAAAAATTGGCTTTTGACAGTGTCAATCTTCAAGACGTCCTTAATATTAGACAGGCCATAAAGTCTGGTGACGACAAGAAATACATTGTGAACGAACAGCTATCTGATGAGTATAAGCCGATACTTCGAGGGAAAGATGTTAAACGGTTTTCCATCGTAAAGCCAAATCTTTACCTCCACTATGGAAGTTTCCTTGCTTGCCCACGTACCCCAGACATCTTTGAACAACCTAAAATACTCATCCGAGAAGCAGGTGCTAGGATTACTGCGGCTATTGACTACGATAATAACTATATCATGTCTTCGCTCTATAATTGTATTTTAACATCCTATGAATACAGTTTAGAATATCTGCTTGGACTGATTAATTCAGAACTTTTTCAGCATTTGATGAATAAGCTGACATTTGAGAAAACCAAAGGAGCATTCACAAAAGCTAAAATATATCACTATTACGAATTACCAGTTCGCAAAGCAAGCAAAGCAATTCAAGATAGAATAGGAGCTCTGGTGAATCATATAATGGAAGCAGCAGCAAAAGGTGAAAATTTCAACAAACTGGAGCATAGATTAAATCTTGCAATCTACCATCTCTACAATCTCACCTACGACGAGGTGCAGATTGTTGACCCTGAAACTCCCATCAGTCGCGAAGAATACGAATCTTTCAATATTGACAGAATCTAAACAACCATGAGCAAATTAAGCAAACTTTATGAGCTTCGCCGACTCTCACAAGAGTTCGGTATGGAGTGGACCGAAAAGCAAGAGCGTCAACTTGAAGCCGAGGAAGAACATCTCATTAAAAATGAGGTGCTACCCGTTGTGACCAAAAGTATTGAGCCGGCATTGTCTCAGGTTGAGCGTGAACTTGTGCTTGTGGTGGACTATGTACCAGGCACACCTCTGAAAGTCAGCTTATCGCGCAAACGCAATCTCTTTGAAGCCCTCGAAGATGTGGTAGAGATTAAACCGGATCCCGAAGTGGAGCACACCGAAAAGAAGAAAGGCGGCAAGAAGGTCGTTACAAATCCTCGCACTCGCTTAAAGATAACTATGCCCGACGGTTCAATTATTGAAGAACATACCGCGTGGAAATCTCTACAAAAATTCATAATGCGTGTAGGTGTGGAAAAAGTCCGTGCCGTCGGACTAATCGCCAACAAAATTCCTCTCGTCAGCAATACAGTAGACAAAAAGTATAAGACCGCTCAGAAGCCACTCGGTAACGGATGGCTCCTGATGACCTGCTCCGACACCGCCACCAAGCGCAAACAAATCCTCGCCATTGCTTCTTATCTTAATTTCAAAGTGATTGTTGAAATTATATAATTCATAACTTATGAATCAACGTATAAGAGAATTACTTGGATTACCTGATAGCACTCCCCTTAAATTTTGGTTGCGTTATTGGGATGAAAGCCTTTCTGACTTTACTAAATTGGACAAATTCGATCTTCAACTAGATAATCCCCATTTTTTAATTGAGGATATATTATCAGAAATAGAATACAATAGTTTTCAAAATTCAGATAATAGACAGTATTTCAAATCCACTTTAGGGAAATGTCTAAGAAATGATCCAGCCTTTGCATCTATTTGTAGAACACAATGTGCTCTTGCATTAAAGGATTGGGATTCATCGCCGATATATGTTCGGTCATTATGCCAAGAAATGCTTCAATGTATCAATGAAAAATATGTTGAGGCAATCATTAATGAGCTAATTGAAGTTGTTGATAAATCAGAAACGCTAACTTCTTCTGTGAAAAGACAGATTTGTAAATATTCCGATTTATTGATAAGTGAATTAATTGCTCAAGGTATAAGCGCAAAAGACGTTTCATCGTTTCTTAAAGAAGATGAGGCTGCGATTGATGAAGCTGGCAATGTTATTGTCGCTGGAGATTCTTTCCATGGGATTCTTAGGGATTCCTTTTCTGCAGAAGAGGAGTATCATGAAGCAATTAAAACTTATTTAAACAATCGTAATGCAAAAGAATATTTGGAAAATTTGCGCAAACAATATCTCAGAGATTCCCAAGAAGGATATGTGCTGTTGAGAATAAAAGGAGTGAAAGGTAAAACCAATTTTACATTCCAAGGAGTACACTTTTATTCTGTAGATAGCATAACATATATTAAAGATTCGCACTCATTTAGTGATATTGAAAAACCACGAGAAGACTTTGAGTTTATAAATATTGCGATACCTGTTGAACACAAATACTTCAACTCATCGTTAGATTATGCTTTATCTAAAGCTACAGAAGTATTAGACTTTCTTTCCTTAGATTTGGATGCGACGAAAAAGATTTCAATTGATAGGAAAGACATCTCTCTTGTAATTGATGGCCATGCATGCGGTTCAAAGCATGATAGGACTGCAGACCTTGCTTTTGGCGAATTAATGAATAGAATTGAAAGTATTGATTTATCAAACATCCAAGAAGACATTTCAGGCATAAGCTTAAAATCGCACAATCACATTGCAGAAAATGATTTAAGAAAAATTTCTAATGCCGTACATTGGTATAATAAAGCAAAAACCGCCGAAAGGGATGAAGATACATTACTATATAGTTGGATAGCCATCGAAAGTTTACTTAAAACGAATAGTAACATTCAAGAGGCAATTATACCCGAACATGGGAGACGAAATACATTATCCATCATTCAAGAAATATGTTCCGGTATAATGTTACATAACAAATTTTATACCTATGCCTTTAATTACTATTCCTACATCATAAGCGGTACCACACATTACGATAATTATTTTGATATTCCTTCTGATATTATAGAAAAGGCTAATCTATATCATAAAGAGCGAGGAATAATGATTATAAGCCAATTCTTTAATCATCTTAATGAGATCAAAGATAATGTAAATAGTGAAATTCTAAAGTTCGAGCTTGATGAGTTAAACGAATTTTACAGTTCTGTAGATAAGCAAAAAACATATATTAATGAAATAAAGAACGATCTTTTATTAGTATACCGATTGCGGAACCTTATCTCCCACAATGCAACATATTCGAGAACACAAACAAAACTATATGGGTATAAGGCTCGGGTACTTTGTGGCAATCTGATTCAAGCTGTACGACATCATTGCCAAAAGTATTCCATTAGTGTTGATGATGCCTTAGTTAGACTTCATACGGATCACTTGCAGTTTATGGCAACTATTGAACAACGAATGAAAACATTCAAAGGCGAATAAATGGATAGCGGACAGATAATATTATTTCAGACGCAGGGTGGAGAGACGAAGATTGAGGTTCGGCTCTCCAATGAAACGGTATGGCTCACTGCCGACCAGATGGCGGAGCTGTTTCAGCGCGACCGCTCAACCATACAACGTCATATCAAAAGAATCTACGATGAAGGTGAGCTGACCTCAGATTCAACTTGTGCATTTTTTGCACAAGTTCAAACGGAAGGGAAACGACAGGTTGAGCGTAAGATTCCCATTTATAATCTTGACATGATTATCAGCGTGGGGTATCGTGTCAACTCTCATCGTGGTGTGCAGTTCCGCCAGTGGGCTACGCAGGTCCTGAAAGAGTACATGATCAAAGGATTCGTGCTTAATGATGATTTGCTCAAAAATGCCGGACAAGGGAATTATTTCGATGAGTTGTTAGCTCGCATCCGCGACATCCGCAGCTCTGAAAAGGTGTTCTATCGCAAGGTGCTGGAAATATATGCCCTCAGTATAGATTATGACCCTCGTACTTCCATCACGCAACAGTTCTTCAAGACAGTGCAGAATAAGATGCACTTTGCAGCTCACGGTCACACTGCCGCCGAAGTAATTTATGACAGGGCGAATGCCGAAAAAGATTTCATGGGTTTGACCACGTGGCGAGGTGCCATGCCCACCCGGCACGAGGCTGAGATTGCGAAGAATTATCTTTCGGAGGAAGAGGTCGATATGCTGAACCGAATCGTCAACCTGTATTTTGACTTTGCCGAACTTCAGGCCAAGAGCCACGTCCCGATGTATATGAAAGACTGGATCCAGAAACTCGATGATTTCCTGAAGCTGTCGGGTAAGGAATTACTGAACCATGCCGGATGCGTGTCAGCCGAAGTTGCCAAACTGAAAGCCAATGAGGAATACGACAAATTCCGTGAGCGTACCCAATATCAACTATCTCCGGTCGAAATCCACTTCCTCGAAGCCTTTGAAGCCGAACAAAAGCGACTCCGTGCCAAGAAATAAACAGATTGCAGACAATGAGTAAGAAGGCAATCCGTTTTTTTAATGATCGCGAGGTGAGGGCGGTCTGGGATGACGAGAACAACTGCTGGTGGTTCTCGGCGACGGATGTGGTGCGCGCTATCAATGATGAGCCGGACTTCTACGACAACCGCTCAACCAACGCTTCAGCCGAATCAATAAACTCCAAAATCAAGGCTTTCAGGGCTAAACTACACGGCGTAAACGACTCCAAATTTTTCATCTTTCGGCTCTGCAATATCTACGCTTAACACAGGTTTTTTACTATGCGCCGTTTTTTACTATGCGCCTCAAAGATGGTGGGTAGTGTCGCGTTTGGCTACCCTTTGGTTACCTAATAAAACAAAAATAGCTGAAAATCAAATGATTAACAGCTATTTGGTGTGCCCAGAACAGGCACTAAACCGTATTTTCAAGAGAAATCAAAAGAACATAAATGCCGTATAGTACAACGGTTTAGCGATTTGACATTTTCTCTTGACTTCATAAAAAAGACCTTGTTTTGCGAAAAGTTGCTTATTGGTTGCTTATTAAGTCAGATATTTTTCGTACCTTTGTAATACAAAAGAAATCAAGCGAAAAGATATGGCAGTCAAAAAGAATTATCGCGCAAATAACACTCGACTTATAGAGGGCGGCACAGGAGATAATCCCAAGTTGATGGCACAGGGGTTACAAGATGGTCGTGATTCTCTCTATTTGGAGTATTACATGGGGTTTGATATAGTCGAGAGCAAAAACGGCACTCTCTATAAAAAAGCCAATCGGAAAACAGAGCGGCTAAACCTATTCCTGTGGCAATCTCCGAGAAATCCGATTGAGCGTGCGGAGAATAATGAAACCTTACGCCTTGCCAAACAGATACGCTTTGAGAGAGGACAGCAACTATTAGAACAGGGCGAGGGCTATCGACTGAAAAAGGATAGCAACATTAACTTCCTTGATTGGATGTGGTCTTATTATGAAGCATATACCAAAGGCGATAAGCGGCATATCAAGAGGGCGCATGATGTCTTTATTGACTTCCTCAACGCCACTCCCGAATATCAGAAGTATGCCAAACGGCTTAAACCCGAACAGCTCGATAAGGAAATGATTGAGGCGTTCACGGAATATCTGCAACATCGTTTCCGTGGTGAGGGGCCACACACCCTGTATGCGCGGTTTAAGAAAATCATTGCAGCGGCGGTCGATAAGGACGTAATACGTAAAGACCCCTGTCATGGAATCAGTATCACAATAGACAATGGTAGCCTCAAAAAAGATGTGTTGTCAATGGATGAGATTAAGCAGCTTATCACTTGCCACTATCAGGGCGAAAGTGTGAATATCCGGCGGGCGTTCCTGTTTTGTCTGCGGTGCGGACTACGCTTCTGCGATGTGAAAGACCTTACCTATTCCAATGTTGACTTTGCCAATCGATTGTTGAAATTCGAGCAAGCCAAGACAAAAGGGCATAGCAGCGCAAGCAGTGTCGTAATACCGTTGTCGAATGGCGTGTTGGAATTGATAGGAAAGCCGTCTGTCGAGGGCAATCGTGATGAATTGATATTTCCTTTGCCCTCACATACGATGTGCCTGAAAGCCCTGCGCCATTGGTGTAAACGCGCCGGAATAGATAAGCACATCACATGGCACTGTGCGCGCCACAGCTTCGCGGTCAATATCCTCAACAATGGTGCGAACATTAAGACCGTAGCAGCACTATTAGGACACAGCGGATTGAAACATACAGAGAAATACACACGCGCTGTCGATGCGCTCAAACAGGACGCAATCAACAGCCTTTCAGTACTTGATTTATAACTTATGAATAACCACTACTGTCCACTAAAAATGGACGAGGTTAAAAATTAAATAAATTCGGTTCACTTGAATCACAGAGAACATTGACA
>CANQWS010000067.1 GCA_947627615.1 uncultured Muribaculaceae bacterium | reverse complement strand
AGCAACTCCAACTGACCCACAAGGCTCAGGTACGCATCAGATGAAAATGGCCTCCCCGATATTCAGGAAAGCCACAGCACAACATTGAAATCAAAAATGCCGGACTTTACTGAACGGCATCATAATGGAATATCGGAAAACAAGAAAATGGCAGTGAGGAAAAAGGAATTGCTATGCAATCCCGGAATAGGATAATGTCCGGCATCTGTTCAAGCCGGAGGGCAACGGAGGCGCAGAGCAAATGACGGTCTTTATCCCCGTAGATTGAATCCCCTGCGGGACATGGAATGGCTGTGTTCAGTCGTAAGATGTGGACAACCGTCCCCGGTTGCACATCTTTCGGCGGCACGGATATTCGATGTTCCGCATCGCAGTGAGGCAATATGGAAATCCGGAACCGTCCTGTCAAGGACAGCTATCAGGCTATGATAAATAGAAAGTAGAGTGCAATCCCGGAACAGGATAATGTCCGGCATTTGTTCAAGCCGTAGAGCAGCGAAAGCGCAGGGCAAATGACGGTCTTTATCCCCGTGGATTGAATTTCCTGCTGGGACATGGAATGACCGTGTTAAGTCGTAAGATGCGGACAACCGTCCCCGGTTGCACATCTTTCGGCGACACGGATATTCGATGTCCAACATCGCAGCGAAGTCCAGCGAAGTATATTTCAGATTCAGTCATCTGACATTATTAAGTATCAAAAATTATGCGTACTTTTGTGTGCAAAATTACGAATTGGATTTACGGCTACTTCATAATGATGCCGATTATGGTAGTGCGAGAGGTGTACTTTTCGGTGTTGGCATAGGAAAAAACAGGCAAATCACGACAGTTAAAAATCCTTAACGCAAACCAAAAATCCAAAATTCAATTTACTCGGCTTTCCGTCAACTTCCACAAAAGTACACGATTAGTACCCACGCCTCTCCAAACCCCTCTGAAAATCAGCAAATTTGCCCGAATAAGAAAAAATTTGTAAATTTGTGCCAAAACTACACACCATAATGGCAAAAGAAATAGAACGCAAGTTTCTCGTCAAGTCCGATTCTTACCGAAAATCGGCCGACAGCATCCACCAGATCATTCAGACCTATCTGTCTGTCAGTCCCGAATCGACAGTCAGAATACGCATCCTCGACGAGCAGGCATTTATAACCGTGAAGAGCAAAAATCAGGGAGCGACCAGAAACGAATGGGAATACCCGATTCCGTCAGACGATGCCAGAGAGATGATTGCGGCATGTGCCTGTTCTCCGGTTATAGAGAAGACCCGCTACAGGGCCGGACGCTGGGAAATCGACGAATTCCACGGAACATTGGCACCGCTTGTCGTTGCCGAAATAGAGCTGACAGATGCCGATGAACCTATAGAAGTTCCTGACTTTATAGGCAGGGAAGTCACCGGCGATGTACGTTACTACAACTCCGTGCTTGCGTCGACAGGCGAACTTCCGCCTTTGTCCTGATTGCGTTGCCAGCCGCCTCCGAGGCTCTTGTAGAGCCTTACAAGCGACAGATATTCGTCACGGACGGCATTGCTCAAAGCTATCTGGGCATCGAAATAACGCCGCTGAGCGTCAAGCACATCAATGTAAAGCGAGGTGCCGCCAAGATATTGAATGCGGGACAGTTCCTCATATTTTTGTGCTGCCTGGAGCAATTCAGTCTTGAGCCGGGCTGTCTCACGGGCCGACTGATAGGATACAGTAGCGTCATTGACCTCCTTGAATGCGGTGAGGACCTCCTTTTCATATTCGAGACGGGCCTGTTCGTATGCAGAGACGGAGGCTTCGTATTTCTTCTTCCTCTTGCCGAAATCGAATATCGGACCGGTCAGTGCTCCGGCCACGTAACTGAAGGGCGATTTTATCAGGTCAGCAAGCTTGTTGTTTTCAACGCCTCCCGTAATCGTGATGGTGAAACGCGGAAAACGGTCAGCATAGGCCATGCCCACATCGGCCATGGCTCCACGCAACCTCATTTCGGCAGCACGAAGGTCGGGGCGTCTGGTCAGCAGCGATGACGGCACCCCCACCCTGAGATTATAATCCACTACCTCTGAGAGTATAGCCTTGCTTCTCGGGATATGCTGTCCGGCGAAGTTTCCGGTCAGGAGCATTATAGCGTTTTCTGTCAGCTGGATGGATTTCTCCAGAGCCGGGACGAGCGATGCCGTGGAGGTGTACTCCACCTCGGCCTGCCGGTAGACAATCTCGGATGTCAGACCACCTTCAAAACGGAGTTTGGCCTGATGCAGGCCCTCGCTCCTGGTGACAAGAGTCCGCTTAACAATGTCAAGTTCGCTGTCAAGAGCGAGCAGCTGAAAATAAGCCTGCGCCACTTCCGACACGATTATCATCTGCATGGCCCGTTCGTCCTCCAGACTTGCGAGATATTGGGTTTCTCCTTTCTTTTTGCTCCAGCTCAGACGTTTCCACAAATCTGCCTCCCAGTTTATGGTGGCTTTCACGCCCAGCTCCGGATCATAGCTTGTGTGACGGCCTGAATAGTCATTTGTCTCATTGTTGGCATAGATGTTTCCGGAAATCTGAGGAAGCAGGTCGGTCTTTGCCGCGCCGTAGAGTTTCCGCATCTCTTCGACCTTACTGGCTGCCATCAGAATATCCTTGTTGTTCTCCAGAGCTTTAGTGATGAGTCCGCAGAGGACCTCATCGCCATAGTAGTCCCACCAGGTCATGTCGGCAATAGAGAGAGAATCGAATGACCTCTGCATGAAACTTGAGGGCATGTCCAGTTCGGGAGCCTGAAGATTCCTGACTCCGCTGCATGAACAAAGTGAAATCCCCGAAAGAATCAGTAATAAATAAATTATTTTGTGTGTTTTCATTTCTTTACTTTATTTCGCTTTAATTTCTTAACCGTTTTACCGATCATCACATAGAAAAACGGTACAAATACGATTCCAATGGTTATAGCAACAAGCATGCCAAAAAACACTCCGGTGCCTATGCAACGCCGGCTCTCGCATCCCGGACCGGTTGCCAGCACAAGCGGAATCAGTCCGAGCATGAATGCCAGCGATGTCATGACAAGCGGACGGAAGCGCTGATGAGCGGCATGGATGGCTGCTTTTACCAGATCCATTCCTTTGTCATGGGCCTCCTTGGCGAATTCAACTATGAGGATAGCATTTTTGGCGACGAGTCCCACAAGCATGACCAGACCTATCTGAAAGTAAATGTTGTTCTCCAGTCCGGTAGCCCAGATTCCGAGATATGCGCCTATGCCCGCGACAGGAAGCGACAAAATGACAGCCAACGGAACAGTCCAGCTCTCATACAGAGCGGCCAGGAAAAGGAATACGAACACAAACGCAAGTGCAAGTACCACTCCGGTGTTTCCGCCCTCGTTTTTCTCCTGATATGACAGACCGCTCCATTCAACCTCCACAGCATCGCCGAGCCGGTCGCTGACTATTTCCTCCATTTTAGCCATGGCCTGTCCGGAACTGTAGCCGGGGGCTGCCTCGCCGGTGACCATGGCGCTGTTGAACATGTTGAACCTGCGCACATTACCGGCTCCGGTGGTGTAATATGACTTGCCAAGAGAGGTAACCGGCAACATTTCACCTGAACCGCCTTTGACAAAGAAAAGATTCAGATTGTCACGGTGGGCGCGATAAGGAGCTTCGGCCTGAATATAGACACGATAAACTCGATTGAACATGTTGAAGTCATTGACATATACCGATCCGGTAAATGCCTTGACGGTTGAAAAAATGTCGGCCATATTGACACCCTGCAACTGAGCCCTGTCACGGTCAACGTCGAAGAACAACTGAGGGATGTCATGCTGCAGCGACGATGACACACCGCTGAGTTCCTTGCTGCCTTTGGCTACGCTCATCAACGTGTCGACCGCATTCTGGAGTTCATTGTAGGTGGTGTTTCCGCGGGCCTCCAGAGCCATCTCAAAACCGCCCGAACTTCCGAGTCCCGGAATGACGGCGGGACGGGACAGATAGACTTTGCTTTCAGGATATGACGAAAGTTCTGCCAGAACGTCGGACATTATATCGGCGAGCGCCCTGCCCTTGCGTTCGTTCCATGGCTTCAGGATAACCGTGAGCTGGCTACGGGCCTGACTTGTGCCTACGCGGGGGCTGGAACCGACCACGTTCAGCACATGCTCTACTTCAGGCTGCTCCATAAGATAGGCCATGGCGCGTTCCGTGACTACCCTTGTCCTGTCGATTGTAGCGCCCTCCGGCAGTTCCAGCTCGACAGTGAAATAGCCCTGATCTTCCTGAGGCATGAAACTCTGAGGAACGACTCTGTTGAGCAACCATATAGCAATGAGAATAAACCCGAACGCGGCAATCATTCTTTTGGGCGCATTGATGGTTTTGGCCACTACCTTGCCGTAAAAGCTGTTGCCGTTTGCGAGCCAACGGTTAATGGCCCGGAACACCTTGTTCTTCTCTTTTGTCTCTGGTTTGAGAAGATAAGCACACATCACCGGTGACAGACTCAAGGCCACTATTGTGGAGATGACAACCGACACGGCGATAGTTATGGTAAACTGACGGTAGAGCTGTCCGGAAATACCCGGCAGGAAACTGACCGGTACGAACACCGCACACAACACAAGCGACATGGCTATAAGCGCACCGCTGATTCCGTTCATGGCCTTTCGGGTAGCTTCTTTTGCGTCAACGCCATCGTCACGCATGATTCTGTCGACATTCTCCACCACCACAATGGCATCGTCAACAACAATACCAATCGCAAGGATGAGGCCGAGAAGAGTGAGCATGTTCAGCGAGTAACCGAATACGAGCATCACTCCGAATGTACCTATAAGGGAAATAGGCACCGCTATGATGGGGATGAGCGTAGCCCTCCAGTTCTGCAACGAGAGGAACACCACAAGGATAACAAGCACAAGCGCTTCGAATAACGTCTGATAGACATGATGGATGGACTCACTGATGTAAGTGGTCATGTCAAAAGGAATCTGATAGGATATGCCTTCCGGGAATGAGTCGCTGATCTCGTCCATCACTTTTCTCACATCGCCCGATACTTCGAGCGCGTTTGCCCCCGGGAGCATATTTATCTCTATTACAGCCGCATTGCCGCCATTGATTCCACTTTCGGTGGAATAGGATGACGCTTCAAGAGACACACGCGCCACATCCTTAAGACGAATCAACGCCCCGTTTTTGTCAGCACGAAGCACTATATCCTCGAACTCCATGACCGACGACAGACGCCCGCGGGCCGTTATAGGCACCGTCAGGTCAATCTCATCGTTGGGAGCCTGTCCGAGAACACCTGCGGCTGACTCCCTGTTCTGGTCTTTCAGTGCCTTCTGAAGGTCCTGTACCGTGAGACCGAGATTGGCCAGCTTATCAGGCTGCACCCATATCTGCATGGCATAATATCTGCCGCCCACATTGCGGATGCTGCCAACGCCGGGAACACGCCTGAGCATATCAATTACATTGAGAGTGGCATAGTTGCTCAGATATATTTCGTCGTACTTGGTATCGCTTGACAGTAATGTTATGGTCATCAACTTGTTGTCAGTCTGCTTTTCCACGGTTATACCGTTGCGGACAACCTCGGCCGGAAGCCTTGACTCAGCCTTCTTGACACGGTTCTGGATGTCAACTGCCGCAAGTTCAGGGTCGGTGGATATGTCAAATGTCACAGTGGCCGAGAATGAGCCCGAATTGGATGATGAAGACTGCATGTAGATCATGCCCGGCGTGCCGTTAAGCTCCTGCTCTATAGGGGTGGCCACAGCCTGTGTGACAGTGAGAGCATCGGCACCGGGATAACTGGCCGAGACTTTGACTTCCGGCGGAACAATAGCCGGATATTGGTCGACAGGCAACAGAATCAGACCTATGGCACCGATAATCACGATGACTATCGAGACCACAATGGAAAGTACCGGATGATTTAGGAAGAAATTCTGCTTCATATCAATTCTCAGTCTTTTTCTTTTCGGCTACAGGTATAACTCTCTCTCCGTGATGCAGCTTGTGAATACCCTCCACAACAATCTTCTCGCCGGGGGCAAGGCCACGTTCAATGACAATGTTGTTGTCGACCTCAGGACCGGTCTCCACCAATCGGCGTTCAACCACATTTCCCTTGCCGAGGACATAAAGATATGCGCCGCCCTTTTCTACGATGATAGCCTTTTGTGGGACCTGTATGGCCTTCTGGCGCACATCCATAAGAAGCTTCACCTTGGTGTACTCTCCGGGAAGGAGTGTGTGGTCAGGATTAGGCATCTCGGCTCTAACACCGAACGTTCCGGTATTGGGATCGACCTGAGGGTCGGCAAAATCAACCACTCCTTTGAAAGGATATATCTTTCCGTTGGCAAGAGTAACGGTCACATAAGGATCCCAGTCACGGTCAGCCTCGCGTTGTCCGATATTTACATTCCTGTTCTTGCTGTTGAGATAGTCAAGAGCCGTCATGGAAAACTCCACGTGGACCGTATCGCTGTTGACAACCGTTGCAAGAAGGGATGTACCCGACGGACCTACAAATGTGCCGAGGTCCACGCCGCGCTGCGAGATATAGCCTGATATGGGAGCTTTAACCTGAGTGTAGCCCAAGGTTATCTCCGCCTGAGTCAGATCGGCCTCGCTTACGGCCACATCCGCTGTGGCGGCCTCGTATGCCGCCTCGGCATTGTCAAGGTCAAGCTGACTTGCCGCATTCTGCGCATGCAGGGGCCTGATTCGGGCAAGGTCGCGGCTTGCTTTCTGGGCCTGGGCCTTTGCCTTGTTGAGCTGGGCGCGGGCCTTGTTGACACGAGCCCTGTAGACGGTAGGATCTATCACGAAAAGAGTCTGGCCTTTCTTGACGAAAGTTCCTTCAGAGAACAACATTTTTTCAAGATAGCCTTCGACACGCGCTCTGACCTCAACAAACTGCTGTCCCTTGATTCGCCCCACGAAGTCGCCATAGACATATACATCGGTAGGCGTCACCGGTTGCACTACCACAGTCGGAGATTCGTCTCCGCCCGAGGCAGGATTCCTTCTGTTAAAGACAATGACCAGTATGACAACAGCTATGATAATCAGCGATAAAAGTATTGCCGACAGTCTGAATTTCTTACCGGAAAAAAGATTGTTCATATAACCTGCATATCTCATGATTGATTCTGGAATTAAGTGTGATGAAATAAATGGAATCAATAAAAACTGATTCCATTTATCTGATAACAACCAATCGGGTAAAAATGATTGATAGATATTTATTTTTTCTTCAATTTCACCACATTTTCCACATGATGTGTGTGCGGAAACATATCAACCGGCTGAACGGCAACCACTTCGTATTTTGTATCGAGAAGCGAGAGGTCACGTGCCTGAGTGGCCGGATTGCAGCTAACATAAACAATGGTTTCCGGTTCGGCATTGAGAATGACTTTCACCACATCGCCATGCATTCCGGCTCTCGGCGGATCCACTATCATTACATCGGGACGGCCGTTTTGCGCGATAAATTCATCAGTCAGCACATCTTTCATGTCACCGGCAAAGAACAGAGTGTTGTCAATTCCGTTGACTTCAGAGTTCAGTCGGGCATCGGAAATAGCATCCTCCACATACTCGATACCAATTACTTTCCGACACTTACGGGCAACAAAATTGGCAATAGTTCCGGTCCCGGTGTAAAGGTCATAGACAAGTTCGTCGCCTTCAAGTCCGGCAAAATCACGAGCTACCTTGTATAATTCGTATGCCTGCTCGGAATTGGTCTGATAGAAGGATTTAGGACCTACACGGAATCTCAATCCCTCCATCTCTTCCTCTATGTAAGGCTTGCCTGAATAGACAATCACTTCCTGATCTCCTATAGTGTCATTGACTTTGGTGTTGACGACGTAGAGCAATGAGGTGATTTCGGGGAACTCGTTTTTGACCGCTTCCATAACCGCATCAATTGCCGCGCTGTCATTCTCGCCGAACACCATTACCGCCATGATCTCGCCTGTCGAAGCAATTCTGATCATCAGCGTTCGCAACAAGCCTTTGTTTTCTCTGAGATCATAGAAACTCAGTCCGTTTTTCTTTCCGAAATCTTTTACGAAAAGTCTCAGACGGTTTCCGAAATCGTCCTGAAGGTAGCACTTTTCAATGTCGAGTACCTTGTCGAATGCTCCGGGAATATGGAATCCGGCAGCATCCCTGTCAGGAAATTCCTCTCCGCTTCTCAGCTGGTCGAAAGTCAGCCATTTACGGTTGGAGAAAGTGTATTCCATCTTGTTGCGGTAGCACCAGATGTTTTTTGAACCCAATATCGGTGATATTTCGGGCAACTTTACCTTTGCAATGCGTTCAAGAGCATCCGTAACCTGCTGCTGCTTATATTTGAGCTGGTATTCATACGGGAGATGCTGCCATTTGCAGCCTCCGCACATTGTGAAATGCGAGCATTGAGGCTCTATGCGGATTGGCGAGGGAGATACAAGTTTTTCGATGTGTCCCTCCGCAAACGAGCGTTTCTTTCTGTCAATCTTGACATCCGCAATATCACCCGGTGCTCCGAACGGAACGAACACCACCAGATCATCATATCTTCCGATGCTTTTGCCCTCGGCAGCCACACCGGTTATTTCCATTCCGCTGATGAGCGGAAGCTCTTTACGCTTTCTTGCCACTTGTAACTGATTTTGATTTAGCGGTGCAAAAATAACCTAATCTTTGGTTCTATGCAAGCCGTCATTGATAAATAGTGGGAGCCCGCCTGCAAATGAAGCGGACTCCCGGCTATATATGGAAAATCGGTTTATTTTTTCGAATCGATTTCCTTAAGCAGTTCGGTAACCGCCGCACGGAGCTGGGCGTCGACACCGTTGACTGCATCCACAGGGTCATTGGCTACTTTAATATCCGGTTCAAGCTGATGGTTCTCAAGATAGTGACCTTCGGGGGTGCGCATACCGACCACCGGAATACCGAATACCAACGAGGGATCCTGCATTGTGACCCAGTTGACGGAAGTCATAGTTCCAGGGACAGGCATGCCGACAAGTTTGCCGAGACCTTTACGCTTGTAAACCCAGGGGGTACCGTGGGCATTGCTGTAGTTAGCCTCGCAGATGAGCATGATGCTGGGTTTGTTCCAACGTCTTGACGGCATATCCGTAGTGGGCACACCGTGAACATCCTGGGTGATGTAGGCATCTCCGCTGAAAAGCACCTCTATATCCTCGTGAAGGCGGCCTCCGCCGTTCCAGCGCGTATCGATAACCACGCCCTCCTTATCGATATATTTACCAAGGAGCTTGGCATAGATATTTCGGAAGCTCGCATCGTCCATGGATTCGAGATGAACATATCCGAGGCGACCGCCGGAAAGGCTGTCGACATCATGCTCGCGTTTCTTCACCCACCGTTTGTAAAGGATATCGCTTATGACTTCGGAACTTACAGGAAGCACAACCTCTTCAAGTTCAGCACCGCCGGGTGTTGTGAATGATACGAGAGTTTTCTTGTTGCGCTTGTTGTTGAGAAGTGACAGCGGGTCGACATTATTGTCAAGGCGGACACCGTCAATCGCGGTGACTATTGCACCGGGGGCCATGTTTGAAGAAGCCTTGTCAAACGGACCATGCATCAGGACCTCGCTGACTTTCAAACCGGGTCCGTCATAGCTCATGTCATAAAGGAGACCAAGCGAAGCTGTAGGTTCTTCCGAGCCTGACGAGCGGTAACGGCCTCCGGTGTGGGACACGTTCAACTCACCGAGAAGTTCGCTCAAGAGGTTAGCGAAATCATAGTTGTTGTTGATGTGAGGCAGGAACCGTTTGTAATTCTCATAGAGTTTCTCCCACTCCACACCGTTCATGTCTGGGGCATAGAAACGTTCACGTTCCTCATTAAATACATATCGGAGCATCGCCTCGCGTTCAGCAGCCTGATCAATATCCAGATTGGTGCTGACAGATATTGTCTTCAGTTTGTCGGTCTTGGGATTGAGTTTTTTGATGGAACGTCCGAGAAGATAGATATTCCCCTCATTATCCATCTCGAGTCCCATAGGAGAGGAACCGAGCTTACTTACAACGGAAGGTTCGCGTTTGCGGATGTCAAGTTTCCACAAATCGAATCCGTCCTCGAATTCAGACAGGTAGTAGACACTTTCGCCGTCTTTGGATACTATTGCATCGGAAATCGACGAAGAGTTGGGTGTCAGTCTGACCGTACGGTCCTCGAAGCCCTCGGTTTCCATTTCAATGTCCTGTGTCTTCGGGGCATCGTCGGATTCGGCATTGGCTTTGTCCTTCTTATTGTCTTTCTTGGACTTGGGGGTTACAGTGACATTGGCGAGTTTCTTACCCTGAGTCTTTTCCACCTCCTTGAGCAAGGCATAGTCTTCGTCACTGAGACGATATTTGTCATAGGCATCCTGATTGGTAAAAGCGAGCATGACGTCATAATTCGAGCCCCAGGAAGCGTGATTCCTCATGCCGTAACGTTCCGAAAGGAAAAGAATGGCGTTTCCGTCAAGAGCCCAGCGGGGATTTTCGTCAAAATATCCGGTCTCGGTAACTTTGGTCATTTTTCCGTCGGCAACATTTATCACAGCGATATCGCCGTAGGGATAATGATGGGGGTTCATAAAATTAATGGCTATCCATTTGCTGTCAGGCGACCATATAGCCCTGAAGCCTTTGGAGCGGGAGGGGTCCGTGCCGCCATCGGTCAGCTGGCGAACCTGTTTCGAAGCCAGATCCATCACCATCAGCTTGTTTCGGTCATAGATGAATGCAAGCTGCTTTCCGTCAGGAGAGATGGACGGAACGGTGCGGTCCACGCCATCGTTCTCAAACAAGGGGGTCTCTTCAATCAGAGTGGCGTTTGAGAAGTTGGGGTCATCCTTGCGTACAATCGAGGCCTTGTAGATGTTATATTTTCCGTCACGTGACGAAGTGTAGTAGAGTTCTCTCGAGTTCTTACCCCATATAACATCGGACTCGGCCGAAGGTGTATGAGTAATCTGCTTGCAGGAGCTGTATTCGGCATCGGCAACAAACACCTCGCCTCTGCTGACGAAAGCTATCTGTTTGCCGTCGGGCGACACGGCAACCTCACTGCCAGAGTTCACACGGAGACGCAGCGGAGAATTTTCCTCGTCAATGGTTATCTCCACGTTGACTTTTTCAGGCTTTTGTCCCGGGACAAGAGTGTATATTTCGCCGTTGTATCCGAAAGCAAGCATTCCGTTACGTCCCTGCGACAGGAAACGGACAGGATGGTCCGGCAGCGAAGTGAGCTGTTTCACCGACGACGGATTGCCAAGCTGAAAAGAGTAGACATTGAACGGACCGCCGTTTCTTTCCGACAGGAAGTAAACGGTTGAACCATCGGTGCCGAGGACCGGATTACGGTCCTCCCCTTCACGATTGGTCAGATTGGTATGGCGGCCGGATTCGGCATCATATTTCCATACATCGCGTGTGACGGACGATGTGTGATGCTTGCGGAACTGGTCCTCCATTCCTTTCACATCCTCATAAAGGAAGGATTTGCCATCGGGCATAAAGCTCAAAGACAGCGCGGGAGTTCCGAGCACCTGTACAGGACGGCCGCCGTCAATGGAGACTTTGTAGAGCTCGGTGAGACGTCCTGAAGGGAACATGACACTCGTAGCGGGGTCCTGAATGGCTGCTGAAAAAAGGACGCTTTTCCCGTCAGGGGTAAACCCTTCGGGAGTCTCGTTGGCGGAGTTGTAGGTCAAACGAGTGGCTTTGCCGCCATAGCTGTCCATTATGTAAATATCCTTACCGCCGTTGCGGTCACTTGCAAAAGCGATTCTGGAGCCATCGGGCGACCAAACCGGAGCGCTTTCGTAGGAGCTCTGTGTGGTAAGACGTTCCGCCTTGCCGCCCTTGACAGGCACTTTGTAGATGTCGCCCTTATAGGTAAAGGCGACCTGACTGCCATCGGGTGAAATTTTCAAGTCCCGAAGCCATAACGGCGCCCCGTCAGGAGATGCAGCGTGTGCCGATAATCCAAGAACCGCAGCGACGATTGCCAGATTGATTGATTTCATAAATATAATCGGTTTCATTAGTGTCCACTAAAAAATCATAAAAGTTCTTTGAAATAATTGAAATTCAATTTGTTGCGAGAGATTTTTGAG
>CANQWS010000066.1 GCA_947627615.1 uncultured Muribaculaceae bacterium | reverse complement strand
CCAAGTCCAAGATAAATTTCTGGAGACCGTTTCTGGAACTCCAAACTTGCTTTTCCACCAAAGCCCATCAGTGATTTTTTTACTGCTACCAATGCATTTTTCATACTTGTTTCCCCTTTCAAGAAAATATAAAAAAGAAAAGGCCACGTTTCCGCAGCCCGTTTCTTTTTAACGAGATAATTTGTACATTTTTACTACTTTTTCTCCAGTTTCTTTAATCTTTTCGTTTCGTTCGTTCAGGTCATCAATTACGTCTCCCAGTGCTTTGAGATAGCCCATATCATATGCTATCTTTCCAACCCATACGGGAATCGCTGCATATCCTACATAAAACATAACTTTAAGAAACCGTTCCATCATAAAGTCCTCCTTAATGTATAAATTTATTCTTATCATTAAAGAGTAAGTTTTTTACGCGAATTCCTTTGTCTTGAGCATAAAGCTTGTCGCGCTTTTGAATGTGAAAATATAAAGTCGATTATCCTTCGACTTCAATTCAATGGTATGCGGATCCGTCCGTTTGTAGCTCTTCATTTCATAAGAAAGCTTCGGACAAAGCAGACGAAACTGCGCATAGATTTGTTCTCCTGTCATTCCTGTTCCCTCGCTTTCAGCCGAACAATTTCCCAATCCAGATACTGCTGCGCTTTCTCCAAGTCTTCCACAGCATTGTCTTTTCGCCCAGCACGAGAAATATACTTGACCACATTTCCAAGGTAGAAGGAAAGATCCCAATCCTCAATCACCTTGCGAGGCTCATACTTCCTGCCGCTAGTATAATGGGAAGGATTGCTGACCGGATTGTACAAGACTGGACCAGAATCCGAAGAATCGTCAGAAACCAAGCAATTGCAAGTTCCAAGTTTCGCAGGCTTCCCAACACGTTCCACTTCTTGGCATTGCTGTTTGACTTTTTCCTTAGCAGATTCTTCCATTCCAAATTTAAAGTCTTCATGAATTTCCGATTCATGATCTTTAATGAAGTCTGCCATACGTTTGATAAGGACATTGTAAATATCCTTGGAGGCTTCCGGATCAGAGCACCAAAATTCCGTCTGACCTTTTGGACTTTTTGCCGTTACAAACAGATGATCGGCCTGTTCCACTTTATTTCCAACTGGATAGAGCAATCCCTCTTTTGTGAATAAACGAAGATTTAAATTGTATATCATGCTTTTTCCTCCTTTTAAAAATATCAATCCAAATATTTTGCTTCCGCAACATCGATCAAATAACCGGAACTGACACGACGAATGCCAATTTCATTCGGATTGGACCAACCCCAGTTGTTGTCAACATAATTGCTGGAAATATCAATCAAGTCAAACAAGTCCGCAATGGTCGCCTGGTTGTATTGATCGATGCGACGCCGAAGTTCATTTACCACTTCTTCTGCGTCCATTCGATTTCGAAGAACAATATTTCGATAATCGACCTTATCGTCTTTTTCATATCGTTCTTCTTCTCTTCGACTTCTTCTACTAGGACGACGACCATCTGACTTGTAATAAGCCCGATAAGATACACGATCTCGATCTTCGGAATAATATCCACCTCTTCTAGATCTTCCAGAAGTTCCGCCAAAGAGAATCATTTCTCCGACATCAAGAATGGTGTTCTTAATAGTTGGAATAATCACATCAAGGAAAATATAAGACTTGACGTCGCTTGTATCCTCCGAGATGAACGCTTCTTTGAATTTTTGACCAAGCGGTTTTTTCGTCGTAACAATGGAGTCTTTCTTCACAACAGCCTGAAGTTTCTCTTTCCCTGTTGGATCCATTCTATTTTCACTCATCTGCTATTTCCTCCGTTTTTTCTTCTTCCTCAGAAGCATCCAAACCCCATTTCTTGCAAAGCTCCTTTGCAGTTTCCTGTCCTTCTTTTGCCCTCTTCAGCATGTAAGCATCTGCCCATTTAAGAAAAAGATTTCCACAAATTCCCAACAAGAGATCCGCACATTCCGTTCCGATTTTTACTCCAAATCCAAGAGTCATTGCCAGTTTTACCAAATCTTTTTTGTTCATAATAACATACTCCTTTATAATATTTTTGAAAAAAAAAGAAAGGCCTATGTTTCCATAAGCCCTTCCATCGAAATCACCGTTTCTTCTTATTTTACGGGTTCTTCTTCAACAGAATCAGCTTCAAACGCCTCAACATCTTCCGAATCAACAATATCCGCATTCGGATCGGGTTTTGCATACTTCTTTCCGAATTTCTTCTTCAGCTTCTTCTTACCCCATTTTACAAGCTTGTAACCTCCATATGCGATCGCTGCAACGCCTCCTACGATTGCAGTCGTCTTCATAACAGAGATTCCATCCTTTGTATCGGTTGGAATTACTGAAACCTCATTCGGAACACATACGTCTGTCAAAGCCGTATCCGTTACCTGATTGTTAATCGTTTCCTCTACTACATTGTTCATAGTTTCTTCCATTTTCTTTTCCTCCATTAAAATATTTTTTGAAACTTTGTTTCTATTATAAGACAGGTTTTTTCTGCGAAAAAAAACAGAAGCCTACGTTTTTACGTAAGCCTCTGCGTTCGCACTATTTCTTGTAGAATGCTTTTACAAGTTCAACACATTCTTCTGCCGGAATTATTTCGCCGGTACTTGGATCTGCCCACTTTAAGAATCCATCCTTGTATAAATTTACAGTGGCTTCAAGCATAATTTTTCTTTTGGTTCTCATTCCAATGCAAAAACCAAACAAACTTATGACTCCGCCTAATGTAAAATCCTTGACGGATTCACAAAGACTTTCATGATCCTCGCACCAATTCATAATTTCTTTCTTCATGTTTACTTCCTCCTTGAATAATATAATTCACACAAGTTCCGTGCTATAATAATCCAAGTTATTTCTGCGAGGATATCAACACATTGGTCTTCGTAGCCGAAGCAATTGTCTCAACAATACCCTTTGCAAGTTCGAGACCATCATTTAAGCTGCAATACCCATCGATTCTCTTCTTAGGATCGCTATAAGGTATAAAACTCAGATGAAAGACTTTGTCTTTTGACACACTACAAGCGAAACGAATACGATCGTCCGCCTTTCTTCCAAAATATCCAACCGTTTTTTGACCAAGAAACAGCATACCAGCTCCTGCAATGGCAGAACCGATCATCATTACCGTAACTTCATGCTCTTTGATCCATTTTTTGAGTTTCATTTGGCTCCTCCTTAAATATAAATTACCATCTTTCCGTCCTTACATGATGGAAATGGTCCAGAAAAGATTAAACCAGCTTGTCCTTCGTCATCGAAGAATCGTTGAATCTTGATTTCCACTTTTTCTTTCTTAAGCGGACCAAGAATTTCATCATCCAATATCCACGGATCAGATGGAGCGTCCGATTTTAACATGGTTAATTTTAATTCGAGCTCTTCTCCAACTTTCTCAATCTTCTTCATTTGAATTCTCCTTGAAAATATCAATAGCGATCTTCGTATTGCTGTTTCACATCGACATCAAATTGCACGCACAGGCATGGGCGATTGTCCTCCGTCAGAATCGCGGTATAATACACCGGAATACGACCCCGATCCGTATGCTCAATACTCCAACCGAGATCTTCACCCATCTTACAAGGACGTAAATTCAATTCCTGATAGAACGAATTGAGATCGATCCACATTTCGCTTTGCAAGTCATAACTCAATTTGACAACCGCTTTTCCAATTGTCTCAGCCGATGCATAGAAATATCGATCGGTATACTCGTCATAACAAAGTTGATTCCCAAGTCCTGTGATTTGAACGTTTTCTTCTTTCAGTGGTTCTGCTTTCTTTAAATGATCCTTGCTAATTGCCTCTCTCACCTGCTGCGCTTTTGCTTCTCCAAGGACTTCTTTTACTTTTTCCTTGTGTTCATGCAAAGCCGTATTTGCCATCGTGTATGCTGCGGATAATGTTGCAATCTTTTTACTGGAAACAGTGTGCGATCCGATCGTAAGACCAGTCGCGAACCCTCCGAGCATAATCGGAACAGAGACAATCGGTGTAAGCTCCCGTATCGTTTCCCATAATACGGTTCGCTTTGTACTTTTGTCTTCCGGAGCAACGTCCCGCAGATCCTTTTTCTTCTCAGCCAAGATCTTCTCTGCTTTTGGACCAGCCTTATACGCGGTGTAAATCGCTCCCCACATCGTGAAGACGGCCCCGATTGTCATCAGTTCTGCTTGGTTTCGTTTTCCAAAGTTTCGTGCATTGTTTAAGAGTTCCATTGGTTTCATGTCTGTTTTCTCCTTTCAAGAAAAATATAAAGGAAGAAACTCCTGATATTCCTTATCAGTGACCAAGTTTTGGTCTGAATTTCTTCCTATTATAGCCCTTGTTTTTTCTGCGAATTTTCCTCCGCTTTGGATAAATCGATTCCTAAAACAAACCGTTCAGGCTTGTGAGAATCGCGTCTCGCTGGGATAGAAAGGCACTCGTGGCAAGGATCCTCCCAAGGTTCTTTGGAAAAATGCTTGCACTGATAACAGTAATGATCAAAATGTACTAATTTGTTGGCGTCATCCATTTGTATTTTTTCCTCCTTTTTCTACTTACTTTTACTTCTTCGAAATGCATTGGTTTGTCCACGATACAAACGATATTAAAATCAAATCCATTTCTCAGGCATTCATAGCATGGATCCTCCATCGCCTTTTTCGAAGAATGCTTGCATTTATGGCAGTAATCATTAAAACTAGTATGTTTGATCATTCCTCCTCCCTTCTTTCAGAAAACGAACTTGGAGTTTTGTTCAATTGATAAGAATATAAACATTCGTTGCATGGGTTTTTGTAACTTGGTACTCCGGCATGCTCACAACGATAGCAAAATTGAACAATACTGTTTTCTGTTACTGGGAATTCGTTTCTGACAAGAAATTCATTAACTCCATCGCTTAAACTAGATCGTGTCAAACGCATAAAAGGTACATTATCCGGCTTAAATACAAATTCAATGGAAAGGCCACTAAGAGTTTGGCATTCGCCGACAAGATCTTCTGCGTTATTCATAACTTCTTGTGTCATAATTTTTATCATTTCTGCGAGTTCTTCTTTACTCCAGACCATATCATCACCTCAAATCTTTCTTATAACATCTCCAATCGCTTCTAAATATCCATAGACAAAATCGTAAGAATCCGTGTCTATAGCGTCTCTTAATTTATCCTGTCTTAAAGAATTTAACTCTTCCACATCATCAAGTACATCGAGCCCTTTCTTTAGATAGCCAAATATAAAACCTATCCCAAAACAAACTAAAACGAGAATTATGCTTTCAACCATCTTCTTTCACCTTCTTTTTGATTTCCGAAGAATTCCTGGTCAACTTCTCTGGTAATCTTATTTAGTACAACGATGCATCCAAGCTGTTTCAAGCATTCCTCGTCAGTAGAGAGTGTATTGGGATCCACGCTGCAAATATCATCGGTATACTTCATTAAGATTTTAATAACCTTTCTTATTGTTCTCGATCTTCCAAGCCAATACCAAACAATTGCATTTACAATAATCAATACAATCTCGACAACACTTATCGCATTCATTTGTAAGCCCTCCCTTCTTTCAACACATTTCTCAGCCGCTCCGATTTTACATTGATTGCCTTGTAAATATCATTGGTTGAGATGCCGCAAATCTCCTGGATTCGCATAATACCAAGCGCCACATCAGCAATCTCTTCGGTAATGGCCATTTCATCCATATAACCGCGAAGCGCCTTGGTCAAGGTCTTCTGTAATTCAGACAGCTCCTCGATTGCAATGATGAGATCGTATTCTTGAGGCAGAATGGATTGATCACCATTGCCAAGAACTGTTTTTCGGATCTCTTGCCTAATTGCCCGCTTATCCAGTTTATCACTTGCAGAAGCAAAACGTTTTTTAAAAGTTTCTCGATTCATAATTACCATACCTCCCTTTCCATTTTCCAATAGTCTTGGCTAACTCCTTCTAGAAAGAAGAACTCATCTTGATACAGCATTTGATCGCTAAATTCGGAAAGAACGGATTCCAAACGCCAATCGAAGAAAATGTAACGGAAGATTCGATCTACATCAACGTAAAGAACGTAGTCGTTGAAGCCCTCCACGCATTCCGGTTCCCGATCTAAGAGGTATCCCAGCCAAGACTTGTAAGCTTGTTGTGCTCGTTCAAAGTTCTCACACTCAATCGAGATCATAATTTTTCCAGTAGCATTCATCCTATGTTCAGCCATAATAATCCTCCAGACCCTCAAAGAATTCATCCGCATCCAAAATATCAAGCGTTAACTTGTCAAATTCGTGCTCCAGATGATAGTCTACAAATACATACCGAAGATCGTCATCTGTATCTACACATAAGCAATTCTCATAAACTTCTAAGATGCTAAACGGTTCAACCTCTTCCAAGAATTGAACAAAAATATCAAATGCATCCTGTGCGTCCTGGAAGGATTCACATAATACGACGATCATCGGAAGAAAAGAAAATAGGTTGCAATGTAGAGCAAACCCACTAGATCGATCAAGATCAAATAACCAAGCGTCAAGTACCACCAGGGACGATAACCAGTAACTAACCATTCTCCAAGTTTGGTTTTGTCGGTTCCGTTTAATACCGCTTTCACTAAAACGCCCCATACAATGGTTACTACGATAAGAAACAAAAAGATTTTTACGCCAAATAGATTAATCATTTAATTTTCCCCTCCTTTACAAATCGAAAATAGATTGCTTTTACTTGGGGTTCCGGCATATGTCTCACTCGCTTTTCCCAAGCTTTGCCAGGATATACCTCCATCACATACTTACGCATCATTTCCGTTGTCATTTTCATTCTCCTTTCATAATGTATAAATATAATCCAGCAGATCTTCTGCTACATCATGTGCGATGGAGAACATCCAACCATTCTTCCCTTTGCAGGAATATTCATCCATCATCTTGGCAAATCGTTCACCAGATTCCGTTAAAGCACCTTTGCTTTGTTTCAGATAACTTAAAAACTCATTTGCAGCCCATCGTCCATAACTTCTCTGCATAAAATTCATATAAGCAGCACGTCTTATTGGATAATATGTCGGAGGTTCATACCGCTCTTTTATCCGTTCTTCGAGACGCGTTAAAATGTAGTCTCGCTTGTTCATGATAGCCTCCTTACAAAATATCAAGTTTTCGCAATAGTCTTGGAAGCTCGGTTGAATCGATCGATGCTTGAAACGATACGTTAACATTGATTTCTTTTTGGTTCTTTGTTGCTTCTAGTTCTTTTAAATGAAATTCAAAAGAAGAAGAGGTATCAAGGTTCTTCCTTATCTTCTTTGTGATGATTCTTGATAAAATTGCTCTTAATGATGATGACTGTATCTCCACAATATCACGCTCTTCCATTTTCTTTCCTCCTTGAAAAATATAAAGGGAAGTCTTTTTCGCTTTAGACTTCCCTCTTTGGATCAATGAATAAACATAGAAAATTGCATTACAAGACTACAAATCGCTTTTGCCATTGCTAATGCCAAGATTGTTCTCTCAGCATATACAAACCAAGCTTCTTGCATCATAATCGTTACCTCCTTTATTTTAATCCTATTATAAAGCAGGTTTTTCTTGCGAATGACAATTATTCTCCATGGATTCCTTAATCATGTAGTGTATAGAATCACATTTTTGAGCATGTTTGCAACGGATATTGATATAAGGCACTGGGACGCCTGCTGACCATATAGTTTCCGAGTCCGCTTCAAACTCAGAACAATTTTGACAATAATCCTCAATTACTAATGAAATCATACTTTACCTCCTTTTTACTATACATAATACGAGCAAGCTCCTTTCGGAAAGAGTTCAAGACATAATGGATTTGCAACTGCTCGTTATGATCTTTCGATCGAAGAAGCTTATCTTCCATGCGATGAATCTTAGTTCTCATATCACGCTCTTCTTCTGACATAACGTTTCCCTCCTTAAAATATTTCTGCGAGAAAAATATAAGCCCAGGTTTCCCCGAGCTTATAGCTTTTAGGCACCTTGCTACTTCTTAGATTTTCAATTTTGGTAAACTGACCTGTCTACTTGCTGTTGTTGTGAAATGACCTGTCTCTTCAAATTTCAACATGCTATCAAATTTGGTTCCCCATTTGTGAAGTGTGACCAAAGATACCAATGCCGGTATCCCAACTTTAACAATTTCCAGTACGACTCGCTTCTTATCGGATTTCGATTTAATGGTTTCTACCTCAACCATCATCTCATTTCGATCTCTCTCAATTTGACGACGCTCCTGGTTGTCATACCATTTCTCGTTCGCGATTTCCGCTTCTGTCATTCTTTCCAAAAGTTTTGTCAGATCTGACACGGCCTTTGACCGTTCCGCTTCATCATCCTTGAAGCTATCCAATTCTTCAAGTTGCTTTTGAATCTGGCTCTCCAACATACTCATCGTTTTTTCTGTCATGTTTGTTTCCCCTTTCTTCTCCTAAATATCATTAGGTGCCTATAATAAGACAAGTTATTCTTGCGAATCTGAATCGCCAAGCGATTGATCTAGTTTCTTTGCATAGTATTCGATAAACGGCTCAACGATGATCTTCATTTCCAAAAAGTCTGTGTTTTCATAAATAGCGATCCAAACCCATAATAATTGCGCCAGTTCCAAAACTCGAATTGCCCCTTTCGCTTTTTCAAGTGGTACGATTTCTTTGACTTGAAGAATGAAATTCAAATATTGTGCAATAATTACATTTATACTTTGTTTTATCAAAGTAAAGTCTTCCATAGTTTTTCTCGAAAAATATAAAGGGAAGTCTTTTTCGCTTTTAGACTTCCCCTATTTTTCTATCTCCTTTCTTTTCTTAATAATTCGATTAAGGTTTCAAATCCTTTGGAAAGAATGCTTAACAGTCCTTCCCCAATCTTAATGAATACGATCACTCCGATCAAAAAGATTGCGATAATAATTGCTAATAAAATTTCCATAATGAATCCTCCTTTTCGTTTTTATTTCTATTATAGAACAAGTTTTTTTCGCGAGAAAAAAAAGATAAGCCAAGTTTTCCTCGACTTATCTTCTTACAAATTAGTGAGTTCTTAAATACTGAATCAATATCACGAATAGCCAGAGACCCTTCGTTAACCATACCATAAATAGGTCGAACAAAAGAGCGCCCAACCCGTATCGTTTACCTTGTTTCATTTTAAGTCCTCCTTTCTTTTTCTATTATAGGACAAGTTATTTATGCGAGAAAAAAAGAAAGAATAATACATGAATGGATCTCTCATTTATCCGACGGCTCCTTTTAATCCAATCCGCTTCGGCACCAGAAATACATCTGGCTGCGGGAGCTTCTCCATTTAAGTGGACTTCTAACCACCTTGAATATTATTCCTATAATGATACAGGTTTTTTACGCGAGAAAAAGAAAAGGCCACGTTTCCGCAGCCCGTTCCTTTTTCGTTACTTCTTCAGCAATCTCATATCATCCAAAATGGAAATTAACTTTTCTCCATCTGCTCGTCTCTCTTCGATAGACAACGCTTGAGCATTCGTTAAAGGTTTCTTCAATTCTACGTATCGGCCAAGTGAACGATCATAGATTGTTCTTTCTTTGTAGTCAATTTCCTTATTTACTGCGTGATTCTGCAGCAGTTTGCACGTTATTTTCACAACGCCTTGTACTGCTGTGGAACCAGCAATTATCAAAGGAGCTGCTACTTCTTTGTTTTCCACAATCCATTTCAATCCATTGCTGGCTTTCTCCTTGATTTTACCACAACGATACCTCCATTTTGCCTCTCTAAGATCTACAGTTTCCATAGTTCTTCTCCTTTCAAATATAAATGTTGTATTGCTATAATAGGGTAAGTTATTGATGCGAGAAAAAAGGGAACCGAAGTTCCCAATGAGATTTTGTTATTTGTTCAACTCTTTTTGAATTACTTCGTCGGTTTCTTTCAGTATTGTTTTGTAATTCTTTTCCAACTCGGACATGTCAACTGTTTTCTCGCCAACCCGTATCCATTCTCCGTCCGCCGTAAGAATATCAAGACATACGTGGACTGAGTTTCCTTTTTCCGGATCCCGTTCCATACCGATATAGACATGTACAAGATCGTTATTAGATTCAAACAACCCAAATCCGAACGATCCGCATCCGGTTAAGATTTGATCCAAATGCCATGCAAATGCCACATTTTCTTCTTCCCTTTTCTTAAACTCTACAACTTTTTCACTCATTTTTCTTCTCCTTTCAAAAGTGGTTTTATTGTTGTATCATTATAATTTAAGTTTTCTATGCGAAAAAAAAAGAGAGGCCTATGTTTTTTACATCATAGACCTCTCCGTTTACATATTAATCGCCATATACATTTTCAACATTAATGGTAACAAACTTTGAAAGATTATCTCCAAGATCATAGGCTCTTTCAAGAGTCATCTTTTCGAGTCCTTTTTCTAATACTGCATCTTCAATTTTTGGTGCTAAGTCTGTGAAGACTAGCTCATCGATTTCATGCGGAGTAAGCGGACCCTCTTTCAATCCTTTTAAAACAGCATCTCCCAGTTCTCCTGGAACGTGTTTCGGTTTTATCAAGAGTTTACTTGCTCCTTTTGCTCCGAGCACAATCATCAAGACAGAACTTCCGACTATAAGCCCAGTACCGACCAGGACATCCTTGTGTTCTTTCACCCATTTCTTTGATTTCTCTAACATTTTTGTTCCTCCTTTGAAATATAAATGGTTTTTGTTGCTATAATAAGCTGTGTTTTAAATGCGAAAAAAGAAAGAGCTCTATCTGAGCTCTCCCTGAAATTCCTGTCCACGCACAAGTTTAGACCATTTTTTAAAATATTTTTTCATTTTATTATAATGATAAGTTGTTAGTTTATTCACAATTTTATTGGTTAAACCTTTGTCTCTATTGTATGCCGTTTGTTTCATTACAAACATGCTTATATACGACCATTCGCCAAACCAATAATTGTGAATATACGTTCTCGTTTCATAATAAGCTTTCATCAATTCTTTTTTCATTTTAGTATCCTCCTTTATGAACATTGTTATCATTATAAAGCAGGTTTTCATTGCGAAAAAAAAGAATATGCCTAGGTTTCCAACCCTAAGCATATACCTTAGAAATTACTTCATACGTATTGTACATTATAGTTCCACCATTCTTAGGAACATATCGAAGAATATCCATAATCTTGTTGTCAACACAATCAAAAACTACCAAACGTTTCTTAGAAAGTTTATACTGACTCCTTAAACTCTTAGGAATCGTTCCAAACTCCATAGTATCTTCTGGTACAGTTTCCAGATCAATGCTGATCATAGATCCGAATCTCTCTTCCAATCTGTTCATTAATTCTCTATAAGTCTCCATAATGTAACCTCCTTAAATTAGTTATTTCTATTAGAATATATGTTTTTCACGCGAAAAAAAAAAGAAAGAGCCTTGTTGGGCTCAATCTTCCTCCTCATCATCATATATTTGGTAGTTTCTAAGTTCTATTGCAATTTTTATTGCATGTCCCAGTTCAAGAATTCCGATGACGATTCCAAGCACAAGGAACAGAAACATCCTTGTAATGGAAAATCCCATCAAACATGCGAACATCATAACAGTTGCAAATCCAATTCCTTCAAACATAGTGTAATACCTCCTAAATTATAATGTTTTCATTATAATTTAAGTTTTCTATGCGAAAAAAAAACGAAGAGCTTTGTTAAGCTCAACGTTTTTTCGGTTCAAATTCCCTTTTAAGCCATTCTAAAGCCATTTCTCTTTTCCATTGAGTAAAGTCTTCGCATGTCTCAAACGTAATATCTCCGGATTTGTTATCTTCCGTTTCGACTACCACTTCTTTCGTATTTACGGTTATGTGGTGCCAATTGCAAGATGCAACTCCACAAAATATCACCATGATTAACGCTACAAATCCTACTAACAGTTTCTTCATAACTTTTTCCTCCTTATATTAGGTAATTATTCCTATAATGATACAGGTTTTTTTCGCGAAAAAAAAATATAATCTAAGTTATAAATGCGAAAAAGAAAAGCCCTTGTATGGGCTAATCTTTTAGAATCCAGTTGTTGATTCTGGTAAGAATGTTATGTCGGATTCCCTCATTGACTTTACAACGTTTTCAATTTCTTCTAATGAAATCATCAAACTTACATAATAGCAATTGGGCGCTTTTCCCCATCCGCAGTTTCCGATTCTCAAATTCGTAGGAATCATTGATTCGGCTAACCCGTATTCTTGAAGCACCTTAAGCACTTTCTCGATGTCTGAAATATCCACCAAAAAATCCAAACGTCTTCTTTTCTTAAAGAATTCTTTTAACATAATTAATTCCTCCTTTTGATTTATAGATTCTATTATAAGAAAGGTTTTCGTCGCGAAAAAAAAAGAAAAGCCAAGTTTTCCCCGCGTATTTTCCAAATTTTCATCCGGGGAAATTTTTGGATTTGAAAATATAAAAGGCGCCGCCAGCCCTTAGCCCTGAATACGGCGCCCTAGCCGATTTAAAAACAACTACTGTCGTACACAAACT
>CANQWS010000065.1 GCA_947627615.1 uncultured Muribaculaceae bacterium | reverse complement strand
GATTGGCTACCCGAATTTTGACACCACAATTTTCGAAATTTTGACACCAATTTTGACACCAATTTTGTGCGATTTTGGTGTCAAATTGAAAAAGTCAGCATTTTGTGGGGAAGCAAAAACCCCACTAAACAGTGGGGTTTTTGGCGTGCCATGAGGGATTCGAACCCCCGACCTTCTGGTCCGTAGGCTTTAAAAACCCTACTAAATAGTAGCATTTAGGGGTATTGATACCGTGTTTGACACCAATTTTAGTCGGTCGCGAAAGGCGATTCGACGCCACGCTTTTGCAGAGAAAAAGAAGCAAAAAGAGAATCAGCGGAAATTTAAACTGACGCGCTTGCGCTTGTCTTGCACCGACGCCGTGCAAGGCAGTATGCCATGCACTATATCGGCGCTTAATATGGTATATATAAAGGGCAATATAATACCTGTTTGTCTTATAGGAGGGGTAGTCCCCTCCTGGCGACACCCCACCACCCCGATGAGCTTGACGTTAAACTCAACATAAGTGATAACGCTTGATATAGTTGATTACAGGCGCTCATATAGGCCGTTAAAGCGGATAATCGCTAGCTCGCAAGTTTTTGGAGCGGTCATCCCATTTTGCCGCCGATTGAGCTAGCGAGAATGCTCCCTGTCGTTAAACAGAAGCATTCCCGCTAGCTCAGTTCAGTTATCCCACTTCGGGCCTCACTCGCTATGCGTTTATCCTTACCTCCGCGCACCAAACCCCACGCATCAATGGTAAGAGAGCTCCACAGATTTGGACCACCATGCCGTTATACAGCCGCACTCGCTATGTAGATGTTTTTGTGCAGTGGTCCATCCATAACGACCTCCCCAATTTGTTACGCGCCTAGGGGCATGCGAGCGCGTCATCAAATATTCTAAGCTAGCTTTTCAAAAGGCCTTTGCTGACATATATCTCCCCCTTACCCCCATACAAGAGGGCATGCGGGAAGGGTTTATTTAAGGATTTATTTATCTACACGGGACGTCCGTCCCTGACCTCGCGATTTAATTAGTAAGTTTTATTTTCTCGCTCGATAAAGATTATTTTGACCTGATGGATTATTCATTTTTTGCCGCGCGCAACGCTCTCAGCGCGTTTTAGAGGCTGTGATTTTAATAGATTTAGGAGCGTGCAGCACCCCATGGGGCATTTAAGGCAGCACTCAAATCTACATTTGTGACATTTGTAGATGTACAGGCATGTCTCGCAATGTTTGACCTGTGCGCTCATATTTGGCCTTCCTTATCTAGTGATATAAGCGCGATTGTATATTCGACAGCTGCGGCGAGATTGGAGAAAAAGCCCTCTTCCGCATGACCGCCCGGGCGTAGAGCTAACACGGCATATCGATTTTTGGACGCGCGATACAAAAGGAAGCCGAGTCGGTCAGATTTATAGAGATATCCCTCACGGCAGCATATAAGATTTTTTGAGACTAGCGGAGTTCGAAGAGCTTCCGTTAATTTTTGATAATATTCGGTTTGATTGATTTCTAGCATATCTATCCTCATATCCCGCGGCGCGTGACGCAAGCGTCCCGCGCCATTTTGTGAGTGATTTCATCCCTCACATACGGTTTAAAATCAAAATGTATTTTTTAGTCGCTTTATCAAGCCGACGTAAACTACGTTTACTTTCGGCTTATGCTATAAATAGCAAACTCGCTATCGATCCCCACCGACGGGAACGCTATCCCCAGCGTTATTCGGCTGATTTTCAGCCAATTTTGCATTGTTTTGATCAAGTTTGAGACGATTTTGTTGACAGAATTGCTCAATACTTTCCTGTTTGTAGTCGCTCTCAGGGTGGCGCTCGATTTCATATTGTTTGAGGCCTCTATACCATAGAGGCTTGCAGGCATAACTGTTGTACCGTGCATATATATTACCTTTGTACACGAGCTTACAGCGTGATGGCGCTGTGATGTAAGCTGATATATCAACGCCAAGCTCTTTGAGGAGAGCTGCGTTATCAGCCTGCTGTCGTTCGACAAGAACGAAGTCCCATTCTGTGCGGATCAGCTCACCGCGGTCAGTGTAGTAGTCCTTTTTGCCTAATATGTAGATGAGATGAGTTGTTAAGCGTCGCACATTCACATCAAGCTTTTCGAACCGCTGCACGTCGTACAAGAACGCAAGATCTAGATGCCGAATATATTTGAGACCGTCGAAGATCTGCTGCTTGTAATCGCCAAGGCGAGTCCATGCACGATTGTCAAGCGCGCTGTCGATTTCATCGCAGTAAATCACAGTCGATTTGGGAAAATGCTGAATCTCGGGAAAATCGGGAGAGGGCAGACCAAATTGATAAATATCTGTATGGTAGGTCGGCTTATTATTAGGCAACCAAAGCTTAGTTCGCGTACGATAGGCGCAGGCAGGCACTTTGACGTTAGCGCCGGGGTTTTGTGAATTATACAGATCAATCTCTTTTTGCGCCTTTTGCAAGCGTTCCGCGCCATGGTACATATAGTCTAGGCAGAGCAAAGCCATACAGAAAGATGTTTTGCCGACGCCTTGTGGGCCAACTACGCCGTATACACCGCTCTTGATGCCATGATAATATATCTCGTCGGTGTATGTACCATCGGGAACGTAGTCGGCGGCCATGCGCGCTGTCTTGCGTGCTGCAAAACGAGATTTGATCCATTGTAAGCACATTATACTATCCTCCAATAGTGTCGTAATCGCTTATAGTAGCGTTGTGCATATCGGCTATATTTGCATGAGCGCTGATTGAGTCCCAATTGCGCATAAGCTGCTCAATATAGTCGATAACGTCGTCGTAACCCGTGATCCTGTCAGCGACTTGTTTTTTTAGGCAGTCATATTCGTACTCAGCTTGATATTTTTTCACCAACCATTCGCGGCGCGCGGCTCGCCAATCGTCAAAGCGCTGGCGCATAGTATATTTGGGCAAGTCGTTCGCATCTGTGGCCGTCGAGGGGGATGAGGCAGGGCATTCTGCAAGTTGAGTGGCCTGCGACGCCTCGGCGATCGCTTCCTCGACTGTTATTTGGTCAGCAGCAGCGTCGGGAGATTTAAGACGCGCGCGTACAAGTTCTGCGAGTGACATGTCGCTATTGGGAGGAGTGGGAGACGTCGCCGATGCAGCGGCTTGTGTAAAATCTGCAAGCTGAGGTTCGTCATCCAAAATTTTGTCCGCAAGGCCTTTACCATTGCGCAGATAGGCAAGCTTTTGGCGTTGACAATATATAATGATTTGCTGACATGTTATGTACAGCTCGACAGGCATTGACATCTAGTTCATAACCTCCATAATTTCTAGTTTTACAAGTTCTAAGAGGGCATCCACGAGGCGTAGACATTCCTCTATCTTGGCAATTCGCGTATCGGCATGCTCGTGCTCGTTTGGAGCTTGCAACTCTTCCATATCGGCTTGTAGCTCGCTGTATAGATCGTGTCTGTACATCATGAGGTATTCAGCGAGACGGAATATATATAGCTTCATGATTTACTCCTTTTTCACGGTTGCTTTTTTTGGTGGTTTTTGCTTTGATGGCTGCGTCTGCGCTGGCGGTTTAGGTTCTTTTGGCTGCGCCGCTCGTGCGTCGAGCTTTTTGCGTATCAACTTGGCGAGCGCTGCAATACCTCTAAAAGGTGCAGTGATGAGCCATGCAATGCCCTTGATTATGTAGGGGAAGAGATTGATAACTATAATAACAATGATTATCAAAGCAATAACGCATGCAATTGCGATAAGCAAGATCTCCCACCATTTGAGCGCTTTTGACGCCTCAATAACCGTGTCAAGCGTAGGAGGTGGTGTGATGGCAGGTATAATATCGATCGGGTCAGCCGTAATTGGGATTATCTTATAAACGCCGTCTTTGCAGTATGTTAGCTCTAATATGTCAAAATCGAAAAAAACAGTCTCTTTGCTGACATATCCGTGTGCAATATCGTCGTTGCGATCTTTCCATGCGGACTGCACCGGCAGCGACCAATAATCTGTTGCCGCAAAGCGGAACAGATATGTGATTTTATTTTGAGCCGTTTGCGCGTTGATATATTGCGTTATTGAGTCCACGTCTTGCTGTGCGACAAGCCAACGTCGTGCAGCGAGCTCTGCGCTTAGATTTGAGATATCATCTGCGTAGATCTCAGTGATAGGCATAACTCCCTTGTACTCTTCCGCGCTTGTGTTGCGGATATTGGTGTGTACATACCAAGGGAGACTTGTCTTGTTGGAGAGAAGATCGTATGCATAATCGCTGTTATTGTATATCTCGACGCAGTTGTATCCGCGCGTGCGACCATCGTCGACCGCATCCTCAAAGAGACAGCTTTCGTATGTGTTTCCACCGAAATAGAGTAGCTGACTGCCGCTGTCGGGACTGCGATATGCTTGCATATATTGCAACAAGCTATCAGAGCTTACATAACGCGAAAAAATATTATTTGCGTCCAATTGATCGACCAAAAACGCATAATACAACACGGGACAATCATATAAGCTCTTATAATTAACGAAGTTGAGAGATAACAATTTTTTGCGGACTGCATCCCAATTGTAGCTCCACGGATAATATCGCACCTCGGCTGTGTTGTTGCCTGTATAATGCGCAGTGAGCGGCCATCCTGTCCACATCGCACTATATACTGAGGATATGATTTGATAGCGATCCGCGCTGTCTCCAATAACAGATGTCGGTATACCGCGAGTATTATATATGCTTGTATACATCAATTCGTTGTCGGTGACCAATATAGTTTTGGTTTTTTGCTCATTCCACTCTGCTTTAACGCCGTATAGAGCGCCGTATTGTTCGATGTAGTCTCTATCGACCCCGAAATACACGCTGTTGAGTTGATTATAGTGGTTGTAGCCGGTGTCCGAGTAACTGTCTGTACGATAGGCAGTATGATTTACGTCGATTTGCTGCGTTGTCAGCTTGCCGCTCGCCACCGTGATGTCAGCTTCGGCCGTCGGGTCTTTGCCGTAGCCTTTGGCATAGCCGCTGTATATGAGAGACAGAGCCACGCTCTTTTCAACCGTTTTTGCGTCCGCAGAGTAATATTTGCCATATTTGTAGCTGTCTTTCGAGCCATAGACGACGATCTCGATGCCGCTGATGTCATAGTAGCGCTTATGACTGTCCTTGTCGGTGAGCGCGACGCGATTATATATCTCCTTGTCGGGGTCGCAGACTTTGTATTTAAAAAATAGATTATCAGCAGACTTGGAGATGTATCGTAGTTGATATTTTTTGTAATGTTCGGCTACCAACGCGCCCGCATCGTCTATGGTATAGGTGTACGCCATTTGCACTGCTGACGCGCCGAGCGCTTGGCTCAATTGCAATTTGGCAGGGTTGTAGACATATATGTAGAGCGTATAGTTTGATTGCTGCCCACTATAATAGGAAAACCCGACCTCGGCAATGCTTAAAAATTGCAAATCGCCTTTGTCATCGGCGGGGAAGTCGGCGCGGTCAAACGGCGATCCATCCCCGAATAGGTCATCCTCGATATTGGATGCATCATACCCGCTATCGTCGGCGGCGTAGCTGACGCCAATCGATATATTATCAAGCGTGATGAGACCGAGTATACATACAATAAGCAGATATATTAGTGTCAATATCAACGCTTTATCTCTACGATTTAGCATATAAACCTCCAAATCACACCCATATTTGATAGTTGTCGATCTCAAAATCTTCCAACAAGCGAACAAATGTCAACGCTTGCGTATTGGTCGCGCCGTTTTCGGCTGTTACCGTCAGCAAGAAGTAACAGCTGCGATTTGGCAGATCGGTTAATATGGAGTCTTGGTAGATGCTTTCGAGCAGCGCGCCCAATTCGCGCAGGCGCGTGTCGATGGTGAAATAACCATCCCAAATGTGCACATCAAACACTGCGAGCCAATCTGCGTTGGTTGCCGAAAACAGAGCGGGCAGTCCGTCGATCGTGTACTCAAAATCGGCCGCAGGGTTGACCGTTATGGCGACTGCAAACTTGCCGCCGTTGGTGACGTCGACGCGACATGCTTCAAGTTGCTCTACGATTGCTGTGACCGTCAATGCGTTGGCGGGATCTTGCACCTCTTCGCCCGGGGTCGTGCTGCCGCCTGGTGTTATGCTGCCGCCCGGGGTCGTGCTGCCGCCTGGTGTTGTGCTGCCACCTGGGTCAGTATTACCACCGGGGGTCGTGCTGCCACCGGGGTTTGTGCTGCCACCCGGGGCGATCGTGTTGTTGTCTGCGTCGGCAATAGGCAATGAGCGGAAGCCTGACGTGAAGTAGGCCGCCACGCATACAGCTACTATCAAGATGACGCATAGAATGATCATTATTAGATATCGTGTATCGCTCATATTACACCTCGCTTGCAGCTACTTTGATGTCATACACAGAGCTATCTACGCTGTATATAACACAATCGTATTCTGTTCCCGGATAGTGGCTTGCCCATGCATACACATCTACGCGGCAGTAGGCTGCGAGATTGCTCTCAACAAGCGCGTTGAGCAGATATTGTTTGACCTGCGCATACGCGCTCGCAAACGCCGCTCGTTGTGCTGCGTCGCCCGGAATGGACACTTCAAAAAAATCTGTAAGATCAGGCGCGGCAAAATCATAGTAGAAATTTTTGTCGCTGTTGACAAATTCGAGGACAGGTTTGAGCCGTATTGCGGTAGTAAATCCAAGTGACGCAATCAAAGCATTCACATTGGATACGACATCCTGCGGTATACCTATATACACCGTATTGAGGTAATAGGGACATTCATAGCCGATAGACCCAATTTGGTCTTTGAAAATCTGCGCTCTCATGTTGCCGCCGACGCCGAATTGAAAGTCTCCCGAGCCAAACTTACTGATATACGCCGAGAATGTCATGCGCGTAGCATAATTGATTTTGCAATAGCTGCTGATATACGGGTTTGACTTTGCGGTCACGCGCAGCTCCACGTTGTTGTCCCACGGTTGTTTGAGGATCACCGTTGCGGACAGCTCGTCCTCGGCGACGATAAGATCGCATATCTCGGACCTATTGCCCGACTCCCAAGTGCCTTGCGCGCTGCCTTCGTAGCCGCCGATCTCCCAACTCAGCGCGTTGGGCATGTTGACTGGTCGCAATGTTGCAGCGATCACAATTTCTTTGGGCCACAAGTCGTCGTCGCTGCTTGTGACGGCGACTGCATTTTGCGTCGCGGTGGGCGTATATGTAGGCGTAGCGCTCTTGATAACGGTCAGCGTCAATAGATTTTCGTCGGCAGGCGTTTCATCCGCGCTGGGCTTCAAAAAGCTCCAATCGCGGAATCCAAGCGAAAAATAGCCGAAAATTGCCGCCAACGCTATGCCCAATATCAAGATCATCAACGTCGCTGTCATGACGCCTTTTTTGATATCCATGATGCCCTCCTTCCTATCTGCCGATAGAGCGTATTGCTGTGCCAAGGTTCGCCCACGCCGCGGAGTAGCTTATAGAAAAGATTTGAGCATAAGCCAACATCCCAAGGCAAAATAGGGCGGCGAGGAACACCAACAGGATCGTGACGCTTATCACGCAGCGCAATGCGAGTGGTAGACGATTATATTTTGACATGATCACTCCTTTGGCGGGGCGGTTGCCCCGCCGCGAATTATTAGAATACGATGCTGCCTTGCGACACTTCGACGCCTGAGACCGCGTCAAGGATGCTGCTCTTGATCTCGTTCAGTCTATTGACATAGGCCGCCGCACCGTCTTGCGTTGAGTAGCCTTCGATGGCGATATGCGCTGTTGACGTCTTGGTGTACTCATGGTCGGTGTTCTTGCTGTTGAGCGTGATGTTGAGCTGCCACACCGAGAACGATTCTCCCGACGACTGAGTGATGATCCAATCGATCCACTCGCGGATGGCGGCGTTTGCGTTGTTCTGCTTTGCAGGCGTGGTCGCGACGGTCTTTGCGGTCGCAGCGGGGAAGAATTTTTTATAAAATTCCTCTTTGGTTTGCGTGCTGTATTTGCCGTAAACGCTTTCAAACGAATTGTCGATGAGTGGCAGCGTAAAGGTGTAGCTCATGCCCAAGACGTCGGCGTTGGTCGTATTGGACAGCGTTTCGGTCAAAAGGTCGCCGTCGGCGAAGCTATGCGCGCCGAATATAGACTTATATTGTTGATATGCGGAGGCGGTGAAGCCGAAATCGTAGTCGACTTTGTTGGTCGGCTCGATCGTGCCGTCTGTATGCGAAAGAGTGCAGGTGACTTGCGCGGCCTGCGCTTGTGCGGGAGCGGACACTTGCACGGAAGATGAGTCGATGCTATACCGCACGATGTAGTCTACTGTGCAAGTCGCCATTGCTTCGGGGTTTACGCGCGATGTGCATTTGACGATGATCTGCTCACCAAAGGCTTTGAGGCCCGTGACGTCGGCGGTCAGCGCGCCGTCTGTTGTAGGATTTACGGTGACATAGTCGGTGACTGTTTTGCCGCTTGCCCATGCTGATGACGGGTTGGCAAATTCTACTGTCCAATCCATGCTCTTGTCCTCGGCGTTTTCAGGCGTGACAGTCGCCACAAGGCGCACGATGTGCGACTCCATGCCGTCGGGCATAGGCGCAGAGAAGGGCATTGCGGTCAGCTTGACTTGCTGCGTAGATATCGGGCGCAACACGTACACGTCGTCGGGCGTGTCGGGAGCAGGTTGCACAATGCCCGGTTCGTCCGTTCCCGGCTGTGAGTTGTCGGGCGCAGCAGACGGCTGCTTGCTGAACAGATAATACGGGTCGGCGGCGGTGAAGCCGTAAGTGAGTACCGACGCGGCGACCACGCCGAGCAACAGCACGGCGACGATCGTCAGCGCGATGATGGAGCGCACATATGGCGCATTTTTGATTTTCGTTGCTGATTTTTTTTGCATTTTATGTACTCCTTGCATAGGATTTTTGAGTTTTGACGCATCAACTAAAAACGACGTTGTCTTGATCGAGCGTCACCATGGTAGGTTCTGTAATATTGCCCACCATAGTTAGCTCAAAGCGGAACGAAGTGTTGATGTATTTGCCTTTGAGTTGAATAGTATACCTTACAGTTTTGCTACTCATCTGTCCAACGGCATAGTTATAAGCGCGAGCGAAAGCGTAGTTGATTTTGTTGACTTCCTCTTCGGTTTTATTGGTTTTATTAACAGCGAGTCTGCCGTTAACAAATTGAACGATTGCATCCGTCCCTGTACCAAACACATTGGTGAATCGATTATTTGGAACGAGAACGCCGCCGTTATGATAGTATATTCCGCCAAGTGTATAATTCAAAAAGCTGTCTATAAACACCTCGGTATCTTTAACCGCAGGGTCATGATTTACCATACCGTTAAAAGAGTCGCTAGTAATGCTTGGCAGAATTGCCATATAATTTGATATAGTAAATATATCTATATAGTAATCATATTTATCTGCATTAGCGCCGGGTTTGCTTTTGCCCATACCCAATGTAGCGAGGTCCTGATCGAGAGTGTGATTCATCCAAAACAGATCCTCTAATTGGGCCTCTTTTTTGCTGCTTAAAGACATAACTGACGCAAATTTTTGAGCAAAAGCTACGTCAAAACCATTCCAATCTATTGAGAAGGTTGCTTGCAGCTCATCATCTTCGAGCGTATAAGGGGTCTCGCTTTTGAGATACATACGCATGGAGTATTTATCATTCTTCAAACTTGCATCATATTTGTTAAGCGCCGGTTCTGTATCGTCATAGCCAAGATCGAATTTTTCATCTGTTATCGGCTTAGCACCGGGGTCTAAAAACCTATAATGCGGAAGGCAGTCGACGGTGCAGGTGGCATTTTTAGTGGAGTCGGCGCGAAGGCTAACGGTCACAATGATTTGCTCGCCAAATGCCTGTACATAGCTGACTTCGGCGGTCAGCGCGCCGTCTTCGGTCGGCGTAACCGTTACGTAGTCGGTGACGGTTTTGCCGCTTGCCCATGCTGATGACGGGTCTTTAAATGCGATCGTCCAATCGAGCGCGCGATTGCCGTTGTAGTTTTCGGGCATGATCGTCGCTGTCAAAAGGCGCGATATCTTCTTATCTGCCAATGTGACGGCAAGCAGCTTGACGTGTTCGCTTGATTGTGGGTTCAAAATGAAGACGTCATCGCTTTCGAGTGCATTGTTGTTGTCATTGACGGGCGCGGTGTGAAATAGGTTGTAGGGGTCGGCGGCGGTGAAGCCGTAAGTGAGTACCGACGCGGCGATGACGCCTGTCAACAGCACAATAACGACGATCAATGCGATCATCGCCTGGCAGCTTGTTGAGATTTTTTGGGTTTTCTTTTTGGGCGCAGCGGCCTTGTTTGCCATATATGGCCTCCTTTTTTTTGCCCGGAGCGGCGGGCATTGCAATTTTTCGATTTTATTTACTCAGCGCCGCTCCGCCGGGTATCGAAGGTGTTGTGCTGCACGCACGTGGGCGCACATGCGTGCAGCTGTCAGAGAACTTATGAGGGTTGATCATCGCCAATTAGCATGCGCCCATGCACAATTGTAGGAGGTATCGGGCGAGCTTGACGGAGGATAGTTTTGACGGCAAGCTCGCCCGACGGGGCGGCAAAACAATTCAAAAAACCCGCCCAAGCACTGTATGAAAACAGATTGCTATTTTTTGAAGTGGTCGACGATAGATATTATCGCCGTAACCATGCACGACACCATGATGACTGCGTCGCATATCAAGATAAGATGTTCGACTGTCATGCTTTGTTCCTCGCATTCATCTGCTCAAAATAGGCTTTTATCCCATCAAAACAGACGTTGTCGTCGGGGATATGGTTGTTTGCATAATTTTTGCACAGTCCCTGTTGCTGGATAGGTGTGCAATACGCGCACACGCTGCAAGTGTCCTCTCCGCTGTTGAGCAGCCACTTGACGAGGTACAGCTCAAAATCTGTCATGCTTGCGCCTCCTTCTTTTCCTCTTCGAAGAGGCCCGCTTTTTCTGCGAGTTTGACGATATCGTCCCATGTCAACATGAATGTGCGATGGTTGTAGGTGAGCAGGGGCTCACAGCTGCCAAAGACGGCGCAGCATGTAAACTCTTTGCCGTCGTCGGTTTTGCCGTTGCCGATAAACGTTTGCAGGTAGAGACCTGACGTGATTTTGCCAATTGTTTGATCGTTGTTCATTTATACCTCCTGCGCCCGATATTCGGGCAATTTTATTTTTTTTGCAATTTTTGCTTGACACCGCCTTTGCGGTTTGCTATACTCTTGCTACAAAGTAACTTCCGCTCCTTTGTGAGCCGGCTGATGCTGTTTACAGTGTTTGGCACGGGGGGTTACTTTTTTTGTTTCTTGCGCAAATATTTTTGCTTTGCCGTCTCGCCAATTTGCTTGGCTTTTTCATAATCCTTGGACGACATCAAACCTTTTCTCGATGAGGAGTAATTTGCTTTATCGTCCACTGTGCCTTGGCGGCGCATATAGCTTACTTTTCCTTCATTGAGCGGGTCGTTGTCAAGTTTGATGTTTGGATGATTTTTGCCTTTTTTGGGCGTGGTGGTGAGACCCACCGACACATGTTTGTCGTCGACATCATCGACGATCACGTGCGGATGTCTGCCGTTTTGGTCTTTGTGACGTTTGATGATCACCGTCACGCCTTTAAACTTCTTGTTCATGCTTTTTCCTCCGCCGGTGGCAGGGTATAGTCATAGCTTTTGCCTATATATTGCCAATCGCCGTTCGGCAGCAGGCGGACATTTTTATACACAGTCCCGGCCGATACAGGCTTTGCTTCCATGTTCTTTTGATATTCATGCAGGATCTCTGCCGCCTCCGCACGAGTGAAAACATGCTTTCCCTTTGTCATACAAACCTCCTCGACGCGTTCAATGCTTGCAGCTGAGCAACAGGTTTGCCGCCTGGTTGAGCGCGCGAGCCTGCACGTCTATCCAATCTTCACGCGGATTGGGGTCGAGTTGGCCGCCTTTTGTTTTTTTAAGTTCAGTTGCGTTGCACAGTCTCTCGGCAATTTGCGTGTCGTAGCACAGCGAGCATCCGCCTCGGCTGTAACACTTCCAATTGGACGCGCCGCTCAAAAGCGTTTTGTGCGACAGCGAAGGGATAGGCTCATCGTTTTTGGCGCAATACATCGCTGTTTCGTAGTACTTTTCCCATAGCTCCAAGGCGTATTGCTTTACGCCTTTATCCCACGCGCTGCGTGCGGATGATTGTTCAACGGCAGCTTTCAACTCTTTGATTTTTTTGAGTTGCGCTCTAACTTCCGCAGATTTGATCATAGTGTTAGACCTCCTTAATTGGTCACCGCGGGGCAGTGGGAGCGGGGAGACGATTTCCATACCTAAACCGTCAACCGCGCCTCGCAGTTGCCTTTGGTGGTGTTAAACAACTATAAATTAGTTATTTTCACAAAGATAATAACTAAAATTTAGCTCTTTGTCAATAAAAATAATTAAAATTTGACTATAAATTTTTACAGATTTATATTTTTAGCGAGGTGAACAATGGATATCAGAAGTAAAATTAGGGAATTTAGAAAAAATAATCATAAAACGCAGTTGGAGATAGCTCAAATTTTAAATCTGCCGTTAAGCACTTATAGAAATTATGAATTAGGCGTCGCAGAACCGAATATTGCTATTTTAGAAAAGCTATCAGATCTATATGACGTCACCGTGGACGAGCTTCTCGGC
>CANQWS010000064.1 GCA_947627615.1 uncultured Muribaculaceae bacterium | reverse complement strand
TCTTTTCCATCGCAATCTGTTTAGACTGCAAAGGTATAATTTTTATTCCGTAAACACAGGTTTTTTACTATGCGCCCAATATCGGCGCAAAAGCAGATATTGTGTTGAAAGTTGCTTATCTGTTGCTTATTGATAAAATAAAAATAGCTGAAAATCAAACGATTAACAGCTATTTGGGGTGCCCAGAACAGGACTCGAACCTGCACGCCTCGCAGCACTCGCACCTGAAACGAGCGCGTCTACCATTCCGCCACCTGGGCTTTTGCAGTGCAAAGGTAAGGCGTTTTGCGGAGTTATGCAAGTATTCTTCCCATTTTTTGTCATTTATATTTTTATCATACTGTATTACAATCCCTTATACAATACAGTTCGATTCTCCAAATAAGTCAGCAATCATACCCATCCAAAAAACACGCCAACCCGCCCTACTACCACTCCATCAAAATACCAAAGCACAATCACCCAACCATCATTCTCTAAGCCGCCCACAAACCATCCAAAACCAACCAGCCACCAGCCATCACACACCCCCAAACGCCCCCATCCCCACGAAGAATCGCCCAGCAATGAAACCTTTCTTGCCGGCGGCATGTTATCACAAGTGTTCAATCCAACAGAATTTCTCATGAAAAAAGATCTGATATTTTTCTCCGAGTCCGGCCGGGGGCTGACCTCGACCTCGGCCAATCACGTGTCAAACATGGCTAAGGAGATGATCCGCTCAATCGTGGCAGAGCTTGAGTCTCTCACCTTCTACTCCACCGAGGTCACCCTGATAGGCAACGACCGCATCACCACGCTCTCGAAGGGAGCCGACGAGGCGACCGTCAGCGCCACCGCCGACAAGCTCCACCGCATAGCTTCGGCAAAGTCACTGATAGCATGGCTCCGCGAAGCCATCAAGGCCAAGGAGAGGCTGATCAAGGAGGCCGAGGACATAACTCTTGAGGACTATGCCAAGGCTAACGGGCTTGAAATTCCGCGTGAGCCTGTTTTAGCCGAAAGTCTGACGGAAGAGGACTACTATGCCGGCCTTTCTCTTGACGAACGCAACCGTTATTACGAGCTGGAGACTCTGGCGGCCGTGATCGGGAAAGAGATTCACCCCGGCGGCCATTTTGCCGATGCCCGTGAGGCTCTTTCAGCCCGTTCGCTGAATCCCCATGAGGTAAAAGGCGACGGACGTGACACTCTGATCTACTCCTACTCGCCCACCGTGAGCGGCGAAGTAATCGAGGCCGTCTATTCCATCTCCAGAAGCTCTACCGCGAAGCCCAGGCAAAGCTCAACGCAATGAAATACGAGTGTGAGAAGGCGGTAACGGATTCCGCCATCAAGGCGCGGACGGACTATGCCGATGCGGTTGCCTCATGGAACGGAGAGATGGAACAGTTGCGTGCAAAACGTGCCGAACACATAAAGAAACTCGTCAGAAAATACGGCAACATGAAAATCGTTATCCCGCCATCGCTGGAGGGAATCTACGATGAAGTGTCGCACCTCGGTAAAGACGACAATAACGGAAAAGGCGGCGACAGCCGGGTTTAGACTGCCCGATTAAGGAGTCGTGACCCTAACGGCATCATCCGGCAGCCATCAAGCATATAGGCCGGCCGTCAGTCACCATGCGGAAATCCCTCATCCTGACTGACATCAACAGACATCCTTTTTTGTCCGGAGCGATAATAGTTTCACTTTCCGTCGATGGCTTGACTGTCCGGAGGAAGTTTTTGTTTTCGACATCGTTCCGGGTTTTCGATATGGATTTCGATATTGTCCTTATCGGCTGCCGGATGATGCCGGCTGTCAGCCTTCCGGCGGCGGGAAGCAGACTTGGTCTGACTCCCACCGTTTTTAGTCTCCGCCCGCATTTCTTTTGCAGAAAAACGTTATCTTTGCAGAAAACATTACAACTCCACATTCCAGTCAATGATTGAAGTAATTCTCGACGATATAACGCGGCTCCATGTCGATGCCATTGTAAACGCGGCCAACAACTCCCTGCTCGGCGGCGGAGGTGTTGACGGCGCCATCCACCGTGCGGCCGGTCCCGGACTGCTCGATGAATGCCGGCAACTTCACGGCTGTCCGACAGGCATGAGCAAGATGACCGACGCCTACCGTCTGCCCTGTAAAAAGATAATCCACACGGTAGGCCCAGTGTGGCATGGCGGAAAGCACAACGAAGACGAGCTACTCGCATCCTGCTACCGGACAGCACTTGACATAGCCTCGGCCAACGGCTTACAGAGCATAGCCTTTCCATGCATCAGCACGGGCGTCTACAGTTTCCCCCATCGCCGTGCCGCCGAAATAGCGATAAGCACAATAAAGGCCCATCCCTACAAGGGAGAAGTCTTAATATGCTGTTTCCTCCACGAAGACTTCGACATCTATAACAATATTCTTTGCCTTAACCCCGAATGACCGCAATGAGCCTGACTACAGCCCCGACGCTATCTCCGGAATCCGCCAAATCCAACCTGACAAAATCGCCGCAACGGCTTGAGGTCGTTGATGCACTCCGAGGATTCGCCCTTATAGCGATTGTCCTTCTCCACAACCTCGAACATTACAATCTCTTCGGCTCCGTCACTTGGCGTCCCGAGTGGCTGGTCGCGGTTGATTCATGGCTCAACGACGCCATCTTTTTCCTCATGGCGGGCAAGGCTTACGCCACATTCTCACTTCTCTTCGGATTCAGTTTCTTCATCCAGATGCGCAACGCCCGCATGCGCGGACATGACCGGTTCGGCCGCCGATTCGCATGGCGCATGCTGCTGCTCGCAGGCTTCTCCCAGTTCCATGCATTGTTCTACAACGGCGACATACTGCTGCTCTATGCCGTGTGCGGCCTGATTCTGATTCCTGCCTCACGGTGGAGCGACCGCACTGTCATCATCATAGCCACCATACTGATGCTCCAGCCTCAGGCATGGGCTCAGATTATCTACGCATCATTGAATCCCGATTATGTCAACCTCAATGACGGATTCCTTAAATACGCCATTGCAGCCGACGAAGCCGGCCGCACCGCCAACATCTGGCAGATGCTGGCCAACAACATCTGGAACGGTCAGCTCTACAGCAACTTCTGGCAGGTGGAGGCCGGGCGTATATGCCAGACCCCTGCCCTGTTCCTCATAGGCATGCTTCTCGGCCGCAGGGAAATGTTCGTGGACTCCGCCGGGAGCCGCCGCTTCTGGCGCAAGGCTCTCACGGCATCCCTCTGCGCCATCATCCCGCTCTATATTCTGGCATTCAACGTTCCCGCCTCCATAACCAGCCCTACGATTCTGGCCCATTACTCCATAGCCGTGCCCATGGTCTACAACTTCGCGTTCATGACCATTCTGGTCTCGGCGTTCGTGCTGCTTTGGTTCAGACACCGCGGAGGAATGGGATGGCAGCATATTCCGGTACTCTACGGACGCATGAGCCTGACCAACTACATAGGCCAGTCCATAATCGGAGTTTTCGTTTACTATCATTTCGGCCTCGGCCTTTACAACCTTTGCGGATCTTCGCTGAGCCTTGCCATAGGGCTGGCGATTCTTGCCCTGCAGCTCGCATTCAGCCGCCAATGGCTTGCCACTCACCGGCAAGGTCCGCTGGAAGCTCTGTGGAAACGTCTGACCTGGATGCCGCGCTTCGGCGAGAAAAAATTTCAGCAAAGGGCCCCACAATGACATTCTTTTATTAGTTTTGCAGAGTAATGCCCCGCTAAGCTAAAGAGATAGCTGCCAGTAGTCTGGGGTGTATGACTTTTTTAATATAAAAGGTGTTATTGAAATTTTATCTTCATATCTCGAACTTGGCGGTTTGATCTGTAGCGGAGATAAGATTGACAATAGCACCTGCATCGGTTACTATAATCCTGCCGGTAAAAACGGCGATCATAATGGCAATTTCGGTGTGGGGCTATTGTCTTATCTGCTACACGGACACGCCAAGACCTGAGATTAAGATAAAGCAAAATAGTATCCTCACACCTTTTTTGTGTGTCATTTTTCAGATTAAAGGAACCGACATGACCGCCTGACGGGATTCCCGAAAGCCGCGTCATGAAAAAACTTAACTCTACTATGGGACTGACAAATTCCATTTCCTCCATCCTCGGTGTGAGGAAACTTATAGACGAGCTGGAAAAGCAGGTCATGGTCACCCAGCGGGAGCTCCAGGCAGGAGCCCCGGCGGCCGAACTTCGCGAATCCCTCTCGCATCACGAGCGCATCCATCAGGAGCTCTCCGCGATTTTCGGGCAGAGCCGCGCCGCAAGGATGGCTATCTACACGCTGTTCGACGAGAAAGCCGGCATGGGGCGCGTGATGTCATTCAGTTCCGATATGATACACAATCTCAAGGGCGTGATAGATCAGCGCGACACAAATCGCTGATTTCTGAAATTTCCGTGAACTCCTGACCCGATTAAAACGTAATTACTCTACGAAATTAATCATTGTATCTAACAGATATGGCCCCCTACGGACGCCATACAATAAAAAAAAGGAGACAACAACACTATGGAAGTTTCAATCACAGCCATCCACTTTGAAATGAGTGAGGAATTAAAAGAATTCATAACCGGCCGTCTCGACAATCTTCATGAGCGGTTCGGCAAAATCACCAGCGCCGAAGTCACCCTCCGAGTCATACGCCCTGACATTCCGGGCAACAAGCAAGTGATGGTCAGCCTCATGTATCCGGAAGCACCCGATCAGGTCGCAACCAAAGAGGCCGATACATTCGAGGAAGCCACTGACGCTTGCATCGAGGCTCTCAAGAAAGAGCTTGAGAAGACCAAGGACAAAGACATCGTGAGGTGATACCATCCAAAGCCCCTTTAAACATCTTTGATAGAAGCCGCGGCTGCTCCGGGAAAACCGGGCCAGCCGCGGATCATTTTTTCAGACTGGAAAGGGAATCACTCGACCGTGAAACTGAACGGGAAAGTCTTGCCCTTATAGTTCGTCATTGTTCCACTCAACTCCGTTGAAGTCAGCGTGCCTTCGAACGTTCCGGTAACCTCCCCTTGGGGATTCCGTTCCTCTATCTGAATCTTTCCAGACGCCGGGTCATATATTTTCACCGCAAGAGTCAGCCTGTTGCCGGGACCGTACTTGTCATAGTAATATGAGCCGGTGTGATTGTCAAGGTCAAGGCTCATGTGAATGGCGTTCTTTGTGCCTATCTTTCCGGCCAGAGCTATCTCACCCTGCGGGCTGTCTTTCCTTCCTTTCGATTCAGGGAAAGCCTTGCGATAGGTCTCGTACTCATTGCCTTTGGCCTTGAAGTCCGTCATGAACCTGTCCATGGTCACGTCCTTAATGCGTATGTTTGACAGCGAAGTGAAATCATGTCCTGTGAAAGTGAACGGTACCGTTATAGTGTTGTTGGGAGCCACGTCTTTCCCCGGAGTCACGCGGGTGCTTGAATTGTAGCCGGCCATTCCCATGTACTCGTCGGTCCAGACCAGTTCGTACTCGCTGCCCTCGATGATGTCGTCGGTGTTGTTCTTTATGGTATAATAGCCGTGACCCGTCTCCACGGCATACTGGATATCCTTGGTGATTTTCGCACCCAGATTCGTAAGCGCGTTCTTGCGTTTGCTCTTGTACTCATTGTAAAGATAGACCCTGAACGCAGGAATCACATCCATGACCTCGGCAAGTCCGGCATCATTCTTCACCTTGTCCAGCGCACCCGTGGCTTTTGCGAATCTCAGTTCAGCCTTGGGATAGGCGAACAGCCCTTTCGATGACAGCACCGAGAAGCGGTTCTCGCCCTTGCGCTTCACCTCCATAGAATGTCCGTCGCCGTAGCTTACTATGAATATATCCGGATTGTCGGTCTTCTCTATCCTGATGCTGTCCTTGATCAGGTCAAGGGCAAACGAATCGCACTTCTCCGATTCCGGATAGACTTCATGGATTGCGGCCACATCATTGTCGCTGAGTTCATGGCCGAACTTCTCGGCGAACTCCCTGACATCCTTATCGCCGGAGCAGGCCGACAATCCAGCCGCCAGCACAAGAGCCGCCATTAATTTCATCTTGCTCATAATAATGGTTGATTTAAGTGATTGTTTATTCGGAGTCATTTATTGGGCGTGTCCCATACATGCGTCCCGGTACAGAGGATATTGACCGTTTTGTCGCCCGCCTGGATGCGGAATTCGCCTTTTTCCAGAGTCCACTCCCCGCGGGAGTTGACAAACGCCAGGTCCGAAGCCTTGATGTGGAGCGTGACAGTCTCGGTCTGTCCCGGCTCAAGCTCTATCTTGGTGAAGGCACGCAGACGGCGGTTGTCAGGGACCAGCGAGGCTACCATGTCGCGGCTGAAAAGCATCACTGTCTCCTTGCCTCGCATCTTGCCGGTGTTGGTGACATCGACCGTGAATTCAAGCTCGTCGCCCGCCTTGAACTCGGGGCTGGAACAGCGCAGATTGTCATACCGGAACGTTGTGTAGCTCAGTCCGTAGCCGAAAGGCCACTGCACGGAAATGACGGCATCGTAATCGTAAGCGCCGTCCATCTTGTCCGTTTCCTCGCTCACGCTGTAGTCATAGGTGGTCAGTGAAGCCTGATGGCGGGGATAGGTATATGGCATACGCGCCGACGGATTGGCATCGCCGGCAAGAATATTTGCAAGCGCGTCGCCTCCGTAGTTGCCCGGAAGCAGGATGTCGATGACGGCGTCGGCAAGAGGCTCAATATCGTTGATCAGACGCGGACGTCCCTCGTTGAGAATCATCACCACGGGTTTACCGGTAGCAGCGAGTTCCTTTACCAGCCGGCGCTGGTTGGCCGACAGTGCCAGGTCCGAGAGGTTGCCCGGAGTCTCGCAATAGGAATTCTCCCCTATGCACACCACAATGACATCCGCACCCGAAGCTGCCGCCACAGCCTTTTCAATGCAAGGCTCGTTTTCCTCGTCGTATGCGCCCTCGGGGACGTATGTGACGCCCTGTTCGAGAACCACGTTGTCACTGCCGAATTTATTGCAGAGGGCCTCGTAGATGGTGTTGCAGCCTCCGGCATAGCGGTCGGCGAGATGACCCTGCCAGGTGTAGCTCCATCCGCCGTTCAGACAGCGCATGGAATTGGCATTGGGACCCGCAAGCAGAATCTTCACGCCCTTTTTGAGCGGCAGTACGGAATTACGGTTTTTCAGCAGCACTTCCGATTCCTCGGCCGCGCGCAGTGCCTTCTCCGCATGGGCCGCCGAGCCGAATTCGGGGTAATCCTTCACGGGCACGGTCTGATGTTCGAACAGCCCCAGACGGTATTTCAGACGGAGTACACGGCGCACGGCATCGTCCACACGTTCCCGGCTTACGCGCCCTTCCTCCACGAGTTCCTTCAGCAGACGACAGTAGTCCACATTGTAAGGCTCCATGGACATGTCTATTCCGGCATTTATAGCCATCTCTATGGCCTCTTTTTTGTCGGCGGCCACGCATTCGCGGGTGTAAAGGTTGTTGATGTCATACCAGTCCGTGACAATCATTCCGTCCCATCCCAGATCGTCCTTCAGCCACTTGGTGAGCAGTTCGGCATCGGCATGGACCGGAAGTCCGTTTATGGAACCGCTGTTGACCATCAGCGACAGCACTCCGGCCTCGATGCAGGCCCGGAACGGTTCGAAAAATTTCTCGCGAAGCTGCGAGGGTGATATGTAGGCCGGCGTGCGGTCCTTGCCCGTGCGTGGAGCGCCGTAGCCCATATAGTGCTTCACGCAGCCGGCTATATATTTCAGCCCCACATCGTTGGGGTTGTCGCCCTGGAATCCGCGCACCTGACTGGAGCCCATCACGGCATTCAGATACGGATCCTCGCCGAAGTTCTCCCAAACTCGCGGCCAGCGCGGGTCGCGCGTGAGGTCGACAGTGGGCGAGAATGTCCACGGACAGCTCCCTGCCCGGCTCTCGTAGGCCGTTACCGACGCGGCTTCCCGGGCAAGTTCGGGATTGAATGAAGCGCCCATGTTGATGTTCTGCGGAAAGAGGATGCCGCCGGCGGTGTAGGTCGTTCCATGATTCTGGTCAAGACCGTAGAGGCAGGGAATACCTATCTCCTTCATCGAGATTTCCTGAATCCGCGATATTATGCTGTGCCATTTTTCCGGTGTCAGAGCCGACATGCCGGTAGGGGCATTGAGTATCGAGCCCACCTTGTATTCGCCTATGGCTTCCTTCAGTTTATCTTCATCAAGCATGAACGCGCCGTCCTTCCACTCTCCGAGCACGTCGAGCGTCAGCTGGGTCATCTGGCCTATTTTCTGTTCAAGAGTCATGGACGAAAGCGTCTTTTCAACTCTGGCCTCCAGCGCAGGATCGGCCGGTATGGCGGGAGTCACAGCCTCTGAGACCGATATGGTAGATGCGACAGCAAGTATGGTCATAATATTTCTGTTCATTGATATCGACATGATTTATTAGATTGAGACAAAAATAGCAAAAATGTCAACAAAACAATTATTTCCTACGCAACAATTTCAATAAATAACAAAAAACAGAATGCTGTATTGAAACTTTTTCAATATATTTGCGTCTTATTGAATAGTCATCATGACTGAATCGCTATTCAAAGTCAATGGAAAAATATAATTATCACCATTAAAATAAACCAAACAAACCTACAATGAAGAAATTCGCAAGATTTTTTTCGCTCCTTATCGTAGCGCTGATGCTCCTGCCGGCAACGGTAAAAGCCCAGCAGCTCCCCGCATTAGGAGTTGACCCGGAGGTGCGCATAGGCACCCTCCCCAACGGCCTCACCTATTACATCCGTCACAATGAATATCCCAAAGGACAGGCCGATTTCTACATAGCCCAGAAAGTGGGTTCCATTCTCGAGGACGACAACCAGCGCGGTCTGGCCCACTTCCTTGAACACATGTGCTTCAACGGAACCACCAACTATCCGGAGAAAAACCTCATCAACTATCTGGAGTCAGTAGGTGTGAAATTCGGTTACAACCTCAACGCCCAAACCGGTTTCGACAACACAATCTACAACATCTCCAACGTGCCCACATCACGTACCGGCATTCAGGACTCCTGCCTGCTCATACTCCATGACTGGGCCAACGACCTCCTGCTCGAAGACGCTGAAATCGATGCCGAGCGCAAGGTCATCCATGAGGAATGGCGCAAAACCAACGTTGGCGAGATGCGCATTCTCGAGCAGCTTCTCCCCACTCTGTTCCCTGACAGCAAATACGGTCACCGCCTGCCCATCGGAACAATGGAAGTGGTCGACAATTTCCCCTACAAGGCTCTCCGCGACTACTATGAGAAATGGTATCGTCCCGACCAGCAGGGCATCATCGTGGTCGGCGACATTGACGTTGACCGCATTGAAGGCAAAATCAAGGAGATGTTCTCCGATATAGAGATGCCCGCCGATGCAGCCGTCCGCACATATTTCCCCGTTCCCGACACCAAGGGCACAATCTATGCCATAGGCCATGACAAGGAACAGGACCGCGCCATAGCTGAGCTTATGATCAAGACCGATCCCCTGCCCCGCGAATTGCGCGGTACAATGGCCTCGTACGTCCAGAACTACATCACCTACATGATAACCCACATGCTCAACAACCGCCTGAACGAAATCTCGTCGAAACCCGACGCTCCTTTCGCTGCGGCAGCTGTTGTCTATGGCGATTACATCGTAGCCAAGACCAAAGACGCTTTCACAGTAGTGGCTCTGTCAAAAACCGGCGTGGAACTTCCCTCAGCTCTTGCCGCCGCCTACCGCGAACTGCTCCGTGCTTCACGCGGTGCCGGATTCACAGTGACTGAATTTGACCGCGCCAAGGCCGAATACCTCTCACGCGCCGAAAAAGCCTACAACAACCGCAACCAGCGCCGCACGGCCCAGTTCGTGAAGGAATATGTGGACAACTTTGTCGATGGCGATCCCATTCCGTCGGCCGACGAAGACTATCAGACCATCAAGCAGGTGGCAGCCGTCATTAATCTCGACATGATCAACCAGTCACTCAAACAGATGGTGACACCTGACAACCGTGTGCTTCTCGCCATGATGCCGGACTCGCCCGACGGCGTTTACCCCACCGAGGAACAGTTCGCCTCGGCTCTCAAGGCAATTGAAGGCGAGACCATCGAGGACTACAAGGAAGAAGTCAAGGCCGAGCCGCTCATTGAAAAGCTTCCCGCCCCCGGAAAAATCGTGAAGACAGAGAAATCAGCCCAGTGGGACGCTGAAATCTGGACCCTGAGCAATGGCGTGAAAGTGATGGTGAAACCCACCACCTTCAAGGACAATGAAATCCTGTTCAGAGCCACAGCCCTCAACGGAACCGCCGACATTCCCGATTCGAAGATGGACGACCTCCGCTTCCTCGATGTTGCGCTTGAAGCCTACGGTCTCGGAACATATTCCAACTCCGACCTCCGCAAATACCTCTCCGGCAAACAGGCCGGCATAAACTTCGGTTTCGGCCCCTACAACCGCTTCGTAAGCGGCAGCACCACAAAGAAAGACCTCCCCACCCTGATGGAACTCATCTACATGGGCTTCACCAACGTGAACTTCACTGACGACGAATTCGAAGCTCTGAAAAAACAGCAGAGCGACCTGCTCGAAAATCAGGAGAAAGACCCCATGTTCTTCTTCAGAACAAAACTCGTTGAATCACTTTACGGCTCTCCCCGTCTGCGTCCGCTGCTTGCTTCCGATGTTGACAAGGCTGACCGTCAGGGCGTGATTGACCTGATTCATCAGATGACCGACAACGCCGCCGAATTTGACTTCCTGTTCGTAGGTTCTATCGATACCGAGACACTGAAACCGCTGGTTGCCCAGTACATCGCCACCCTGCCCGCCAACGCCAAGAAGGCCCGCAAATCCATTGCCAAGTATGACAGCCAGTACGTCCTTAAAGGCGGCAAGAAGACCGACACCTTCACCACCAAGATGGAGACCCCGCAGACCTGGTGCTACATCACCGAATTCGGTTCGGTTCCCTACACCATGAAGGATGCCCAGCTCGCCTCCATAGCCGGTCAGGTTCTCTCGAAACGCCTCATCGACATAGTCCGTGAAAAGGAAGGCGCCGTTTACTCCATCTCGGCCGACGGCTCAATGGAGCGCCTTTCGCCCATGAACACCGAAATCATGACCGCCTTCCCCATGAAACCGGAAATGAAGGATAAAGTACTTGACATCATTGCCGCACAGATCGCCGACATGGCCAACAACATTGATCCTTCAGAAGTGAACAAAGCCAAGGAATTCATGGTCAAGAACTATGCCGACAACCGCGAGCTCAACAACGGATGGCTGAACGCTATCGTAGGATGGACCCTCAACGGAGTGGATACATTCCACGGCAACACCGAATCCGTCAACTCCATCACCGTTGACGATGTCAAGAAGTTTGTCAAGGACCTCAATGCCCAGGGCAACTACAGAGTAGTAATCCTTGATCCCGAAACCAAGTAACAGATAACTTTAAATATCCTGAAAAGCCGGATTCCTCAGCGGGACCCGGCTTTTCTTATGTTGTGTTGTTTCCTCCTGTCAGAAGGGATAGCCTATGGCGAGGTGGAAGGCGAGGGCGTTTTTGAACTTGTCGATATTGAAATAGCCTCGCTTGCCGGTGTCATACGGTGCATGGATTCCGATTCCGAGATGATAGAGTTTCCCTGAACGGTCCTCCATCGCAACGATGAGATTGTGTAGGCTCTCGCGGTTCGACAACTGTCCGAAAAATATCGTAAGAAGTTGATTCCAACAGGTATAGCTCTACATACTTGTCAACATCATATTTCTTCACGATACGCAGGAGATTGAAGTTGTCAAGAAAGCCGAATAATTGAACAAGAACGTATTTGGGCCCTTATATCCTCTTTTTGCAATCGAAAGATAAGGCATTATTTCGGATTTTATTGTATCTTTGTCAGGTACAGCGTATTCTGGTATTGGTACGAAATATTGGAGTGTGATAATTATAATATAGTGCATTGCTTGCGGAATGCGCTGCATTCTAATTATTTTATTGTATCGTTAATATATCGAAATAAGTTTAGACAACCTCCAAGTTATGAATATATTATATATCAATCCCATAGGAGGATTGGCCAATAGGATGAGAGCCATGGCGGCGGGAATATGTCTCGCTCGCGACCTGAGGATGGATTTCCGTATTGTTTGGTGTCCTAACGCCGAGTTGCATGCAAGGTTCGATGAAATATTCGAAGTGCCTGAGTTCCTCAAGGGAAAGTTCATTCATCCCTCACCGCTGACATACTCATTGTTATTCTCTGTCCCACGGAAGAAAAACCTATATGTATCGGCGATAACCCTAAGGCGTTATAAGAAATGCCTTCTCACCGGAAGACCTGAATGGCATATCACAGAGTCGGATGACCCCGCCAAGAGAGATGTGCTCTCATACTTTGCATCCTTGAAGAGCGATGAAGGGAACGAGAATTTCTATATACAGGGAGGCACTGACTACTATCCTTATTCAAAAAAATTCTACAGAAGCCTTTTCCGCCCCAATAAGTCAATACGGGAACGGGCAGCCTCCATTCTAACTGACAGGAACGGCCCCTTGATCGGCGTACACATACGGCGTACCGATAACATAGAGTCAATCGAAAACAGCCCCGAAACCCTTTTCCGCGACAAGATGAACCGGCTTCTTGAGGAAAAACCGTCCACTCGCTTCTATCTTGCCACAGACTCCGAAGAAGTGAAGGAAAATTTCAAAAAAACCTTCGGCGATTCGATTCGCCATAGCGAGAGAAAAACTTCGCGCGACACTCTTGAAGGAATCCGCGATGCTCTGACCGAAATGTATGTTTTGGCCGGATGTGACGCCATATATGGTTCATACTTCAGCTCTTTCTCCGAAGCGGCAGCCATAATCGGTGACACTAAGCTCAATGTAGTTAGAAAATAACACACCTGCCTCATAGAAGCCCGTTCCACGTGCCTTCTTTTTCCCGATTATGAAAGAAAAACTGTGATAGAGTGCTATGGGGCTCATACTTGATTCGCATTGTCAGGAAGAATGCTTGAACGGCCGTACCATCGTTGATTATGGTGTTTTATTGGACGTTGTTCAATCGAAGCAGGATATGGAGACAGATGCCTAAAACTATTTCCTGACTTCGTCATTGCGTCACCCTAAACGCCGAGGTAGTCAAAAAGGGGCTTCAGTGAGTTGTGCTCAGG
>CANQWS010000063.1 GCA_947627615.1 uncultured Muribaculaceae bacterium | reverse complement strand
TCACCCATTTCACATGCTAATGCTCTGATATTCAATAGGCGCATTTTTTGACAATCAAAAAGTGACGAAGTCAGGTGACGCCATATATGGTTCATACTTCAGCTCTTTCTCCGAAGCGGCAGCCATAATCGGTGACACTAAGCTCAATGTAGTTAGAAAATAACACACCTGCCTCATAGAAGCCCGTTCCACGTGCCTTCTTTTTCCCGATTATGAAAGAAAAACTGTGATAGAGTGCTATGGGGCTCATACTTGATTCGCATTGTCAGGAAGAATGCTTGAACGGCCGTACCATCGTTGATTATGGTGTTTTATTGGACGTTGTTCAATCGAAGCAGGATATGGAGACAGATGCCTAAAACTATTTATGGCAACCAGTTATCTTACATAAAATCATTAGCGTCCACTAATGAAGTAACAAATAACTTTCAATATCCTGAAAAGCCGGATTCCTCAACGGGACCCGGCTTTTCTTATGTTGTGTTGTTTCCTCCGGTCAGAAGGGGTAGCCTATGGCAAGGTGGAAGGCAAGGGCGTTTTTGAACTTGTCGATATTGAAATAGCCTCGCCTGCCGGTGTCATACGGTGCATGGATTCCGATTCCGAGATCGCCGCGGACCACAAGCATTCCTATGTCGACGCGCAGACCCACACCTGTGCCGGTGGCAAGATCACGGAGGAATGTGGAGCCTTTGAGCTGTCCGCCGGGACGGTCGGGGTCGTTTTTCAGGAGCCACACGTTGCCCGAATCGAAGAACACCGCACCGTGGAGCGGCCCGAAAAGCGGGAAGCGGTACTCTACATTGAACTCGAACTTAAACGTACCGGTCTGGTCGAAATAGCCGTTGACCTGATTGTCGGGCACACGGTAGGAACCGGGGCCTATGGACCTTACCGTGAAAGCGCGCACCGAATTGGCTCCGCCGCAATAGAACTGCTCGGCGTAAGGAACCTGTGAGGAATTTCCGTAGGCATGGGCGGCTCCGACAGCCACGCGGCTCACGAGCCAATGGTCTCCGCCGAGACGGCGGTTATAGACAAGCTGTGTCTGGCCCTTTATGAACTGGGAGAACGGAGTGTGGAAGAGGGTTTTCTCGCCCTTTTTGCCACACGCCTCGTAGATACACCAGAACAGATTGCCGGCTTCCGTTACGGAGAACTGCCAGTTGAGCTGATTGTCGGCGTCGAAATCCCGGTCATAGACATAGTTGAACTGCATCTGCGGGATGAACTGCGAGCGGAAGCTCTGGGCTATGGCCTTGTTGGCATCCATGATGGAGTCGAACTCATGCGTGGTGCGTATCAGTTTGGTGTAGGTGAGTTTGAACAGGGTCAGCGAGTTGGTCACGTGGCGCGTGGCTCTCCAGTCGTAGGTTATTCCGGCGTTGAACTGGGCCATGTTGAAATAGTGCGGACGGTTGAGCAGGTCGGCGCCGAGATTGATGCGGGTCCAGTTGAGTTCGCGCCGCGTGCGAGGAATGAATCTCGGGGCGAGAAGTCTGGGGAAGGCGAGAGTTGAGTTAAGACCCACCTCGTAGGAGTTGAATATGGAGCTGCGCCCGTGACCGGTCTGCCATTCGTAGGTTCCGTGGAGGTTGAGACTCAGCTGCTCTCCGCCACCGAACAGATTCTTGTTCGTCACGCCGAATGACAAGCCCGGCCCGAGGTAGGAATTGCTCTTGGATGTCACGTTGACCTCCACCGAGGCCTCGAGCGGCTGGTCGAACTTACAGTCTATGTTGACGTTCAGAAGGTCATGTTCCACGGAGTCAGGCACAGCGTTGATTTCGATTCCGTTGAATATTCCGAGCCGCGAGAGATAGGTCTGAGTCCGGTTCATGTCGCGCACGGAGAATCGCCTGCCGGTCCTGAATGTTATGCACGAGGGTATCAGCCCGTCACGCAGACGCATGGGCATCATCTTTATGAGCTGGCCCCGACGGGTCTGAACCGTATCCGGAGTTCCTCCGCCCTGATTTCTGTGAATCACGGTGGTTATGCGTCCGGTCTTATAGGCACGAAGGGCGAACGAAGGCACATTCGAGGCCACCCTCATGCGCAGGGCTATAGACCCCGGATTTATGGTGGAATCAGCAAGATATTCAATGAATTCCGGACGGAAGAAATAATAACCGCGGTTACGCAGGGAATTGGCTATATCCACCCTCACCTTCGCCAGAGAGTCCGTGCAGTACCTCGTGCCGGCTTTCAGGTATGTCGATCTGAGGGCCAGAGAGTCAATCATGGAGAACAGCCGCGTGGTGTCAGGCAGCAATTCTATCGTGTCGATAGGATACTCCGGGCCGGGAACAATCTTGTAGAGAATCTTTGCCTTCTTGGGATTCTTGCCCTTTATCAGCTCGTAGGATGCCTTGCCGCTGAAATATCCGTTGTTGTCAAGAGTCTGGTCAATCATGTGGACCCTGACCTCCGGTCTTACATCGGATATCAGCACCGGTTCGGCCACAAGTTTCTCATACAGCCAGTGACGGAGACCCGATTTCGGGTTCGGCCAGTTGTTGTAGACCCACAGCCCGAGCGGAAACGGCCACCGGTAGTAGGGCGAGTAAAGCACATTGTTGGGCTTTACATTGACCACATCGAACACATCGGAAGTCACCGATTCGGGAAGCTTCAGGGAGTCAGGATGGTCATATTCTATTTTCTTCACGCCGGTATAGAGCACATCGTCGGGTCCCAGACGTCGGGTCGTGGAACAGGAAACGATGACCAGTCCCGCCAGTATCGGGACAAGCACGGAAAGTGTCCGGCTAACGGATAGAATCTGTTTCATAGGCTTTGACTGGGGTTTCGGTTACGGGTGGATTCTGCACGGCTGCGGCAGGCACGAGCGAAGGTGCCTCTTTTCCGCTGCCGAACCGGAACAGATCTCTCAGTGAATTGAGTTTGCGCTTCATTACGAAACCAACACCGGTCTGCGTGATCTCGCCCTCGAGAATGCTTTCATATCCCACATGGCGGAACAGACGGACATACATGGATCCGCTTCGGTTGAGCATATATTCGAATGAAATGTCGTTGATAAGATTCTGCGAGAAATTCTCGTCGGCATTGGCGTCGGTCGAGTAGTTTCCTCCCACCACAATCTTGAAGCGGTCGTTGAACAGAGTCTTTGAAACGCGGTAGCTGTAGCTCGTGGTCGTGGAGCGCGAACCGTTGGTGGTGGAATCATACTGGTCTATGCCGAACGAGATGTCCACGCCGCGGATATTATTGGCCGCCCACGTGTTGAGCTGCGAGGCCAGGAACGAGTAGAGCGGATTGCCCGACAGGTTGGCATTGGCCTTGGTACCCGGACCCGTGTATTGGTTGTAGAGAAGCATGTTCATGGCCTGGTTGGCGCGCTGCTCGGGGCTCATGGTCCGCAATTCGTTGGCAATGGTTATGTCGTCGTCAGTGGACAGATTGAAGGCCACGTTGAGATTCTGGAGCGTATTGGTTATGGAGAGTGTCACATCGAAATTGACCAGACGCGAATTCTGACCGGACTGGGTCACGTTGGCCTTCAGACGGTCTGTGGCAGTGACGTTTATGGTAGGATTCATAATGTCTCCGTTGAACGCTATGTAGCTTCCCTCGCTGAACGAGAAGTTTTTCTCTGACATTATGGCCATCGAAACGCCACCGGTCTCCAGTTCAGGCGTGTAGCGCACAAAACCTGAATTAATGGTGAAACGTCCCGTCATTCGTCCCGGATTGTTCATGGGCGTGAGGTTATATGACAGATTTCCGGCACCCTTTATCTGGACCTTGTTCTTTCCGTTGGCCGAAAGATCTACATTGATTGTCGAACCTTCCGATATTATCAGATTGGCGTCAAGCATCATAGCCATGGATGTCTGTATGAGCGAATCGGCCTTTTCCACATTTGTAGTGTCGGCGAAGCTGACAAACCGGACCATATCGTCACTCGAACGCGAAGTGAGCGCCTGCTGTACATCGGTCATCACGTAGGTCACATTGGTCTCCGGCAGCACATTGAGCGAGGCATCGACGCTCATGAACTGCATGTTGCCGCGCGCCGTGGCATCGATATCAAGGAATGCCTTGCCGTAGAGCGATGCTCCCGAGCGTGCCCGGCTTGAATTGACCACCTGCATGCCTCTGGCTTTCAGCGCGAGGTCGTAGGATATGGCCGAGATGTGACGCGCGTCCACAGTACCGTTGACCGTGAGAGGTTTGTTGTTGAGTCCTGAGATAGAGAAATCGCTGAAGCGCACAATGTTGCTGTCAACCGGGATTTTCTCTTCGGAGAACTTGTAGGAACCGGCGGTCATGCCCACCATGACCGCCGACGAATCGAAATCGAGGTAGCCGTTGAATATCGGGTTGGCCATATTGCCGGTTATCTTCATCTGTCCGTTGAGCATACCCGAGAGCTGCGCCATATCCTTGGGCAGGAACGGATTGACCACCCGGAGCGGGAAATGGATCATGCTGAAATCAAGCAGGAACGGATTGACCGCCGTGGAATCGTTGAGAGCGCCAGTGGCGGTGATGACCTTGTGTCCGTCGACCATCAGGGCCACATCGGCATTCAGTGCCTTTGTATGGCTGTCGTTGGCCACGTTCACATCAAGATTGAACGTACCCACACGGTCGCGGCCATAATACAGTTCGTTGAGCGCCACGGTGCCCTTGCCGGTAATCTCGTTGGAATCCCAGCGGAAACGCATGTCGGCATCCACATCGCCCTTGATGGGCGGTGCGAACGGGGATATGGACAGCCATTCCTGAAGATTGATGTTGGCGAGCTTGACAATCACGTCCTCCTGATAGGGTCTGTGGGTCAACGAATCGGCCGCATGGACATGCTCCGTGTAGATGTGCAGGTAACTTGAATCGGACATGACCTTGAGATTAGCGTCGAGATGCCGGTCAATGAAGTTGTAGCTTATCTCATTGTCCTTGTTGATTTCCCATTTGCGGTAGGCTATGGTGGGATTGTACGGTACCAGACGCAGCGTGACGGTCGAATCGGCTATCGAGGCGTTGAATCCCACCACGAATCCCTGCCTGCCCTTGATGTTTGACTGACGTAACATGGCGGCAATCTTGTCGTCGGCCACATATCCGTTGAGCACCACATGGGCAAAATCGTCCATCGTTCCGGGATTATTGTTAACCGAGGCGGTGTAGACGAGATATTTTCCGTGCTGGTCGGCGTTGAATGAAATCCGGTCAAGTTTCGTAGACCCGGTCTTGAAGCCGCTTACGTTAGTGTGGAGGGTTATCAGTGAATCGTTCACGAAAAAGATGTCAGCGTGTCGGTAAGTCATTCCGACCGATTCCTTCAGATACGCGGCCACGGGATTGGCGTCGCCTGACGTGACCGTAAGGGCCATGTGCGGCAGGGATTTCTGCAAGGAGTCAACATTCACGTTCCGTTCCTTGATCTGATAAGCCAGTATGTCCGATGCCGCAGTGAATTTTTTGGCTACATCATAGATTGACTCCATAGCGGTCAGTTCCGTGTTGAAATCGCCCGAAACGAGTGATGCGTAGGTCAGCGAATCGGAAGAATTCAGTTTCGCGGTCATGGCATTGACATCGAACGTCAGTGAATCCATCACCCAGTGCACATCGTTCAGCTCCATTTCGGCATCGATGTTTCCCGAGCGCGGATAATATGCTCCGGTGGTGTAGATAGTTCCCGTTCCGTTCATAGGAGTCTCGGAAAGCTTCAGGGCCTTGAGGTCAATGGACCTTATATCCGTCGAAAGGTCCCACTGGTATCCCCCGCCCTTGAATGTGGCGGCGGCATCGGCGTCGAAGTCAGCCATGACGTTGTCGGAAACCACTGTCGCCGTGAGCCGGCAGGTATCAAGCGCCGCGTCAAGCTTTATGTTGCCGAGACGCTCGCCGTTATATTCCACCGATTGGAGGTTCACCGCGGCTTTCATCCGTGTGGAGCGTGATGAAGGATTGTATCCCCTGCCGTCAAGGCTGACATCGGCGGTGAGATTCCCGATTCCGTAGGACGGCAGGAAGGCGTTGACCGGAAAATCCACGGCCATGAAATCGGCCGTATATCCCTGGGCTTTGTCATTCCACTTTCCGTCAAGGGCCAGACGTCCGCCGGCGGTTGTCACCTTTACGTCGCCGTCGATATTTCCGGGGCTATAGACTATGGAACCTTTTATTGTTGAGTTCGGTATGGCGAACTGCCTGGCCGTAGCGGCCGGCAACAATGAATTCTTGACGCCGTTGAGATTGTTCAGAGTGCCGTCGAAATCTATCGCCCCGCCCATTTTGTTGAAGTCAAACGGATTGTCCACCCGGCCGTCGGCATTGAGAGTTATGTAGCCCGGGAGATGGAGCATGAGTCTGTCAACGGCAAGCGAAGCCGGAGTTCCGTGAATGTCGGTATTCACCTGAAGCCCTGCCGACGCGGGGAGCGATGACAGATAATCCGAAAGCGAGGGCATGAATTTCCGCACATCCTCAAGTGCGATTGTTCCGTTGGCCTTCAGTCCGAGCGGAAGATCGCTGTCGGCCATCAGATTTCCCATCCCCATGGATGCGTCGAGGAACAGGTTTGAGCGCGAAGTGGCTATATTGAAGTCTCTTGCCTGCATGAGCAGGGAATCCATCTCGAAAGTGCCGGATGCCATCATTGACAGACCGCTCCGTTCTTCAGCCGCGAGATGACGCAGAGGGACAACTATGGACGTTGCCCTGTTATAGAACGAATCAACATCTATTACCACATTCTTCACGGCTATATATGACGGATCAAAACCGGGCACACGGGTGACGCCCCGCGTGGCGTACAAGGCGTCGCGGGCCGTAAGGCGGACTTTCTTCGCCTTGATTGTCCATGGGTCGGACGACGGTTCCGTAACGGACGAATCCGCCGGTTCGGCAGGATGTTCCTTGAGCCATGCAAGGGAGGGAGTGAGATAGACGGCGCTTACAGAATCGACCGTCAGAGCATCCGCATCAATTGTGTGCCGCCCCATATCGACCTTGCCGTTCTTCAGTGACGCATCGCCAATGAAGGCCGACAGGGAGTCAATCACAGGCAACATCTGCATGCGGTATCTGACATTGCGTAACCTGACATCGCCCACCTTTATCACCATCGGATTGGCTTTGGCAGTATCCGGCGGGGAAACCACGGTGGTATCTTTCAGAATCAGGCTCACATCGGCCCCGTCAAGCAGCGCGTCGTCAAGGACCACCCGGCTGAACGACATGGGGATTTCCGTGTCGGCCGCCTCGAATTTACATATGCGCGCCGTCAGAAACATCACCGAATCCGGACCACCCATGCGGTAGCTCGCATCGGCGAGGCTCACGGAGCTGATCTGTATTTCTTTATGGAACAAGGGCTTGAGCGCCACGCTCACCTCGGCGTTGCCTGCCGTGAGCATCGTATCGCCGACCGCTTCTATGACAGTCAGAGAATCAACCTGAAGATTAAGAGGGAAACGGAGCCTGAGATAGCCCACATCGATGGTCATACCTGTGGCCTTGTGCACCTGTTCCACAGCCACCTTGCAGGCAAAATCCTGAATGAACGGCACATAAAGCAGAAAAGGAACGGACACTATCAGGACTATCAGCCCTACCAGCGTCCACAGCAATATCTTACCGGCTCTCTTCCACAAATTATTCTTCACAGTGATGGATGGTTGAATAGTTGAACTTACACCCACAATAACGCTTGCCGCGGGTGTAAAGTTTAGGCATCAATACCAGTTGACGCCGTTGGAGAGAGATGAACGCTTGTCGTACTTGAGGTCGGACAGCATCGAGGCATTGACGGAAATATGGAAATTGTAGGATTTATACGGCCCTACGGGGACAAAGCTTGCCGTCATGGTAAAGCAATGGAGGTCACGCGAAATGTTGCAGTTCATGTAGGCGAGTTTATGGGAATCGAAGTCATAGCTTGCCGTGAAACTGAAATTCCAGTTCTTTGTGGGCCTTATGTTTCCTGACAGCGACAGATTCTGGGATATCTTTCCGTCATATTCCATCTTGGCCTTGTTGAAGGCTCCGTAGCCGTAGTTCACGCCATAGTTCACGGACAGCGACCAGGGCACTTCCCATTTCATGTAGCCGTCAGGATTCATGGTCATTTCATCGTTGTCCTCGTTGCCACCTCTCATGGGATCCCGCATTCCGCGCGGCCCGTCGGGTCCTTCGGGTCCGTCCGGCTCTGTTTTCTTGTCCTTGTTCTTGTCTTTTTTCTTTTTGAAGGTATCGTTATTGAATGTGTAGCTGAACGATGTTCCCGTGCTCGACAGTCGTCCCAGTCCCTTTCCGGCTTTCCAACGGGGAATGTTGACGCGGACAGGATTTCCGGCGGCATTGAGCTTGTAGGTATAGACATCCCATGTGGCCGACAGGTTGAGGTTGAAGTTCTTCATCAGGCGCAGCATGATGGAGGTGTTGATGTTGCTCCAGTTCATTGAGTCCGCGGCGAAATTATAGCTCTGGGAAATGTTGAAGTTCTCTATCAGCGATATTTTTTTCTCGCCTATGCTGTCATTGTCGCTCTTCACCTTCATTTCCAGGTTGTTGGCCAGAGAGAAGTTCACCATGCCTGTCTTTCCCTCTCCGGGCACGCCGAAAAGTGAATTGGGGAACATGGAGTATTTGCGGGTCATCATCTGGCCGTTGGCGTCGGGCACCTGATACTGGCCGTAATAGCCGAAGAATCTGGAGCTGAAATCAGGCGATCCGCTGAAACTTACGGTCGGTGTGATTACCCAGCGGACCATCTTGATCTTGTCGCCGAGGAATTTCATGGGACGGAAGAAACCGTATATTTTCGTGTCGAGCGACAGCGAGGCGTTGAAGTCCCATACATTATAGAGGCTGTGGGTCGTGTCGCAGACTTCGGCTGAAGCGTTGGGGTCCCATGACCGGCGCACCTTGGAGGTGTACATGCGGTCCGTGAGATTCACGCTCGGCGTCAGGTTGAAGTATTTGAATATGCTGAACGTGGCCGACACCGGAACGCTGTGACGCATACCGTTACGCCAGTCCTTTACAAGGCTCTTCTTGAAAAACTCGTCCTGTTTGGCCGTCAGCGAGTTATTGAACTGGCCCGAGTAAGACAGGCGTATTTTCTCATACCATTTCTCCGCGCCAACGGCTCTTTTGCGTTTGAAGGGATAGACCTGCGACAATGTGATGGTCACATTGGGGAACGATACGGCGAGCGTGGAGTCCTGACTGCGCTGGGCGATGGACGCATTGCCCGAGAACGACCATTTGGAACCGGCGGGACGGTAGGTGAAGTTGACTGTTGAGCTCTTGGTGTTTTCGGTGAACGAGTTCGAGTAATAGCTTGAAAGATTGTTGCGCGAATATCCTGAAGTGGTGAAGTTGACCGATGCCGAGAAGTTGAAAATCGGGTTGGCCTTTGTGTCCTGGGTATGGTTCCAGAGCACCTGGAAGTTGGTCTGCTTCGAGTAATCGGGCATGCCCTTGTCTCCGAGTATGGTCTTCAGGAAACTGATGTCGAACGAGCCATTGTATTTGTAACGCTTCACGTAGGAAGACCGTGCCTGAAGTCCCCACGAGCCTTTGGTGTAAATCTCGCCGGTCAGCGCAAGGTCTATGTTGTCGGATATTGCGAAATAATATCCACCGTTGCTCAGATAGAATCCACGGTTATAGTCATCGCCGAACGACGGGAATATTATACCGCTTGAATATCTCTCGGAGAAAGGAAAATATCCGAACGGTACGGCCAGCGGCAGCGGCAGACCTGCAAGCACCATATAGGCCGGTCCCGACACTATGTCTTTCTTGGGCCGGACTTTGGCCTTGGTGAGCTGAAGCCAGAAGTGCGGGTCCTCATGATTGTCGCAGGTAGTGTAGCGTCCGTTCTGCACATAGAACACATTGTCGCCCACCTTCTTGGACAATCCGCCGGTCAGATAGCCTTCGCCCTGCTCTGTTATCACATCCGTGATGAATCCCTTCTCGGTCTTGAAATTATAGCGCATTGTCTTGGACTCATAGCTGGTGCCGCGGTCTGAAAAGACAGGCGTTCCGACAGTCTCGCCGGTTGAGTCAGGCACGCCCACGGCATACACCACCGAGCTGTCAAGGTCGAGGTCTATGCGTGCTGCATCAAGGCCTATATCGCCATACGTGACTTTGGCATCGCCGTAGAGATAGGCGAGATTCTGCCCTATTATGACCATAGAGTCCTTGGCCACGATATCAACCACATTGTCAAGGTCGGTTTTCACACGCTGAATGCGGGGACTGCTCATCTCCGTCTCAGTCACGGCTGTGTCGCGGCCCACAGGAATCCTCTCGGCCAGAGACAAAGAATCGGGTTTTATTCTGTTCACGGCCTGCAGACGGGCTTCGTTCTGCTCCTTCTCGGCTTTTGCCAGTGAATCAGCCCTTGCCTGAGAGCCTGCCCTGCGACGATTGGCGCGTTCAAGCGCACGCTGACGCACGGAATCTCTTGCGGCATTACGGCTGTGGGCCGAATGCAGGTATCCGGGAAGAGAGGCCGCGGGGTCCGTAATCCGGATATTACGCCCCGGCCGACCCTCATCGGTCGACGCCGAGTCCGTCATTGTAATTGTGTCTGTAAGCCTCACGGCAGGAGCTTTCGGGCCATCGGCCACAGCCGGCTCAACACCCGAAGCAACAAAGCCACAGGCTAATAACAGAACAATAAAACCTATTATATATAAATGAGAGTATCTCAAATGCGTTACTGTGTCAGTAAATTATTGGCTGTAATTCCGTGCAAAGATAACACATATTTCTTTTTCAGCCGCAATTCCACCGGCTAAAAACCAAATTTAACTCTCATGGAATGGTCATGGGATGCACAAACCGCACGCCCTACGGACCGTTCACAGCCCCGTCACCTCAAAAAAGCGAAACGATTTGCCTCAAAAAAGCGAAATGAAATGCCTCAAAAAAGCGAAACGCAGACCCTAAAAACAACGGTTATTCCAGTCCTACAAACTGTTACCCTCACAATCCGGCGAGTTATGAAACCGGGAGGGTCGGAGAATCGGACAGGCAGGGTTCCAAGTTCATCGGCGGTCAATCAAAAAGTCAATCAATCTGCCCAAAAGACAGATTTTTGAGCAATATGAAAAAAATTTACTAAAAGTTTTGTTATCTTTGCAACGGTTTTGCAAAACAGTGTTGCAAAACATAGCGACAAAGATTATGAAAGAAGATCTGAATCTTGACTGGGCGAATCTGCCCTTCGGATATGTGCCCACAGACTATAATGTCCGTTGCTATTACCGCGATGGCAAATGGGGCGACATAGAAGTTTCAACATCCGAAACCATAGACCTGCACATAGCAGCCACCTCGCTGCACTACGGACAGGAAATTTTCGAGGGCCTCAAAGCATTCCGGGGCCGCGACGGAAAAGTCAGAGTGTTCCGAATGGAAGAGAACGCCCGCCGTATCCGCAATTCGGCCGAGGGCCTTTGCATGGCTCCGATTCCCGAGGAACTTTTCTGTGAGATGGTAAAGAAAGTGGTATCGCTCAACGCCCGTTACATTCCCCCTTACGGAAGCGGCGCCTCGCTCTACATTCGCCCGCTTGAAATAGGAATCACGCCGAGCGTCGGAGTCCGCTCGTCAAGCGAATATGTCTTTATCATTCTCGTAAGCCCCGTAGGACCGTACTTCAAGGAAGGCTTCAAGCCTACCAATATATGCATCATGCGGCAGTATGACCGCGTGGCACCTAAAGGCACCGGCCGATTCAAGACCGGCGGAAATTATGCCGCCAGCATGAAATCGGGCAATCACGCCCATGAACTGGGATACTCCGCAGTGCTCTACCTCGATCCGCGCGAGAAAAAGTATCTCGACGAATGTGGCCCGGCCAATTTCTTCGCCATCAAGGACGGCCGATACATAACCCCCGCATCGGAATCGATACTCCCCTCCGTTACCAACAAGAGCATCATGCAGCTCTGCCGCGACCTTGACATTCCGGTTGAGGAACGCCACATAACCGTCGACGAGCTCGAAGAGGCAAGCGAAGCCGGAGCATGCGGAACGGCTGCAGTGATCTCACCCGTAGCCGAGGTCGATGACCTTGACACCGGAAAGAAATATGTCATTGCCTCCAACGGCGAGCCCGGTCCCATCAGTACCCGCCTCTACAACAAGCTGCGCGCCATTCAGCTCGGAGAGGAAGAGGACACCCACGGATGGAACACCATAATCGAAGGCATCTGATGAACACAGACTATCAATCGATAATTGACAAATACTATCCCGCCGGCTCACCCCTGCGGGATATTTATTTGCGTCATTGCCGCGCAGTGGCCGACGAGGCCCTGGCCATAGCCCGCCGGCTCCGTCTGCCTCTTTCCGAACAGATGATAGAAGGAGCCGCCATGACCCACGACATAGGCATCTACGCCACCGACGCGCCTGGAATAGAATGCCGCGGCACAGAGCCATACATTGCCCACGGCATTATAGGCGCCGAACTTCTGCGCGCAGAGAACGCCCCCGAAGAATGGGCCGGCGTAGCGGAGCGTCATACCGGATCCGGTCTTACGGCCGATGACATCAGGAACCAGAATCTACCGCTGCCTCCGGGCGATTACCGCCCGCGTACTGTTCTGGAACGCCTGATATGCTACGCTGACAAATTCTACTCCAAAAGCGGGTCCATGCAACGCAAGAGCCTCGACAAGGTGATAGCTTCAATGGAGAGGTTCGGTCCTGAAAGCCTGGAGCGGTTCATGGAGCTGCATCGCGAATTCGGCGAGGTCAGCCCCCGAACTCATCCCTGACGCGGAAGCAGGGACACGCTTTGGCCGCAAACTCGTTGTGGCCGTGGACCGTTGCCTGAGGATAACGCCCGCGAAGCTCCGCCACAAGCTTCACAAGCGCCTTTTTCTGCGCCGGCGTGCGCGTATCGGCCGGATTGCCCGATGCTTCAAGACCACCCACATAACACACCCCTATGGAATGAGAGTTGAATCCCTTGCAATGGGCTCCGGTCTCCGATTCATGCCGTCCGCGCTCGATACTGCCGTCGAGATGGATGACATAATGATAACCGATGCACCTGAATCCGCGGGCCCGATGCCAGCAGTCGATTTCACTGACCGCCACTTCCCTCCCGGCAGGAGTAGCGGTGCAGTGAATGATGATTTTATTGATGTTTCTCATAGCGGAAGCAAAGTTACCGCCACGCCATGCCGATTCCTGCGCAAATCCTAATTCCGCCAAAAAAAGGACAGCCCGTCCGGACCATCCTTGAAGTTAAAGGTTTTTTGGGGAAAGATTTATCTTACAATATTTTTTTCTTTTTTGCGGCCCTGACACTTTACATAGAAGCCTGATTAAGAATTGGCAACCTTAACTTATTAAAGTCAGGGTTGATGTCAAAATTGAATCAACAAATATAAGAAGCACTGAAGAGAAAAAAGAATTTTACCCCCCCCTGTTTAATTTTTATTAAATGGTTTTAACAGACGTTTACATCAATGTGGCTCATTGTAACTATTCAGCGAATCGTATGAACGAGATTATGGAGAAATAATCTCCTGAATATCATGAAATTATCAGCGATTT
>CANQWS010000062.1 GCA_947627615.1 uncultured Muribaculaceae bacterium | reverse complement strand
CTGGACGAGCTTGCCTTTCTTGAGAAGCTCGAAGGTCGATGCCTCTTCGGACTTGCGCCAGCACTCGCAGTTTACAAGGGCCGACTTGCGGGTGGTTTCGTCGCCGTTGGTTTCCGTGCGGCTGATGGAGAGGGGAAAACGGGCAACCGAGTTCTTCTCGAAGTTGCGGATGTTTGCGTTGACGGCTACGAAGCCACTGAGGTTGAAAGAGTTGGTGTTGTTTGTTGAAGTTGCCATAACTTTAAGTATTAAAGAGTTAAACATTTAATTTTTACGATGCAAAAAGATGACATGGGCATAGGGTAGCACCAGCGGAAGGTTCGGCAAATACTCTTTTTGTTGAGCCTGTGAAAAGAAAAAGGAAGATTTGTTGAAAGCCGTTGGTCAAAGGCAATGTCCGTCCCGTAGGAGCTAAAGCTCCGCCATGATCATAACTTCGCATCAGGAAAAATAAGTGTGTATGACTCGCCGTAATACTGTTGTGGTGACTTGACGACACCATACTTTACCGGTTGGCTGTACGTCATAGCGATTTCCGCATAAACTCGGGAACCGGATATTGCACGTTCTTTTCATTTTGACGCAGTACCGACAGCAAAGAGACGCCTCGAGGCTGTATATGTGAGTGCGGCTGTACGTGGACATATAGACCGCTACCCAAGAAAGGCTGGTCCATGGTCGATGCCCATACGGATAATGGATGATTGGAAAGATGACGGATAAAGTGCCGCAGTCTTTGCCACATCCGGTGAACCGCCTACAGAATATATCCGGCAAAAGTAGAAAGAGCAAGCCCAAAAGGAAATGCACGCTCCCGGCGTGTCTTCAAGGAAGGTACGGACTGACTGTCTCGGCGAACCAGTCTGCCATTAACAAAGGAATTATCAGGTAAAAGAGGGAATCACTGCGCAACCGTGTCCGGCGAGTATAAAGGGTGACCTTCAAAAAAATATAACAGGAAATACCAGGACGGTACAATCCGAGCATGTTACCCAGATTGCCGCATCCATACATTGGCATGTGTCAATCGAAAACAATCACTTCGTCCCGATGGGTTGCCATCTCTATGCCGTTTGAAAGCCGTACTACGACCTCTGTGCCGTAATCTCCAACAATCTGAGCGTCACAGATGCCTTGATAGTCCTCTATAAGCGTGCAGTATGCGCCGATGATGTCCGATGTTTCTTCTGTCTCATACATGGTTTTGTCTGTGTTAAAGTTATTGGTTTTTATCCCAGCCTTTTCGCTTGTGCATCGGGATTTTGAATATTACAGTGCCTGTAAAGGTGGCGCATGGCAGATAAGGCAAGGTTTTGGAGGGAAAGATAGAGCGGAGTCTCCATCTTGCAGTGACAAACACCGTGTGCCAGACCTTGACGATCTGACAGCGGCTTCTACCTTTGCACCGTAATATTCTGTAACCCCGACCGACAAGCAGGAATTGATAAATCCAAAATAGAAAAGGACGGAGCTGACTATATAAATGGACGGTCATGTATGGCTATAACAGGAAATCGTAGATATAACCACAGGTGAACTCCGTGGAATACAAGAGGAATGGCAACGGATGATTTAAGAAAACAGGCAGGGGCTTCCCTGCCTGTCCGTCATTATCCCCCCAAATAGCAAGAGGCGTCTTTGCTGTCCTTGTTTATGGTGGTATAGTACAGGATTTCATCGACGCTGTTTAATCTCCGCCACCCGTTGTAAATCCGTTCTCCGTTAAAGTCGATAATCGAAAGACGGCAGTTGTCCACTCCGTCACGGCTCCGTTCAGAGTCAAAGGTAATGCTGATACCGTTAGCATAGGTCAGGTATAGCGAAGTGTAGTTTATCTTTACCAATGGCTTTTTCACAGAGTTGCTACCGTTGAAATATCCTGCGGCAAGCAAAAGCTGTTCGGCGAATTTCACTGCTTCGGCAGAGTATTTCACCATGGCTGACCTGACAGGGATTTCGTCATGGCTGTTTCCGATGAAGTTATATGGCAATACCCTGTTACGATACGAGAGCAAGAACGGTTCGTGGAGCTTCTCCTTTATCGGGAGGTTTGTTGCCAAGTATTCCTCTTTCGTGACGATGTAGCTGTCAGTCATCTCTTCGTTCATGTAGATGCAGTAGGCTCGCTTCGCACGTTTGCGTTTTTCCTCATAGGCTCTTTGTTCCATTTCATCCATGCAGTTGTATTTATGTCGGGGAACACGCTTTACCGCATTGACAAAAGTGGGGGTCTTGCAGTACCCGAACTTTTCTGCAAATTCGGGTACTGTCCCTATAAAATCATAGCCTTTCCAGTTGTACTTATTCATCTTGTTATAAATCATTGGTTAAATAGTTGCAGGCTGTAAGGACGAAATCTTCAACACCAAATTCAGCGAGAGATTTAAGGTCTTCGATACCATCGCAATAGAAGAATATCTTTTCATCAGTGGCATCGTCCGCATCTGAGGACAACTTTACGGTTACAGGGGACGGCTCGACAAATTTTTCATCTTTCCACACGATTTCACACATCGCATAAAGCGGCTCTGTTCCATGCTCGGCACAAAAATCTGCATAGAGTTTGTCTATATCCTCTTTGATTTCATCAATATCAGAGAGGACAACACCGTTGCCACAGTCATCACACCATCCATAAACAAACGCTTCGTCCGTATAATTCCGGAAAGATTTGTCATTGGGGTTAATCATGGCTTCACACGCCACATTCATACCTCCGCATTTTGTACATATCACTTTCATATTTCAGTTTATTTATTTCCCTGCCTTTGAAGCCTTCTAACTTCGCCGTAAGGGTTTGTTTTACGTGCGGTTCAAACGGGGGAGGCAAGAACATAGGGCAAGGAACCGGGAATGAAATTTTATGAAAAGCCGGAATCTCTGATTCTGGAAAGTTTCCGTCAAATTTCATCGGAGGTAGCACGGCGGTACTTGAGCGGTGTTCGTCCACCGTAACTTTGCACAGGAAAACAAACCGTGGCGATGTCACGGCAAGCAGATCCGGCTTTATACAGGGATATTGGATGGGTAAAATAGGATAAGCATGAAACGGAATTATAAAAGGGATAGCCCGGATATGGTTTTGAAGTATAAGACCACCCGTATTATAACGGATGGTCTATGCTTAGGTCTGTTATTCTGAAGCTCTCTTGCTTATCAGTGTCAGTTGGCTCGGACGGTCTGCAAACCAATAGGCATCACTGTCAAGGTACACACATCTGTCACCGTTCCATGGCTTGCCGAAAGCCAATATCTCACAAGGTCCAAAGACCACACCGTAATCGTTTGTGAACGCCACCATGTCGCCTACTTCCAAATCAAATTCGGTAGCGATAACATCCGAAAGTCTGTTGTAAAACACAGAACCGTCTGCTTCTTGTTTCTCTCTCCATTTCAGAAATTCCTCTTTATGACTTCTTGTCTGGGGTATCGGTGATAATTCTGAGGCAAAGACCTCCGCTTCGGAATGGCGGCTTGCAATCAGAATAATGCTGTCCTCATGTACTTCTTCAGGAACGGAAATGACTTTGTAGTCACCGCTGGATATGCCGTTATCGGGGTCATTCCAATAAAGAAGGTTGCCTGCCTTGATAAAATCATATTTGCTCATTGTCTTATAAATTTTGATTGTTATTATTTCCCTTTATTCGGCCTGTTTGCGACCGCTGGGATTTATTTTTCTGCAATAAAGAAGGAGGCTGGGGCAATCCTGCAAGGCTGATACGAAAAATACGCTCGACGGAGAAGAGGAAGATTTTACGGTTCACTCGCGACTACAGTCGGCATTGACATGATTGGGAAAGCCGATTTACCTTCGTAGAAAAATAGAATCCTCCACAGGGCGCAGAGAAAAAGCTGCTGGAAGCCTTATAAAAGAAAAAAGATTATAACCGGATAACTTGCAAAGGTTTTGAACAAATCCTTGTACCTTATAACATGGCGCAACTGTCGGCAGACTGAAATTCAGTAATGAGGTTGTGCCTCATGTTCTTCATCATTTTGCCTTAAACTCATTTATATTACCCGCCACGCTTATATTCTTATTCACAGTTTTGGGGAGTTGTTCTTATGTATGTCCTAAATGCTGTCATAACGACAGAGAACCTGACATGCTATTATAACATCCTCGATTGTGAAATACTATAGAATTAGCCAAAATGACTTTGGCATGAAGTTTGCGATTTTTTCATTAAATTAAATTTAAGAAACAATGAATAAGTACGTAAAAGAGGCAAGAGTGTATCCAGCTATCGTGGGAATGATAATCCCCATCATCTTGACTACATTGTATGTTACATCATTTGTACCCGATACCATTGAGGTATGGAAGTCGATAATTGCAAAAATCGGATTATTTATCCCGGTGGCTTTGATTTATGGCGCATTGGCCTATTGGATGCGTCAACTTTTTATCGATGCCTCTAAACTGTTGTTTCAGTTCCGCCTGTTTAAGGAAGATGAAACAGAGATGCCAACAACAAAACTTCTTCTATGGAGCAGTGATATGAGGAAGTCTGAAACTGAAATAAAACAGATTGCGGCAAAAGTGAAGGCTGACTTTGGTATTCAACTATTGTCAAAAGATGAAGAACTTGCGAATCCATCCGAGGCTAAACGTGCTATTGTTGATGCTGTTGGAAAGATAAGAGAGGTGACTCGTAAAAACGAAAATCTTCAGCAGTATAATCGAAAGTACGGATTCTGTCGTAATTATCTTGGAGCTTGTGTGTATGCTATCGGCACAATCATTCTTGCACTTATTGTGAATCTAATCTTAGATATGCCATACACAAGGATATTGTTGGTGGCTTTATTTGTTCAGGTTTTGTTTGGTTTAATAGATTATACATCCTACAAATCTAAAGCCAATGATTATGCAAGGGCTATGTATAACGCATATATTACTGGAGAAGAATATGAAAGAGACTAAAAATGGACTAAAATATGAATACGAAGTCCTGAAAGTAGGAGATGCTGATGCAATACTTATCAGACACTATATTGGTGATGAACAGTTCATCGTACTGATTGATGCTGGTAATGCAGGTGATGCTGCTATAATAAAAAAGCATCTGAATGATTATTATGGAAGTTACTATATTGACTTGGCAATATGTACACATCCAGACAGTGACCATAAAGATGGCTTCTTTGACCTCTTTTTAGACGAAGAAATTACTATCCAGGAATTATGGCTAACAGATCCTGCATCTTTCATTGACGAAAACGATATACAGCGTTATCGTAACCACGATAACGCTGTATCGGCTGTTCGTAAAATATGGAATAAGTCAACTGACGATAATTTGAATTTGATCGAATTGGCCATTGATGAAGGTTGTGACGTTTACAATGTTGTAGATGGCTTCAAACATGATAAACTTCCAATATGTGTTGTAGGTCCTTCTGCTGATTATTATGTTGAGGTAGTAAAGGCTATGGTGGCAAACTATGGTATAAAGACATACGAAGATAGCTCAAAAGAAGCATACGACGATGCGTTCAAGATTGATGAGAAGGATATAAAGAGTGTGATTGACAATGAAGAAGACCCATCTCCTTACAATGCTTCCAGCCTTATTGTCTTGTACGAGCCTGGTGATGGTAAAAGACTACTCTTTGCTGGAGACGCAAATACTACCTCTCTTCAGATGATGCTGGACAAATATAAATGGTTGAGAAATGTTGAGTTTCTTAAAGTTCCTCATCATGGAAGCCGTAGGAATCTGAATACGTCAATCATAGAGAATCTTTCTCCGAAAAAATGCTATATATCTGCTGCTGGGAACAAAAAACACCCGAGTGGGCGTTTAGTATATTGGCTTGCGAAATATGGGGATGTTTACTCTACTCATGTTTGCAATTCCTTTATTCATTGTTCGTCGGCAGCAATGCCAGATAGGTATGGTACAATAAAACTATCTCCATTTAAGGAAAAAAAATAATGCCACACTAAATCTATTCGCTTCAATTCTTACAACACTAATTAATTTATCACTAATTGAAATGGGGCTATGTTACGGCCCTATTTCAATTAGCGTAAATTAGCGATTCCTAATTAACACTCTGTGCATTAGTAATAAATCCAGTTAATCGGAAATTTTGTACTCGTGGATATAGCAGTAGGCATGTGCGTATTTTTTTCTCCATTGTCCTACAATCGCATCCACATCTAGCTTTGACTGGACTTGCATATCGCAGATTTCCTCCAACCACTCATATACACTCTGCAAATCTGTAAAATACTCGGTGTAGTATTCCTTTTTTGAAATGCACACTTCGACAACAAATCTATCAGGAAAGTATCTGCCTTCATCGTCATTGGTATAATACAGAGCCATTCCTGGTTCCTCCGACCGATATAGATAGTTTAATGTCGGATATTTCCTACATACCACATCGAGCGTCTCATTGCATGGAGCCCATGCTGTTTCTGTATTGAAAGTAAGCACTCTGCCGTCAAACTCTAAATCGTTCCAGCTTCCACGGCAAGATACATCTTCACATTTTTCGCCAAGGGCATCAACAAGACATCCCAACCAAGTAGTCCCAAATCCATTCGGAACAGAAGGGTCTTTTGACTCCTGTAGCTTGTTCATCAAGTCATAGAGGCTTTGTAATTCCTTTGCGTCGCCCTCTATCGCATACGCTGTGCAGCACCAGTTAGGCATATTCTTAAACTTTAATTTGTTAAACTTGTTCCCCTTTACTCAAGGTCTTTCGACTTCTCCTGAAAGGATTGTTTTCATGTGCCGTCTCAGACGGAGAGTGAAAGGACGACAGACAAGAAATCAAGGATAAAATTTTATGAAATGCCGGAATCTGTGATTGCGGAAAGTTTCCGTCAAATTTTGCTGAAGATAGGGAACGCTTCTTGGTGGACGTTCTCTCTCCGTAACTTTGCACACGAAAACAAACTTTCGTGGGAATCGTAAATGCTGAAATCTCTATAAATGGAACATCATTAACACAACGTGGAAACAATAAAAGAAGAGACCTTCAAAAAAAAGAAAAAAGACCTTATACGAAACAAGTCAGAAAGTCGTGTTATATATACACGAACTGACTGACTAATATTTTGACTTGATTAAAGACGGGGCTCTACGATGACAATGAAATCGAATTCGGTCAAAAGACAAAACAAGTCAGAAGTCATGTACTATATATACATGAACTGACTGACATATTTATTGACCTGTTCATGTATATCTTTGAACAAGGTCGAAAGCAAAGACGATTTTGGATGGGTATAAAAAAGGAGGGAAGCGGATAATTGGGCTTATTTTTTTCTTTGAAGGCAAAAAATAATTCCAAGGAAAAGGTAAAAGTAGTATATTTGCAACTGTCTTTCAATTATAAATCAGGCTAATTTTTTTCGACGAATATGTTACCTTTGTGTTAGTCGTAAATTTATGCAAGTTTGAATTGTGTTGATATTTAGATAGTTATAGTCATAGTTTTAGGGAAGTATAAAGTATGTTGCAAATTATGATATGGCGCATCGGGCTCTGCTCCCATTCGGTAAAGTCATATTTATAACCTATGGCATCGCAAATTCTTTTGGCAATTACAATAAGATATGGTTGCCATGAAAGCATTCTGTTTTCGGAGTCCCATGTATAGACATTTGACTCCAGGTTAACCCAGTTGTTAGGCACGGACGGCGAATTTTCGTTAACCCATGGCAATGCGACTTCGTTGGCTCCACTATCAATACTTTTCCATGCTTGAACCGGAGTTATTGTAGATTGGTCGGTAGTCGGGCCGCATCCGAGGTCCAATTCGGTTATAAACACATCCTCGAAAGGATTTGTTACCGTTTGAGCGCAGCGCCCCTCCGAGAATTGGCATTCGACCTCCGTTTCGGATATTTTTACGACCGAAAGAGTGCCAAAGAGCGAAGTTCTGCCACTTATAATCGAGCACTCGAAGTTAATATTATTCTTGGTTACATCAGCACGGTGGATTTGCCCGAATATTTCGATATTTTCCGGACAATCCTTCAGAGGAAAGGCCATCGAGAGAGTGTAACCATCACGGCCGAGGAACAGCCGGTTTTCGGATACATAATCGAAAGAAAAGCCAGATTTCAGCATGGCTTTTTTGCCGTTTACAAGAATGATCATTTTTTACGTTTCGACTTAGGTGTAACGTTATCCATCAGGCGAGAGTATTCGTCCTGCGCCTGTTTAATTCCATGGTCGCCCGTAACAGTGTTGACCGTAACGAAAGGCTCGTTTAGACGTTCGACGAGAGCGCCGACGGCCTGAGAGTTCTGGGCGAAGGCAGCCACCATGAGGGCGCCCTGGTTATCGTCTTCGGCGATACGGGCGAGCGAGTCGTTGGCTCTGATGGAGCGCGACACGTCCTCGGGCTTAAGCGATCCAATCGTGTTGGTTCGCTGTGCCCGGTCAAGAGCCTCGATCATCGGCCGAGCGACAGGGTTGGCGAGGAGTTTCTGCGAAGCCACCCATTCGCCGGCATGAACGATGCCCGCAGGTTCGTCGACGGCACCTGGTTTCGTAAATCCACCTTTTGAATAGCCCTGTGCTTCCGAAGCCTGTTGCTGCTTCTTGATAGCTGCAATCTGAATTGCACCGGCAGCGACAGCCATGGCTGCCGCGATAGGAGCGAGGATATAACCGACGACGGGTATTGCGGCAGCAGAACCGTATGCCGAAAGAGCGTTTTGTGCGGTCTGAGCCACTGCCTGAATAACTTGCATGGCGAACATCTTTTTATTAGCTTCATTCTTCGCCTTGGCAAGTTCCTTCTCTTTCTGCTTTTCGAGCTTGGCAACTTTGTATGAATTGCCCTGTGCCATTTCAATTTCTCGGTCATATCGTTTCTCGATTTTAGCCGTCTGAATTTCGAGCTCGGCCTGGATCAGCGTAGAAAGACCCGAGAAGATTGAAGACATCCCCGATGTTAGAGTTCTGAGAGTCCCGGTCAAGGCCTGTCCGCCGTCGCCATTGAGCCATTCAAGAGAAGAGTCGACTGATTTCTGCATCGAGTTGCGAGTGTCTTCCTCGGCAAGAAGTCCGTATTGTCGTTGTAAGGCAAGTTTCGCTTGTTGGAAAGCTTCCTCGATACGCAGTCTTTCCTCGGCATTGTTACCAGCTGCACGAATTTCGGCATTATAGACTTCTGTTAGCGCCGCAATGTCGTTGTCATAGGCCGCTTGTTTCTCATCTGCATTAAGGCCGAAGTATTTATCCTTGAAAGAGGCGAGTTTCCGTTCATGCTCGGCCTGTTTACTTTCATATTCTTGCTGATGACGTTGGGCAGCCCTAAGCCGAGCGTCGAGATACTGCTGCTCTGCTTTCCGTCGGTCTTCGGTTCCTTCCTTTGTGAGTTCGACAAGACGGCGCAAATGTTCGAGCTCGGCGAGTTCAACGGACTCGTTGTAGACATCTTCGACATTCTGACGTTCTTCCGCAGACATATTGCCTACTTCGAGCCTGGCAACGAAAGCTTCGCGCAGTCTTGCGAGGCTATCGTTGTAGTCCTGGGTCTCCTCTGCTATGAGTTGACTGTTTTGGGCTTTGGTTTGCTTATTAACCGCTTCCCAATAGTCCGCTTGAATTGAAAGACGTTCGTTAGCCGAGAGGTCAGTCCGTTCCAGCAACATGTTGTAATAATTTACAGCAATTTCGTTCATGCGCTGAGTATATGTCTCATAGTCCGATTCGCCTTTGGCATAGGAGATGCGAGCGACGGCCTCCGCACGTTCTCGAGCTGCTTTCTCTATTGCAAAGCGGTCATGAGTAGTATCGCCCGGAGGTAAGACTGTTGGCTCTATGGTCGGTGTTGTCGTCGTTGTTGTAGACGCAGTAAATGGATTAAGAGATGCGACTTCTGTAGCATAGTCTCTCATCATCTGCTGTGCTCGAGCTTCAAGTGCATCCGCATATTGGTCCCATTTAGCCTTGTTCCTGTCATATACGGCATCATAAGCTTCATCCCAGCTCAGATGGTCCCACGATGGCAGATATTTAAGGTTTTCTATAAACTCATAAAGATGGTCTCCATTAGTTATACCCTCGCCATTGAGGCCTTTTTCGCGGGCTTCATTGGCTTTCTTTGCAAGGTCCAGAGCTTGCTGTCTCTTGGCCTCCATCAGAATTTGCTGATAGATTGAATTACAGTAATCGTTACCCTTCGAAGTCAGAGTCTCATACCACTCTTTAAGTGTAGAGCATGTACCGAAGAAGCCACCATACTTTTCATTAAGCTGCTGAATTAACTGCTGCTCCTGGCTTTTAGTACCGTTGAATGTTTGTAGAGTATTGATGTTCTGCTGAAGGATAGCTCTTTCCTCGGCCAAACGGATGTTTGCTTCTTCCTGGCCCTTTTTAAGTGTGTCAAGGTCAACTGTTAAATCTTCCACCTCATCGCCAAAAGACTTGAATGCTACTAAAGCAACAGTTATAGCCGTAAGTATAGCACCCCAAGGCGTTGCAGCCATAGCAGCTGAGAATGCCTTTTGAGCCACAATCGCCTTACTGGTTTGTCCTGTAAGGCGGAAATAAACAAGCCGTAAGCCTTCGGTTACCAAGGTAAGGGTCTTTGTAGCTTTTGACTCAAGGACGAGGTAGCCATAGTGAATTGTATCAATGGCGTTACGAATTTTCTTGATGATGATTTCCTTACTGAGAACGATGTGATAAGCAGCTACCGCTGCCGTGAGAGCAATGATGGCAGCCTTATGTTCGGCTACGAAGCGTATTGTTATGAGCAATCCCCTCATTATAGCCGAGCCAGTTGTCAGGAAATGCTTCATAAGAGGGTATAACCGCTCGCCGAGTTCCACTTTCAGTTCGTTAGCGCGGTTCTTGCATTTTTCAAGAGCTGCCGCTACCGTGTCATTTTGAACAGAGAATTCATTTCCGACTGACGTGCCTTCGCGAAAAGCAGCGGCGGCAGCCTCTTGCTGAGCTCTAACATCGTCTATGTGAATAGCGAGGGTAGAAAGTGAAGCGATGGCACGAGAACCATTTTCGCCCATGTCTTTGAACATCGGAGAAAGTACGTCCATACCACCAGCCTTATTAAGAGCGTCGAGGAATTCAAGTAAAGCTCCGTTTGCATCTGTACGAAGTTTCTCCGCAAAAGACTCGACTTCAAGTCCTGCGACTTTAGCATATTTGGCAGGATCCTGCATCATTCTGACAAGGACCTGCGAAATTGCCGTGGATGAAGCCTCTACAGCCATGGCATTACTGTCAAGAACTGCTCCGAGTCCCATTATTTGGTCGATAGTCATTCCGGCTTGTGCGCCAACACCTCCCATTCTTTCTGCAAAGTTGGTAAGATATGGAGCGGAAGCGCGGCAGTTCTGCGAGAGTTCATTTACAACCGAGCCAACTTTCAAAAGAGATTGTTCGGTTCCATAGATATTTTCGATGCCGAACACGCCGGTCAATTTTGAAAGAGTGAGGGTAGCTCCGTCGCCAAGGTCATCGAGAGCGACATTGATTTGGTCTGCGGCTCTCACATAACCGAGGACATCTTCTTTAGATGTCTTACCAAGACGCCCGGCTTCTTGGGCGAGTTGATTTAGGCCCTCGCGAGTGGTGCGAGTGTCCATTTTTTTAAATTCCTCGTTAAGGTCTTCGACTTCCTCTGCGGTCATTCCCGTAAATTTGCGGACATTCGCCAGCTCTTGGTCCATCGATGCGTATGCGTCGACATATTCTCGCAGAGAGCTGACGGCAGCGTCATATCCCTTCGTCAGAAGGTCTATTGCCGGCCATGTATCTTCTGCCCAACTCTTAAATCGGGCCCAAAGAGATTGTCCCCCTTCAAGCTCGTTGTTAAGTTCAGCAATGCGCCCCTTAACGAGTTCTATTTGGTCGGCATACTTGTGCCATTGTTCCGAGTTTGGCTTAGTCATGGAGAGTTCACGCTGGAGATATTTCAGCGCGTTACGCAGTCCATGAATTGAAGTGTTGCCAAGGTCGTTGAGAACAATACCCGTTCCCTTCGCAGCCGACTCGGTCTTATTAAGTTCTTTAGTAACTCGGTCGAGTTCGTGTCTTAGCTTGTTGGCCGATTTCTTATCACCAGCGGCCATGGCTGTTTGAAGCTGCTTGTCGAGGTCTTCGGCTTTTTTGCGAAGCCTGTCCATTGCGGACTCGGCCTGTTCGCCGTTGACGAAAAGACTGACAGTCGCTTTATCGTTAATATTGCTCATAGTTGTGGAGAGAATTTGCACAAAGCTACGAGCAAAAAGTCAGCCTCTAAAAGACGAAAACGCCACGGCTAAAGTATGCCGTGGCGTTATATTTAACTATCCCAATAGTATTTGGTTGTTCTTTGTCTGTTACGTTTTCCTTTCCCGAACCATGGGAGACCGCCGTTGTTGCTCTCTCGAGCACGGCGAGCGGCGCGGCGAAGCTGACGGCGGCGTTCAGCTGTCAATTCGCCAGAAGTGGCAGATGGCGGAGGCAATTTAATTGCGCTCATGACCACGATTGCGAGTAATATGAAAATTATAGTTCCCATGATGTACCACAAATATACAAAAAATTTTCCAATACGACAAGTTATTAACATTAAAAGTTTTTTCAGGGCATTTTCAGGTGTAGATAAAAGGCTGAAATTCAGCGACGGTTACATACATTCGGAGCGCAGATTTTTACAATTTTCTACGATTTCCAGTAGTTAAAATCGTAACAAGCTGATAAATCAGCGATTAAAAAGGGGTAAAGGGGAATTTTTTCCTCTTTTCTGTCAGAAGACCCCCCGCCCGCCCTACGTAGCGGGCGCCTCGGCTCCTTTTTCGTGCAGCGGAATATGCGGGGGGTCAAGGCGAGGGGTGCCATGAAGCGCATGGTAAAAGCAAAGCACGAACCCATGGGCTCGTGCTTTGAACGATGCACGCCGGCCGGCGGTCCGGGGGGGCGTGGCTTGGTGGAGTGACGGCGGGATCAGCGACGCGGGGCCACATCCCCGGCGAGCATGGCGGCGAATGAGCGCCACTGCTGCATGCGCCGGTAGGCTTCGGCATGAGCCTCGGAGCGTTCGCGATTGAGCATCACGGCAATCTGGTCGTCGTTGCTGTAGCGGGTCTTGATGATGGCCGTCTTGACTTCCTCGTAGGTGCGTGCGGGGCCAATCCTGAGACAGAACATTCCTCCCCAGCTGAGCCGGCCATGTTCCAGACGGGCGTTGAGCGGACGGGCAAACGGGACCTCGACGAATTCGGATTCCTCGCCCCGGAGCGCAAGGCCCACCATGTTGCGGGAGCGATGTTTCAGGAAAGAGCCGGCCTCGGCATACAGTATGTCATCAACTTTGTACATGATACAGGGGTGTGGGGTTATAGAGTGTAACTTATGGTGAATCCGCACTTCTCTACCAGCTCGCTCTGCCATTCCCCGGTGTCGTAGCCGGTGGCGCCTACCGGCACATACAACACCTTGGACGTGCCTTCGGGCACCTCACTACCCGTAGCATAGACAGAATCTCCATTGTTTGCATCCTGATACCAGAAGTAACCTGCGCTGGTATTAGGAGCTGTGGGATTGTCAACATACAGGCTTTGAAGACCGGACATACGGCGAGTGCCTAAGAACCATGGGTTGACACGGCCTAAGTGCAACTCTTTAAGAGTAGGAAGAGCAACAGAGAAACACTTCGTAGAGGTAAGCGCGGGCAAATATAAAGACTCAACAGCTGGCAGATTATAAAAGAACATCTGGCCACAAGTGGAAAGCGAATCCAGCCGTATGTGTTTCAGGTTCGTACAGCCAGAAAAGATATGGTCAACATAGGAGGAAAGTAAAGGCAGTGAGATGGATTCAAGCGCGATGCAGTCACTAAACGAATAGTTTCCCAAAGTTTTCAACTTTGGCAGATTGACCTCTGTCAGTGAGCTACAGCCGGGACACAAACCGCTGCCGGAGGTTTCGAGTTCAGGGAGATTGATGGTTTCTAAAGCCGTACAGTCCTCAAACAAATCGTACCCGGACTTTTTCAACAGAGGGAGGTTGACATCAACCAGAGACCAGCATTCGCGGAAAGCGTAATCCCCAGCCTCTACAACAGCAGGCACTTCCAATGATATCAGAGACCTACATCCATCGAACATGGAGCGGCAAACGATTTTCATTTTCGGAGCAGAGAACGAAGCCAGCTTGCTACAAGACACACAGGATAAGCTTCCTTCTTCAAGCTCGGGCAAGGATATTGATGCCGGCGTCTTCTCATACTGACAGAGACGCACTGTCCCCAATATAGTTTTAAGTTTCGGCAGGACGATTTCTTTAGCAGACCCCACATCATAGAATATCAGAAACTATTGCTGTCCGATAAAATTTTTTGAGACGGGTACGAAATAAGGGCTGGCACCTATTGCAGGAGTCAGCCCTTTATG
>CANQWS010000061.1 GCA_947627615.1 uncultured Muribaculaceae bacterium | reverse complement strand
GGCTGACAGGCGAGGCTTAATGAGGTTCTGTCTCGATGCGCCAGTCTGAAAAATCAAATAATAGAACCTCCCTTTAGATATTTGTCTTTGATATTAAGAAGGGTCATAATAGCTTTATTGTCATACACTCGTAGCTCCGATTTCTTTTCAGAACAACTATTACCCTTGTGCTTGCCCTCTAAAATGTGGAGAATTCTGGTCAAGAGTTCCCTATCATTCAGTTCTTTTGGATTGCTATCCATTTGTTACAGGTATCTTGTTGCGTGGAAGGAAATAGACAGTTGTCGGGACAATCCAACTGATTGTCTGCGTAGGCGCAGATGATAAGTGTCTAATTTGATGTTTCATCTTTTAACGGGATTAGTGGGTGATTTGACCGAATACAGAGAGGGTGGCCCACATTCCGGACTGCGGGTCGCCGGTATCTATATTTCGGCAGGGATTTTGAGTAAAGCGTATGAGGCACTCGCCTGTCTTACGCTTTGAACGTGTAACCATCTATCTGACGAAAAAGATTGCTGTCTGTCAGCGTGTTCCCCACATTTCAATGAAGTTTCCCAACATTTCCCAACTTGGAAAATTGTCGGAAACAATCAACCATATTCCGGTTGTTTCTATATCGAATCCGATACGGTACCGGGCTTTTCCCATGACAACCGATTGGGTATTTTCAGGATATAAGTCATGACATTTCCTGACAGACCCTTAATCTCGCCTTATTGGATTTATCCCTGAATTTTTAGCGGTTCACACCGTCATGTCAATCCGTTATAACGGACTGGCAGACTGACCTCTGTACTCTTTCAAAAGGAGTATGGATAGCCACAACCAAATCTTAACGTGTCTTAAAAAAGCAGGGAACTACCTTAGGAATACCTCAGCAGGGTTTCGGCTTATGGCGAACTTTGCGGCATAACATTAAATCCGAAAAAGAATATGATAACAAAAATGCTCAATTACATCGCCGAGACAATCCGCGAATATCAGGCCAGACTGATGATGGCTATCGCCTTCCGTATGATGAAGTCCCTTTTTAAGAATCGTGGGCAATGAGGACGGAGGAATACAGGACACTTGTCCAACTTATCCGTGAGCTGGCATCGGAGGTCAGGAATGTCAAGACTGGACTTGACAGCAAGATTGACCATGTGGCGAAGAAAGTTATGGAGGCTTTTCAGGGCTTCGGCATCCTTGACCCGGAGGAAGAAACGTGGACAGAACAGCAGGTCTGCGAAAGATACCACGTTTCAAGACGCACGATGTACGAATATCGCAAATGTGGCATGATTGCCTATATCAAGACCGGCTCCGGCAAGAACTGCAAGGTGAAATACCGCAAAGCCGACGTGATTGAATTATTCTCCGTGCAGAACGCATGACACACCTACAACACACAAATAATTCCGCGTCACTCCGGTGGCGCAAGTATCAAACCCAAAACAATTTTTAATTTATGGCAAAAGACCAGAATTTAGAAGAAGTGCTTATCGCCCGCAACAACGACACCGGGCAGGTAGGCGCGGTGACCGGACTCAACGAGGACGGCACACCAAAGATGACCGATGTCAAATCGGCGAAACTCTCAGACCTCGTGAAATTCTCCAAAGGCCAGAACCCGCTGGAGGCTTTCCTCTCCAACTTCGTCCGCCAGTGCAAGAACCCGACGACCTTCGGATTCTTCCGAGTACCAGCCGACCGCTACGATACGGTAGGCACCGTAATCGGAGACCTCGCAAAAGACCCCGTGGCAAACGCCGAAATGCTGAAGAACAACAAGGTCGAGCTTCCGCAGGCTGCGCAGGACAACAAGCAGGAGGCGGCACAGACGGCTGAACAGCCCAAGCAGTCGCCGGCAGGCTCACCGCAGGAGGAACAGCAGGCACAATCCAACGCTCAGGCGTCCGCAAAGGATACCAGACACTCCGCCATCGACGAGAGCAAAATCGACTGGGCGAATCTCAAGGAGAAATGGGGTATCGACCGCGACGAGCTGGAAAAATCGGGAGACCTACGCGAGATGCTCTACAACCGCAAGTCAAGGATCGTAACTGTCACCCCGACATTCGCCGGAGAGAAATTTCCCATTGACGCGCGACTGTCATTCCGAACCGACGCTGACGGCAATGTAAAGGTGGTACCCCATTTCATCCACAAGGAGCCGAAACTGGATCAGGAGTTCAAAGGCTACAATTTCTCCAAAGATGAGAAAACGGCTCTCCGCGAAACCGGCAATCTCGGCAAGGTAGTGGAACTGACAGACAAAAACGGCGAGAAAGTGCCGTCATACGTCAGCATCGACCGCTACACCAACGAAATAGTTTCCGTCCCGATCAAGGATGTATATATCCGCGACACTGTGGGCCAGACCAAACTGACCGATGCCGAAATAGGTCAGTTAAAGCGCGGTCAGGCACTTCCTCCGAAGGAGATAACCGACAAGAACGGCAAGACCTACAACGTGGTGCTTCAGGTATCAGCCGACCGCAAGGGCGTGGAATTCGTACCCGGCGCGGCCAGAAAACAGGAACAGGCGCAGTCGCAGACACAAGCACAAAGCGGCACCACGAATCAGCAGCAGTCGTCGTGGCTCACTAAAGACGGCAAGATAAAGCCTCTTACCAAATGGGCGAAAATCCCGCTTACCGAACAACAGCAGAAGGATTACTCCGAGGGTCGCGTGGCGGAACTTACCAACCGCATCGACGACAAGGGGCAGCCATGCACCGTCTATCTCTGGTTCAACCCGGAGAAACAGCGTCCCAACACATCACTCAACGACCCCCGCGTGAAGGTCGCCGAGGAATCCAAGACCCAGAAAGCCGTCAACAACGACGGACTGACCAACGAGGCGACAAAGCACGTCGCCGAACCTCTCCAGAAATATCAGACGGCACCCAAGAACGAAAACCAGATGCGCCAGCAGCGCACACCCAAAGGGCCGAAGATGTAACATCTTTCCGTCAGGCATGAAAACCTGATAAAACCGAAACGGCATCCCGGAGAGTCCGGAATCTCCGGTGCTATTTCAAAGAAACCACTACATCCCAAAATATCCACCCCAATTAAAAAAGCAAAAATGAAACAGAAAAATCTCATAACCGTGGTGACAGACCATCAGATCACAGCGGACACAATAGCCAGAGCCATCGGCGCGAATGAAAAACACGACGGCTACTATCTCGGCAACGGCTATGCCGTGACATGGACAAATGGACAGCTCGTGGAGGCAACCTTCTCACCGCAGGAGAGTTTCGTCCTCTCTACCACTATGGAGAGCCGCCTCGCATACGCACATAACTTCAAGTTCGCCATGCGCAACTACGATGAGCTTGTCGGCTACAAGAAATCAGACGAGGACATCCGACAGCTCGGCACAATCAAGGCCCTGTGGAAGATGAGCCTGACGGTCGTGAACGCCATGCGTCCCGACATTACCGGAGACCTTGACTTCCTGAGCATCTACTACTTCATCGCCTCTCCTGTGGACACACGCCGCGCATGGCTCCCCGTGCTGACGAAGAAAGCCATCGTCCATGCCGTGAACCACGGGCCTCAGAACCGCAAGGAATACGAGAAATGGCTGGAGGAATCCATCTACAACGCCATCGTACAGGCTGCCGAGGAAAACGCGGGACTGAAAGGCTCGCCCGCAGTAGAGGAAATATCGGTCAACGAAGCCGCCATAGATGCGGAGTGTGCCGGTGTTCCTACCCCGACTGCCGGAGAACGGCGTGAGGGTGACAAATATATCGGTCTGTTCACTGAACGTGTTCCGCTGTTCAACCTTCCGGCCTTGATGATTCAGGCTGCCTGTGAGCTGGACTATACCCACGAAAAGACAATACTGACGGCATACCGCCTGTATGCCAAGAAACTCATATCCTATCCCGCCGTGTTGCAGAACACCATCCCCGGCGGAGTATGGAAAGCGATGCTCCGCAATATGGAGATGCTGCGTTACAACAGCAGGTGGGGCCGCTCGGTGGGCGAAGGCAAGCCCTCCAAGTGCCACAACTTCCGCAACGGCGAAAGCGTGTATAACGGATTCGGCATCGTAACCACCGGACTGCACCCCACGGATCTCAGCCGCGACGAGGAAAAGCTATACAACCTCATAGTCAAGCGCGTCATCGACGCCTTCGCCCCCGACAGCTACGGCTGCGGTCGCAAGTCCAAAGGCGGCAAGAAGAAAAGCCGCCGTTACCGCAAGGAGAAGAAGGCAAAAACGGTTAAAACCGCTTAAACTCTCTTGAAATCAAGACAGAATAACCATATCTATCCCTCCCGTGTCAGGATAATTTATTATCTTTGCCATTGATTCAGCGTCATTATGTTTTTGTTTCATTTTTGACGCGGATTTAGTGGTTGGACATCGGGAGGGATACCCGGTGTCCTTTTTCATTGTACGCCTCACACACCGGCGCGGAGAAGGATTCCGGTAACCACTATATCCGCATCCCCCGATGAAACATAACATAGAATTGCCGGAGGCAGATTTCTTCCAAGTCTATCTCCGAGGTCATCTCGTTGACCATCATTTTCCCCAGAGAAACAACAAGAGATTTATTGAAACACGCTCGGACGACGCATACGACACATTCGTGTCGGCGCGTATGGAGGGCAAGCCCGTACCAATAGCAAGAGAGCTGGCTATGCGCACGCTCCTTGCCGGGCTGTATGTGTCGCGCTACGACATAATATATAATGTGGTGGAGGAAAACCTCTGGCTGCGCCTGCCGCCGGAGTATATGCCTGACTTCGCCGTGCATCTGCTCGGTCTGCAACCCGTCAGCGAAATACTTGACCGCTACGAGGTCAACGGCGACTTCCTTGACAGGGAGACCCATCAGCCGATGCTGACAGAGCTGCTCGGAACAATCACTGAAATACTGGACGGCTATGGCTTATAACCGCCTTCGTACCATGCACGACAACATCGAGGCGATAAGGCTTGTCCTGCGTCTCGGTGTAGTCGGACGCACTGCGCAAAATGCCGAAGAACGCGAGACCCTGCGGAAATATGCCGGTTTTGGCGGACTGAAATGTATCCTCAATGATGCTAATGATTTAGAAGATGCTGCCAAATGGAGTAAAACGGATATTGAATTATTCGCCCCGACCGTTGAACTGCGCCGATTGATTCACGACTATTCAAAGGACGACAAAGAGTTCGCCCGGTATATGGATTCTCTGAAAGCCTCCGTCCTGACGGCTTTCTATACGCCTGCGCCTGTCATTGACGCCATATCCGGCTCTCTGAAACAGGCTGGTATAGAGGTACGGCGTTTTCTTGAACCGTCAGCCGGTCAGGGTGCGTTTATAGATTCCTTCCTACGTAACGACATATATCCCGGCGCGGAGGTGCTTGCATACGAAAAGGATTTGCTCACGGGCAAAATCCTTTCAGCCCTGCACCCGTCTATACTCACACGGATAGAGGGGTTTGAGAAAATAGAGCGGGACTTCAACGGTTATTTTGATGTCGCCGCCTCCAATATCCCTTTCGGCAACTTTGCAGTGCCTGATCCGGCGTATGCCGTCAGCAAGGATATTCCATACCGTCAGGCATCGAAGGCGATACACAACTATTTCTTTCTCAAAGCCCTTGATTCGGTGCGTGAGGGAGGACTGGTAGCATTTATAGCGTCGCAGGGTGTAATGAACGCCGCATCACCGTTTGTCAGAATGGAGCTGATGAAACGCGCCGACATTGTGGCGGCGTTGCGTCTGCCAAACAACACGTTCAGCGATAACGCCGGAACAGATGCAGGGTCTGACCTTATAATTCTCCAGAAGCATAGCGACAAGAAAAATCTTTCCTTTGACGAGGAACTTTTCACGCAATCCGTTATCGACAACGCCACGAAGGTACCCGGCAACAAGTTCTTTCAGACATTTCCCGACAACGTAATATGTACTGACGCAAAAATGGGTACGGATCAATATGGCAAACCGGCTATTATCTATACCCATAAGGAGGGTGTTGACGGTATCGCCCGTGATATAGGCACGGCTCTCCAATTATCATTCCGGCTGCGTCTTGACATAGACCGCTACAACGGCTACGCCCCCAAACTGACACCTCCGACATCCCCGACAGTCAGACAGGAAACCGTCGACAAGAAAAACGAGGCTGTCAGCAGAACCACTGTTACAAAGGTGGCTCCGCTGTTAGACCAGTACCGGGAGATGAAAAAGAGACATCCCGATGCCATTCTGTTGTTCCGTGTCGGAGATTTCTATGAGATATTCGGAGAGGACGCAGTAAAAGCGTCCGAGATACTCGGCATCACCCTTACGCGCCGCCTTAACGGGCCGACACGCAGTATCGAGCTTGCCGGATTTCCACATCATGCCCTCGACACCTATCTGCCCAAGCTCGTAAGAGCCGGGCAGCGGGTGGCGATATGTGAGCAGTTGGAAGATCCGAAACATAAAGTCGTGGAGGAAATAACTCCTAATAATCCTCCAAATAATCCTGTTCCTGACAATCCTACTCCTAATAATAAAGGAGTGGAGCCTCCGACTGAAACAAAGATTGAACAGGAACCGACACCTCATACGGCTCAACCGCCAACTTCTGAACCGTCTGCAACTGCACCCGCAGATAAACCGCAGGAAATAGAGACCGACGGCGCACCCGATTACAGCGGCGACTATGACCCACGGCTTTTTGCCTATAATCTTTTCGGAGAACTGGAGCCAATCGGCAAACCACAGCGCAGGCATAAGGCAGAACCGAAAAATGACAAGACCGAGGCAAAACCTGTCAGCCGACCGAAGAAGGATGCGCCATTGCCGCCCAAAGCCAAATTCCGTCAGCTCACCGACAAGGAACTGGAGTTTTACGGCTCCCTGAACTGGGATGACAATCCGCCTATCAACGGATTCTACGAGGCTATGATGTCTATCGCCCACCGCCAGCTGGAGGAAAGGGCGAGGCTGGAGGCGGAAGCCATGTCCGCCGAGGCTGCCAGAGCAGCGGGTATCGCCCCCGGAGAGACATACATCGAAAAGACCGAGGGGGATTTCATACCCGGAGGCCGCAACCGTCAGGCGAAAGTCACTGCCATACCGATAGAGAGTGCGGGGCCGGATATGTCTCCGAGAAAATTCTCGGAGGATGTTCAATCCTTCCACAAGAACGGCTCTATGGTGGTGGACAACGGTCAGGTCGGATTTCTCTCCGATGTCAGTAAGAACGGCGCGACATTCACGCCCATGCGCATGAAGCCGGAACAGGCGCAACGCGCCATGCTCTATATAACCATGTCGGAGACATACCAGCAGTTATATGATTATGAGGCGACGACACAGGAACCGTCGGAACATCTGCGCGAACATTTCAACCAGTATTACGATGAGTTCGTGGAGCGATACGGGCATCTCAACGAGAAAGCAAACGCCAGGCTGATTATGATGGACGCCAACGGCATGGATTCCCTTGCTCTGGAACGTGCCGAGGCAGGTCTGTTTGTCAAGGCCGACATCTTCGACCATCCCGTCGCCTTCAATATCCACGAGGTAACTTCGGTGGATACACCGATGGAGGCATTAGCGGCGTCGCTCAACAGGTACGGCGATGTGAGGCTCGGATATATGTCCTCGCTTGTGGATATGGATGAGAACCGCCTCGTTGAAGAACTGAAGGGACATATCTACTATAATCCCCTTGTGTCGGAATACGAGACCTCCGACCGCTTCGTCGCCGGAAACGTGGTGAAGAAAGCGGAGATGATTGAACAGTGGATTAAAGACCACGACGCCCATGACAGCCGGATTGACGAAAGCCTTTCGGCGTTGAAGGAGGCCATTCCCCGCAGGATCACTTTTGAGGAACTTGACTTCAATTTCGGAGAGAGGTGGATACCCACAGGCATCTACTCCGCATACATGACACACTTTTATGATACTGATGTAAAAGTCGTGTATTCTCCCATGCTTGATGAGTATTCGGTAACCAACTCCGGTGGCAATATGAAGATATGGGAGGAATATTGTGTGCGCGGTCAATACCGCTCCTACGATGGCATGAGCCTGTTGAAACACGCCCTGCACAATACCGTGCCGGAGATCAAGAAGTGCATCGGTCAGGACGACCACGGCAACGACATCAAGGTGCCGGATTCAGAGGCGATACAGCTCGCCAATTCCAAGATTGAAGAAATCCGCGACGGCTTTTCCGAATGGCTGGCGGCGCAAAGCCCGGAGTTCAAGGAGAGGCTCGTTGACCTGTATAACCGCAAGTTCAACTGTTTTGTCAGACCGAGGTACGACGGCTCCCACCAGACTTTCCCCGGCCTCAACCTGAAGATGCTTGCTGACCGTTACGGCATACATTCGATTTATTCCTCACAGAAAGACTGCGTTTGGATGCTGAAACAGAACGGCGGCGGAATAGCCGACCATCAGGTAGGCACGGGCAAGACACTGATAATGTGCATCGCCGCGCACGAGATGAAGCGTCTGGGCATGGTGCATAAGCCGATGATTATCGGACTGAAGGCAAATGTCGCCGACATAGCCATGACCTATCAGACTGCCTATCCCGACGCCCGCATACTGTATGCCGATGAAAAGAGCTACACGGCGCAGAACCGTGTCCGTTTCTTCAACAATATCCGCAACAACGACTACGACTGCATAATAATGTCGCACGACCAGTTCGGCAAGATACCACAGTCGCCGGAGTTGCAGCAGGAGATACTGGAGGCGGAGCTGAACACCGTCGAGGAAAACCTTGATGTAGTCCGGCAGCAGGGAAAGGATGTGTCGCGCGGTATGCTCCGGGGGCTGGAGACCCGCAAGAAGAACCTTGAGGCGAAACTGGAGACGGTGCGCTACCAGATAGACCACCGCACGGACGATGTGATCGACTTCCGGCAGATGGGAATAGACCACATTTTCGTGGACGAGTCGCACCAGTTCAAGAACCTTATGTTCAACACCCGACACAACCGTGTCGCGGGTCTTGGCAATTCGGACGGGAGCCAACGCGCTCTCAACCTCCTTTTTGCCATACGCACCATTCAGGAGCGCAACGGCAGGGATTTGGGAGCCACTTTCCTCAGCGGCACCACAATCAGTAACTCGTTGACGGAGTTGTATCTGCTGTTCAAATATCTGCGACCGAAAGAGCTTGAAAGACAGGATATTAGATGTTTCGACGCTTGGGCGGCGATATTTGCAAAAAAGACCACAGACTTCGAGTTCAATGTCACCAATAATATCGTGGCAAAGGACAGATTCAGGTACTTTATCAAGGTGCCGGAACTGGCGGCGTTTTACAATGAGATCACGGACTACCGCACGGCGGAGGATGTGGGTGTTGACCGTCTTGAAAAGCGGGAGATACTCCACAACATACCGCCTACTCCGCAGCAGGAGGTGTTCATTCAGAAACTGATGGAGTTTGCCAAGACCGGCGACGCCACTTTGCTGGGGCGTGTCGCGTTGTCTGATAAGGAGCGAAAAGGAAAGATGCTCATCGCCACGGACTATGCCAGAAAGATGGCTCTTGATATGCGTATGATTGACCCTGAATATGGCGATGATCCGAACAACAAAGCCTCGCATTGCGCCCGGATGATTGCGGAGTATTACCGAAAGTACGACGCACAGAAAGGCACACAGTTCGTTTTCAGCGACCTTTCAACATTCAAGCCCGGCGAATGGAATGTCTATTCCGAAATCAAACGTAAGCTGATTGAGGATTATGGTATTCCGGCGCATGAGATACGCTTCATTCAGGAGTGCAAGACCGAAAGGTCAAGAAAGGCTGTCATTCAGGCTATGAACGACGGCGATGTTCGAGTGCTTTTTGGTTCGACAAGTATGCTTGGAACAGGCGTAAATGCCCAGAAAAGAGCTGTTTGCATCCATCACCTCGATACGCCGTGGCGACCGTCAGACCTCACTCAGAGAGATGGCAGAGCCATTCGTGCAGGCAACGAGATTGCCAAGTTGTATGCTGATAATAAGGTGGATGTAATCATCTATGCCGTTGAGAAATCATTGGATTCCTACAAGTTCAATCTTCTTCACTGTAAGGCTACATTCATAGCCCAGCTCAAATCCGGCGCTCTCGGAGCGAGAACTATCGACGAGGGAGCAATGGACGAGAAGAACGGCATGAACTTCTCAGAATACATGGCAATCCTTTCGGGCAACACCGACCTGTTGGAAAAGGCGAAACTCGAAAAGCGCATAGCGGCACTGGAGAGTGAACGCAAGGCGCACAACAAGGGCATCTCCGACTCCAAGTTCCGCTATCAGACCGTCACCCACGACATTGCCAACAACGAGGCTGCAATCGAGAAAATGAAAGCAGACGCGGCACGGTATGAGGCAGTTGTCAGGAGAGACAAGGACGGCAATCCGCTCAACAACCTCACTATCGACACCTGCAACCTGACCGATGAGAAGAACATGGGTATCCATCTACAAGGACTGGCGCAATGTACTGACACCCACGGTCAGTATCAGCGTATCGGTGAGGTCTATGGCTTCCCGATTTCCATTATCTCGGAGCGCACGTTGGTTGACGGCAAGGAGGCCGTTCAGAACCGATTTGTGGTTGAAGGCAACTACAAATACAAGTTCAACAACGGCTTCATCGCCATGAGCGACACTCACGCCGCCTGCATGAACTTCGTCAACGCTCTGGAGAAAATACCCGGCATCATCGCCCAGTACGAGGAACGGACAGCCAAACTCAAAGCCGATGTTCCCCAGCTCGAAGCCATCATCTCCAAGCAGTGGGGCAAAGAGGACGAGCTGAAACAGCTCAAATCTGACCTTGCCGCCCTTGACCGCAAAATCACCGCCGAACTCGCTCCCACCCACGAAGTGCCGGACGACCGAATGGGAGTCAACCACGATGAAAAAGACAACGAGGAAGTCAAGCGCAATGAACAGCACCAATCTCAGCGAGTAGAGGCTCCGGCTCAATCTCCCGGCTCAAAGGAGTCGATGGTAGCAGAGCCTCAACATCGTTATCAATCTTCGCCAGAGGCTATTCGTCCGGCATTTCGTCCAACTGGACTTTAATCTAAAGACAGGCAACCCCGACATCACTGCCGGGGTTGCCTGTCTTCTTCTATGTATGATTAAGTCTTTTCATTTATATGATTGATTTATCTTTTATAACTGCCACAATTATAAAGCAACCTATTATATATCATCAAAATTGGATGCTTGCTGGATATATTTTTTTGTCTGGTACCGTGGTTATTCATTCTGAGTTCCTTGACAACTCCACATTAAACACTATTCATGCTCATAAGCATAGAATGTGTCAAAAACACAGCCACTATTCAGATTTGCAGAATTATACAAATCCATATAGTGTTTCGTTTCAGTTTCATTGTGCCATTTTGTACTTTTATCGTATTGGATTAAGAACTCAAGAACGGATATTGACAACTTCAAATCCAGAAATTCTTTGGTAATTCTCTCATATGCATCTGTTTTAGAATTAGCCTTGACAAAGACATATACAAATCCACCTTTTACGGGATTCTCCTTATACTTGTATTCTATACTTGCCCAAAATACCTTCATATACTTTACTGAATTAGGTTTTATATTGCTTATCGGTCAGTTTCATAGCTCAAATAATATATAATTGCGAATAAATAGATGTAGAGTGCAACTACTAAAATCCACATACTGATTTTCCATCTCAGTCTTGTTTTATTGGGTAAACTCCCGAATCGGATATAATATCGTTTACTCCGTTTTCCAAAGTCTATGAACCAGACGAAAATAAAATAAACCGCAAGTATAATCCACACCAACGTGAAATTATGCCAGAGGAATATTATTGAAAAGCATAATGCCATCACAATTCCACCATCCAAAAGCCTGACATCATAAATGCCGGGAAGGGTCTCTTTTTTGTTATTTCTACCCAGAGCCATCAATGCATATGCGCGTATCCGGACAATGTTGTTGAAAATGGATTCAAATACATTTCCGATCCGAATGGTGGTTTGTTCACGGTTGCACCAACGGCGGATATATGTGTAGCTATCGCTGAACATTCCGCTCTGAAAAATACATCTATGTTTATTCTTGCGGGCTTCTTTGATAATTGCCAAAGCATCTTCCTCTTTGCCATTATGGAGGAGAGCCATAAGATATAGCAGTCGGTCGGGATCGTGATCCATCTTAGATTCATCGGGATAAAAGATGTCGGCATCCGGATTCTCGGACAGAAATCCTGATATTTCCGTGTTGGCATCCTGAAATATCTTATTGAATGTATTTGTAAGCTCCTCTTTATCAGTGAATTTTGCAATCTCGTATGAAGCCAGAACTTGCCCTGAAAGAGAGTATGCGCCTATTCCGCGTAAGCTCAGAGGTTCTTTCTTGTTTTCCGTCGTGTCCCATATATCCCACCATAAATCATCGGCATACAAGGGTTTGACGATTAGTCGAGCCTCTACGTCAAGAAAAAACAGACAGAAAAAGTAGCCGCCCTCAACCTTGAAGTTGATATATGAGCTTTGACGGAAACCGTATTTTCGGCTCACGCTACGCCTCGTGTCAGCTATTATTTTTCTATGCTCCTTGTCGGTCATTGCCTTGCTATTCAAAACCTGTGGTTAATGCTTTAACTGTGTAATTCCAACTCCAGATGTATAGTGCCCACATCAGTCCGATACCAATGAGAAGGCATATAAGCAAAGCGATTCCGACATCTTTATGCCTGTTTCCGAACGCATAAATCACATTTACCGACTGCACGATTAGCAACAGTACATTCGTCGCCAACAGACATCTGTTGACATTTGCCGTTCCTCCTACAAACAGCACAGCAAATGATGCCGCGAATATAATCGCAAATAATATGACAATCACCCATTTTGCTTTGTATATCAGTTTCATCGCTTGCCTCCTTACTTTCGATTCCTTACTGAGTGCTTCGGAGCTGGTCTGACAGCGTCATTCGGCATCATATTTTCAAGCATATATCTGAATATGCAATTGTTGTTCTGTTCTAATAAATTATCTATCGTCAATTTGTCGTGAGGTAGTGTAAAGTTTAAGTAAACCGACTTTCCTGAATTTTTGACATCATAACTCTCTTTCTCGTTATCATTAACGGTAATGACAACATTTACATAGGCAGCCGATGCCTGTTCCTGCCATTTTACAAGATCCTTGCAAAAGTCAATGAATATGGAATCCGTTGTGCTATACCCGTAAATCGGTGTCAGATATTCACTTGATGTGTCTTCTATGTAATCCGCAGGACACGACATGAAGGCATTAAACTGAAAAGCATCTGTCAGAGGACTGCTTGCGCTGTATTCGATTGTAGGTAGACTGTTGTCTATGATGGCGAATTCTTTATCAAAATAAAATGGAGGCAATGCTGGTGCATTTTGAAATGACAACCGAAGTTTGTCGATTGAACACCACCAATCATCAATAAAATTCTGGAGTCCTCCGGTTTGTATCGCTTCTTTTAACGTTTCCACAATATTGACAAGCACATCGCAATTAGATGATTCATCTGAAGGCGACCATGTTGCCCCGATGCTGTCATTTGATGCGATAAAATAATACATCACACCATCCAGTCCGGCAGAAAAAGTTGGCATTGCCTTTTGAACGGCAGCATCAATAAGTTCGGCAACGCTTTTGCCAAATTCAGAATCAATGGCTACCTTTACTGCTGGAATCTCTTTGATATTCACACTATCAGGATAGACAATTCCATGCGACCGTTTTTCAATAAGTGTCAGACTATCACATTTCGTTGACAAACTAATGCCATATCTGTTAGAGAAGGAAGGCAAGACGATTATTCCACACTTGCTTTCATGTGTGAGCAACGACTTACTATATCGTTCCGCAAACTCCCGGCTGTCGTTTACCGGATCAAGATGACTTTGCGCCCACAGATTACAGGAGAGAGCAAAGCCAACACACAGAATCAATATCTTATAGAGTGCTGCCATACGCAAAGTTAGTAATAATAATCGACATTCGATGTGACAAATGTCCCATTAGAGCATGAAAGTTCAAAACGAGATTATTGCCCGTGCCGCAAAATTAATACAATTCTCGTTAAAACCATTACGTTGCCATGCGTAAAGTGCTTGAACTGAACTGAAAGATTATCCCTTTATAGCGTGATTCTGCTATTGCATCCCCATTTTCCTGCCTTTCCCTTATGTTTTGACTACTATTTAACGGAGTTTGTACCTCGCTTGTTTCACGAATCGGGTATAGTGTTGATTTTCAGTAGTGGTAAGCAATTCCTTGACGACTACCGATAGCGTTAAATCCCTTCCATGATAATTTCGAGAACTTCATTGAACTTATCGGGAGATAGGCGTTTGTCAAGGTTGTCTTGAATGTGATTGAGAACCGCAAAGTGGGGGCAGAATTTGTCGGTAGCTGGATTTTCAAACGAATCTATCCCAATCTATTTGAGCCATGAGAGTAACTTCCGTAGCCACGATAATCTTGATGCGTGAGTTGCTCGTACCACTCAGTTACAACCTCGTATTTTTACAGGGATAAACAAAAAATGTAAATTAGGGATATTCAGTTAATGGCGTCAGAGTATGGCTGCGAAAAGGGGCGAGATTCCGATATATGCCTCAAAACTG
>CANQWS010000060.1 GCA_947627615.1 uncultured Muribaculaceae bacterium | reverse complement strand
AAGACTCGAACACCGTAAAATCAACGTTCGAGCCATACTATATTGCGTTATCCCACTTTTATCGGACAGCAATAATCAGAAACATGTCGCTGCCGCCTTTTGAATTGTCAAAAACCTCAAGGGCCGGCAGGTCGACATAGCTTTGGAACACAGAAATATTATAAGGACGACCGGAACCATCAACCGTGATTGATTTCAGACTGGGAACGTTAATCACGCCGGCGGAATATATGATATACTTCACACCGGACTTAGGTGTAAGCCAGTTGATGGATTCGAGCAAAGGGGCATCAAAAACGACATCAGCGGGTACGTAGTCTGAAGACGGGAGAATGGCCGTACCCTCGAAAGTCTTAAGCCTCGGAGCGTTTATCTTTTTAAGCGCTCTGCAATAGTAAGCCCAGGACTGGCCCGAGGTATCGTATCCGGTAGCATCCCAATGCTCCATAGGCAGGGTTATTTCCTTAAGGGATTGGCAGTAAGAAAATGCGCCGTTAGGAATAGTGTTCACATTGACAAAATGGACGAACTCATTGAACGTCGTCATCGAACAACGCTCGAAAGCGGTTCCGATATCAGAGACAAGAGCTGCCTCGGCCGCAGTCATGTAGTTGGGACTCGCTGCCCAGCCCTGCTTATAGCACACCGCCATCACATGAGGGTTGGAGGCCTTGGATATAACAGTATTCGGCATCAGCAGCTGCACCTCTGACGAGGCCCTGACCATGACGTTGCCCGTACTCCGGCGGACCACTTCCGCAGTCACCGTGAATGCGGAATCATCCAGAGTCAGAGCTTCCAGATCGACGGCAAGGCCCTTCGTTGTATTCAGTTGCACATATCCTTCGGTAACAGCATTTCCGCTCACGCTCCAGTTGACATCAAAAACACCATCGAACTCCACACCCGCCGGGAGCAAGTCAACCGTATAACGATGTACGCCGACCTTGCCGACAGAAGCCGGGCCGGAGACACTTGCTCCGGAGGGATATGTCAGTGTAGCGACAGAAACAGTTTTACGGACCATAATAGGCATGGCACCGGCTGCATCTGGGAGAAATACGGCCCTCAAGGTAATCTGCCGGGCATCGGCAATGTCGGACACGACCAGCTTGAAGCCTTCGAGCGACACTCCTTCCGGAGCGGAACCGTCAAAGACCAGCGATGATTGTCCGCTGTTAGATGACACAGCCACTACGTCATATACAGTTTCAGACAGGCCCTTGACTGAGTCGGGGCCGACGATATATAAACCATCGGGAGCCTCGATATAGAGCTCGGCTCCCGGCAAGAAGCAGTTGGCGCCATAAACGGCACGCAGGCCTGTCATCTGTTCCGGAGTAACGGAGTCGACGCGGGCATGACCACGGAGCTGAAGGCCGGCCATGTTTCCAAGCCTAAGCAGCATCTCCGGATCGGCCGCTTCCCACTCAATGCCGTTGATGTGTAATGAGCACTGGCTGTCAGGAGCGGTCTTACAGGCGAGCCATTCAGATACCAGGCGGTAGGAATCAACGGCCGGGCAATCGATGACGGTAAGGCTCTTTACGTAAGCTCCGGAGCCGGCAATACTCAGTTCGTCGACAGAAAGATTCGGAAGCTTCCGTAGATTAAGGGATGTGACGGTAGCGGGCAGTTCCAGACGCTTGACGGGAGCGCCCGGAGCGAATTCCACGGCGACAAGGCCACTGTCGGCGGCCAGCAGCTCCTGGAGGTAGATTTTATCGGAGAGGTCGAGCGTGTTAATAGCCGCGAATCCACGGATGTTAATGGATTCAAGATATTTTGCGGCAGCCAGACCGGAAATGTCGGAGAGGGAGCGGTTAAGGACACCGCATCCGGCCTCCCCTCCCAGGACGAGCCATTTCAGCCGGGTGCCGAGAGATTCGCTTGCCACTCCGGCCATGTTGAGCTGAGTGAGGTAGGGAGCAAAGGATGATATGTCGATGCCCGAAAGCGAGGGAGCGGAATAGAGCCTGAGGGGGTCGCCCACGTTAAGCACCTGGTCGGTCTGGAAGGTGTGGGTGCCACCTACCGGCAGCTCTACCCTGATGGCTTTGCGCACATTATTGACTCCATAGCCGTAATAGCCCTGAGCGCCGGATTCAATCCCGAACGGGAGACCCGCCGGAGCGCCGGCAAGCTTGACCTCAAACACATGAGCTCGATAGCCTCCGGAGGCCCAGAGACCGTCAAGGAAAGCGAACCGTCGGGCAAGCCACCACCGGCGATGGGACTTGCGCGATCCCTGAAGCATGTAGAGGTTGTTTATTCCCTGGTTGATGTACGGGCCAATGTACTTATATTCCGCGTCGCGGTTATAGATTCGCTCGCAGAACTTACCGGCCTGACGGACGTCGAACATTTCCGTGACGTTTTCATACGTGAGTCCGGCAGCGAAAAGAGCATCGTCAACTTCCGGCAGGATTACGTTCATGAACTCTTCGTCGTTCTCGCAAAGATTCCAGAGCTTTGAGTCATGTCCGGCGTAGGCATAGACAGGCACGTCGTAGGAATTGTCCAGAGACTGGCGGGTGATATACGGACCGAACACGAGCGGGCCATCGTTTCGCAAACCCTGAACCGAGTCATTATCGTAGAGTATGAAAAACCATTGGACACCATCCTCGGTAGTGAGCATTGAGTTTTTGACCATCTGGTCGACGGCACCATGCCTCATGACATACACATAATAGGCAGCCAGCTTGTAGACGTCGAAATGGTCATATTTCTGAGTAACGAAGTCAGCCTGAGAGACTGTCGAGATCCATTCGGCAAACGTTTTCAGGTCCGATGTGTCCTCACTGCCGTCGGGATACCGGCTTTCAAATGACTTCGACCAGTCGGCCGCCCAATTCTCCGTATCCCGGAACAGGGCCAGATGGCTTCCGTTGTCAAGAGATTCCCAGCACTGTACGTTTGAGTTGTCAAACCCCGGGATGTCGCGGAATCCGAACACATTTTCCGTTGACTTGTCGTTGTTGAAGTTGTATTTCCCGATAAACACCAGTTCGTTGTCAGCACTCAGACGGTAGAACATGAGGATGGGAAAACCGTCTATTGCCGTACGTACATCCAACCCGTAACCGTTGTCAATGGCCGTTTGCTGCGCTTTTGTACGTAGCCGGAAGCGGCCCCCTATCTGGGCATTCTTCATCAAATCGTTCCAGAGACGGGCGATTCCGGTATTATGGACTCCTGAAGATTCGGCGTAATCGGCCTTGTAGCACCAGCATGACACCGGAATTGAATCAGGGCGGAAGGCATAGAGGCGGTCGACGACAATGTCACCGTTGCAATTGATGAAAACAGTGTCATCGCGCCTGGTGGTGTATTTCCTATAATTCTTCTTCGGATAGCCCATGGAAGATGTTCCCTGAGGCGTCATTATTGCCTTAAAGAGCTTATAATCCAGATTCGGAGACTCCAGATTGCAGTATGACGAGTCAACGGTTATCGACAACTTCTTGTCGGTGGTGGCCTCCAGAACCGGGATATTACCGGTGATAATCTCTACCGGCAGCTGACGCATGCACTTCTCCGGGTCGATGCGGTCGGTACCGTCCTCATAGATGTCATTGCGCCGGTAGGCAGCAAGCATCTCGTCGGTGGTGTCACGGTAAAGGATGAAATTGTCAACAATCTGGTCGGAGGTAAGGGCCATGTCGTAAGCTCTGATGGATTTGAGCGAGACTCCGGCTCCGGCGCTTCCTCTGACGGAGAGCTGTGCTGATGAAGAGAAGGTGTCCGAAGCCGCGAAATCCACGGCGCCGGAACAGATGCCGTCGATGTAGATATAGGCCAGCCCTCCTTTCGTGCCGCCTAATTTGTTGATCACAACAGAGATTCTAAGATTATCGCCGTCACGGAACCGAACAGTGACGGTTTTGCCGGCAGCCGAGCGTAGCCGGGCCATTGACGCGGTGAGCAAAAAGCCGGTTCCGTCGGGTTCGGTAAGGTCGCAGATCACGGCATCGTCATCCGTGACATTCAGGGCCGCGAATTCTATTTCCAGAGTTTTGCCTACGGAATCCCTGCCATACTGGAGCGGGGCGTAAGGTATGGCGACAGAGGCACCGTTAGGAATCAGGAGGCGTGTACCGGTCCATCCGCTCGTCTCGTTCCAGCCGAATCCCTCGAGAGAGGCCCGGATGGAGCCGTAGGACCATGAGTCACGGTCGGCCGAGGAATTGCTTTTTCTCAAGGCCTGAAGGTCGAGAGTAAGTGCGGCCGTGATTTCGGCTATGGCAAGCGATGTTTTTGCGACATTCAGGGAAATGTTGCGGGAATAATCTCCGGATCTGAGAGAAAGAGTATGAGTACCGGCTTCGGCAGGCATGAAGCTTATGGAGGCTTCCTCGCCGGAGCGGGTCTGGATCTCTGCCATCAAGGTGTCGTCAAGGTAAACGGACACTGGGGTGACGGCAAGACCGGAGGGGTTGAAAGCGGCCAGACGGAGAGACATCGTGACATACTGCTCACAGGTAACGACGAGACTGTCATCCGGTCCGAGAACCGTGCCTGGCGGGAGTGTCTGAGCCGTGGCCACTTCCACTTCGTCGAGGGAACCGTCGTCGGTTACGAACTCGCGATACAATGTCGGAGTATAGAAATATTCGCCGCCCACGGACACACCCGCTCTGAGCTGCAGGGTGTGACGGCCGCCGGCAAGGTGGCCGATGTCAAGGAGTTTTGTCTGAGTGGACACTGTGGCCGTAATATCATCCTCGAGACTGTTATACGGGACGCGGACACCGTCGAGATACCATTCCATGATTTTCGTGCCGTAGCCCGAGACTGTGAATCCTACCGGGAAGGATCGCTGAGACTCGTCGGATGTCCTATACACCCCCGACAGGTCGAAAGTGTCGTCGAGAGAGAGATCGACAACCAGATATGTCACACCTACGGTGGTGGCGGCAAGAGACTGCTGCCCGGTAATGCCCACCGTAATCTGATTTGTGCCTTCCTGCACATATTCGTCAATGCAGTAATGGACGGCCGTGCCGCTGCGGTAACGCTCGGATTTGACCGTAACTACGGAACCGCGGCGGAATGTATACTGGCAGACAACGTCCTCTCCGGTGCTCTGCCCTGACTTATTCTTTATGTCAAAGGTAAAATCTATAAAATTGCCGGTTGACCCCTTCCGGATAGCACTGTAGCCCGGAGTTGTCAGATCAATCTGGGCAGAGAAGTTGAAGGGCGCGTCGAACACCCCCAGCAGCAACTCCGGATGGGCCTCCGGGTCGGACAGATACAAATCTTTGTCAACCTTGTCGGCAAACGCCATATAACGGTTGTTGGACTCGTCATAATACAAGAGTCCGATTTTAGAGTCGAGCGATTGTTTGAGGAAATCTTCGACGCGTGCCCCGACGTAATCGTCCCAGGGCGTTTTCTTGTCGGGAATCGGATTTTTATTAGCCATATAGAAATTTTATTTTGTGATCCATTTGTCGTTGTCAATCCAGGGCTTTTCGCTTCGCCATCGGCCTCCGCCGAAGCAGGACCGGACAGCGGAGTATATTTTTTCCGTGCAGAGCCAGATACACTGAACCGGAACAGAGCCGATAAAGATTCTGGCCAGGGCCTCGCCGTTAAATACAATAGCCATCAGTCAACCTCTTCAGTGTAATAGAATTGTCCTTCAACACATTCTCCGGCTTCTATCATGCGCTTCATTTCGGCCTCGCTTTCCACTTTCACGGGAGTGAGCAGCGAGACGTTACGTATGACGGCCTGAACGGTTGTATTATCCGCTTTTTCAGCCAAGGCTTTCTGAGCCTGAGCCAAGGCGGTGCGGGCCGTAGAAAGAGCCGAGCGGATATCCTCCTTGTAATCCGTCATGTCAATGGAGCTGATGAGAGCTATGACATCGTCGAGTATGGAGCCAAGATATACCGGAGATATGGAATTCGTGGCAATCTTGGCCTTAAGGTCGTTGAGTTTCGTTTGGAGAGAGGAAAAGTCTGTCATAGAAGATGATTGATTTAGAGCAAAGTTACTGGGAAAGCGAGAGCGGATAAAAGACACTTAGACCAGACCTTTGCGACGGTAGTAGTTGGAGTTGTGCCGAGCGCGGTCAGCATCGAGTGTGTCGCAGAACATGGATTTGAATTCCTCGCCGAGGGATTGCGCCATGAAATCACGCAATTTCATTATCGATGCGTAATACTTCGTCGAGAACCAGCGGCGGCGCTCCCTCTTTTTCTCTCGGCCGATGTCGCCGGGGTTTCCTATCGGAACCTCGCGGCCGGTGCCGAGGTCCTGCCACAAACCATATTCCAGGAATGTCTGCGAGAGAGTGATGTCGTAGAAGCGACCGTCGGCACGAACCGGGAGCTGCAATGGGGAGCCAAGGAGCGCCCCGGTATCGACCACTTTCAGCAGACGGATGCGCTCGCGCCAAATATCGACCATGGTATTGTTCCAGCCCTCGACAAATTTCTCGCGTTCGTCTATAGGATTTCGTTGAGCCATTCTTCAGGGTTATAGACAAGGTTAGTGAAAGTATCGACAGCGATTTGAAAGAAAGCACAGGCTCCGCCGGTGTAGAAATACTTGTCTATCTCGGTAAACGATATACGGTCATCGAGATATATGCTGTTTTCCCGGAGCCGTGTTTTCTCCTGGATCAATACGGACATGAACTGCCGAAACAGTTCATTCATCAGGTCGAGGCAATCCTGACGAGCCTTCGGGTCATCGGCCTTGTGCCGCATGAAGAGAAACACTGTCTTAATTCGGCGAGTGTGCGGCGAATTGTTGAGCTCGGTGCCACCGGAAGACGTATCACTGACCGCGACATAAGCTGTTGTAGAGAGAGCGTTTGAAATGAGAGCGTGGAACCCGTCGAGGGATGAAACGCGCTCGAATGCAAAGCCATTATCCCTTGCGAGCTTATTGGCTGCAGTCAGCTTCTCAAAGAAGGCTGCTGCGTCCCAGTTGAAAGAGTTGTTGTTCATTTTGTCGGATACTTACGGTTAAGGTCATCATATTCTTTGGCAAGAGCGTCCAGCTCAGTCAAAGCTCTGTGAGCGGGCATCGCGAGGATAAGCGACTCCTTTGAGATGTCGCCCTTAGTCAAGGCCCTAATCTGAGCGTCCATATTGCGACGCAGCATGTCGCGGTCCGGCTCGACGGCAGTATTAGGGTCGGCAGGCTGAAAGAAATTCGGATAAAGCTGATTGCAATAGGCTTTCAGGCCGGCCCACCAATAGAAAATCGAGAGCGTTTCATGCTCTGCGAGTTTTATACCGGGCTTGCGATACAGCACTTCGGCCATTTGCTGAAGAAACTTATCCGATTTCACGACCTGATAGCCTTGCCAAAGGGCCTCGCAAGAGAGCCAGTCGTCGAAAGTGAACGAGTCATCGAGTTCAGCATCGACAGCTTCGGCCTTGTCGATATGGTCGAGCCTTACGGGCCCGGACGGTAACTCGGCCACCCATTCGAGAGCAACCGTAGCTGCGGCAAGGTCGGAAGCTCGTATCAGATACTCCTTGCTGTCATGGGCGACGAGCCACGAGTCGGAGTAAGGAGTAATAACCCTTACTCCGTTCCACCGAAAAAGGCAGTATACGGCTACCTGAGCGGCCGTCTGCGCCGAGAAATCATCAATCGACCGAAACGGACGATTGATGTTAACGCGGTTGACTTTCGCGATTGTTCGGAGCAAGAAATCGAGCTGATCCTGGGATAATTCATTCCAAGACTTCGGGACAGTGAGATTGAGAGGTTCCATCAGAAATAAAAGCCGCCTTTAATGTCGTTGACGAAACCCTGATTATTGAACTGGTCGCCCATTTCAGACTCCCATAACTGTTTATAGTCTGGGTGGAATTTAAGCTCATTGAGCACTATGTGCGCAGCATGCCACAAGCGGTTCTGGTCCATCACATGGCCGCCATCAGGCGGAGCAATGAGGGATAATACCGATGAGAGCATAGCTCCGACAAGCGGATGGCCACGATTGACAGTGCGGGCACTGTAGTCAGTTCTTAGCTTATCCATGAACTGCCGGCCGAGGTATCGGTCGGCAAGTTCACGCTCTACAGTCATGGCCCGCAGGCGTAAATCCTCGTAAGAGAGATTTTCAAGCTCCCGGATGCCATAGCACTCCGGCGGGTAATTCAGGAATGTAGAGCTGAAATACTGGCCTCGCTCCGACTGTTGCCATGCTTCGTAATAGCGGCAAAAGTCAAGGAGCGTGGGGATGCTCTTGCGTACCTGTTCACGGAGAGAGTTGATAAGACGCTCGACACGTTCCTTAGAAGCCGGAGCCATGGAGTCGGTATTAACGACAGCCATGCCGGTAGGCGTTACTACGAGGTCAAGAGAAGGCACGGCATCGGCCATGGCTTTCGCGACGAGTATTCTCAGCGCATAATCGTTATGCGCCTCAGAGAGAAAATCATCGGGGCCAAGATACTCGGTTTCGAGCCAAATTCTGGCCGAGTCGATGAACGGAGCGAGTTTTTCAGCGAGAGGCGTTTCGCCCGCTACCTCAGTCAGCACATTAGGGATGTACTGACGAATATTTTTATTTGTCAGCTTGTCCGTCTTCATCGGTTTTGTCGGATTTAGGGGTTACTTCTTTAGCGTCGGCGTGTTCATCGAGCGTTGTAAGCTGAATGAACGGGCAATCGGGATGCACCTTATCCCAGTGGTTGAAGCGGATTATAATCTCATGCGGCAGGAACAGCAAATCGTGATAAGGCTTCTGCAACGCCTGTGCGATAGTATAGAGCTCGCGTTTGTCAGAGCCGGAGTTATTTGTCTGTGCCTTGCCGGGAACTGAGCCCACGAGGTTCGAGTGGACGCGCATGGTAAAACACACCATGTTCACGGCCTCGGCGATGTCAGACTCCCAGTCGCCGCCTTCCTTATTCTTCGAGTCGATGCAGTTGACAGTGATATCAGGAGACTCGCCTTTGCCGTCGAGAGAGATAGACTTGCCGGTAAAAAGGACTGAGCCTGTGTTCTCGTGGTTTGTCAGGAACTCCAGCATTTCGCGCTTCTTCTCGTTCATCAGCGCGATCTGATCTTCCGGGCGCGAGATGCGGCGTTCCTTAAAAAGGTTATCCCAATATCGAGGCGAGACCTCGATAACGTATTTGATAGGAGCCGCGTTCTGGAGCTTGCTTTTCTTGGCTTCGCCGATAAGACGCTTGATTGTGTACCACGAGCCTTTGAACAGGGCCGCATAGTGCGGTATCGGGTAATAAGGAGAGTCAACGCCCGGGAAGCGAGTAAGGATTGCGAACTTGCGTGTCTTGGTGGGTGCGGAGTCAGAGCGCGAGGCCCGGAGCCCCATGCGCTGCTGAAGGTCGCGCCATGGAGAGCGAGGGTCAAGCAATTCGATTTCCTCGAAATTATCGCCCGGCTGCGTGTCGCGGAACTGGCCGAAGATAATTTTCGTGAGGCGGCCGGTTTTAGGATCTGCAGGAGCGAAACGGCAATAACATGCCGGCTTGCGGTGCAGTTCCACAATACGGTCGCCATCCTCGTTCATGATGATAACGGACACGGCGAAATTGAAGTGCTTGAGGTCCTGGCACACGCCGAGGAAATAATCAGGGAGAGGGTTGTCGATAAGGAAATCCTCGACCTCGTCCTTAACTTTCTGCGATGCTTCCTCGGTGCAGTATCGCAAGCCGGAGCCATAGCAGACCTCGGCGTTGAACACCTGACAAGTCGACAGTGTCTCGTCTTCCTCGATATATCTGATAATCGAATAAGGGAGCTGGTTATCGCCGCCCCATGAGACATATTCCTTGCCGTCCGGGGTCTGCCGCGTTTCATAGCGGCCAGAGTCGCGGAACACCTCGGTAGTCTTCGTAACAAAGGCTACGCGAGCGTTGCTCATTGGTAGGTTCTCGATAGAGAAACAGTCAAAAATATGGTTATCCATTGGGAGAGAGTGAAATTTAGAGATTAAAGGAATACTTCAAAATCATTTATTCCTATGATGCAGACATCATGTATCGTTTTTTTCTGCCCGTTGTGCAGGAGCTTGATAGTCCGAAGGCCGGTGTAAAAGTCATATCGGAGCGATACGACATTTTTAGCCGTAAAAATCTGGCCGTTTTTCTTCACATAGGTAAGCGTTACCGGCTGCCCTGCATCGAGCATTTTTCGAGCGGTGGATATGTGTATAGCACTATTCATATTCGGGCGAGAATGTATCGTTGAAGATTTGTCGGCGATTAGGCATGACACCGTCCAGGAGTGAGTCGAAGACGTGCGGACGGTTGTCATCGAAGCGCCATGTAAACTTTATTGAGGTCAGGGAGTCATCGGCCGAGCTGGGCTCGCAAGTATGGTCTTCAATGTTCACGGTGTAATCGTCGCCGTCAAGCCACAGGGAAACGCTATGTGATGCCAGGAACTGCTCAAAGATTTTAACCTCGTCGGGAGTGAGAGCTTCGGTCTGTATCTGATATGTTCGCTCGATAGTGCGATCATATTGTTTGGATATGCCATTGCAGACAGCGACATCGCGAGAGACATTCGTCTTGGTTGTCATCACGCCCACGACATCGATAAATTCTTCCACATTGAAGGCATTGCGGAAAGAGAAAGTGAGATAAGCCGGAGCCGGGACGATGTAGCACATTTTCTGAATGCCGGCATACTCGATGCTGAAATACATCACGTCGCGCAAATCGGTGCCGACTTCGTCCTCGGTCTTATTGAGCGCCCAAAGAATGATATCGGCTACGTTAAAATATGCCACACCGTTGAAAAATGCCTGTTGCACTGATTTTTCAACGGCCACGAGCTGATTGTCGGCCTCGGCATGGCCCACAGCCTTTATTACGAAAGGAAAGGCAGAGCCATGGTTAAAGGCCGCAATAGCTATGATAGAGTCCTGATGAACCCGTTGCACCATGGACGAGAGGAAGAAAGTTTTGTCAGCTGCGAAATCGTATGGCATACGATATTCGCAATAGAGGAAATGCACATCGATTGAAACGCCGTCAAAAGAGATGGTAATTAAATCGGTTACCTTATTTCGCAGGCGAAAATATTCCTCGACAAGGGTGCCAACGTCTGAAAGTTCAGCTACACCATTGAAGGGATAGAGCGATGTCGAATAGAAGGTTTCTATTTCGCCATCGAGCCCGTTTTCGCATGACAGCGACACGTCGATGCGCACCTTGTCAGTGCGTGCCGTAATGCTCGACACACTCGATGTCGGGACGTACTGCTCGAGTTCAAGATATGACTGGTCTATTTGCGTTTCCATGCCACAAAATTAGCTGTAACAGACAGGGCAATAAAAGACAAACGGCGCAAGGAGGACTCCGAGCGCCGTGGCCGGTTCCCCTCGAAGCTCCCGACAATCATGTCGGGAGCACCATTCAGGAGCGGTGATTTATGCCTCGGCCTCGACCTTTTTGGTGCGCTTTCTGACTTTCGGCTCTTCAAGCTGTTCGCAGACGGCTACGCGATGCCCTGCCCTCACTAACTTGGGGAGATATGTGTCGAGTGCATGGTGGGGGAAGCCAGCGAGTTCGATGTAGCCTTTTTTGCCGTTTGCGCGGCGTGTTAGGGTAATGCCGAGGACATCCGATGCGGTGATTGCATCCTCGCCGAAGATTTCGTAAAAATCGCCTACGCGGAAAAGTAAGATTGCATCGGGGTGCTTTTTCTTCATTTCCATGTACTGCTTCATTAGGGGCGTGGCCGCGATGCCTTTGACTTTCGGCTCTGCCTCGGGCTGTTGTTCGACATTGGCGGCCTCGGTGGCCTCTGCGGCTTGTGTGGCCTCTGCCTCGGCTTTCTGCTTTGCCTCTGCGCGAGCCTTTGCGCGATTGCTGACAGCGCCTGTGCGCTTGATTTCGGCTTGCAGGAGTGCAAAGGCATTTTTAGAGATGGGGCAATTTTCGCCTTTGAGCATAAAGGCATAGTTAAGGGCATTGGCGGCATTGGTAAAATTGCAGATGTGCCAAATTGAGCGGTCCGACATGTATGTGCCGACGCTGATGACGACAGGGGCGACGGCTTCGCCCTCTGCTACGGCTTTCGTGCCGTCAGCATAAAGGGAAAGTTCGATGAGCGACTGCGGAGCGATGAACGCCGTAACACATACGGGCGTGGGGAGAGCTGCGGCTGCGGCAAAGAGATTGTTAGCGGTGTTAGTGTTGGCGGTGGTGTTAGCTGTCTGTGACATGGTGAAAATGTTTTTAGGAGTTAATGACTTAGTTAGTTAGCAACCGAAGAAGATGCGGAAAAACGCTTTTTCTACCTCAACCTCAAAATGAGCCGTGCCGTTATTGGATTGACCATTTATCGGATTGGAGGAGAGGTGAGCAGCTTTTACAAGCTCTTGTTCTTTGTTGATTTCAGGCTTCTGTGAGCCTGTAGGCTGTACTTTATTCATGATTTTCTGTTCCATTTTTCGTCCTTGTTATCGAGTTTGATTTAGCTTTTACATTGCTGTTTGAGGGTGGACGAAAAGCACCGAGAGGCAAATTTTCAGCGAAAAATACCGTAGTGCAATGAGGATGATTTTTCAGCTGAAGTGCCACTCAATTTGCCGGGTGCGTGTCTGCCCTAACTTTGCGATGGAAATAGCGGTCAAATCAGGAACCGATACAAGGGCACCGGGAAAAATGGATAGGAAAGCACAAGCCATGCACAGCCGTCAGGTTCATAGAGGCCGGTGCGAGCAGAAATCAATAAAGGGCAAGAGGAACGAGTCAGGGATTGAACCCTTATGGCCGAGACTATAGGCTCGGTGCGGAGCATGAAAGCCCGGCCCGAAGGGAGACTCCCAAAAACAAAAGGTCGCCCCCGGAATACCCGAGAACGACCTGACAATAAAAAAGGAGAGAGAAGAATGAGTTAACCGTCGATAGCCAATAGATAGGCCGCGAGCCACGGTAGCCAGCAGATAGCGAAGCCGCCTGAAAGCGTCCAGAGCCAATCCCAAATGCAGAAATGGTTACCTTTAGTGTAAGAGTCGTGCAGCTCCTTGATGAAGCCGATGACAGCCACAGCAGCGAGAGCCACGACCACAGACAACCAGGGTATGTGAGGTGGAATGTGAGCGAAGATAACGCCGACGATGAGAGCTATAACAAGGCCCATTATGAAATGGAGTGTCTTGTCGAAGCCACGTTTGTCAGAACAGAGTGTCATTTGTGTTTGATTGTGAAGATTATGGAGAAGATTACGATTAGAATTGCGCCTAATACCGAGACGAAGATCACCCAGTCTGAGGGTCGTAGGAAGTCATTATCGCTTTGGGTGTATTGCTGCAAGGAAGCTACGGATTGGGCCGAAAGATTTACAGTCTTTTGCTCGTCGACGGCTGCCGTTTCTTTGGTAGCCTGTTCAGTCGACTCCTTAGCCTTTGCGGTCTCGATGGTTAACGACTTGGGAGCGGCGCGAGAGTCAGGGTGTACCGAGTCAGGGGGGAAGAATTCGACCTTGATACCCGACAAGTCCAGCTCACGGGAAGCAGAGATGAGAGAGAGGATTTCACCTTTCAAGAGCGTGGAAACAGACCCGGCGGCAGTTACCGAGGTTGTGTCTGAGTATTGGACGGTCGATTGCTTCGATGACCGGCACGAGCATATTGCGCAAGTCAGCAATATGGTCAGGAAGATTTCAGATAGGAAGCGTGTCATAAATCGAAATATTCGGATTTAGCGTCGAAGCAAGGGCAATCCTTATGCACATTCGGGAAGTCGCGGTGTCCCTGAATAATGGCATTAGGGAACTGCTTTTTAAGACCGGCCAAGAGAGCGCGGAGCGAAACCTTCTGGGCGGGCGTGCGGTTGTCGACAGGCGGAAGTTCTTTCTTCGACGTATCGACCCCGCCAATCCAGCAAACATTAATGGTTACAGGATTGAATTGCGGGCCCACGCCGTTGCTCGACTGCTCGATGTGCCATGTGTTGACAATGGTGCCGTCGGCCTCGATTATGTAATGGTAGCCCGGTTTAGACCAGCCTTTGCCGCCTTTTGATTTAGGGCGGGTATGATACGACACAATATCAGCGGCTTTATTGCGCTGATTGCCGGTAGTGCAATGCACAGCGATGTATTTAATATTTCTCATCATACCGGGATTTTAAGGCGGCGCATGCGCTTCTCGAGGATTTCATCGAGAGCAGCCATGTGCTCGAGCTGCAAAATGATTAATGACTGGTCTTCGGAGTCGAGCCGACTGAAACGGCTCTGATCATCGCAGAAGGCGCGAAGATTTTTGACATGCCGGGCGTTGCGGCTGTGCAACTCGGCGAGGCGTAGTTCAAACGGCTTCATTGTTTGTAGGATTAGAGATTTCGCGGTCCCGGACAGATTCGAGGAACGCTTTGAGTTGGAAATTAAGGTCGATGCCAAGGAAAGCTCCGGCGGCGACGAGCAACATGCCGTACACGGTAATAACCGATGGGTGGATTTCACCCACGGGCGGCATATAGAGAGCCAACATGACAACGACCATGCCGAACACGACCAGCACAAAGGCCAGAACTGACTGTGCTGTGAGGCGACGTTTGACGGTAGTTACTGTTTTGGACATAGCGGAGAGAGGTTTATTAACGATGCAAAAGTACGAATGTACGACTGCACAGTAAAAGACAAGCGGAGCTACAAAACGCCGCCGACATCGATAAGAGCGGCCCCTGAATAAGGGCGGCGTTCGCAGCCGATGTACAGCGTATCGAAAGCGTCGGTGCCGTCGGTGCGGTGTTCGAGAAGGTCTTCCTCGGACTCCGCAAGTTTCTCGCCGGCCTTATTCTTACGGAAGCCGAGACGGCCGCGTTCAATGCCGGCCGACTGGATAGCCAGAATAAGATCATCATTATTTTGGCGGTTGAAATAAGGCGTGAGACGGTTACGCCCGGCGAAACCACGATTGATAAGGTTGTACTTTTCATCGTGGCGCATTGGGTTGCCGAGCGGCACCGGGATAACGCGCCAACCATGGCGCTCGAATTCCTGAATGATGGTATATCGGAAATCGACATCATTGACGGCGTAATTGGAGCCGAGGGCCGTAGAGTCATAGTAAAATACTACTGTCTTCTCGCCATGGAAGGCGTAGTATTGGCAGAACTCGGCGATAAGGGCCGGTAGTTTACGCTCGTATTTCACATAGAACGACTTGATGACGTTGAGACGGCCGAGCCGTTCATCAGGCTGCCCGGCTACAATCCAGTTGTTATTCGCTATAACATTTTATCTATTTCCTGACTTCGTCATTGCGTCACCCTAAACGCCGAGGTAGTCAAAAAGGGGCTTCAGTGAGTTGTGCTCAGG
>CANQWS010000059.1 GCA_947627615.1 uncultured Muribaculaceae bacterium | reverse complement strand
CCCTCCTTTATGTTATTGAGCTGGGCGCACAGGTTTCTACCCACAAAACCCTTGGCTCCTGTCACCAAAATTTTCATTTTGAAAATTTTATAATTTTTAGATTAAAATGCAAAATGCATAATTGGGAAAGTCCCTATAATTATGGAACTATGCATTCTTAATTATGCATTTGTTCAGTAATGCGCCGCATTACTGAACAAAATTGCCGTTTCCGTTAAGTTCGTTCTGAATATATTCGAGTGCGGCGATTTTCTCCATGGTTTCGGCCACGTTGAGCTGACGTGTGTTGTTGGAGTTGAACTCCGTGAGGGTGTTGCGTGTCTCATCTCCCTCCTTGAAGAATTTGTCATAGTTAAGACCGCGGTTGTCGGCGGGTACACGGTAGAAGTTACCGAGGTCTTCAGCCTTTGCACATTCCTCATTGGTTAGCAGTGTCTCATACATTTTTTCGCCGTGGCGGATACCGATGACCTTGATGTCTTCTTTTCTTCCTCCGAAGAGTTCGCAAACAGCCTCGGCCTGAGTGCCGATGGTGCATGCCGGAGCCTTCTGAACGAGGATGTCGCCGTTCTGACCATGTTCAAATGCAAAAAGCACCAGGTCAACTGCCTCATCAAGACTCATGATAAAGCGGGTCATGGACGGCTCGGTAAGCGTGATCGGATTACCCGAACGAATCTGTTCAATCCACAGGGGAATGACCGAACCGCGCGAGCACATCACGTTGCCATAACGCGTGCAGCAGATTTTGGTTTTGCCCGAATAACGGCTTTTTGCAACGGCAACTTTTTCCTCAATGGCCTTGGTTATGCCCATGGCGTTGATTGGATAGGCTGCCTTGTCGGTCGACAGGCAGATAACGGCTCCAACACCGGCCTCGATGGCGGCTGTCAGCACGTTGTCAGTACCGATGACGTTGGTCTTGACGGCTTCCATAGGGAAGAACTCGCACGACGGCACCTGCTTCAGTGCAGCCGCATGGAAAATATAGTCCACACCCGGCATAACGTTCTTGCAGGACTGCAAGTTACGCACATCGCCGATATAGAACTTGATTTTGTGGGCTACATCGGGATAACGCACCTGATACTCGTGGCGCATATCGTCCTGCTTCTTTTCATCGCGCGAGAAAATCCTGATTTCCTTGATATCCGTATTCAGGAAACGCCTTAGCACCGCGTTGCCGAAAGAACCGGTGCCTCCTGTTATGAGAAGTGTTTTATCTTTAAAAACTGACATGGCTCTAATATTTAGTTAAGAATTGAATTATAAATTTCAATCTGATTTTCAATTATTCGTTGGCTATTATTGTATAAGGCCATTGATTTATACGCGTGGGTAGATATGTCGATACTCAAAGAAGGATTCGACAAAATCTTATTAATTGAAGAGGCTAAAGAAATTGGGTCTCCGGCCGGGACTAATAATCCATTATTCTTATCAATCAATTCAGGGAGCGCTGCGACATAAGAAGAAACACTCGGAACACCTACTGATAGAGCCTCGGCAAGAGCGAGACAGAATGTTTCTACGAATGTAGGGTTTATAAATACATCACTCTTGTAAAGTTCTTGCAGTATTACATCTTCCTTGACATTACCCAGAAATTCGATATTATCATTAAGATTATGAGAAGATATTAAATTCTTAATAAATCGAATATACCCGGATGTTATGACATTACGTTTGTTAATAGAAATCCCTGCTACCCTTAATTTAATGTCAGGGTAATATTTCTTTAGAAGTGATAAAGACTCGACAGATACATGAAACCCTTTATATGGGATAGGCGAACTGATTGAAAACAACGTTGGAGCATCTGTGATTCCACTTCTTTCCTCACGATGACTTATCCACGGGACGGGGTTTATAAATGAATTGCGTAATAAAATAGATGTTCTAAATATACGTGCATTTGTGTTGAAATGAAATTTTAGAGCATCTCTAACCCAAGCAGATTGAGTGCTTATATACTTAGCATTAGAAATTACGTCTCTCTCATAATAATCCCATCTATTAAACTCTTTTTGTATATGATTAAGAGAAAAGTCAGGTAAAATACATTCAAATGGACCTAATATATTTTGAGGTAACTTACTTAAACCACCATTAAAATGGATTGGAGCACTTGAAATACCTTTCAGACCTTGGATTTCTATTAGTTGTGTATATTTACTTAGTCTTTTCTGACATATTAATGCCCAGATCGCTTCTATTCCCCAGATATGGATAATGTCAGGTGACAGATTATCTACAAAATCAATTATTTTATTGATTATACTCGTAGGAATATCTTCAATCTTTTGAATACCATAGGAGATTGGGATAAGAAGTTCCGTAAATGATCCTTCTTGAGATAGTTTTAAACTTCTGCTCTTACTAAAACTGATATTAGCAATAATATCAACATCTTTGTAAGTGCTCAAGCCCTTATACATAGAGTGTATCCAGGTCCCGGTTTTATTGGTATCATCATCAATAAGGCTCACATTAGAGAACCACAATACTTTCATTTTCTTAATTTTTTTACCGACTTAATAATCAAAGCTTCAAATTCCAGATAAGCATAAAGATTCATGAGTTTTGCCAGACCAAAATATGAAATAAGAGAAATAAGCAAAGAACAAATTAAAGCGAGTAAACTTGATGGTATAAAATAACTCACTAACAAACACTCGCATAAAACTATTAATGACAATAATAAATAGGGATAAATTTCCTTTAGTTGTTTATTGAATCCATAATTCAGAAGCTTCTTAGTGTAGATCGTATTTAAATAGAAAGCGATAAAAGAGTACAGTACTAAACCCAAGCAGAGAATTATAAGGTTTTGAAAGACAATTGAAATGAATAAAATTAAGAATGCTATACTTTTTTTTATTATCTCCAGTTTTAGTACTAAATCAGACCGTCCTTTTACATTTAAAAGGTTTAAATTTATTGATACAATACCTTGCCATAAAGTTGAAAAGCATAAAATTTGAAGTAGTATTATACATTCAGCCCATCTATTTCCTAATAAAAATAATATAATAGGTTTAGCACTCCCGCACAAATACATACTAAGTGGAAACATGATAAAAGCAGAAATGCTCATATATTTTGCATATACCCTAATTAGTATTTCATTATCATCCTGAAGTTCACTTAACAAAGGGAATGAGACTCTTGTTAAAATATTACTAATATTAGATGTTACAAGATTAGTAAACGATTCGGCCCTAGTATAAAACCCTAGAGATGCAGATGAAAACTTCTTTCCTATAACTAAATTATACATATTCTGGTAAATAGCGCCTATTATTTGGGCAATCAGAAGCTTAGAACCAAATTTAAATAGCTTTTTAAAAGAAGTTGTTGAAAAGATAAAAGATGGGAACCAATGGACAAAATAGAAGCTTAAAATTACATTTAACACCGACATAGTGATTGCTTGAAAAACCAAAGCCCATACTCCAAATCCATTTTTCGCAAGAAAAATTCCAAAACAACCTGATATTACAGCTGCGGTAAATGAAATCTTTGTCTGTGTTTTATAGTCTAACCTAATTGTTAATATTGTTTTATTAACAGCAATTAAACTATAAATTATAAGTGTTAAACAATAGACTCGAATAATCCCGGTCAATTGAGATTGGTTATAGAATGAAGCAATATATTTTGCGCTGCAAAAAAGAATAATGTAAATAACAACACTTATTGTGATATTAATAAAGAATACTGTTGAAAAATCTTTATTGCTTCTATTTTTACACTGAATGAGAGCATTTGTAAATCCGCCATCAATAAACACCTGAGATAGAGACATGAAAATACTTAACATCCCAATTAATCCATAATCTGAAGGTGTTAGTAGCCTTGCCATGATAATGGTAATAATGAATTGTGTTATTTGAACAGAAAAGCGTTCAAAAAAACTCCAAATTACCCCCTTGCTGGCTTTATGTTTTATATTTTCATTTTCCATATTTTGATGGAAATTAAAAGCCAAGTCCTCTTAGAATATTGTGGTAAATGAATTCGGTGCAGTTTATACCTTGATTGGGAATTAGAATATCATTAATGAATCGAGTTCTACGCTCCCTATATATATCATCATTGTTAAAGACAATTCTTTCGAGCAGTTTATCAACTTCTTCCTCGCAAGTGCCTATATAATGAAGACTAATACATTCTTTCCCAAAACTATTTAGCCCGGCGAGAGTATTCTTAATATTTTTAGCGGTAAAAATACAAGGCTTATTGACGTATAAATATTCTGCACTAAATGATCCACAATCATGAATTAGAGCATCAGAATAATAGAATAGTCCCGAATAATCCCCTTCTTCTAATTGACCGTTTTCTATTGAATGCCAAAATTCGTAATAATTGTCTGTTTTTATTTTTCCCCAATCTGGATGTCTATATAATTCTGATTTAAGTCGTGGATGAGGTTTGAACGCAATTTGAATTTGATCACGATGGTTTAACACTAATTCCTTCATGTATTCATTTAACCAGAGAAATGAGCCTCTTTCAAGAATGGAATTACCTGATATCGTAAAGTGTGGGGCCCAGATAATTTTTTTTCTATTAGGTAACGTTGATTTCCACGGATCATATAAACTTCCGGATGAGGTTAATTCAGCTTTTAAATCCCCTGAAACATAGACATTATTCCCTTTGTTAAAAGCATATTTCTGTGCATCTTGTAAATGATATTTTGTCGGGTAAAATAGTCTCCAAGAAATATTTTGAAACGGCTCGTTATAGAGAATTGGTGTTTCTAAAGTTACTATTCCATAAGGACAATAACAAAATAATTTATCTCTATTATAGTAAGGGTCTAATTTATTTGCATACATACCATAATATGGCTGCGGATAAAATAATATGTCAGCACCCAAATTATGAAACCACTGAATTTTTTCTTCAGGGTTATCCGTCATATCTATATAACTAATATTCTTTCCTTTAAAATATTTTTTTATCTTATCAACTTCTTCATTTTGACTTTCCTCTGTATAGGTTCCAAAAGGTTGTATTAATATAAATACATTAAATCTTTCATCATTTAATAACGTCATATATATATTCTCATATCTCCACATACCTAATGCCGAAATGAAAAATACGACATTGGCATGTTTTTTCTTTCGAATCTTTGAAACCTTTATAAAGTGGACAAAATCATAATAAGGTTTTTTGAAATATAAAGAAGATATAATAAATTTATGCATTGCCGGAGCATGCAGCTTTATGACTCTTTTGATTTTTTTGAACATAACAAGTTGTCTTGTTTACTATTGCTTATTTGAAACAATAACCGCCATTAATTTCAATCAGGCTACCATTTACAAATGGATTGTCGATGCAGAATTTATAGGCGTCCACTATTTCGTCAATAGAGGCAAAGCGGTGGATGGCGGTTTTTCGGTAAATGTTCTGTTTGATTTCTTCCGGTTTCTCTTTCTGCCAAGGTGTGTCTACAAATCCCGGGACAATTGCATTGACTGTTGTGCCTGTTCCCTCGAATTCTTTTACAAGATTCCTGGTAAGAGAATGTACTGCCGCTTTTGTTACCCCGTAGGCAAGTACAGTTGCGTGAGGATTTAGTCCCATCTGTGAACCGGTGAAAAGGATACGACTTCCTGCCGGGATTAATGGGAAAAACTCCCGAATCATTATGTAATGCGAATTTACTGCCACATCCATCATCTTGTACCAATCTTCATCACTGGTTTCAGTGAAGGATTTGCGTATTGTAAGACCAGCATTGCAGACTATACAATCTATATGTTCAGCTTTCCCTTTTACATATTCTATGAAGTTATATACTTCTTCACGATTGCTTTGGTCTGTAGCGATGGCTTCAAAGTTCTCGATTTTTTCTTCAAGCGGTTTGCCAACAAAGGTTGTGAAAACATAATAGCCTTTAGAAATAAGCATTTTTGCAACGCCAAGTCCTATGCCTGACGTCCCGCCGGTTACTACGGCTACTTTCATATCTTATATAAGTTTTTATGATTCATAAAATCCTCCATCACTTGTGCCATGAAAATAGATTCACGACGACGTAGGCGTGATGTTGAGAAGCGTTTGTTGATTATACATGAGATGAACTCCTGAATCTCATAACGCAGGCCTGCGCCATCCCATTTGAAGAAAAACTTCTTGTTGTGATTCTGATCCTCATATCGAAGTTCAAAATAATCGGTTTTCCACCATGGGGCTGGAACGTATGCATAACCTTTTGTCCCTGAAATAACAAGGTTCCCCTCAGTTTTCACACCAAGACCTACCTTAAAAGATGATGTGGCATGGGGATAGCGGAAGACTCCTTTGGTGTACATATCAACACCATCCTTCATTCGGGAATAAAGATTAAGGTTTTCCGGATTACAACCCAAAAGTCTTACAATAGGTAACAGGGGATAACTTCCCAGTTCATACATGGAGCCCCCGGCCTGTTGAGGATCAAACTCACGAAGCGACTTGTTGTCAATCCAAAGTTTTGAAAGCGAAGCTTCGATATCGACTACGTCACCAATAACTCCACTTTTGATCATCACCATCAAATGGTTGAATGCCGGACAATGCGCCGTTTTATTTGCTTCCATCAAGACAACACCGTTGCTTTCCGCCAATTCGAACAATTCCCGGGCTTCAGCACCATTCAGAACCATCGGAGTCTCACAAAGGACATGGACACCATATCCAATAGCTTTACGGATGAGTTCTCCATGACTCAAATGAGGGGTGGCAATGTAGACCGCATCAACATCCTTTAATAGATCGTTTAATTCTGTGTAGGTTTTGAGATTGCCGTGGTTTATTGAAAATCTTATAGCAGCATCAAAATCTACATCATAAACACCTGTGACATCAATTCCATTGACAATTGAGGCTTCAGACGGGAATCGGCCCGCGACACGTCCGCAACCGATTATGCCGACCCGAACGGTCTCGGTAGATTCTGCTCTAAGTTGAGTCGAGCTGACTCCTTCAGTCCTTGGCAGATAAATCACCTGACAATATTCCTTGAGATAATCGAACTTACCCACCCAATCGCTGCCAATAGCGAAGATGTCAACGTTGTATTTCTGGATGTCATCAATTTTCTGTCCCACGTATTCCTCAATAATGACTTCATCCGCAAGACCTGTCGCTTTAACGGCCTCAACCCGTTCCAAAACATTATTTCGAACGTTGAGTTTGCCACGATCGCGGTCAAAGCTATCGGCGGTAACACCAACTATAAGATAGTCACCTAACGCTTTTGCCCTTCTGAGAAGATTGATGTGACCTTGATGAAGGAGGTCGTACGTACCGTATGTGATAACCTTTTTTATCATTCTTTATTGATAGAATTCTTTGTACCACCTTGCAAATCGTCTCAAGCCTTCGCGGAGGGGGGTTGAGGGGCGGAAGCCGAAGTCGCGTTCGAGGGGGGTGGTGTCAGCGTAGGTTACGGGAACGTCTCCCGGCTGCATGGCAACTAATTTTTTGTGGGCCTCGAAGTCATAATCTACGGGTAATACACCTGCGGCAATGAGTTCTTCCTGAAGAATCTGGACGAAATCGAGCAAGTTTTCTGGCGAGCTGTTGCCGATGTTATAGACTGCATACGGAGGTATCGGAAGACCGTCCTCACCAATGTGGCGTTCGGGAGCTTTGTTCATCACACGTATAACACCCTCAACGATGTCGTCAATGTAGGTGAAGTCACGCTTGCAGTTGCCGTAGTTGAATATCTCGATTTTCTCGCCTCTCAGGAGCTTGTTGGTGAATCCGAAATAGGCCATGTCGGGTCGTCCGGCAGGACCGTAGACGGTGAAAAAGCGTAGGCCGGTCGATGGTATATTGTAGAGCTTGCTATAGGCATGAGCCATCAGTTCGTTGCTCTTTTTTGTGGCCGCATATAAGCTCACAGGATTGTCAACCTTGTCATCGGTCGAGTAGGGGACTTTTTTATTCGACCCGTAGACGGAAGAGCTTGAAGCATATACGAGATGCCTTACGCCTTCTGAACCGTTGTCATAAGAATGACGGCATGCTTCAAGGATGTTATAGAAACCGATGAGGTTGGACTCTACGTAAGCATCGGGATTTGTAATCGAATAACGTACGCCGGCCTGAGCTGCGAGATTGACTACTATTTCCGGTTTGAACTCATTGAATATCCGGTCTATCAAGGCTTTGTCGGCAATATTGCCTTTAACGAAAGTCCACTTGCTGTCAGTATGTTGGGCTGCAACCTTATCTATCTCGGCAAGACGGAAATCTTTTATTGTGGGATCATAATAATCATTGAGAATGTCAACACCCAAAATATCAACTGCTTTTTCTCTTTTGAGCAGTTGTATCACGAGGTTGGCGCCAATAAATCCGGCCGCACCAGTAACAAGAATTTTCATACGAGAGTGATTATGAATTAATCGCGGCGAAAAATGTCGCGGGTGTAGACTTTGGGGGCGACGGGGTCAAGGCAGGAGTCGTAGCGGTTGGCGATTATGGCGTCGGACGATGCCATGAAGCGGTCGAGGTCGTTGACCACGACACTGCCGAAGAAGGTTGTGCCGTCTTCGAGCGTAGGTTCGTAGATGATGACTTTGGCGCCTTTGGCTTTGATGCGCTTCATCACGCCCTGAATGGAGGATTGGCGGAAGTTGTCGGAGTTGGATTTCATGGTAAGGCGATAAACTCCGATAACGCATTCCTTTTCGGCAGTCTTGCCGTAGGTGTTTGAAGAAGTGTAGTCATACCAACCCGCCATGCGGAGCACCTGGTCGGCGATGAAGTCCTTGCGGGTGCGGTTGCTTTCAACGATGGCGCTCATCATGTTCTGCGGCACATCGGCGTAGTTGGCAAGGAGTTGCTTGGTGTCTTTGGGCAGACAGTAGCCGCCGTAGCCGAACGACGGGTTGTTGTAGTGCGTGCCTATGCGCGGGTCCAGGCCGATGCCTTCGATTATTGCTCGGCTGTCAAGGCCCTTGACCTCGGCGTATGTGTCGAGCTCGTTGAAGTAGCTCACGCGCAGGGCCAGATATGTGTTGGCGAAAAGTTTTACGGCTTCGGCCTCTTTTATGCCCATATACAATGTGGGACTATCCTCTTCGATGGCTCCCTGCTGCAGCAGTCCGGCAAATGTGTGGGCTGCCTTATCAAGCTTTTCGATATCGGTCACTGCCTGTATTGCAGCGTTTTCCTCTGCAAATTCGGGCCGGTCGATGATTTTGGGCATGCCGGCTATTATGCGTGAAGGATACAGGTTGTCATAAAGAGCTTTGCTCTCGCGCAGGAACTCGGGGAAGAACAGCAGATTGAACTTCCTGACCCCTTTGGCGGCATATTTGACATACAGGCTTCGGCAGTAGCCCACCGGAATGGTGGACTTGATGACCATCACCGCGTCGGGGTTGACGCTCAGGACCAGATCGATGACTTCCTCGACGTGTGAGGTGTCAAAATAATTCTTGACCGGGTCATAGTTTGTGGGCGCCGCAATCACCACGAAATCGGCATCGCGATAGGCCGCGGCGCCGTCAAGTGTGGCGGTCAGGTTCAGAGGCTTTTCCGCCAGATATTTTTCGATGTATTCGTCCTGAATGGGCGATTTGCGCCGATTGATCATATCGACTTTTTCGGGTATGACATCGACGGCTGTGACGCGGTTGTGCTGCGAAAGGAGGGTTGCGATGCTGAGGCCGACGTATCCGGTGCCGGCTACAGCTATGTTGAGGCTGGGGTGCATGATGTGTTGATTATGAGATGTATGTTTTGCCGATGCCGTTCAAGGCATGGTTGAGGGGTTGGGGCGGAGGTATTTGCGGTAGCGGGTGGAGAGGCGGCGCTTGAAGGCGGTCTGGTTAGAGCCTTCGTAGGCGCGCAGGTCGGCTTCCATCAGGATGGCGGCTTGCTGGAGGGTGTCGTAGTCCGCAGCAGGGTGTGCGTCGGCGGCGAGAACTGAATGGCTGAGCATGGCGCTCAGACGTTTGTGCCAGCGGTCGGTACAAAGACACATCCACTTCGCGGGCCTTCCGAGAAATGCGGTGTCGCCACGCAGGACGGCGGACCTTATGGTGCGGTAAAGGGCATATTCGTCAACGGTTTTGTCGCCATGAATCCGTGCCTCGAACGCTGCCAGACGGATCGAGTTGAGGTATTCGTTGTCGGCCGGACGGCGAAAAGCTATGCGGTGCATGAGGTCGTAAGCATCGGTCAGCATCAGTGCATCGCCGGCGGAGTATGTCGGGATATGTGTCCTGACGGTGTTGACCCAGTCACGGGCGAGACTGATAATCCGCACTGCCTCGCGTGACTGGCGCGAAGTGCCTTGTAAAAACAATCCGATACTGTTGGCTTTCTCCAATATCTGTGACGCGAATCTGCAGACTTCGTCAGCATTGTCGAAGTTGACAAGGTCCATGTCAAGGCCCGTATCTGTGAATATCGTGCTGTTCATTCGGAATAGAAGGCGTATTCGTCGGCAAGTAATTGCTGTGAACGTGATGCGGGCTTAAGCTCTTTGACTTTCTGGCATGATCCTTTTAATTGTTCCGGGTCATTTCCGATGACTGCAAAGAGAAGGTCAATCAGTGCTTGAGTCCATTCGTTGGTCACGGCATCTTTCTGTCTGTCAAATCTGGCTTTGGCCGATTCGGATGCTTCCGTATTGCCGAGTATGTGGTTGCCGGCAAAGAGCAGGGCCTGAAGTTTAGCGTCGAGTTTACGGTTGTTTATTACGGCTTTTCCCATTCGGCTGCAGAAAACTGATAGCTTGGCTGCAAGAGCCTGAGAGAGTTCCTCGTTGCGGTGATATAATCGCAGTACTTTAAGCAGTTGGGGGACAAACGCATCAATCTGGTCGTTGGCCCGGGTTGATTTGTGCGAAAATTCAAGGACGCGCACATCGGTGGCTTTTACGTCGAAGGCTATTGTGCCCACCTTATTATATACGTGGAGTACAATGTTGCCTCTGTTGCTTTTCGTTTTAGGCATGTACACGCCTATCAGTCCGGGGAAATCGCCGTGAATCACCTCCACAAGGTCGCCTGCTTCGAGATCAATATCGTCAAGAGGGAAGTAGGGCAGACAGTTCTTGTAGGCTCTGGCTATGTTTTTGAAGTTCATCATGGCCCGGTCGGAAATCATTGCGTAGCGTTCCGACCCGCCGTGGTCAATCATCAGAGAGAAGCCATTGTCCTGACAGCAAAGCTGCTTGACTTCATCGAAGGTTCCACGGACAAACATGTAGTGAAACGTCAGGTTGACTTGTCGCATCCGGATTTTGCCGTCTTTCTCTTCACGAACCACGTAAGTGGGTGCGAACAGTTCAAGATTGCAGTCATGACACTGATTGAATCTGTCGACCGACTTTTTCGCTCTGTCCTGGAACGAAATTCCAAAATAATTAAGGACAAACCAACAAGGGGAATCGTTGTTCGTGACCGGAGGCATTTTCAGAGTTCGGGGTGTTCTTTTATTTAGCGTGATTAAAACACAAGCATCTGTAAGCTAAAGGTTTATGCATTGTGTTTTATCAAACTTCCGAAAAGTGGGCTATTGCCATTTTTAAGTATCTCTTAATAAGAGATTATGACCTATTGGCAACACCTAATAATTAGATAGTTACGAAGTGAGACCAGCAAGTATGCTAAACAACGGACAGCCCTCATGACATTTCGCCTTAATTTCAAAGCTCTATATTGCCTATATTCCAAATAAAATTAGTAACTTTGCAACGAATTAAGGCTCTTTTATTAAGAGAGTCGGATTTCAACAATAAGCTGTAAACCTCAGAACCGTTCAGGTGCTGAGGTGATTTTGTTTTAGGTCGTACTGATGGAGAAATATCAGTAGGGTAGAGCAATAAAAAAGAGACTGCGAGGCAGCCTCTATATTGGAAATCAGAGCCTTGTTACTGATGAATGGAACGTGACCGCAAGTATTTCAGAAGGAGCTCCGCACGGTCGGTCTGTATAATGCGGGCGCCGAGGGTATCAATCAAAAATCCGTAGGCACTATCGGGGTCTGACAAAGCTCGGTCATAATCATGTCCGCCGCATTGAGTGTCCCAAAGTGTGTTATATCATATCAATGCCTTGCCTTTGAGCTTTTCTCGGGCCTCCATGGGGTAATTGATCGTGTCGTCCGACGAGTATGACAGTTCAAACACCGGCGATTGAAGTTTAGTCAGATAACCGTCAATGAGCTCCGGTGAATCCGGCTTGTCAAGTCGCACTTTCGGCATGTAGATTACCTTGCCAAGATATTTGCCATAAAGGCTGTCATTCTGTTCCGGAGTCCTGTTTCCTTTCATAATCACCTGTGAGGCTGTTCCGGTACGTTCCAATACGGGCATCACAAGGTCAAAATAGCGGTCGGCCTTGTCTAAATTCACCAAAACCCGGCCTTTCGCCACAAGCATCACTTCCTCCAGCGTAGGCAGCCGGTTTTTCGTCCGGATTCCCGCTCCATTTTTCAGAACCAGATTACGTAACGAATCAGCCGTCCATTCGCCAATCCGTCCCTTGCCGTTTGTAGTGCGGTCAATTTTTGAATCATGAATCACGAAAAGCACCGAGTCTTTCGACAATTGCAGGTCCAGCTCAACGATGTCAACCCCGATTGCTATCGAGTGCTCTATGGCAGCAATTGAATTCTCCGGAGCATAACGCCAGTCACCCCTGTGGGCAACTACAAGCACCTCCGTTGTGTCGCCGGATAAAATCTTTTCGCGCAGAACCTCGGCTCTGTTTCTTTCTGAAGCATAGGCTGATAGCGAAAATATGATGAAGCAGAATAATATCAGGTGTCTCATTTCAGCTTATTATGATTTCGGGATTTATTGTTTTTATATCAGATATAAATTCCTCTTGATTTTCCGGTGAAATATAGACCCATCTATTCCGGCCATATCTTAAACCTATACGTTTGGCTGATAAGGCCGGCGATGAAAGGATGGTCGATTTATGCGCTGTTTCCGTTATTTTACTAATCGGCAAATCCATACGGAACAAAACGCCACATCGGATATGCAGCTTATCTCCGGTTATACGGTAATCCGTATGGAGCAGAATATCAAGCATAATCCACAGGCAGATACCGACCAATACCACATCTATGAGAAGAATCCAGGTTGATTTATAGCTAAGATATATCGAACCCGCGAAAGCGAGGGCTATCAACAGGCAAGATAATCGATACCAATTTGCGACTTTGGACTTGTATACTTTTTCCATATTGTTTATTATGAAATTATGCCCCCTATAGGCAACGGAATCCATCGGGTGCCTCTGTCTTCGGACTGTCAAAGGCTTACTTGGTTTAAAGACCGTCCTTGACAATCCATTCGCCGGCTTTTGTCGAGCCTCGGCGGGAAAGAACTCCTGACTGTTGCAAACGGTTAGTAATCTTTTGAACGCCTCTTTTTGTCATATTCAGGAATCCGGCAATTTTTTCCAATGTTAACTTTGAGTCCGATTTCAGTAACATAAACACTTTCAAATCTGAAGAACCACTGGTGAACTCCGGAGACCCTAATAGTGAAGTCAATGCACTTTCTGGTGAACTAATGTCTATTTTCTGATGAACTTCTGCGGGTTTGTTGTTGGTTTCTGGTGAACTAATGGTTGGTTTCTGGTGAATTTGCTTGGGCTTTTTATACTTTTTGGGTGAACTATTGTATGGTTTATGGTGAACAGGATTGTTCTCAGTATCACTTTTCGGTGAACTTTTCTTGCCATAATTCCATTCTATGTCGCGATCGTGAGCAGTGTTTATCTCGATAAGTTCTTCCGGTTGGTCATAGAGACGCTTCATAGCCTCGATGTCGGGTCGTTGTCCCTCGAAGCCGAGGGTGAGCGTTGTGCGGTCAACGCCGCCGGAGGTAGTCACTTCCAATTTGGGTTCAGTGTGATAGACGCTCTGCCAGGTCTTGAAAATGCCCTGCAGTCCGCTTCCTGCACGTTCGCCATATTCAACCATGGCGAGCATCTTCATCATCACGCCGTTGCGCGGGTCTGAAGCGCTGTCCTGAATTGCCTCCGTAAGTGACACACGCATGCTGCCGGGGTTTGCGAATTTGAAACCTTCGGCACTTTTCTGAACCACTACACCACGCCGTCCGTAGAAATCGGCATTTGCGAGCATGTTGACTGTAGCCTCGCGGACTACTTTATGCAGCGGCGTGTTCTCATTCCGTAAGTTCCCTTTGAACATGAATGGCACCTTAAGGTCGGCCTGTAATTTGGGGATTACTCTCAGAATGAAATCGAACACGTTGCCGCTCCAGTCACCTGACTGCGACGTGAAGCGGTCGGTCCAGCGGGCATAGATGCCGTTGGTGCGGTTCTCCTGATAATCGAGGAAATAATTGGGGAACACAGCCGTAATCTCATATTCATAGCCGAACATGAGCAATCCGGCAACCGTGGGATGAAACTTGCCTGAATCCTTGTCCTCGCGCACGGCTCCGATGCGGCGCAGGAACATTGCATCATCCTCCCGGTTCCAGAGATGGTTCTGGCGGATGAGTTTGAATATGTTGCGGTAAGATCTGACGGTTTCCGGACAGAACACCGACACATCGAGGTCCGTGAGCAGTTTGTTGTCATCCGTGACAAGAGCTGAATCCCTTATCATCAGCGAAACCTCTTCGAGCGAGCAATGATAATCGCCATCATAGTTGCGGCGATAGGTTCCGGTTCGCGGATCGGAACCTATATACACTGGACGCGACGTGCGTTCAGCACGTGGCACATGAATCACAATTATGTCCTTGCCTTCCAGCGTTTCCGCAACAGCCATGCTGTCAGTCAGAATATTGCTACTCACTTTCTGTCGGTTGTTCACGGTGTTCCAGAAATCTTTCAGCGTCTTGTGGACATCGTCAAGACCCTCAACGACAAGACGTCCATGCTTCTTTTCGTTGACTCCCAATACAATCACACCGCCGTCGCTGTTGGCGAAAGCGGAATATGATTCCCATAAAGAGTTAGGCAGACCGCCACGCGCCGACTTGACCTCAAGCCGGGAACTCTCTCTGTATGTCGTCAGCAACTCAAGACTGAAAGATTCCGGAGTCTCCATGTTCAACGCTTTAATAAATGCAAATTTACGAAATATTTCTGACATACAGCCAATTGTAGCAGCATATTCCCATCAATAAAATTCTGTATTCTTTACGTTTAAGTTATCTGTGGTCTCTACCGAGTTAAAGATAGTCAACGATGCGAAGATAGGAAAAATCGCGCAGCAAGTAGCAGGCAACCCCGACAACACTACCGGGATTGCCTGTCCTTGTTTATGTATGATTAAGCTGTTTTCTTTTAGAAGTCTTTTAATGAGTTGTAGTTTTCGAGTACAATCATAGCAATGCCAATGTAATTATCTACGAGTTAAACCAATCGAAAATGTATCGTAAAAGCAACATGAACGGCACGGTGATGACGATGGCTATTACATATCGTTTCCAACTCTTCAATTTTTTCGGCAAGAAATGATATACCATAAGATATATAATTGCGGTCAACACTCCAGAAATATAGGGATTCCATTCCATAATCTTTAATTTATTCGTCAGGTGTATTTTGCTTCGACCTTACAGTCGTAAAATAAGAAACATTTACGCGATATACAATAATAGCAACCAAAACAACAAATATTAGCGCAAACAATCCGGCACAACCGCGTATAAATATTATCGCGGTCGTATTATTTAAATCAACAATGCCGAAAGCCATTGTCAACAAAAGTATTATTGAAATACCGATTGAAATCAGCGCAGCATATTTTAATCGTGTATTAGTTCTCTCTCGATAATACTTTTCTCGTTCTTGTTGAAATCTGTCTCTCTTTTCAAAGTAATTAGCCATAATTCATAATATTGGTTGGTTTATAACTATCTTTTATCGCCCCCGGCGCACACGACCGAGGGCGGTTGATGATGTATGATTAGCTGTTTTTACTTATCGGTTGGCCATAGACCTGCCGATTTAACTTTATCAGTGAGTTCTGATATTTCGGCTTCTGTCAGTTGGTGTATTGTAGTATCTCGCTTGACTGATTTTGCAGGATGTTCTTTTTTTACGCTTTTGCGAAGTGTCTTTTTCTCTTTCTGAAATTCAGCCTTTTCGCGGAGATATTCTTCTTTCATTTCGGCATACTCTTGGCGAAGTTCTTCTTGCTCTGCTTCCAGTCCTGCCTGTTCCTCGGCTAATTCCACTTGTTCCCTCTCGAATTCAGCCTGTTCGGATTCGTAATCCGAATCCGTGTGCATGCAAGAGATGAGGGTTATCGCCATCATTGCGAATATTGTTAGAAGTATTACTTTCATATCATCTGTCATTAGTGTCCACTAAAAAATCATAAAAGTTCTTTGAAATAATTGAAATTCAATTTGTTGCGAGAGATTTTTGAG
>CANQWS010000058.1 GCA_947627615.1 uncultured Muribaculaceae bacterium | reverse complement strand
TATCACGATTGTTATCTGATGCTGCTGGCGGCTCACGATTGGGCACACGCCCGCCGCCGAGCGGTGTTGCAGCAAGTAGTCCTTTGGGCGGACAATCTGGAGCCTGCCGATCCTGGGGTTGACACAGTTGATGTTGTGCGATCCCTGCGCGAGTCTGCCGAGGCTGCCGAGGGCGCGGGCAAGCCGATGGACGACCTGCCACAGCCCGATGCGGACGTGCCACGTGCCACCATCGATGCCTGGCGGTTACCTACCGATTGTGTTCGGGTAGTTGAGTTGATCGGATTGCCCTCATGGAGGATATATCGACGTCATATTGTCCCTGAGCGCGGTTGCCAGGCGCAGCAAGGGACTGTGGCAATCGTGTACACCTCGTCCGAGTTGGCTGATGACGGGTCAATCCCCCCGATAGCGGTAGGATTTGGTGAGTGCCTGGTCTGGCTCATGGCCTCACGCCTGGCAATGGCCGTCAAGCACGATTACCAGTTATCCGCTCAGTGCCTTGGTCAATACCATGAGTGCCTGTCCATGGTGCAGGTGATCGATGTGCGGCAGGACGGGTCTAATGATCAGCACCCGCTGGACTTGTTATTGGAGCGTAACATCCTTTCGGGGGGCCGGGGGTATGGGGGGGGGCCGGAATGGCCGAGCGGGACGCGCGCCGCCGGGGGCCCCACAATCTAAAAATTTTATTTTTCTGGGAAAATCAAATAACAAATATATGGGTAGTCCGGTACAGAGTTTAGGGAGCAACGTAAGTTTGATGTATCAGCATGAGACTAAGCGGGATGTAGCGCGAGCGAATGCGGCGATACTGAGGGCGCGAGGGGATGCGGAGAGGGCGAGGTATGAGACGCTTGCGACGAGGACGGAGTGGGACAACAAGTTGCGCAGTGAGAAGGCGGCGAGGAAGATGTCAAGCATAATGGAGGAGGGGAGCAAGGCGAGGGGGAAGGTGATAGCGCAGAGGGGAGGGAGTGGATTTACGGAGGCGGGGAGTGGGAGCATGCCAGAGAAGAGCGTCTTACAGAAGGCGTATGATGCGGCGCAAGCGGTAGCGTACGCGGACAGTTTAGATGATGCGCAGTTAAGGTACAGGGCGTCGATGCTACGTGTAAGTGGAGAGATAGCGGAGATGGGGTATGATGCGCAGGCAGAGTACTATCAGAGGCAATCGGAGTTATACGACACGATGAAGAAGGGTGCAGAGAGGACAGCGCCATGGGAGATGGTATTAAGTGGGATAGGGGCGGCAGTTGGGGCATATTTTGGGGGGCCTGCAGGGGCGAAGCTTGGGGCGCAGGCGGGGCAAGCGACAGGGGGAATATATGGGATGGGGCAGTTAGGGAGTGCGCAGAGCATGCAAGGGATGAGCAAGGACTCGAACGAGTTTCTAGGGAGTGAGATGGGTAATTTATTTTACGACATGGCGAAGAGCAGTGGAGGCAGTGGGGGAGGAAAGACGTATCAGCAGGGGGCATGGCTAATGAAGTAAAGAGATATGAAAAAGGATGCGACGAGTGAAGTGTATGAGTGGTATGAGGGGAGGAGTGGTACTGGGTCATACGAGAAGATGTTGAGTTACGTATTAGGGAATGGTGGGACAGTGATAAACGACCCTGAATTTTTTGTAGCGGTGGTACCTGGAGGGGGGGAGGTATTGGATGTGATATTAGCGTATGGGGACATGGAGGGGATCAAGAGGTATGCAGAATACTTTTGTGAGACGAGGGGGTACACGAAGCTGAGGTGGAGCAGGGAGGTAGCGGGGAAGCACAAGAGCGAACACATTTACAAAGCAAAATCATTCTATGGCAAATTACGGACAACTAGGTAACGAAGGGGAAGTAAGCGGGACTCCGTTGGCACCGGTGAACATGCAACCGGTGGATAGTTTTGTAGGCGGGATATTAGGGCAGATGCAGAAGGCAGGGGAGGGAACGATGGGAGAGATAGGGGAAGCGATGAAGGAGACGTATAACTATCGGATGGAGGAAGATGCGAAGGATCAGATGAACGCGATCCAGAATCAGGCGGAGGCGGAGGCAAAGGAGGGGATGGAGAGTGCGCCTGGGAGTGCGAAGAGTTGGTTTTTAGAGGATGGGACGCTAGACAAGGACAAGGTGGCAGATTTTCAGAGCAGGTATAAGGAGGCATACGACGGGGTAAATCCTGCGTTATGGGGGAATGAAGCGCAGATAAGGTGGGGGAAGATGAAGGGGGAGTATTTACGCAACAGCGAGAGACGTTTAGTAGGGCAGACAGTAGCGGGGCAGTTGGAAGCGACGAAGCGAGTAGCGAACGCGGCGTTAGAGAATGCGTTGGTGAAGGGTGACATGAAGGCGTTTGCGACGGAGGCTTACAGGCAAGCAGGAGTAGGGATATTGACGAGAGTAGAAGCAGAGAACAAGATATTAAAGGCGGCGAGGAGCCGTCTTGTGGGAGGAGGAGGTGGTGGGGGGAGTCTGAATGTAGGAGGGCATGTTGCGAATGGATTTAATGCGCGATTATTTGCAGATGGAGCGAGGCAAGGCATACGTCCCATGACGGAGGAGCAATACGACCGAGAGGGGCGTGAGGCTATGTTGAAGAGGATGCAGGAGTATGTAAGGGGAGAGAGGGATGATTTATATGGAGGGCCTGAAAAGACGAGGGAAGAGGTGATGCAAGAAGTGACAGGAGGAAAGGGGATAGAGGGCATAACGGATGTAGATTTAGAGGGTGAAGGATTAGGGTTAAAGGAGAGGAGTATAGCGGAGGGTTCAGAGTTATTGCCGAGTAACGTTCAGGGAGGGAACAAGATGTTGGGGATGGGGGCATCGGAGAGCGATGAGATATTACGGGACAGGGAAGAGGAGATAACGCTGACGCCCGGGCAAAAGTGGGCGTTTACAGGTGACAGTGCAGACATTTTGCAAGGCATGACGGAGGCGGACTATGACAGTGTGCAGGCGAAGCTGAGCGAGAATGACAACACGATCACGCTAAAGTTGGGGCAAGATGGAGTAGAGAGGTTGGAGGCAGGTGTATACACATCGGAGCCGGTGCAGGCGATAGTTGCAGGGGCGAATGAACGTGGTGGGTTGTCGAAGGAAGAGGCTTATGAGGCGGCGGATGACATAGCTACGACAATGGCGATAAGCTCGCCCGGCGTATCAGCGGCAGCGATAGTGAAAGCGTTGGATGCGTTATGTGTGCCGCTTGGAGACGGGGACGCGGAGGCAGGGAAACTTGAGTTACAGCAGGTGGTAGCCATAGCGAAGCAGCGAGCAGACAAGACCAACTTTACGATCATGCCGCATGAGGCAATCAAGAGCATGGCGGAGATGACGGTTAAGGGCAAGGGGTACAGGCGAGATGAGGATGGGAAAGAGCTTGATTGGTCGTTTTTTGAAAGGCTGGACAGGGAGATAAAGAAAAAGAAGGCCGATGAAAGGGACGCATGGGAAATTCCGCATAAAGTCTTTGGTTCATACAGTGAGGAAGAGAAGATGGAAAGAGATAATTGGGAGAGGGCGTTCAAGCATTTTCTCGAGCATGTCAATGACTATAATCCGCAATTTTCCGGCAAGAGCAATGATTGGTTGAGGAAGAAGTTTGAAGAAATTGGCGGGGACTATGTGCAGTGGTGGAATGAGGAGTACGGGGAGGCTGCGAAGAAGGAGGCGGAAAAGCATGCAATAGCCATGCTGGAAGCGCGTATCAAGCAATCTCAGCAAATGCACATGGAAGGGAACAAGGATTACAATTATGTGAATGATGCAGATATAGCTAAAAGTGTATGTATGGAGTATAACGGCATAGATAGGCGGACTAACAAAAACATCAGCCTGTACCATCGCGAGCAGGTGGAGATAATGAAAAACACTCAGGAGATCATACGTATGAAGCAGGAGCGTTTTCAAAAGGATATGGCGAAAGTTCGGATGCAGGGTGAGTTGAATGAGGAGGCAAAGGCTGAGCAGAAGAAGCAGGAAATGGCGCAGAAGCGAGCCGAAGAGAAAGCCGCGAAAGAGGCGGAAGAAACCGAGCAGAGAATACAGATGAAGAAGTATCTTGAAGAGCGCAATAAGCCGAAGCTTGTTGATTGGGAGTTTGACAATGTAGACCGTGGTGATTTTGGCGGTATGATGGTACGGTTGCCGGCAGATGAGTGGAGGCGCGTTCAGGAGGATATGGGGTATAATCCTGAAATAGATACGGTGACATTGAAGATAGATGGGATAGGGCAAAACATCTATGTAGACATGACATGCCCTGCGCGAGGCAATTCGATGGAATGCTCAGCAGCCCTTGTAGCAAAGTTTCAGCAGAAGCCGACAGGACGCGGCAAGAATAAGATTGTTCCCCCACTGATGCGTAGAGGCAGGGTAGGGGTAAGATACGTTATCAAGAAAGCGCCTAAAGAATAAAATGCCTACATTAAACGATGATTTATTGAATAGTCCTGAGGTGGACGAAGTTGTGACGCCTGAGGGAGAGCCTATGACGGAAGTTCCATTGATGGGGAAGCCGCAAGATTTGTCATTTGAGTCACCGATAATAGCCGCGGAAGAGGCAGCACCGCCTGATGAGATGGCGTCGTTTCGTGACGAGTATCGCCCGCCGCTTATTGATTTAGAAGACACGGCAGAAAAGCTTGATGTGAATTCGCCGCGACTGCAAGCTCAGCGGGATTTAGAGACGCTGGATGCAATATGCTTGTACGAGTACGACCAGGACTTCCGGAAAAAGGTTGACAATCATGAGAGGTACAGCACTTATAAAAATCCATATCTTAGGCATGGGAAAGATGCAGACTATGAGATAGGCAAGGACTGGCTGGATGCGATGGAGCGCGCAGGATATGCCGATAAAGGCATGTCAAAGATGCCGCGCGAGGCGGCCCGTGCCATGGTGGCCAGTATGCAAGACCGTGACGAGCGCGTCAAGTGGCAGATTGAGTTGCAGAAGCAAGACATCAAAGACAAGACGAGCGCAGTTGACTATTATGAAATCATAGGCAAGATTCATAGGCAAGATTTGGAACGCCGATACAAGGCTGAAGATGATGCGTATAATGCCCAGCAGATGGAGCAGCACACGGTCAAGATGTATAATGAGGAGCTGCAAAACTATATTGTCAACGCTGATAGCTATGAAGACGTATCACCTGGGCTGAGGCAGTTCCTTCGTGACACAGGCAGCGAAAAGAAGCTGGACACGGTTCACAATGCGATGGCCAGATTTAACTGGAGAGAGTCCGGAGGGCAGGAACGCGCGCGTTATCTTGGCTCGATGATGGAAGCGTATTGGGATTTGAAGGATGATCCGGAGGCGCGCCGGATGTTCATGCAGACGATAGCTCAGAGGGCCTACGACAGCACGAAAGAAGGCAAGACAAACTTTGTCCGCGGCGTAGGTGAAGGGCTTATTCGCGGCATTTCGGATGCGGGCAACTGGCTGCTTGGCTTGAAGTTCGGTCAGGGTGGCGAGGCGTTTGATGCGTTGGCTGAGGCGTTGCCGGGCGATGCAGGGAAGAGGATTTTGGCAGGGTACAGAATGTTTTTGAATCAGCTTGGCGGCGACAGCCCGGATGAGGCTGCGCAGAATGCGCAAGCGACAAGTGAGTTCAATCGTGACTTTACTGCGTTTATCGGTGAGTTTGATGCAGCCGTTGAGCAAGGCCGACAACTTGCGGAGCAGGAAGATGGCAGCATGGGCTTTTGGCGGCAGAGTGGAACACTGGTTGGCGAGATATTGCCTGCATTTATAGGAGGCGCAGGAGCAGGGGCTGCAAAGCTTGCCCCGGAAGCAGGATTATTTTTGGCGCGTGCCAGTGCCGCTGAAAAGGTCGGGAGTATCGGTTACGGGCTTGTGGCCAACTCTGTCTTTGCGGCTAGCGCGGAGGAAAGCGAGTTTGCGCGGATGCTTGCTGAGGGTAAAGAGCTGAACGAGGATAGCACAAAGGCGGCTAGGGCAGCAGGCCTTGGCAACCTTGCGGCATTCTCTGTTGGTATGCCATTGGTGAATAAGGGCATAAGTTTTGCACTTCCTGGAATGGCTGTGGCAGGAGAGAAGATAGGCGGGGCTATTGCAAAATCAGTTGACGCGATTGGTTCAAAGACAGTTGCGCAAGGCGTTGAGCTTGCCGGACTTGGCGCGCAGCGTGTGATGAATAGCACGATTGCGCAAGTGTTCAACAAAGGGGTTAAGTATCTGGAGGTGCCGACAGTAGGTGGCGTTGTAGCGCGCTTGGGTGTTAATACCGTGACGAATGCGGCTAACTTTGGTTTGCTGATCCCGACGGTGACGGCGGCCGTTGCCGGGGTGACGGAGGAGATGATGGATGTCAATCCTGAGTACCGCACAGCCTACCAGAGGTATGTAGAGTCCATGAAGCAACTGCGAGATTTGGATCACGACAAGATGTTGCTAGGTCAGAGTATGTTGCTTGCTGCCATGCACGCTCCGTCAGAGGTTGCAAAGACGATGGAGCAGAGGAAGAAGGCCAAAGATGCCATTGAAGGGTTCAAGAGGGAGTATGAGAAGATGGGAGGCGATGCGCAGGATGTGGACAGTGCGGCGGCTAAATATGGCGCATGGAATGTTGGCGAGGTGGTAAAAGCATGCAATGGGACGCTGAGCGAGAAGTATAAGGCTGATCCTGTTGGGATGTTTAACAAAGCGGCAGACAATACAGAGATCGAGATTAACCGAACGCAGGCATTGAGGTCACTTGAAGACAACATTATGCGCCATGCTTTAATTAAAAATGAAGGCGTGTATGCTGAGGGTTTAGAGGATGGGAAAGTACGGATTTATACGGATGCAAAGTTTGACAAGGATGGGAAAGTTGAAAAGGGCGAAAAGTATCAAGACGTTGACCGAGATATTGCTGAGAGGTTTCTTGGGCGTCTTGGCAAGGGGGCATACGAAAGGATAGCAAACAATATCGCGGATTTTGTTGCAGGCAGGATAACGACAAAAGGGTTCAAGGGGAAGGTTGAGGAGAGCGGCGCAGCTTTTCTTGAGGATATATTTTCCAAAGAGAAAGGCATGGAGGATATAGAGAAGGACGCTATGGAAGCCGAGAAGATACGGCTTGGAAAGGCACTTGAGCTGGCCGGCGCAGAAAGGGTTGAGGATATTACGGAGGAGCAACTGCGTTCAGCGGGCAATACAATAGAGCCGCGTTTGTCGTCTCACCTGACGCTGAATGATTTGATTACTGTCCGTGATGAATTTGCACGGAGGCTCAACACAGAGGAAGGACGAGGAGGCAAGGATAATAAGACGGCAGGCTTTGTTGTGGAGACTGTCCGCAATGGACAAAAGACACATATTTACAGTCATTCCCCGCGGCATAGTTTTCTTGGGGTTTATGAAGAGGCGGGAGAGTTTAACTTGTTGAATATATTAAGCGGCAGGGCTGTTGACACATTTACAAAGTTGAAGCAGGCCAGTGGCAGGGAAGAAGATGTAGCCTATCCACTGGTAGAAGCGGCGAAGGACTTGCTGGCGATGAGAACTTGGATGGCTTTTGAAGAAAAATACAAAGCTGTTTCAGAAAAGTGGTTAGGAATTTCGTCAGATGTTGAAAGAAAGATCAATGAAGGCTCCGAGCTGACGGATGCTGAGATGGATCAGTTGAGGCATGATGTGGTTGAAGGGTTTTCGATGCTGTTCCGAAGCGGGATAGTGAGCGATGCCCTAACCGGGGAAGGGAGCATACCTGAATGGATGAGAGGGCCTATAACGTCCTGCATAGAAGCAAGCGAGAATTCTGACGCCCTAAAGAATGATTTTAATACATTAGGGGCAGCGTTGAGTGAGATGGAGCAGACCGTCTCAGAAACGCCTGAAAGTGCAGAGCGATTTGAGAAGGTCATAACGGAGCTGGTGAAGAATAACCGTGAGATGTTTGAACAGTTTTTCAGAGGCAACCGTGAAGCTCCGACGCCTGAGGAAATTGCAGCTTATGAGAATGAGCTGAGGCAAGCGCAGGAAGAGGTGGATAAAAAGTTTGGCAAGGGTGTAAGCACTGCCGTTCCTGTCACGGAGGAGCAAGTCAGACAATGGAATGAAGCGCATGCGCAACGGGATGCACAGAATGAAGCAGACGAAGCTGTAAGGCAAGAGGAGCATCAAGAGAAGATAAATGATGTGAAAGCTGTGCCCGGCAATGAAAATATGTCTGATGAAGAGGCGTCACGAGAAATTGCTGAGAATGCGGCAAAAGCAAAGCAAAATGAGATGGCCGCCAAACAGGCAGCAGGTGATGATACGATTAAGAATGATGATGAAGCTGTGTTTGAAGGCGGAAAGTATATCTCAATAAAGTCAGCTCAGTTTGGCTCAGAGGGGTTTGGCGATGTGAAGCTTGGGCTTGTGCCGGTAGATAAAATAGGCTTTGCGCCTGAGGTGCCGCAGTTTAAGATGGGGGCGTCAGAAGAGGGCGTGGTGCATCCATTGAAAGGCTTTTATCGGCCGGATCATGATCCGATACGGATTTGGCAACGTAAAGATGGGCGGCTCCATGTTATCAGCGGACGCCATAGGTTGGCCTACGCAAAGCAAGCAGGAGCATCAAGTATTATGGCGTTTGTCTATAAGGAGAATGACGTTAGGAATGCGCAGTGGGCGAGGACGCTGGATATGGAGCAGAATATCCGCGACAATATGGCAAGCGAGTTGGAGATTGCTTTGTATGTGCGCGGCGAAAATGCGCATGGTCGCCAGTTAAGCGAAGAAGAAATAGACGCGGCAGGAATCGACAGGAAAGGCAGCATCGGGGAGATGGGCGTCTTGCTTGGGCGGTTCGCCGCAGACGAGGTGCTGGCTGCCTTGCAGAATGAGTTGAAAGAAAACTTTGTTGTGGCTGACGCTATCCGCATTGTGCAGTTTGCGCCGGGCGATAAGGATGTGCAGGTGGAAGGCTTGCGCGCTATGGTTGGCGAGGATGCAGTAGGTATTCAAACTGCGCGCCGAATCATGGAGCGGTTTCTTGAGGTGAAGAGACGGAGCGAGGGGATGGGTATTGAGGAGGGAGAAGATTTACTTGGGCTAGGATTGGGCACAAGCCTGATGGATAACAAGTTCAATCGTTTCTATGGTGAGTATCAAGACGCAAAGCTTAAGCAGTTGACGAAAGATAAAGCGTATGTAAACGCGTTGCTCAGCAACACGACAAAAGTATCGCCTAAAGTGTTAGAAGCAGCTCAGAAACGCGTTGGCAAGAGGTTGGGGCTTGACAAGGGGGAGAAGATGAGCTTGCAGGAGTTGAAAAAAGAAATAGAAGCTTTGTACCAGAAGTGGAAGTCTCCGTCGGCTCACAAAGAATTGATGGACGAGATGGAGGCGGCATTCCGTGAGAAGTACGAGGGGGCGGATTGGATGCAACCGAAAGTGGAGCAGGCCGAGCAAAAGCAAGCGGAGAAGGTCGAGCAACCGAAAGCTGAGCTGGCGCTGGTGTATTTTTCGCTGGGGGGAGAGAGAGCTGCTACGTTTGGGGAGATGCAGGCTAACGGGCTGACGTATTTAGACGAGGCAGACGGCAAGATGAAGTTCATGCTGCCCACTGGGAACATCCGATTTAATACAGGCTTTACGAGTGCTGATCTTCATTCAAAGAATGCAGATGTAGTTTTGAGCAGTTTGATGTCCTATCCTGAGTTGTACAGGGCCTATCCGGAGCTAAAGAACCTGCGTGTGCATTTGTATCATGATCAAGATGAGCGCGTAGGCGGATTCTATGCGTGGGAAGGGATTGTGGATAATGAAGGAGCATTCATTGCTGTCAATGTAAAGTCGGGCACGTCGGAGAAGAGGATTTTGAGTACGCTGTTGCACGAGAGCCAGCACGCTATCCAGCGTCATGAAGGATGGGCTACTGGCGCAAGTTTGATGACGCATGCTCAGGCATTGGAGTATTTAGACAAAGCTATTGCGCAGAGGAAAGAGCTTGGCACAAAGACAGAGTGGGCAAAGGCGAACCTAAAGTATTTGGAAGGCATGCGCAAGAAGATTGAAGAGCTTGATGGAGATTCGTCTGAGTTTTCAGATTATGCTTACGAGGTGTACAGGATGGCCCATGGCGAGCAAGAAGCGCGATATGCCGGGTCACGCAGCATTGAGAATGACAACTGGGTGCCACGCATTGTAAGTTCTAACGCAGAGACCATAGCGGTCAGACCTGACGATATAACGAGTCTGGGAGGGATTACCTTTGGGAATGCGGGTATATACTCCGACTTGATGCAGAGCCGACTTGCTCCGGTTGGGGACTTTCATATGGACAAGCGGATGATGGATATACGCAAGAGCGCTGTGAGACTTGCAAGCTTGCTTAAAGGTTTTACTGTTGATAAGGACAAGACAGGGCAGGATTTGCTGCTGGAGGCGCAAGGCGTAGCGGAGAGGGCTGTGAGTTTGCTGCCGAACGATTATCGTTTTGCGATGGAGCCATACCGTGTATGGTTGTCTGTATTTTCGAGGCTGAGCGTAGGGGACGAGAAGGCCGGAGAAAAGGCGGCAGGGATGGTGCCGATGACGGGATGGCCTGAGAGGATGTCGCGTTCGTTTTTATCTCAGATCGGCAGGGTTTTGCAAGGGGAAATCCCGATTGAGGAGCTTGAGTTTTGGGTAGGCAATGAAGGTTCGCGAAAAGTCCTGGATGAGGCGCGCGCGACGTATGAGAAGGCCTATGCAAAAGCGCAATCAGAGAAGCCTAAAGCAAAGCCATCTACATTGAGGAAGCGCGCTTATGAGATTATTAAGAATCAAGACGGGTTTGAAGAATTGAAGGGCAAGATATACAGCGAGCTTGGCAAGGTCAAGACTGAGAAGGTGCTGGCAAAGTTATTAGACAGAGTGAAGCTGCAACTGGACGCCTATCGCAAGGATAGGACGCTGGAAGCGATCCGCAAGGAGGTTGCGAAGCTTTACCCGAAGGCGAAAGAGAGCGGGGCGCCTACGAAAGGCAAGGCGAATGCTGAGACATATAATACGCTGGCAACATATATGGATTTGCTGAATCTGACAAAGGGTCAGGTTAAAGAATTTGAAGAGACTCAATATACAGGCAGCAATCAGACAGCTTGGCAAGAGATGGACCCACTGACGGATATAACTGTCAAGACGTTTGATGATGTTACTCATGAAGAGAAAACTATCCACTGCACGAAGTTGGAGTATGATACGTATGCGTGTTTTGATGCGATGACGGCAGAGCAGGCCGAGGTTGCAGCGCGAAACATCGGCGAGCTTATCACGACAGGGAAGAAGGCTTGGGAGAATGCACAGGATGCGGCGTCGCGCGAGATAGCGGCATTCTGCGCTCCGTTGATTGCGAGTTTTGACCGCAGCGAGAACGCAAGGCGCGAGGCTGCACTGAAAGACATGGGGATCACGCCATCTACAAGATGGATCGCCAATCTGTTCAGCGGGTGGTTTAACTCTGCGCAGGCATGGGATATTGTAGCGCACGATAATTTGCTTGGTGAATTTGGGCGTTTTGTCGGGAAGAATGTTGAGCGTGCAGAAGTGAATCTGCAAGTTTGGGCAAAGCAGCGATATGAACGCGTCTATGACATGCTGCAAGGCGGATTAGGCATCAATAGCGAAAGACAGTTCAGAGCGTTCATAGACGATATGAACATGAACCGCGATAGCGGCATTAGGCTGGTTGAGCAGGAGCCGGACTTTTTGCAGAATGCGACAAACGAATTGAGGCAGCAATTTCTTAACTTGCTGAACACAAAGACACATCTAAAATCTTTCGTTGACGTCAATTACAAGAATCTGTTTGCTGCGGCACTGGATTACTTGACGAGTCCTGAGTACATGCAAAAAGAGATAAGGGATGAGGTCCTTGCGAAGTATGGAAGTTTAGGCGATGCGTCAAAGGCAAAGGCTTCCGGAGAAGCGGCCGTTGGCAAAGTATTATCAGAAGATGAGCAAGCAAAGTTTGTTAATTTAATTCAAGAGGCAAAGATTAGAGCTGATGATGCACGCGAGAAGTGGTTAGCAGAAAGGGAGGAAAAGGCCAAGAAGTTAGAGGCCGATGGGATTACGGTGCAAGAGAAAGATCAGACAGAGACGCTTGAATTGTCGAAGGGAGAAGCGGCGTACCGTGTTTTGCTGTGCGAGCAAGACGATTATGCAGAGATGATGCGGCGGCAAGGGTACACGGATGAAGTGGTGCAGCAACTGCGTGACTTTGCCGGGAAGGATGTAATGAAGCTTGCCTATATGCTGCGAGATGATTTATCCGATCGTACGCCGCAGATCAAGGCATTGTATGAGAAGCTGTACGGGCTGCCGTTCCCTGAGGTGGAAAATTATTTCCGTGCGTTTTTTGAAGTTGGGCATCAGACGGAGGCAAGGCTTATCAGCGATGGAGACCGAGGGAACAGATCAGGAGGCGGGAAGATAGCTGTCTTGTATACACGGCACAGGCACAATTCAAAGGTTGAGCCGACGATGAATGTTTTGTCGGCGTATTTTACGGTGCAGCAGGAGCAGGATGTTTTGCTGGCATATAGGGATTTGCCGAATGTGATTCAGCGGGTGTTGAATTACAAAGTTGGGGATGTGGAGATGCGCAAAGCGATGGAACGAAAGTTTGGCAGAGGATTTGTGGGGAGTTTGCAAAAGCATGCTGAAAACATGCAGCGGGCTGTTAGTGAGGTGGAGCAAGTTGGCAATGACATGACGCGGATTGTATCTGCGCTTGGCGGCGCATTTGCTAAAGGCATTCTGAACGGGAAAATATCGTCACTCACGAAGCAGTTTACGGCATTCTTCAACACGCTTGCGGGTAGCGACAGGGTGAGCTGGTGGGAGTGGCAGAAGAGCCAAAGCAGGGTACTTGCCGGGCTTGGCGTCATGAGCTATGAGGAGATGAAGAATCAGCCTGAGCTGTCAAGCAGGTGGAGAGGAATAAAGGCTATCGGAAGGAATGAAGCATTGCATGCGCAGACAACTGATGTCACAGGCTACGGGGCAACAGGAAGCGGCCGTCAAGCCGGCATGGGATGGATGGAAGGGCTGGATGTGTGGAACAACGTAAAGAGCTGCCAGATACTGTATGATGCGGTTTACCGGCAGTTGCTGAAAGAGAATAAGCAGAATCCTGAGAATCAGAAGATGACGCCGCAGGAGATGCACGAGATAGCGATGGGTGAGGTGCGGCATTCTTTGGCGATGAAGAGTCAGCCGATGGGATGGCGCACGCGGTCGTTGATGGCGACGAAGCGGACGGTGTTATCCATTGGCAACTTTTTCCTTGGCGGGGAATCTATGAACACGTTTGCCAACGTGGCAAGGCTGCTGGCGGAAGACAGGTACGGGAGGGCAGCGCAGGTTTGGTTGACGCATGGCATGGCATTGCAGGCGTTGACGCTGGCATATAACTTCCTGACGGACGATGAGGAGCAGTGGAAGAAGCGCAATGCGTCTCAGTATTTAAGCGGCGTACTTCTTGGGCCGTTCATGGGTGTGCCGATAGTCTCGCAGGCGTTATCCAACTTCATGCCGTGGCAGTGGGCACCGCAGCAGAGCTTGCTGCCGGGAGCCGATTTGAAGCGTGAGATCAATAAAATCAAGTCTGCATTCTTTGGCAAGAAAAAGACATCTGTTTTGGACAAGTCCATAGCGGTGAATGATTGCATACGTACGCTCGGGACATTTGCCATTATGGGCACGCCGTCTACACCTGCGCATGCAAAGACAAAGGGAGCCGCGTATATAGTGACGTTTGCCAGCAACTTGATAGACTTCCTGCTGAGGTTAGGCAGGGCGGCAGATGAGAGGCTGTAATTGAGTTTGTTCTACTGATACAGCCATTCAACGCCGATGCCTAATTGAGGTTCAGCAGCAGATGCAGAAGCCCCGATGCCTCCGCTATCTTCCAGCAATCCGGCTTCTTTTGCTTCAGCCAGGTAGCGGAATGAATCAGCCGAGTGGGAGTAGATGTCATGCAGCGGTTCAGCGCGCATGACGCCGTTTGCGCCTATGGGTGCGGTTTGATACTTTCCCAGAGCGTCCATGCCTGAAGGCCATTCGTCCTTGCCTTGGCGGATGGAAGCGGAGCAATGTTCATGGAAGATGCAGTGGCCAATGAGACGTCTTGCGGCATTGATGCCCGCCCACACGTCACGCGTGACTTTCAGCGTAAGGACAGACAGCCCGGCGCGTTCCAGCCAATCTACGAAGGAGACGCCATCCCATCCTTTGACGTTGCCGTCATGCGGCAGGATGTGGCGAGTTATCTTGATGTTGTAGCGAGATTCCCACTCGCGGACAACAGCGATATAGTGGTCCACGGTTTGCCTGTTTTGGGCATAATGGTCAAGCACATAGAATTTACCTTCACGGGAGACTTGAGTGAGCCACATGGTGGTGAGGTCGCGTCTGCCGAGGTCCCACGAGACATAGGTAGGCAGGAGGCCATCAGGTTCAAACTGTGCGTCTACACGGCCTTGCTGGATAGCCACATTGAGTTCCGAGGCATAGATAGAGCGGTCGGCCATTTGTTCAAAGGCCTCATCGACAGTGGAGGGGTACTCTTGCTTAATGGAGAAGTTGAGTGTTTTCTCCATATTTTCGTACCATGCTTTTTTTCTGGAGGAGAGTTCAATGCCTTGGTTTTTGAGACGATCAAAATACTCTTCAAGGCGTTGTCTACGTGCGATTCCATCGTTATCAGTCGGGGGGTCATCCCAGTAATGGGCTTCCAGTTCATACTCAGGATTTTTCCACCATGTAAAGAAGAAGAAGCGGAATTCGAGCGGGGAGAGTTTTTTCTCCATGCCGTTTGACATAGCTGCGCGCAATCCTTCATAGTTGATGCCTTGCCTGCCGCCTTCATGGGTAGACTCTTTAATAATGAAGCCTTGCGTTGGCACGGCGTTGATACAGCCGCTGACGATTTCTGCGGCGCGTTGCGGGTTATGGGAAGCGATATGGCCTAGCTCAGAGACATGGAGGAGTTGGAGGGTGCCGCCACGCATGGAGGTGGAGGCGCGGACGTTGGAGCCATTTTCCCACGCGAGGAAGCAGACGCCTTTTTTCTTGAGCGGCGTTCGTTCTTTTATGCCGCGTCCTATCTCCGCCATCATCAAATCTTCATTGGTAGGGTTTGTGGGGATATAGTCGAGTTTGTCGTAGGCGAGGCGTATTTTATCGATTTTGAGCTTGGCGTCTTCGAGTGTTTTGTCGACAATTCCTGCGCTCCACAAGTTGTTGAAGAGGCATGAATCAAGAATGAGGATAGCGACAAAGCTTGATATGCCCCACTGACGGGCTTTTAGAATTTCATTGCGCAGGTGCATGTTGTCGTAGAGTTCCTTTTGGGCAACGTTCATGCGGAAGCGCACAAGATCGCCTTCTTTGTTTTCGATCCAATACAAATGATTGAGACGCCACTCTTGGGAGTCCATCATATCTGCGAGGTCGTAACTTGCTACTTCTTCCTCTACCGTTTTTGCAAACTGGAAGGGCATTTATCTGACTTGGAGGGCTAGTACAGTTAATGGATATGGGGACCTGCTTTTGAATCCTACGATAGAATCCCACTCAATCGTGGAGAATCCCAACTGAGAGTTCCAGCCTGCTTTCATGACGCCTTGGTCTTGGTCAGGGATAAGATTTTCTTTTTGCCAGTTGTTGACAGTGACGGATATGCCTTTTGTGGGCGTATCATCTGCGATGTAGAGCATGATTTCTCCGACATTGCGTTTGCTGCCGCCAATTTCTGTCGATTGCAGGATGTTGGTTGTGAGCTTTGCTTCATAGATTTCACCTTCATCTGTATAGTTGTCGGTGATGCCTGTTGCTGTGAGGTCCATTGCTGGGGTGCCCTGTCGTTCAATGAGTGCGAATCCAATGTCATCTTGATTGGGCAAGGACAAGTTGCAGATGCTGACAAACTTGCCACATGGGCTGACGTATCTGCTCCATCCTAGCACGTTATGCTTTTCATTGTAGGCGAGGACGGAGATTGTGCCGTCATTCATGAGGAAGTACACGCGCGGATATGGCGTTTTCTGAACGGTAATTTGCTTGACTCCGCCTTTGCCTGCAAGCATGTGTTCTGCAAAGATGTTGAGGTCTGTTGAGATATAGCCATCTATTTGTTCGGAGTAGCCATATTTTTTGGCGCGCCTGCCGCCTCTTGCAAGGTAGATAACGGAATCATCCAGCAAGGCGTTTCCCACTGTTTCTGAGCCATTGAATCCATGCTGGATGCAGGTTGCGTTGGATGGAGTAATGACTCCGCCATCGTTTGAGCTGACGACAAACTCGCCTTGCGATGTGCCTACAAGCAAACGCCCGCGCTGAGAGGCGACCCACCGGATAGGTTCCTGCGAGTCTGAGGATATTGTCAACGCAAGCGCAGAATTATCAGCGTCTATTAAGTCAAAGTTGCTGATGTCATTCACCTGCGACATCCAAACGCTCATGGGGTTTGCCTTTGTGCCCGCAAAGACAAGGCGTTGGTCCAGCAGGCACCCGCATGCAGGATAACCGTTTTCTTTTGAAAATGCTTCATAGCTCCATTTGTAAGATTTGATGCCTTCCGTCAAGTCGTCATCATCTTCAAACGACCCTTCCTCTAAAGTGAAAGCGGTATTACCTCTACGATGCAGGATTGTGTCATGTTCGAAGGAATAGACCTTAAGGCGCATGCTGTTGCAAGCAGGTAAAACTCCTTTTGCCCTAATCGCATGCTGATCGAGATCTCCATCTGAAGTGAGTGCTCCCAATTCAACCTTCATCAGGGCAAGGCGGATGTAGCATTCTTCTTGACTTTCATCTCCGGCGATAGTCTGATTGATAGGTTCTTCCAATGTGGAGGTGACGCTTCCTTTTTTTATCCATTCTTTTTT
>CANQWS010000057.1 GCA_947627615.1 uncultured Muribaculaceae bacterium | reverse complement strand
AGGAGATTGCGACCATACTACTGCGTCCGGTTTATACTCCTAAATTCGATGTTTTCAAATTTTTGTCATGTACTTAAGGCAAAGATAGTGAAAAAAAGCCATCGGAACGCAAATGTTAAAATTTGTATTTAGAAATTTTAAATATTTTTTTTATTAATCCTATTGTAGTTCAATAAATTGTGAGTAATTTTGCAAAACCTTACCGACAATCAAATATCCAACGGGGCAGTTTCCAATTATTACACGATCCCAACGACACATCGCACGTAGTAGCTATAAAACATCCCCAGACCAACAAATTTGATTATGATCACCTTCATCAGCACTGCAAAACAGCAGAGCCGCATGGACGTATTCACCGGCAAGGTGTCAGCAAAGGCCCGCGCCGGAGATGACATATACATACAAGTTTAACCTTGCAACGTTTGTTAGACAATAATATACTTGAATTTTGGTTATGAGGGAGGTGCGCTTCTGTGAAGAAGTGCATCTCGTTTTTTTATACATATCCATCCGGCAAAAGCCCGGATTTAAGTTCCGGAATCTTTTTGTCACATTATTAAAGACATAGCACACAAAATGGAAGCTTTCACAACAAAATAGCGCCAATTTGTTGTATTTTAACACAAAATTACATAATTTCGCAGCGAATTATTCAAAACAACATTACCAACCAATCTTTTTTTTACACATCATGCAGAAATTTTTATCCCGTTTCGCTTTGCTTGTGACTTTCGCAGGCCTGTCGGCCGCAGCAACGTCATGTAGCGACGACGACAACGCGACCACTCCGAACATGGAACCGCCCACGTTCAGCGTCAAAGTGGACGAGGTTCAGCGCACGCAAGTGGACTTCTCAGTATCATCACCCCAGGCCGCCGATTACGCCTACATAGTAACCGAATCGGACGCTTCATATATGCCTACAGCCGAAGAGATCTTCACCGACGGCACAGTGGGCCAGCTTGAAGACGGCGTGGCCGAAGTGACCACACTCGACGTTGAAGGCGGAAAACAGTTTGACATCTACGTAGCCGTACGCCGCATCAACCCCTACGTCTACAGCGAGGTAAAGAAAGTGAACCTCGACACCAACCTGCCCTATACGGATCTCGTGACACTCGACCGTATAGGCAAAACGGACTTCAAATATCATGTGGAATTCCCCGAGGGAGTAACCTACATGAAACATGTGGTGGTCAAAAAGACCGACTATGAGGCCATCAAGAGCATTCTTGCCATGTTTGGCGAAGTGACTTTCGAGACATATCTGAAAGTCTTCGGCCACCCGCTCAGCGAATCCACGGACATTGAGCACGACAAATTTGCCGAATACGGCCACTCCGAGGACATCCATATCCACACCGACACGGAGTACATACTCATGGCGGGCGTTCCTCTGGATGACGGCAACATCAATCCCGACCAGTTCCAGGTAATCGAATTCCGCACACGTCCGGCAGGACAATGCCCCTACGACCTTCAGGTATCGGTAGAGACCACATCGACCAAGGCCACAATAAACATCGTTCCGGATCCGGAAATCACGGACTACCGCGTGCTCGTTGACAAGAAAACCGAGTTCGATTACTGGCGCCGCGAAGGTGAATCGCAACTCCGTTCAGTTGTCATCGGCAACTGGGACGACGCCACCAACTCCATTCCCCGCTCCCACACGGGCAACGTGACCCTCAACTCCACGGGTCTGATTCCGAACACTGATTACGTGGTGGGCATCGTGGGCTTCGACAGCGAACGTCGCGAACGTGTGAAATACATCGATTTCCGCACAGGCGAACCCATCGGACCGAAACCCGAGATTGTCATAACGGCCAAATCCGACGAAGTGACCGCACCATGGAAATCGGCTGCATACAACGTCAAGGTCAAGAATGCCGCTTCCGTAATCTACGGATTCTTCCTCAAGAGCCAGGTTGACAACGTGCTCGCAAACGGAGCCGAAATATCAGCCGTGATACAGAACAACGGCGTGTCGGCATCGGCAGAAGACGTGGCCGGAATGCTTTCAGAGAACGGTGTGACCTTCGAGACATCAGAACTCAGCGCCAGCTCGGAATACATTTTCGGTGTCTACGCCGTCAACGATGAATACGTAAGCACAGCCGAGTTTGTCACATTCACCACCGACATGCTTCCGCAGCTGGGAGGCGAGACCCGCAACAGGATGCCGGGCCACTACACCGCCTCGACAACAGATGCCGACGGCAAGACGGTGACATTCCCCGTAACCATAGCTACCGGCGTGAATAACGCCACCACAGCCGATTATGCACAGGTCAACCGCCTCGTAGCACTCGGATTCGGACCTGAAAGCCAGTTCCCGTACAAGTCTCCGGCCGACCTGACAGCAGCCGGCAAGACCGCCGAAGAAGCGGCCAAACTCTACGGACCGAAATGGTTCATCGAGTTCCGCGAAGAAGGAATCGTGGCTCCCAAACCCGAGAATCTCGAATGGACCATGGGCAACTTCGGCACATCCAAAGACTCCTACTTCTGGGGCATAGGCATCCACCCGTCGAACGGCCGCGACATGGACAATCTCTGTGACTTCCCGATCGAGGTATCGGCCGATTACAACACAGTGACAGTCAAAGGTTATCTGAACGAATATATTTCAGTCTACTACTATCCGTCAATGTGCACGGCTTCCTCGGCCTGGTTCTACAGCGGCGTACAGTTCCGCTGCTATTCGGAGCTCGTGCTGACCCGCGACACATCAGCCTCGGCCTATCTGCACCGCGGTGCCGTCAAAGTTCCGAAGACGGTGGTAATCCGGTCATTTGACCGCTCCGTAAAAGAGAACCGTCAGCGGGCTGCCGACATCATAAGAAAATAACCCATCACCTATTATGAACATTAGATATGACTTACCGTAAATATTTCAAAACAATACTGCTGTCGGCTGCCATAGGCACCATGGGACTATGCTTCACCGCCTGTGACGATGACGACCCCGCACTGCCCGGCTCAGGCATAGAGACAGCCCAATGGTCGGCAGTGAACGATGCCGACCTCAAAGGCCAGACTCTGATCTACGAATTCGAATCGCCCGCCACATGGACGGCGACGAGCAGCGAGGACTGGTGTAAGGTGCTGACGCCCTCCGGTTTTTCGGGAACAAGCTCGCTCCGCCTGAAAGTAGAGCCCAACGACGGCAAACTCGGCCGCTCCGCCGAGGTCAGCGTACAGATTGCCGGCTATGCCGAGCCTTGCGTCCTGACAATACGTCAGGGCGAAGGCGTGGTGGAGAAAGGCGACGGACGCTTCCGCGACATCAACCAGTGGACATTCGACCTTATGTCACAGTACTATCTCTGGAACGAGAACATTCCCGAACTACTGCTTGACCACAGCATTGACTACGACAAGTTCCTCACATCGATTCTCGACGGCGTTGCCGAAAACGATGACGCCAACCACGATGACGGCGTGTGGGAAAACGGCCAGCGCGTAAGCTACTACTCCAACATCCAGAGCAACGCGCCCCTGTCGCGTGCCGCCGGCGAAGCATACAACAATGCCGGTCTCGCGCTTCAGGCCACCATACTCGGTCCCAACGATGACGACCCCTGCGGTTTCACCGTGATGTTCGTGACTCCCGGAACCTCCGCCGCTGAAGCCGGTGTGCGCCGCGGCGATTTCATCACCAAAGTCAACAACGTCAATGTGACACCCGACAACTATCAGCAGCTCGGCAACTCGCTGCTCGCCGGCAACGTGACCGTTGACCTCAACTCCGTCAAATTCAACAACGGAGTGGCCACCATCACCAACCGCGTGGCATCGGTCAAGATAGGCAAATCGTCATATATCGATCCGGCCATCTACAAATCCTCGGTAGTCACCGCCAAAAACGGCAAGAAGGTGGGTTATCTGCTCTACATGAACTTCCACACTGACTATGATGCCGAACTGCTTGAAATATTCAACAAGTTCAAGGCCGAAGGCGTGAGCGAGCTTGTAATAGACCTCCGCTACAACAATGGCGGCCACGTACTGTCAAGCACAGTGCTCGGAACACTTGTGGCCGGTCAGTCACACAAGGGACAGGTTTATCTGCGCACCACCTACAATTCGGCCCGTACAGCCGCCGGCGAAGAGGGTGTCTACACCATCGGCGAGGCAGCAAACCCGGAAATGCCCAACGGCTACGACATGATAGCCCAGGCCGTCAACAGCTCGCTCAATCTCAAGCGCGTGTATGTGATAGGCACCAAAGCCACGGCATCGGCCAGCGAACTGCTCATCAACGGTCTGCGCGGTCTGGACATCGACGTGAAACTCATCGGTACAACCACTCAGGGCAAGAACTGCGGTATGGAAGGATGGCAGAAACGCGCGGGCAACTACACGTTCATCCTGTATCCCATCACATTCTATTGTGAAAACGCCAAAGGCTTCCGTGACTACGCCGAAGGCTTCAAGCCCGACTTTGAATCCGATGACTCAAACATCTATCCGGGCGATTTCGGCACAATGGAGGACCAGCTCTCGTCAATAGCGCTGAACTGGGCCGCTACAGGCGAAAAGCCGTCGTTTGCATCCGCTGCCGGCTCACGCTCCACCACGGGCATCCATGTCCTCAGACCCACGAAGGAGATGAAATCCGTGTTCACCCGCAAGATGGGCGGCTCACGCACCATTGTCAAGAATATGTGATCCGAACTACACAAACTGTCAAATACCGGAAAAGGCATCGCGATGGCGGTGCCTTTTCTATTTAAGAACTGCCCCGAACGAGGCCAAACGGGACGGGACGGGTGAATTTCGAGAGATTTGCGGAAGAAAAATTGAAAAAAAAGCCCAAAAAGTTGCGGGAATAAAAAACAATGTCTAACTTTGCACTCGCAATTGCGCACTGCGCGAGCGCTTACGGCCCATTCGTCTATCGGCTAGGACGCAAGATTTTCATTCTTGAAAGAGGAGTTCGATTCTCCTATGGGCTACCAAACATAAAGCATATAACCTTCTATTAAAAAGAAACAACAAGCAATGGCAAACCATAAATCATCGCTTAAAAGAATCCGCCAGACAGCCTCACGCCGTCTTCGTAACCGTTACTATGCCAAGACTGCACGCAACGCCGTTCGCAATCTCCGCAATATGACTGACAAAGCCGAAGCTCAAGCAGCTCTGGTGAAGGTGACCGCAATGCTTGACCGTCTGGCTGCCAAAAAGACCATCTCCAAAAACAAAGCAGCCAACCTCAAGAGCAAACTCACAATCTACACCAACAAGCTCGGCTAAACAAAAGCCGCACTTTCAACCTTATTCCGGCCCATTCGTCTATCGGCTAGGACGCAAGATTTTCATTCTTGAAAGAGGAGTTCGATTCTCCTATGGGCTACAATGCCGCAGACATGCACCGCAGTCTGCGGTTATTGTTATGCACTGACTCCATCAGCCGATGATCACAGATTCCGTCATAAGCCCCGACCTGCAGGCGCTTCTCGATTCCGAAGCCACCCGCATCAACAACACCGGTTTCATAGACTCGGACCCGGTACAGTTTCCCAGAATGTTCACCTCGCTGCCCGACATAGAGATCACTGCCCTGCTGACCTCGTCGATAGCCTGGGGCAACCGCAAGATGATTTGCCGCGACTGCGAGAAAATGCTCGCTCTGATGGGACACGACCCTTACAACTATGTGATGGAAGAGGCCTACGAAGACCTCCCCGACTGCAACATCCACCGCACATTCTTCGCTTCCAACCTGCGCCATTTCCTCAGGGGACTGCACAGAATCTACGGCAAATACGGCAGCCTGAACGAATTTGCCCGCGCCAACTGCCTCGGGGAGTGCGCAGATGCCCCCTGGAGACTCGCCGAGCTGATCAATGGACAGCTCCGCGAGGCCAACGACGGCAGGGACGACTGCCGCTGCCTGCCGCTCAACATGCAGCAGACCGCGCTCAAGCGCCTCAACATGGCCCTGCGCTGGCTCGTGAGACGCGACGGGATAGTGGACCTCGGGGTGTGGGACGCCATAACGCCGGCCCAGCTCTACATTCCGCTTGACGTCCACGTAGGCAACACGGCCCGGTCGCTCGGACTGATCGAGCGCAAGGCCAACGACCGCCGGACCGTGGAACAGCTCACCGAAACACTACGCAGAATGCGGCCGGAGGATCCGGCCTTCTATGACTACGCCCTGTTCGGAATAGGCATAGAATCGAAAGGAACAACGAAATGAGAGGCGCAAGAATCAGGCAGAAACTGAAGCCGTGGATGCTTCCCATAGCCATGCTGACAGGATTACTGTTCCATGACAGCATCCACTACATAGCTTTCCTCACCCCATATCTCATCTTCGCGATGCTGCTGATAACGTTCTGCCGCATCAATCCGCGCGAAATCCGCATCGACGCCATGTCGGCCCGCCTCATAGCCATCCAGCTTCCTGTAGCTGTGGCTCTGTATCTGCTGCTGCGGCCCGTCAACGAGATTCTGGCGCAGGGGGCGTTCATCTGCGTGTTCTGCCCCACCGCCACGGCCGCCCCGGTGGTCACCGGCATGCTCGGCGGCAGCGTGCCGCGGCTTGTCAGCTATTCGCTTATCAGCAATGTGACCGTGGCCATAACCGCCCCGCTGGCATTCACACTGATGAGCGATTCCGATGTGGGATTTCTCGCCACCACAGGCACCATAGGCCTGAAAGTGGCGCCGCTGATACTGCTGCCGCTGCTGATTGCGCTGATTCTGAGGCGGATCACCCCGAAACTGCACCATGCCATAGGCAGCCATCAGTCCGTATCGTTCTACGTTTGGGCCGTATCGCTCGTGATAGTGGTGGGCAACTCGGTGAGCTTCATAATGAAAGAGCCTCCCGAGGAATTCGTCACCATAATATGGCTGGCCGTAATAGCCGGACTTACGTGCGCCGGACAGTTCATTGCCGGACGGCGCATAGGCGCCCTCTCGGACGACAAGATTTCCGGCGCCCAGGGACTCGGCCAGAAAAACACCGTGCTCGCCATCTGGATGGCCATGACCTATCTGAATCCGCTGTCGTCCGTGGCCCCAGCGGCCTATGTGGCCTGGCAGAACACCATAAACTCGCTGCAACTCTATCTGCATCAGCGCAGCCGGAGCGAACCAACGGCTCTGCATAAACGTTAAACAATCAAAATCAGTATGCATCATGGAAAGCATGTATGAAATTCTAATGGGGCTCCCGCTCTTCAAGGGGGTCAGCTTCAACAGGCTCTCCGAAGTCATAGGCTCCACCAAGTTCCATTTCCTCAAATATCGGGACGGCGACCCTATAGTCTCGGCAGGAGACCCATGCACCCACATAAAATTCGTGATATCCGGAGCCGTACGTCTGACCACGGTGAGCCGCGACGGACGTATGCGCGTGAGCCAGACCATAACATCGCCCGATGTCATAGCGCCTGATTTCCTTTTCGGGCGCTTCACAACTTATCCCGCCTCGGGCGTGGCCATAGGCAACACCGGCATTCTCCAGATAGCCAAAAACGATTATCTGAAAATCCTGTCGTCCGACAACGTCTTTCTGATAAACTTCCTGAATACCCTGTCGATCAACGCGCAGAAATCCGTGATAGGCGTTCTGGCACTTTCCCATGGCTCGCTGGAGGAACGAATAGCCTTCTGGATGGTGGCGCTGACCCAGCGTGGAAGCTCCGACATCACCCTGCAATGCAAGCAGAGAGATTTCTACTCGCTTTTCGGAGTGCAGCGCTCGTCATTCGTCAGCACCCTGACAGCCATGCAGGAACGCGGACTTCTGGAATATGACCAGCGCGAAATCCGCTTCACCTCGCGCCCTGCCCTCATCGAGCTGCTCACCAACCCCCAGGAAGAGAGCTGACCCCGCCCCCAATCCCACGTCGCTGAAATTCGCAAATAAGGTTAAATATAGTTAATGGACTTGCAAAGGGGGGGGATTAGTAGTTATATTTGCGCAGATATAACCAATCTCTTTCCTTATGCGCGGGTTCCAGGTCATATTCCTCATCTGCATTTCGCTGCTGCTTCCGGCATCGGCGGCATCCCGCAATTCCGCCCCCACGGCCATTCCCGGCGAAGCAACCGCAACGGACTCCCCCGCTGATTCGCTACTTTCTAAGCCGATAATTGATCTGTCCGGTCTCCTTTTCGACAAAAAAATCTCTCTGACATACGATATGCGCGGTGATTCGGCACTGAGCGAGACTCTGCCGGGTGTGCGGCGCGATTTCTCGCTGAAAGATGATTCCCTGCGTCTTGAACGCATGGAAGGCCGCGATGCTTTTATCAGTTTCGGTCCGGCACCGCTGACAGCCGACGGCATGACATCGGATTTCGATGCCGTGGCGCGCCATTATCAGTCGCGGCTTTTCGCAGGCAGCGGAAGTCTGAAGGTTTCTTCCGGCCGCCTTCCGCTTCTTATTCTTGACGCCGGCGACAGTATTCCGAACGTCTCTGTCAGGCATGTATGCCTCAAGGCTTCATTCTGTCATGCCGATGAATGGATTGAATCGGATGACTCGGCGGCGTTCTCGCTAGATTCCCATATAATTTATTTCTATAGCCCGCAAAGCCGCTATCCGGTGGCCGTGGCTTCGACGTATGAAACGCTTAACAATTCACAGAATGTATATATAGTTAAGATGGATGAGAGCGTGACAGTGAATGGGGTTGAAAAAGGGGGGAAATTCGAGCCCAATGAAAATGGTGGTGGAACTATTACCTTTCAAGAATTTAAGCAATCCGAAGGCAGTATCCTTGAAAATATGGCTTCTAGTGAAGAAATGTTCCATGCATACCAGCAGGAAAATGTGTCTCTCTATTCAGACAAGCAAGTTAATCGAGAGTACGAGGCTAAGTTGTTTTCCAGAATTATTAACGAAATTGGAACAACGCCAAAAGCTTTAATAGAATTAAATAACTTATTCTTGGATGATGTAATTAAACGACAGCTTATAGACCATTGCATAAATCCTTCTGATAATGGTTTCTTGAAAACTTATTACCAGTATGGTGAGGATTTCATAAGAAACTATGGTTGGCCTAATATAAAAAATAACTATACTATTCCTATAAATAGTCCGCCAGCGGTGCTTATTCACTTATTCAGACAAATATACGAAAAATGAGAATTATCTTATCCGCAATTCTGTTTATTATCCCGATAGCCTCTTTTACTCAGATAAATATCACGTATAGGGAGAGATATGCATTGAGGAACTCAATCGAATTAGGTTATGCCCTCAAAAATTTTATGGGTGATGAATGGTTGGACTCTCTGTTGAATTCTTCGGACGAACTCTTTTTCATAATCGAGTGTAACATCCAGGGAGAAGTAAAAGATATACATACTAGATATCGTCCGAAGAATCGAAGAAATAACTGGATGGACGATCTTCAATTAAAAAAATTCAAAGAATTTCTTATTGATAATGGTTATTTATTTGGTTTTCATACAGCCCCCGACGATGGAATCGAGTTTAAAACCATGATATTGCAAATTGCATCGAGTGGATTCATACCAACATACCCGAACAGCCTATTATTTCCCCGAGCGCTTAAAGTTATTTTTAAGGATAATGAATATCTAAAAAAACCATCCGATTTCTTTAATCCTCAAAGACCTTTTATTCCAATATTTATGACATATCCGAATCCATTATATAGACACAAGGCTTCTTTCTTATTAGAGAAAAGAAGTATTAATTATGAGATATATAATACGGCTCTACTATATCTGGCAGTATTTAATCTTGCGGGACAATTCAGCCTGAACCAATGGATTGAATCCTGTCTCCACGGGGAAAATCTATTCAGTCTGAAAGTAAAACTCTCTGATAATGGTATGGTTCTTAAGGTATATGATTTCAAGACAAGCAAACGAAATTTTGAGAACAATGCTGAATTTATCTTACAAAAGATATCCAATTATTTTAAAAATCATCATACGCAATTCAAACGGTTACCCGGGAAAAAGACGGGAATAATCGAACTTAATTTTCCCGGTGTATTGCTAACCGGACATACTGAAGACTATTGTGGCCTGTTCGATTATCAATGTTCCGTTATTGAGCAATATGTAGCAAACTACGGCTTAGACGCCATAGTTCCATGATGCCTGCTTTCTTGAGTCAATCTCAATACGGAATTAACGGTATAGTGCGATTGTCTTACAATCATCATATATAACGACTGTCCTTTACTAACATGGGGCTGAAAAGAGATGAGATTATTATTAGCTCATAATACATGTATTATGTATTGATTATTAACAATCTAAATATGAAAAAGGAACTCGGCAACCAGTCGCAGAGGGGGCGGCGGGCGTTCATGCTTTACGACGCGGCCCGACGCGCGGTGATGACCGGAACCTGCCGCGACGCTCTCTCCGACGATTTCTGGAACGGCCCGTCGGAGGTCAATCCGCCAATGACGGCCACGCGTACGGCGGCCGAGTTCGTGGTAGAGACACACCGACACGACCACAACCCCGGCCCCTTACGGGGGCTCTCTTTTCTATGCATTCCCCTCTCCGCGGGCCAAGACCCGCGGTTACCCTCAACCCCGTGCCTCCGGCACTCCGCGGGTGGATTAACCGACCTCTTCGAGGCCGAGGTTGCGGGCGGGAACGTTACACCACACCAGATGAGGGCTCGTACCTCGCCTCATCTGATATGGTGCTACAATTTTGAACGCCTCTACGAGGCTGATAATACCCTCACTATCAGGGGTAAGTCTCCGGAGAAGGTGTTATGGCAGCTAAAGCAGCCACTCCTTTTCGCCTCCAGTACTCCGCGGAGACACGCCACCCCTGCACCCTGTGGCAGCCACTCCCACCTGAGGCGGGGGGATGATATATTTGAGGCAGGGCTGCGAATGCGGCCCTGCCTCAAATATATAGGGGGAATCTGTGGGTTACAGATTATTTTCTTTTCGATTTTTTGGCTTTCTTTATTTTGGCGGCCTTAATCACGGGTGCGTCGGCGGCACGGGAGAATGAGTAGGGACGGGATTCCATGGCCACGCCGCGCTGTGTGTCGGGCTGAGCGCCCATGACGAAATCGAGAGTGGGACCGGCCATGAGCTGTGCATGGGTCAGATAGGTCATGTCGGAAACAGCGCCGTTGATCTTGAGGCTCTCCACGTAGCGGTTGGTGTCGCTGTTGGCGGGAGCGTCGATTGTGACGGTCTTCCCGTTCTCGAGATGTATTTTGGCCTTGCGGAACAAGGGAGCGCCGAGAATGTATTCGCCGGAACCGGGGGCCACGGGATAGAAGCCGAGGGCCGAGAATACATACCATGCGGAGGTCTGGCCGTTGTCCTCGTCACCGCAATAGCCGTCCATGTTGGGGGTGTACATGCGGTTCATCACCTCGCGGAGCCAGTACTGTGCCTTCCAGGGCTCGCCGGAGTAGTTGTAGAGATAGATCATGTGCTGGACGGGCTGATTGCCGTGGGCATAGTTGCCCATGTTCATGATCTGCATCTCGCGGATCTCATGGATTACCTGACCATAGTAGCTGTCGTCGAAGATAGGCGGAACGGCGAACACGGAGTCCATCATGTGGTTGAATTCTTTGTCGCCGCCCATGAGGTCGATGAGACCCTGGGGGTCATGGAACACGGACCAGGTGTAGTGCCATGCGTTGCCTTCGGTGAAGGCGTCGCCCCATTTGAGAGGATTGTAGGGGCTCTGGAAAGTGCCGTCCTCGTTCTTGCCGCGCATGAGTTTGTGCTCGGGGTCAAAGAGGTTGCGGTAGTTCATAGCAGCCTTGGCGTAGGGAGCGAGTTCCTTTTCGCTCTTGCCGAGGGCCTTGCCGAGCTGATAGATGCACCAGTCATCGTAGGCGTATTCGAGAGTGCGTGCGGCGCTTTCGTTTATACCCACGTTGTAGGGCACATAGCCGAGCTTGTCATAGTACTCGTGGCCGAGACGTCCGGTGGAGCTTACCTGAGGATGCACCTTGTGGGCATCGGAGGTGACGGCCTCCCAGAGTTTCTCGATGTCATAGCCTCTGATGCCTTTGAGATAGGCGTCGGCAACGATGGATGCGCTGTTGTTGCCCACCATGCAGCCGCGGTGGCCCGGGCTTGCCCACTCGGGCAGGAAGCCACTCTCAAGATATGCGTTGACAAGACCTTCCTGCATTTTCTGGTTTTCGGAAGGATAAACGAGGTTCAGCAGCGGGAAAAGGCAGCGGAAGGTGTCCCAGAAACCGGTGTCGGTGAACATGTAGCCGGGAAGGACCTCGCCGTTGTAGGGGCTGTAGTGGACCACCTCGCCGGCGGCATTGATTTCATAGAACGAGCGGGGGAAGAGAACCGAGCGGTAGAGGCAGGAGTAGAATGTGCGCATGCGGTCAACGTCGAACGGGTTGGAATGGTCAGGCTCGATTTCTATACGGCCGAGAATCTCGTTCCAGCGGTCACGGGCTTCTTTCTTCACACGGTCGAAATTGCCGTCGCCGAGCTCACGCATGTTGATGAGCGCCTGTTCGGGAGAGATGAACGACGAGGCCACACGCATGTTGACCACCTGACCCTTATGGGTGGGGAAGCCTACAATAGCACCGGCATGGTCGGCGGTGGAGGTTGTGGCGCCTTCCTTGATGTTGCCGTCGGTCACCGCAGCGGTGTAGGTGAACGGAGTGTCGAATTCAATAACGAAATAATTCCTGAAATTCTCGGGAACGCCGCCGGAATTGCGGGTGGTGTAACCGGTTATGCGGCGGTTGGCCGGGTCAATGGTGACTGACGATCCCTTGTCAAAGGGGTCGATGACCACGGTTGAGAGTTCGGCCTGCGGGAATGTGAAACGGAAAGCGGCGGCGCGCGATGTGGGAGTGATTTCGGTCACCACGTCATGGTCGGCGAGGTACACCTTGTAGTAATAAGGCGAAGCCTCTTCGGCTTTGTGACCGAACCAACTCGCACGCTCTTCCTCATTGAAACGCGGCTTACCGGTGACAGGCATAACGGCAAACTGGCCGTAATCGTTGATCCAGGGGCTGGGCTGGTGGGTCTGTTTGAAACCGCGGATATGCTTGGCGTCATAGGTGTAGGCCCAACCGTCGCCCATCTTGCCGGTCTGGGGAGTCCAGAAATTCATACCCCACGGAAGGGCTATGGCCGGATAGGTGTTGCCGGTTGAAAGCTTGAATTCCGACTGAGTACCGACGAGGGTGCTGACATAGTCAACGGGGTCGGCAGCCGAAGCCTGGGCCACGAAGGCGCAAGCCATGAGCAAAGTGGATATTTTCTTCATTGTTTAAGGTTATTATTTTGATTATAAGATTATTATCGGATATGTGATGTGCAGATTCAGTTCCGAAGGATCCGTAAGTCATACAAAAATAGCTATTTAATGGCGAATCGACAAGCAATTATAATTCATTAAGTATAATATGCTGTTCAACATGGCGCACTTGCCGGGAAAACCGGGATGTACAGACAGAAATTCGCGGGAGTGCCGGAAAAAGGCATCCCGCGAATCGCATGGTTTATGAATTACCTCTGACGGCCCGACGGGGCGCCGGAGGCATTGGGTCAATATTTGTGGGTGGTGTTCTCCATTTCCTGCGGAGTGATGGGTTTGTGGTCCATCTTTTTCCACACGTAGGCTATATAGGCAATGACAAACGGGGTGATCACCGAAACCCAGCTCATGACCTCGAGGGTGAACAGCGACGAAGAGCTGTTGCGGATGGTCAGCGAAGAGCTGACGTCAAGCAGCGAGGGATAGTAGGCGGTGTCATTGAAACCGGCCACGCAGAACAGACACACTACCACCACAACGGTTCCGATTCCGGAATACCAGATTCCGCCACGGAAGTGCGAGCAGAGGGCCGAGCCGAGGATGCCGGCTACCACGCTGACCACGCCCAGGAGGAACAGGACAGCCACGGGCCACATATCGAGGAAGTTCCAGAGATATTTGTGGGAAACCCAGCGCATGGAGCCGTCGGCCGAGGTCTGCACGCCGTCGGCGGTGAGCAGCAGGAACAGGGACAGCAGGAACAGCACCACGAAAATGCCGCCGTTGATCAGAACCGAGCGGCGCTGATGACGATGAAAATCATCGTCCTGCCCTATGGCACCGAGAAAATAGAGCGACGCCTGCGTGCGGGCAAGGAACAGGATGGCGAATCCGAGCACGAGATTCCGCCAGTCGGCAATGGCTTCGAGACCGTGAGAGGGGGCCCAGCACGAAATCACGGGAGCGGCCCCGTCAAGGATATTGGTCTTGGTGACGGTGAACTCGGAACCGAAGAAGAACATGCCTACGGCCACTCCGAGCAGCACACAGCCCACGCATCCGTTGATGAAGAGAAACACGTCGTAGGTGCGTGTGCCGAACAGGTTGCCCGGCTTTGAGCGGAATTCATAGCTCACGGCCTGAATTATGAAGCTGAAAAGTATGAGCATCCAGAGCCAGTAGGCTCCGCCGAAGCTTGTGGAATAGAACAGCGGGAACGAGGCGAAAAACGCACCGCCGAACACTACCAGAGTGGTGAAAGTCAGTTCCCATTTACGTCCGAGAGCGTTGACCATCATGGTGCGCTCCACGGCCGACATGGACTGGAGAAGCATGGACTGTCCGCCCTGCACGAAAAGCAAAAACACGAGGGCTGCGCCGAGAACGGAAACAAGCAGCCACCAATAATCCTGAAGGCATTCAATAAGTGTCATGGTGAACGTCAGTCGTTAGAGGATGAATAATCTTTTTTCGAACCGCGGGAAATGCATCGCAGCATGATGCACACCTCGGCGGCAAGGAAGGCGGTGAACACGGCGGCAAACATCCAGAATGTCAGCTGCACGTCGCCGGCCGAAATGTCGGATACGGCAGCCTTGCAGGGCATGATGTCCTGAATGATCCAGGGCTGGCGGCCCACCTCGGCCGTTACCCAGCCGGCCTCGCTGCACACCCATACCAGAGGCACGGTGAGCATACCGATCCAGATAACAAGCTTGTTCTTGAGCCATCCCGGGCGTTTGCATGCGGCCCAGACGGCAAGAATCATGAACAGGAAGAGATAGCCGCCTATGAGCACCATGGTGTGGAACGCATAGAACGTGATGTCAACCGGAGGCACAGCCTCGTAGGGTGATTCGAGATAACCGTAGCCGAAGCTCGCGTAATTCTCATGCAGTTCGGCCGACGCACGGTTCATGGCCACGGTATCGCCCTGGGCCGAAGCGCTGTCAAAGGCCCTGAGGGCTTCATGGGCACGGCGTCCCTGGGCAATGCGTTCGGCAAAGCTCATGGTGCGCACGGTGTCGCCGGCCTCGGTCAGTGCCACACCGTTGATAAGGTCATTGATACCCGGCACAAACGCGTGGGGGTTATGGGTGGCGAGGAACGACAGGCCGTAAGGTATGGAAATATCGAGCAGATACGGGTCTTCGTCGTTCTGGGGAGTCTTATCGGGGTTCAGGATACCGAACGCAATGATTTTCTGGCCGCAGCTTCCTTCGTAGAGGCCTTCCATGGCCGCAAGTTTCATGGGCTGCACACGGGCCACGTCGACAGCCGAGCCGTCGCCGCTCCAGAGAGTCATGATAATGCCGGCAAGGCCTATACAGCCGCCCACCTTGATGGAACTGCGGGCCATATCGGCATTACGCTTGCGCAACAGGAACCAGCAGCTGACGCCAATCACAAACACTCCGGCCAGAGTCCAGCCTGAGAAAACGGCATGCAGGAATTTGTGGATAGCCACCGGCGAGAACACCACGGCGCCGAAATTGTCCATCACGTTGCGCATCTGCTCGGGGTCGAACTTCATGCCCACGGGATACTGCATCCATGCGTTGGCCACAAGAATCCACAACGCCGAAATGGAGGCTCCGGCGGCCGTGAGCCATGTGGCGGTAAGGTGGAATCCGGGGCTTACCTTCTTCCAGCCGAAGAACATCACGGCTATGAAAGTGGATTCCATGAAGAACGCAAGCAGTCCCTCTATGGCAAGCGGCGCTCCGAAGATGTCGCCCACGAACCAGCTGTAATTGGACCAGTTGGAGCCGAATTCAAATTCAAGGATGATGCCCGTTGCCACACCGATGGCAAAATTGACGCCGAAAAGCGTCATCCAGAATTTCGTGATGGCGAGCCATCGCTCGCTGCGTGTACGGTAATAAATGGTCTCCATAACCGCCACGATGACCGAGAGTCCCAGCGTGAGCGGGACAAACAGCCAGTGATACATGGCAGTGAGCGCGAATTGCCCTCTTGACCAATCGACCACATTAATTAAATCGTTCATAACAAAAGTATCTTATTTTTACTATAATATTTGCTGAGAATCCGGCACCCGGTCACGCGGCTCCATCAATCCGTGGCGCACCGCTCTGGCTCTGTCGGCATCGTTGTCGTAGTCCTCGGCCAGACGGTCAGGAAAAAAGAACAGACGGAACACACCAAGCAGCAGGAACACCTTAATGATTATGATTACCCACAGATAACGGCCCACAGTCATCTGTCGGAACCCGTCGACATAAAATCGCCATATCCTTATTATCAGATTACGGTCCTTCATGGATTCAGCCGTTTAAAGAGGTACACAAGTTCATTTTATTTTATAGGAGTCAGAAAGGGATAACTCTGTTTGAAATTGCAAACTAAATAAAATCCTATAACATATCAAAAGGTTTTTTTAATAAAAAAAGTTCTGTAACGGCAATAAAAATGTGCCGTAGAGTCCAAATTTGCCGCATCCGGCTACGATTTTTGATTTAAAACCGAAAAAAACGGCCCAAAAATTTGTCAATCCAAAAAAAAGTCCTACCTTTGCATCGCTTTAGCAGAGAACCGCTATCAATCGGGCGCTTAGCTCAGCTGGTTCAGAGCGTCTGCCTTACAAGCAGAGGGTCGGGGGTTCGAATCCCTCAGCGCCCACCAACAGAAAACCGAAACCGACAGCAATTTTCTGCCAAAGCCGCCTGAGTCATGCGAGACTCAACAAAAGGCGAATTTATCGGGCGCTTAGCTCAGCTGGTTCAGAGCGTCTGCCTTACAAGCAGAGGGTCGGGGGTTCGAATCCCTCAGCGCCC
>CANQWS010000056.1 GCA_947627615.1 uncultured Muribaculaceae bacterium | reverse complement strand
AAAATCGCTGATAATTTCATGATATTCAGGAGATTATTTCTCCATAATCTCGTTCATACGATTCGCTGAATAGTTACCCGGCATAGTGAAACTCTTAAAAAGTTATAAAAACCCGTAGAACATTTTGTCATTAAAATAAAATGGTATAACTTTGCAGTGCAATTGAGCAACGAACTCTTGCAAATGCTAAGGCGATTTAGTGTAGAGGTCTAGCACGCCACTCTCTCAAGGTGGAGACCCGGGTTCGAGTCCCGGATTCGCTACTCATTGTGAAAGAGACTTTTCTGAAAAGAGAAGTCTCTATTTTTTTTGCATTTTCAGCGCCTATTTGCTATTTTTGTACATATATTTTTTATCACACTGATTTTTATAGATCATGGAACAATCGGCCATTGCCCCGGATCCTCTCTTTTCAATCATAACCGTAACCTTCAATGCAGAATCAACCGTAGTGCCGACTCTGGACTCTGTTGACGCACAGACATGGAACGATTATGAGCATCTCATTATTGACGGAGCTTCGACCGACCGTACTATTCAGATTGTAAACGATGCCCGCTCGCCTCGGCGCAGACTTTTATCCGAAAAGGACCATGGTATCTACGACGCCATGAACAAAGGTCTGAGTCTGGCAAAAGGAAAGTATCTGATTTTCCTCAATGCCGGCGACACCTTCCACACTTCCGAAACCCTCGCCCACATTGCATCGACCATTATCTGTGAGGATTATCCCGGCATAGTCTACGGACAGACTCAGCTTGTGAATAATGAAAGGGAGCGTATTGCCGACCGACATCTTACGGCGCCCGAGAATCTCACTGTCAGAAGTTTCTCAAAAGGCATGCTTGTATGTCATCAGGCATTCATAGCGTTGAGGCGTCTCGCTCCGCTCTATGACACGCGGTTCAGGTATTCCGCCGATTATGACTGGTGCATCCGGTGTCTGCAACATTCGCGCCGCAATGTACTGATTCCGGAAATTATCATTGACTATCTGGACGAAGGTATGACCACCGCCAACCACAAAGCATCGCTCAAAGAGCGCTTCAAGATAATGCGCTATTACTACGGGACCATACCGGCAGTCCTTAACCATATATCATTCATACCCCGATATCTGAAAAGAAAATCCCGGAAGCTTAAACAATGACACTGCTAAACACCACATTCTGCATCTCTCCCGCCGACCGCGAAAAGTTTCACTCATGGGTGACTGAAATTCTGATTCCGGCTATCGGCGAGACACCTGATGCAGCCGACATAAAATATCTGAAAATAAACCAGGGCGACGACAACACTATGGCTTTCGCCGTTCAGTTTGTCAATGCCGACGAAGATTCGGCCATGCGTTGGCGTGATACCGAAATACCCCGCCTGACAGCCATTGCCGGGGCCTCCCCTTACGGATTATCGGCCGAACGGCTGTTGCATTTCACAACTCTGATGGAAATACTCTGAACGCGAACCGATGACCGAAAGCCTGAAAGAATTTGACAGAATCATAATCGGAATAGACCCCGGAACCAACTTCATGGGTTACGGAATTCTCGGAGTGAAGGGCAAGAAACCCGAAACAATCGCTCTGGGGGTGATTCATCTCAACAAAATCAATGGCCATTACCTAAAGCTGAGAAGAATCTATGAGAGGGTGCTCTCTCTTGTCGAACAGTATCTTCCGAACGAGATGGCCATCGAAGCCCCGTTCTTCGGAAAAAACGTCCAGTCAATGCTGAAACTCGGCAGAGCGCAGGGTGTTGCCATGGCCGCTGCACTTTCAAGAGATGTTCCCATCACGGAGTACGAGCCGCGAAAAATAAAAATGGCAATCACCGGAAACGGAGCCTCTTCCAAGGAACAGATCAGAGAAATGCTCCGGCGCATTCTGAATATAAGCAACGAAGTGATGCCGCCGGAGCTTGACGCCACCGACGCACTTGCGGCGGCCTTATGTCATTTCTATGAATCCTCCCGTCCGATACCGGCATCCGGGCCGAAATCATGGAAAGAATTTATCCAGAAAAATCCTGACAGAGTAAAATAAACCCTATCACAATCCCCCCTATGACAGAACCGATATACTCTCCGGCCGAAAACCGTTATGAAAACGGAATGAAATACCGCCGATGCGGAAAAAGCGGCATTCTTTTGCCGGAAATATCTTTGGGACTATGGCAGAATTTCGGCGACACCACGCCGTACTCCCGCAGCAAAGCCATACTTCACCATGCTTTTGACCGTGGAATAGTCTCCTATGACCTCGCCAATAACTACGGTCCCGCTTGCGGAACCGCCGAACAGACCTTCGGCAAAGTATTCAAGGAATCTTTCCGTAATTATCGCGACGAGCTTTTCATATCCACCAAAGCCGGCTATGATATGTGGCCCGGACCGTACGGAAACTGGGGTTCCCGCAAGCACCTGTTCGCTTCGCTCGAACAGAGCCTAAAACGCATGAATCTCGACTATGTCGATGTGTTCTACAGTCACCGCTATGACCCGGAGACTCCTATGGAGGAAACGCTTCAGGCATTGATCGACATAGTGCGCTCCGGTAAAGCTTTATATGCCGCAATATCGCGTTGGCCCCGGGAGAAAATGGAGTTTGCCATTGAATATATGGCCTCCCGTGATGTTCCGCTGCTCCTTTATCAGGGAAAGCTTAACATTTTTGACCGCAACGTAGAGTCCGAAGGAATAACTGAACTCGTTCAAGGCAACGGCATCGGATTCATCGCATTCTCCACTCTTGCCGAAGGACTGCTCTCCAACCGTTATCTCAACGGAATTCCTGCCGGCTCAAGGGCCGACCGCGGAAGCCATCTGAAAGCGTCCCAGATAACACCTGAGATTCTCGACAAAATCAAACGGCTGAACCACATAGCATCGCTCAGAGGCGAGACTCTTGCCCGCATGGCAACCGCCTGGGTCCTCTCCCGTCCCGGAGTCACATCGGTCATTGCCGGATGCAGCAGCATAGCCCAGCTGGATGACACACTCGAAGCTGTATCGGCCGCGCCATTCACTCCGGAAGAAGAATATGCCGTGAATTCCGCCATTGGCATTGCCGCCGAATGATCAATCACGCTCTTTTAGTTTTGCCGTACATTGAATTTTTTGTATCTTTGCGATATCAACTTACCTTATACTCAATTTCATAGGAAATTTCACCTATAAATCTAAAAGAAACATGTATAAATTCGACAAACGCATTGTAATCACTCTGGACGCTGGAGGGACAAATTTCGTTTTCGGCGCCATGCAGTCCAACGATTTTATTGTTGACCCTATTACAATGCCCTCTAATGCCCAGGACCTCGATCTGTGCCTTTCAACTATGGTCAAAGGATTTGAACAGATCATCTCAAAGCTTGACCAGCCCCCCGTTGCAATAAGCTTCGCATTCCCCGGTCCGGCCGATTACCTCCACGGTATCATTGGCGGTTATCTGCCCAACTTCCCTTCGTTCCGCAACGGCGTTGCCCTCGGCCCGTTCCTTGAGGAAAAATTCGGCATACCCGTCTACATCAACAATGACGGTGACCTGTTTGCATTCGGCGAGGCAATCGGCGGTGTTCTTCCTGAAATCAATGCCAAACTGACCGAACTCGGAAGCACCCGCAGATACACCAACCTTCTCGGTTACACCTTCGGCACCGGATTCGGAATGGGTATGGTCATTGATAACCATCTCAACCGAGGCAACAACTCCGCAGTGGAGACATTCTGCCTCCGCCACAAGAATCACCCCGAGGTGTTTGTAGAGGAAGGCGTGGCAATTCGAGCCATCAAACGTGTCTATGCTGAATTGTCAGGTGACATCAACCACGAATATCAGCCCAAAGACATCTGTGAAATCGCTGAAGGCAAACGTCCCGGCAATCAGGAAGCCGCTATAAAGGCATTCGAGGAATTCGGAGAAGTTGCCGGTGATGCCATCGCTACGGCTGTCACCCTTACCGACTCGCTCGTCGTTATCGGCGGAGGTCTCACCGGAGCAAGCAAATTCTTCATGCCCTCGCTGATGAAACAATTGCGCGGTGTGCTCCACTCCATCTCCGGAGAGGAAATTCCCCGCATGCCCGAAAAGGCATTCCTTCTCGATGACGAGGACGAATTCGCCCAGTTCGCCCACGGAGCAGCACGTCCTATCAAGGTCTACGGCTCAGACAAGACTGTCATTTACGACCCGATGAAAGCCACCGGTGTGGCAATCTCCAAAATCGGTGCAAGCAAAGCCATTTCAATAGGAGCCTACTCTTTCGCTCTTGCAATGCTTGATGCACTCGAATCCATCGAGGAATAATATAAGGGGCCATTACCCCGGAACCCGTTACCCTAAAAACGAGGCTTTGTCGAATCCTTTTCCTGACAAAGCCTCGTTTACCATTAAAATAATCCGCAACATCGCACAGGGCAAGGCTAACAAAGAGATAGCCGATGAACTCTGCATATCGGTCTACAGCGTTGCCACCCATCGCCGCAACATCTGCTCGAAACTGGGCATCCATTCCCCTGCCGGCCTCACTATTTTTGCAATCATAAACCATCTCGTCGACATCAACGAGGTCAAACCCCTCTGACCCGTCTCAGGCCCACCCATCTGAGTCTCCGACGGATTTCTGCCCTATTCCGGTTTCTGGAACAGTCCGGACGGACTTGCGTTATTGCGGTAGAGCATCAGCATGAACATGGCCGTCAACACAACGCTGATGCAGACCATGCCTATGCTCCCCTCTCCGATATGCTCGATGTCGGTAAAGCCCGATTCGTTTCCGCCCGATTTCATCCACATCGCAACGGCCGCCATGCAGTTGTTGGTAATGTGGGCTATTGCCGACAGCCATACCGAACCGCTCCACCAGGCCATATAACCGAACATGGCTCCGAGAAGCATTCTCGGAACGAATCCGAAGAACTGAAAGTGGACCGCACTGAACAGAAACGCCGTAATCCAGATTGCCAGATGGGGATTGACACGCGCCGTAATCATCATCCGCTGCACAGTGCCGCGGAAAAACAGTTCCTCGGAAAAGCCGGCAAAAAAGCCCACGACAAGTATCAGCATCACCAGACTCATCACCGAATCTCCGTTGACAAGAGTGGATATGGTCTTTGAGGCTGATTCCTCCATTTGACGCATCCACTGCTCCATCCCCGATGCCCACTCGGGAAATGAAACCGTCTCGTTCCATTGTATCACGACGTTGATCAGCGGAATGGCCGACACCAGCGCAGCGAGCGTAAGGACCGTATTCATCACTCCCGGACGCCTGTCGATTGTCAGAAAATCAGCCGGACGGCGTGTTATCAGCACTGCCGTAACCACGGCCGGTAGTATAAATACAAGCACATCCTGAAGTACCGTGACTATGCACACCTTCGATGCCGTTATTCCTTTCATGAACATGAATCCTGCGATGATACTCGCCACAATGTAACAGAACACCGTGACACAGATAAGCAATATGGCCCGTCGGGCCGGACTCAGATTGAATTTGATTGTTCCTTCCATTTATTTAAAAATCCAGATAATAATCTTTTGTCAGATTGATATAACCGTCGGTAAAATTTTCCGCTCTGTCGCGAATCGACAATTCCCGGCACAGACATGGACCGTCGGTCCTGCTGATATGCCAGAGTATTCTGATGGGAGCCTTCCCATCGCGTGAACTGACGGCTGTCTGCTCCCTGACAAACAGTCGGTTTATGGCACACAGCCACTCTATCTCGGCCTTCCGGTCGTAGGGAGAGATCATGCACAGATTTCCCGACGGCAGGAGCACGTTGGTCGAGAGTTCAATCAGTGACTTGAAGCTGAGGGTCGTATCCCTTCGGGCCATATCACGTGACTGACCCGCTGCGGGAATGGCTCCTGACGAATTGTAGTATGGCGGATTGCTAACAATCAGCTCCGGTCTCGGAAGCCTGGGACCGACGGAATGTATGTCGCCCTCCACCACCTCCACCCTGTCGTTCCAGGGCGAATTTGCAGCATTGACGCGGGCCTCGGCGCTTGCTTCCCGGTCAATCTCTATTGCCTTGACCGAAGCATCCGGCATGCGCTGGGCAACCATAAGCGCAATAAGACCGCCTCCGCACCCAACGTCCCAGACCACGGAGTCAGTTACCGGACGCGCCCATGCCCCGAGAAGAACCCCGTCGGTGCCAATTTTTAACCCGCCGGCATTGTTATTCATAGTAAACTGCTTGAACCGGAACTTGCCTGATGCTTTATTTGGATTGCTCATACACTGCAAAATTAATCAATTCGCATCAAAAAATCTACAGAACGCTTGCAAAATTAAAATTAAACCCATAACTTTGCACTCGCAAAACCCAAGCGACATCATTTTAAAGGAGAGATGGCAGAGTGGTCGATTGCGGCGGTCTTGAAAACCGTTGAGGGTCACACCTCCGGGGGTTCGAATCCCTCTCTCTCCGCCAATACTTAAATTAAAGCCGCTGTAAGTCAACAACTTACGGCGGCTTTGATTTTATATACATACAAAAACACATACAAATTGCCGGACAATCCAAGACCCATACAGATGCGTCGGTATCATGGAAAATCAAAAGGAGGGAAGAAAATATTACGAGTTTTCATAGAAGATAATAAAGTTTCTTGACCGCAGGGGTGTCCAAAACGGTAACCCCTTTTACATTGCCCTCCTTGTTTGAGATGGCAAGCTGTCAGCCTAAATGATATCAACCCGCATGTGTGAGTGCCGTTTTTAGGTGCCGATTGTCTGATTTTAACAATCTCTCTTAAAAGATTTGTGTATAGAGAGTAAGTATTCTTTGAATGAGGAAGTTGCACGCTACTTTTGCAGCGTCGACAAAATAATCACCCGGCTTCAGGTACCGGAAGCCACAACACTTCTCATCTCAATGAATATTTCAGACCTTTTACAGAAACCCTTGTGGCAAATGACCGGCGAGGAATTCATGTTCCTCTCCAAAACCGCCTCTCAAAATAATGAGGCGAAGAATCACGTTACACCGCCTTCGTCAATCTCTGAGAAGAAATATGTCTATGGAATTGACGGCATCGCTGAGATTTTCGGATGCAGCCGCCCCACAGCCTCTCGCATCAAGAAGAGCGGCAGAATCAATGCCGCAATCCGTCAGATCGGGCGTAAGATAGTGGTGGATGTCGAACTCGCCCTTTCTCTCGTAGGGCAGAAGAAGGAGGCTCGCAGATGGACACGATGAATGACCAGCTTATCAGTTTCAACGCCGAGGCAGAGAACGGAGGCAGCCACCAGGCGGCAGACCCGGCGAAAATGCGTTATGAGAGGATGTGCAATGAAGCGCAACTCGACATCGACAAGGAGGTGCCACCGCCGCCGGTTGCCATTTATATCGGTGATTCTCCTGCTTGCACCTTCGGCAATTTCAGTGCTTCGATTGGCAAGCCCAAGGGCAAGAAGACTTTCAACGTTTCGGCGATGACGGCAGCGGCGATGACAAATTCTACAATCCTGAATTATCGAGGCAACATGCCGTCTGATCAGAACGGCATACTATACTTCGACACTGAACAGAGCACCTATCATGCGTTCCGTGTTTTCAAGCGCATTGCCACATTGACCCGCAAGAGTAATCAGGAAATCAACGAGAGGATAAAGTATTTCGCCCTGCGCAAGTATTCTGTCGAAGACCGCATCGGCATGATTGACCATAAGATTCGGAATACCCCGGCTGTCGGGCTGGTAATTATCGACGGCATCCGCGACCTGATGTTTGACATCAACAGTCCGCGCGAGGCTACTCTTATAGTCAACTATCTCATGAATTGGACTGAGGAATTCAATCTTCATCTCCACACGGTCATCCACCAGAACAAGGGTGATGAAAACGCGAGAGGGCACATCGGAACAGAAATCAACAACAAATCCGAGACTGTGCTACGTGTCGAGAAAGACAAGAACGACGATGCCATCAGCACTGTCGAAGCGGTCTATATCCGTGATATTTCTTTCCCTTCATTTGCCTTCAGGATTAACGACGAGGCTTTGCCGGAACTCATCAAGGACTATGTGCCGACACCCGAAGCCAAAGGCAACGAGGCATGGGACCCATATCACGACATAACCGAGGATACGCACCGCAGTGCTCTCGATTCGGCCTTCCCCAGTCCGGAAACACTGCTTAGGCATGGAGAACTGATGGATGCGCTTCGTGACGCATACGCCGATGAGGATATAGAACTCAGCGACTACAAGCTCAAGATTCTGATAACTTTTCTTAAGAACAAACGGATGATCGAGCAGGTGGACAAGGGCAAGAAGAAGGGCAATCCGTACCGCTACCTTCAGGATTTTTACTATTGAAAAAGTTAGTTGGATGAAGCGGGCCTATATATACACGACACCTCACCCAACCAAAATCCGATACGACAATGCCTAACCGTTAAGCCACTAAACTTGACATCGCCGACTTCCTTTTGGATGCGGCAAGCCGGAATAGCCCCATTGTAGGAGCTGCTGACGTAGTCGGTCAGCTTGCTGAATGTAGGGAGGATTTTAGTAATAAAATTCCGTAGCTTATTATGGCATTTTCAGCCTATGTCTCCGATATCTTCCGAAAAAGCCATCAGATATCGAGCCACCTCCCGGCTCTCTTTTGCGATTGATGCGGAATTTTATCATAAACAATTTAATTCAAGATTATATGACTACACAATATGCAGTGTGCCACCTGGAGCGTGGCGCAGGCAACGATTCGGGCATGTCCTGCCACATCGAGCGCAAGACCGCCGACGGCAAACCACACATCCCCGACAATGCTGACGAGAGCAGAACACACCTCAACCGTGAGCTTATCACCTTCCCCGACGGGGTTCAGAACCGCACGCAGGCTATTCAACGCCGTATTGACACCGCCGGACTTAAGCGGAAGGTCGGCAAGAACCAGACCCGCGCCGTCCGAGTGCTTCTGACCGGAACCCATGAGCAGATGATGGCTCTTGCAAACGGCAGTCGCCTTGATGACTGGTGCAGGGCAAATATCAAGTGGCTGCATGATACCTTCGGCAGGGATAACCTTGTGTCATGTGTGCTCCACATGGATGAAAAAACTCCCCATCTCCATGCAACGGTTGTTCCCATTGTAACGGCGCCACGCACACGCCGTAAGCGCGAGGGCGAGCAGAAGTACAAGGAAAAGACCCCGGCACCGAGGCTATGCGCCAATGAACTGATGACACGTGGCAAGCTCCGGCAATATCAGGATACATACGCAGAGGCAATGGCGGTATTCGGATTGAAACGCGGTGTTGTGGCGAGTGGTGCGAGACATCAGACGCAACAGCAATACAACCGTCAGCAAGCACTCGAACTTCAGTCAGACATTGAAAGACTCACCGCCGAGATTGAGAAACTTGCGGTCGAAAAGGAAAAAGTCGAGAAAGGAGCGAAGGACGGTAAGAACCGCATCCTGTCGTGGCTCGGAACCGGGGAACTGCCGAAACTGGAGAAGGAAGTTGCCGACAGAGACAGACAGATTGCCGCATTACAAAAGCAGCTCACCGAGATTCAAAAGCGGTATGATGATCTGAAAGCCGATTCGCTTCGTGAGTACAACTCCTACCAAAAGGAAATCGATGCGGCGACCAAACGAGTTGCCGAATGGGGGAGCCGTTATAATGCTGAACACAACCGGGCGAAAGAGCTGCACCGCCTAGCATATCCCGAACGATACCGTCTGTCATCTGGAGCGGAGCTTGTCAGCGGCTGGATTCCCAACCGTATGTATCCCAGTTTGTCAATCACGACACTGTTTCATGGAAACAAGTTTAAGAACACCTCTTATAATCTTCCCCAGAATCTTCTCGACAAATACGACAGCGGCGCGATCACTCTTCATGAATTGATCAACGAACTGTTTGAGCCGTGGGAACAGATCGATGAATCACAGCATAGCCTTCTCGCTGTTGCACTCCAGACGGCCGCTGGAGGAATGCCGACACCACATGTCGGCACCGGCGCAGGCGGTTCATCTTCCGATATGCCGTGGAACAATCAAGACAAGGATTGGTTTCACAAATCGAAATCCAAAGGTCGCAGATAAGACTTGGAAGATGGAGTAGTGCCGTTTCTCCTTATAGACGGATCTTGGTGTGATAAAATATCGCCCCACATTCTCCGCGGTTGACAATGTCGTAGAGGGTGCATATGATTAGAATGGAAGATTGAAAATGGACGAATTTGTTGTTATACGTAAACAGATAGGATACACTTGCATTAATAAATATCCCTGAAATTATAGTAATCCACACACTTATCATGTATTTCAGATAGTATTTTTTGAATGCAATCTGTCATTATTGATCTTGTAGTTTCTGTTATGGTCGAATTCAATCTTATGAGTTGATCATCAACCAATCCTGTTATGTCCCTATTTGGATTAAAAGTATCATCAAATACACTTTCAGCTGATAATACTTGAAATGGAGAAAATCCATTATCATCTTTAACCTCATCTTGTAGAGCTTTTAATGATTCTACAATATCCATCAGACTAAAATATTTCTCATAAAATGCCTCAAACCCTCTTTGTATTTCATCAGCATTGACGCTTCGAGTGGTACAAATAACAGCCCGATATGGCGCTCGCTCTTCCGGATTAATAGATGAAATCATTGCAACACTTTTACACATCGCCATAATCAGAAATAGCAAGTGTCCAGTCTTAATATTAAGAGGCCTGATTGCATCATAGAAATCCTTCCATTTTATAATATCTCCATTGCTTAAAACAATACCATCATCACAGCCATGGGTTTCTATTTGCAATGTGATAATGTCACCCTCTTCCAAAGATTGCTCAATTTTTCTAATTATAGAATAAAACTCTCCGACACATTGTACATTATAAAATGACGAAAATGCTCCAGAATTACTATACTCTTTGTAACGAAGGATATCATCATAAAGATTCTTTCCAGTTTTGATATCATCTGAGCATAATGATTGGATCACAATTACTCCCCAACGCTTTATTTCTGTATTTGGCTTATTCATAAAAATTGTTACCACTTAAAAAACAAAAACCGATGATTATAGATTTTTTTAATTTTAACCGCTCTATACTTTGGATTTCTATATTTGTGATTTTCATCCATGGGGATCAAAGATTGAATTTTCCCATACATATTCGCATGTACTCTTATTGTTTCAAGATTTGCGCAGTTTCTTATCCACCCCTCTTCAAGTTCAATTTCTTCTGAATGTATTGTAATTTCTTTCAGCCGCCAACAATCTGTGATACAATCTCTTTCAATGTATACTACACTTCCCGGAATTATAACAGATTCCAAATATACATTCTTTGTCAGAAAGTTTTTATGTAGCTTTTTTACGGTACTCCCTATAGTTAAGGATCTAATACCATTAGGTATTCCAGTTGTATGAGCATCTTGTGCATCATAAATTAATGTTTGTAAATTTTTGCAATCACCAAAACAATACCCCTTATTACCAATGATCTCTACATTTTCAGGAATGTGCAATGCCTGCAGATTAGTACATCTTTCAAAGACTTTAAACTCTATTATACAGAGTTGTTTATTTAAATTAATTTCAAGAAGGTTCTTGCAACCCTCAAATGCGCATGCCCCTATTGATTTAATACCAGTAGGAAGGTTGTATGATATTAGAGAGGTACAAAAAGAAAAAGCACTTGCTCCTATTGATTTAATACCATTAGGCAAGGTACAAGATATTAGAGACGAGCAATAAGAAAAAGTGGAATTTGGAAGTTGTTCTATCTCACAATCAAACGTTACTTCTTTTAAGTTCTTACAGCCGCAAAACAATCCGCAACCTAGATCCTTAACTGTAGATGGAATTGTGATTTCTATAATACCGGAATGCCAGAAAGCATAATCCCTTATCTTAACTATATTATCAGGAATGGAAATATGCTCACATGAGGAATCAAGAAGCTGAATCAATTCATTATTATAAGAATCAATCAATAGAGAATCTAATATAATGAATCTTGAGGATTTTGAAGTTATTTCTTTTGTATTACTTGAGAATGGTATCCGACCAATTTCTTTAATGTTATTGGGAATGGTTACACAACCTATTATACATTCGCCGAATGCACTATTGCCAATCAATGAAAGACTCCTTGGTAAATGGCTAATATGTAACGATTTGCAATGGTCGAAAGCACAATTGGATATAATTTCAACATAATCTGGTAGATTAATCTTATTAAGCATTTCGCAATTATAGAAAGCACTATCGCCAATTATTCTTATCGTATCAGGTAAAATGACTTCCTGCAATACACTACAATTGATGAATGCCGATTCTTCGATTTCTACAATAGGCTCAAATATCTCTACTTTTTGAACATATCGATTCAGACACTTAACTATACTGCGCTTTCTAATATCAATAAGAAGTTCGTCTATTATACTATAATTTGGACTTAATGATTCCAACGAACAACCTTCCGGAATTGATGAAATATGGAAATATACAAGTGTAGATGGGAGTGTGATTTTTTCTATATCACTTTCCTTTCTATTGAAAATACGTACCATGATGTCTGTACGAAAAGCATCATTACATATGAATTCCGTACCTTCTTTTATTTTGTACTCCTTACACGTACAATGCTTTCCATCTAATAAACGTTTTCCATCCAAACTATAAATTACGCCAAACTCATCTGTAATCGTCTTCTCTTTATCTAAAATTACATCATAAGCTAAATATTTTTGAATCTTCTCATCATCACGTATCTTACACTGCTCTTGATAATATTTATAATCAATGAAAGCATTAAATAAGTTATCACGCGTTGCTAAAATTTGTGAGTATGCATTCTCAGCTATAGTTTGCTTTTGTATTTCGGCTATTGCTTTTGAAATGGTAGTAAAAACTGGTCTAATGGAGAACATACAACGATTTGCAGTTGCGCACCATATTTCAGCAGGTTGTTTGCAATTCTCACCGAACCTTAAATCATTAGCACTTTCACTACCTGGATATGGACTTGAAGTCCAATAATGCCCGGCTACATATTTCCCTGTTGTATAGTTCATTTGATTAAATGGAAAAAATATGCTATTGCCATTAGGACCAGTTACCAAACGTCCTTCAAATCCATCAAGGATCTTGTTTTCCCATTTACATTTGTCTAGAAGTTCACGACACTCTTTATCTGTAGGTAATCGCCAATTCTCGCTCCACAGATTTGTGGCAGCATCATATTTTTTATCACCTGCAATATCTCCTATAGTCTTAACCTTACAATGCTTTGGCTTATTTACTATAGACGGCTCATTTTCTGCCCAATAAAAATAATCTCCAATATCAGAAGGTTTATAGGCTCCTAAATTAAAAGATGCCCATTTAACAGATAATCCGAGGTCTATAGCTACAGGAGTGGCATTTTTTCTTTGTTTTTGCAAATATTCTTCATGCTTTCTTTCCCTTTCTTTTTGTGCTATAGCTTGCTGGTAGACTGGATCTGCTTTTGGATTAAACCAATAGTATACTTTAAAGATACCAGCCAAAATAAATATTACAACAATGGCTAATATAATCAGTCCAATTATAATAAGAATACCATTAAGGGCTCGATCTGTGCCTCCAGCTACTGCATCATCTCCCATATAATCATAATGAGTTTGTGCCATAACTGATGAATACGTCCAAGCACATAATATGAATAAAATAATATGCTTCATGCCAAAAACGATATTAAAATCTCATAATTTAATCGTGTTGCTTGTGCCATCATAGCATAAATGAAAATTTCAGCTGACTGTTATTATCGGCTGACCGAAGAATGAAGAGAGCATCGCGAGAGTGGAAAGAGTGAAATTATGCTGTCCACTCAGCCATTTGGTGATTTCGCACGGACGCTTGCCAATCGAGCGGGCAAACTCGGCCTTTGACAATCCTTTTTGCACCATCAAATCATAGATTCTATTGGATACAGCCATCTCCATGTCCACCTCTTTATGGATATGTTCCGGTATAGATGACACTATACGATTGTACTCATCAAAGGCTGTCTTCATATATCAAATGTTTTGTCGGTTTCAATTTCATTCTCTGTAATGCTGATGGTTCCGTCCTTCACACCTTCTTTGATAAGCTTGTCAAAGTTTTGTAAGGTGACAACAAACCCGCGCAACTCATCATCTTCATCATATGTACGCGTTTTTTTGACTCCACCGTTGCCGAGAATAAGAATGCTGTCTGAGAGTCGCAGACAATACAGGCGCAGCTTTGATTTTACAACAGGAAGCGCACATACTCGATCTCTCATCTTCCCTTCCGGTCGGAAGAAACGCTCCAACGCACCAAGATCAGCGATGCTTTCAACAAACTTGGCTATACGGGCCAAATCTTCATTATAAGTAGCGTCGTCCTTGAACCGGTTATAGAAACGAAGATACTCCCCCTTGTCCTCAGTGATGAACTGAATTGTGTAAAGGGTGCAGTTATGGTCTTTGTTTAGCTGTATAAGTTATGCCTCACTCATATCTGTATTGTCTTCTTATCTTAATAACTGCAAAGTTACGAAAAATGTTTTATTTATAAGTAAACATAGGTGGCTTTTTTGAGTTAAAGTCTCATGATTATCTCCAACACCTCATTGAGTTTGTGGGTTGGAAGGCGTTTTATGTACTCTGCACGGGCAACGAGGTTGCCGCGGATGTGGGCGAGGACGGCGAGGTGAGCGTTGGCCGAAGCGGTATCTCCTTCGAAGATTTCAAAGTATGCGTCACGGGTAGGTAGGCCGAGCCGAATACGCTCATCATCAGTGATGGCGTGGTCGAAGACAGTCTCTACTCCTGATTGGGCGTTCTCGTTCAGAATGCTCATTTTCTCACGTTTGCTTTCATCATCGAACTTGACATATTTCATCATCATGTCGGCAGTCGTATGACCTGTTACAGCGCGAATATCCTCCGGCGACATGCCTTTGCGCAGGCACATCGTCACGAATGTGCGTCGTGCCACATGCGATGTCAACAGTTCATACTTCGGACGCACTTCCCGTGTCTTAGTACGACCACTCTGCTTCTCTGTAATCCAGTCTCCTGTCATGCCGGCAAGTTTGCCAACCTCTTTCAAATGAGCATTGTATTTCTGATTGGATATGGTCGGGAAGATACGCGGATCATCTTCATCAGGAGCCTTTGGATATTTGGCAAGTATTCGCAACGCTTCGTTTGCTAAAGCAAATCTTTGGCGATGATTAGTCTTTTTGGCTACAACGTCAAGTATATCGCCGTTGATATTCGACCATCTCAGCGCAATAACATCCGAAAAACGGAGACCGGTATAACATGCAAATACAAAGATATCCCGCACTCTGTCAATGGCTTTACGGGAGGTTGGAAAGGTCTGAATTGCCGCAAGTTCTTCTTCACTCAACGCATAGAGGTTAATCGTGCTGTCCGATTTAGTCTCATCGCGGAATCTCTGTGAATACGACTGATAAGCCATATTCTTATTAAAGCCCCTCTTGGTCGCCCAATTAAAGAATGTTTTGATATCCTTCATGGACTTATAGCAATAATTGTTCGATAACCCCTTATTAATCAGGAACAATTCAAACCGCGCAAGCAAATCATCGTTGACATCCTCAAAATACAGAGTCGCTTTAAACTCGCTTAGATGCCGAAGCATGGTTTTGTGTTTAGTCAGCGTCCCTTTCGTCCACAGAGCGGTAGCCGGAGATGTCTTTAGTTCATTTTCCCTTTCATTAATCAGAAGTTGAAAGACTTGGGCAACCGTCAGCCTTGTGGATTTCTCTTCATTGAGTATGCGTTTAAGCTCGTCCCGGACAGTTGTGGGTGTAACTTCTTCCTCTCGGAGTTCAAGCTGAGCGAAAGCATCATCAACAGCAGATGCAATCTTCACAAGCCGCTGGTTGATATCCGCCGCCGAAACATCGTCGGAATTGAAATTATTTCGCTTCACCCTTTGGACTTTCTCATCCCACTTTGCGAGGGCGATACGGTATCCGGAATAATACCATATACGTTTACCGCCAAATGTTATGTCGGCGTTGATGGGCAACTCTTCGGGAAGATTGCCGTTTTTATCCTTGCGCTTCTCCAATCGGAAGCTGACGCGATGCTTGTACTTATCCATGAGAGAGAAATTTTGTATGAACCGATGATACTTTGATTTTCACATACAAAATTACATACAAAAATCGGTTTAATCAAGGAAATTCAAAGATATTTTATTTTGCACCAAATCTGCATACTATACTAACTATTAAATAATTATATCAGTTGCTACTACTTGCATGATTATTAAATTTACAATAGTTTCATATCCCTCTATCTCCGCCAAGCATTTTATTAAACGCCTGAGCATCGCTGATACTCAGGCGTTTAGCTTTTTACCCTATCGCCAAAAATAGACACGATTCAGGCGCATAGTAAAACGGGGTCAAGCCGAAAATCCGGTGCATTTGTTAAATCGGAGCAAATGGAATGTTAAAATTTCAGGCGTATAGCTTTACGAGTCGGAAGATGAAGAAATCGCGGTCTCGTACTCGGCGCATTTGTGCCCGGAAAATCTTGACCTTGGAGTTGAAAGCCTCCGCAGAGGCATTTGTGGCACGTCGCCGGAAGTAGTTTAGTATTGTCGGGGCGTGGTTCTTGAATGTCTTGATAACAGATCGGAAGTTGTTGTTGCCCAATACCATTACTTTTTCATACCACCTGTTCATCCGCCCCATTGCTTTGGCGGGTGATATCTTCGCGTTGAAGGTCCGGCGCAGTTCCATGGCGAGTTGATACGCGGCTTTCAGTATCGGATAGTGTTTGAACAGGATGTTTGCGCGATGACGCTGTATGTCAGTCCATTTGTTCTGCGACATAATCAGTGTGTGCTTGCTGCGGGCAAGTATCTGACGCATGGTCTCTCCGTTTGAGTATGTCACCGGAGGCTCGGACTTGTCACGGGCATTGTCCTCTGCAATGAGCTGACGGCGGATGTCGACACGGATTTCATCGACAGCCTCGTTGTAGATCTGCTGCACGTGGAAACGGTCGTTGACAACGTGTGCATTGTAGAAAACCTCGGCGGCAATGAGCATCATCGAGGGCGACAGATCACACGTCACTTCTTTTACCCGGCGTCTGACTGATTTTCCCATCGCGCCGATGAGAATCGATATTATCTCATCGCTCCTGGTGCCGGGAATGGCCGCCGCCAGCGTTCCGGAGTCGCCATGACCGTCCTTGTTGGTGAGGAAAGTCCATACCTCGCCGTTACTCAGACAGGTTTCGTCAAGGCTCATGTACGGGCCGATGTTGGCGGCGTTGAAGTAGAATCCGCAACCGAGTTCGCTCTCGCACCACTGGGCGTAGCCGCTCAGCTTATTGCGGTATAAGTCAGTAAAATACTTGCCGTTTACGCAGTACATCCGCGCTATGTGCTTAATCGACAGGGCTGTCGTCTCCACCTTCGTCTTTTAAAAAAGCCACGAACTCGGCACTGAGTCGTGTCCCTTC
>CANQWS010000055.1 GCA_947627615.1 uncultured Muribaculaceae bacterium | reverse complement strand
GACCGCAATCCCGTGCCGAGGTTCACAAGTGACGAGCAGATTGTGAAGTATCTCTATAAAAAAGGTTTTAAAGAGGATGTGACGCTTCCTTTGCTTTCGACGGACAATAAGACCCCCGAACAGATTAAAGCCGACAGAGCCAAAATAAACGGCTATATCGAGGAAGTGGCGATGCGTCAGGCTAAGATAATGTCGGATATCAACGAGAACGCACGGAATCTCATAGAAATGGCTGACCCGAAACTCAAAGAGAAAAACATAAAACGTAAGAAATATGGAACAGCAACTCCAAGAAAAGCTAAAGGAAGTAAAGGCTAAGATTGTCGCCAACTCCAAGGACTCGCACTTCGCGAAAGCGTTGATTGACGAGTTTGTCGGTTTGCAGAAGCAAGCGGATATAGAACCCGTGGAATTAATCGTTCCGTGCGCGGATGTCGAACAGACATATCAGATAGACGATGTTACTACGCTTGTAAAGACCCCGAAAGGGTATCTGTACAAGTATGGAAACACCTTTTATACTTATATCCCGTTTGGGCTGAATGAGTTTTTTTATTCGTTTGTGGGCTATGAGAAAATGTTATCTAAAGAGTCACTTTCAGATGACGAACAACTGACTGTGCAAGCTCTTAATCGCGCGATGCAGTGGCCTGTAACAGCGACTTTAGATGAAGTGACTTTTTGGGACACTGCAAACGCATCGTTAAAAATTATGCTTGAGGCGCACAAGAGGTGGAGTGATAAAATCAATCCAAAAGAAACACAAGAAGATATTAAAGCGAATACGGAGTTTGAGCAAAACGAAAAGGCGCTTGACGAACTTGTCAACGCACCCATACCCGATATAGACTAGGCATTATTTTTGCACGATTGGTTTATTATACGAAAAGGGAGCATCCGTGAGGACACTCCCTTTCTTTTTGCGTATAAGCGGCTGATAGTCACCTTCGGCTCAGAGGCCGCCAAGCGTCAAGGAACATCCCGCCCATTCCATAGGCAAACTCCTTGACTATCTTTTTGAACAAATGTCCCTCCATGTAGGCGGCTTGCTCGCTGTCGGGGTCTATGCCGTATGCGTTGCAGATACCTTGCACCAAATGCCGTCCCTCATGCTCCACGGTGTCTATCCACTCCCAAACACTTGACACATGACCTATAACCACCACGGAACAATGATAACGTGGAGATGTGTACGTCAGTCCCTCGTTAGGAGTTCCGCTTCGTAACATCATTCTCGCCTCATGGTATTTGCGTGTTGATATTCCGCTATCCCAAAGGCATTGCAGTATAATGTGCGCATCATCGGGCTTGGCGTTGTAGAACAACGTTATATCCCAACCGTATTTGTGTAGGTGAACGTCTTGGCGTATCATTGTTTGTTCTCCTCTTTTTCCACCACATCCCCAAATGAGCTTTTCTTGAACACCTTGAACAAGTCAATGCGAAATCCCACATTCTCTATTTTGAGGTAGGAGTTTATGCACTTGACAAGCTGAACGGTGGCGATTACAACCATAAGGACGCTCGACACTATCGACACACCCAACATAGGGGCAAATGTCATTTTGCACACTCCCGCAAGAGCCACGATTGATATGCAGTTCAATATCGTGCTGAAATACTTGCTGAATTTGGGCTTTGGGTGACTGTCGTGATACTTTTTGTCGTAAGCCCACAATTGCCTGTCGAATCGGTAGCGCACCAAAGGAGCCACCATGGATATTAATACCCACGGTAGCATCGGGCTGATGTACACCCAGAACTCCGGCAGTGCGGTTTTTAAAAACCATTCAGAGAGAGATTCCATTTGTTCTTTATTCCTATTTTTCTTTGTCCATTGTGTATATCTCCACTATCGGCACACACCCCACGAATATAAGGCACTCGCCGAAGTATATAAGCACGGAGTGGTGTATCTCCCCTTGGGGGGCAATAAGAAAACCCTCTATTGTGAGAATCAGCCCCACGATTATGACCAAGACCGCCACTATGCGCAGCCAATAGTCCATAAGTTTTCCTCTTTTCATAGCTACACCAATTCGTCCCAATCAATCGGGCATCCGTTGAACAATCTGTCGTTAACCCATCTGTTGAATATGAATCCGTCCCGTTGGTCTTTGTCATCAACCATGTCCTTGACAATCAGCGCAAGGTGCTGTTCGTCGGCGATGCTTGACTTCCAATAGTCGCTACGGCACATATTGCACACCCAAACATAGTCGTACATCTCGTTATCTTCAAGCGTGATGTTGAAGCGTTTGAGCAAATCGTCTACTTGGTCTTTGTTCCAAGGCTCTATCGGTTCGAGCTTCTTTGTGGCGGGGTTCTCTTTCTTCAACCCTTTCACGGCGTAGTCGCAAGCCGTTTTGTTGAAGTGAAACCCGTAATTTTTCAGATATTTCTTGAACTCTTTTGGGTATTCCGAAAAATCGAATAGGTCTAAACTTGTTTTTTCTTTCATATCAATTGCAATTATATGTTACTGCAAATGTAACGTTCAATTATCGCAATATCAAAATGTTTTGACCTGAAAGTTTGATACTGTAACGCAAAAAACGGGCGACCCGATTGAGCCGCCCACCTTTTTATGAAGAAGAAGTGTTGCTTATGCGTCAGCTTCCTTGTACGAAACAAGAACACGCCAAACCCAGTCTTTGAGGACGGGGACTGCTTGCATGAAATAATCCTGATGCCACTCCTTAAGGTTTCCGTTGACAATCACGGAGTTCTGAACAGTCAGAAGCCCGTTCATTGCGGATGCGAAAACATAAGAGTTGATATTATTTCCGTACTCGGTTAGGATGTACTCGTCAAGCAAGTCGGTGCGGAGCGTCTCGCCCGAATATCCGGCGGGTTGAAGCACGGCGATTCCGTCGGGCCAAGGATTCACAATCTTGCCGTTGTCCCATTGCTTAGAGGAAACCACCTTGACGGGTGAAAGCCCCTCGAAGTTAGGCACAACGTAAGTGTTGAACGCTTGCTCGGTGACAATAGAAGAAGCAACGGCTGCTTTCTGCTCTGCGGAGATAAGCTGTCCCTGAGCGGCAAGCCAATAAGTCTTGATAGTGTCAATGACTTGGGCATTCTTCAAAATCACATTATGGAATGTGTCATAATCCACCTTCCACTGCATTGCGAAGTCCGCGCCCCAAACTTCCTCCTTGAAACGCTTCTCAATCTCAACCATTTGATCGAGGAGCTTGCAGTCGGGGTCTGTCCATGCCTTCACACCGCCTTTGACCTTATTCTTTTCGGGAATGCGTGAGTCATAGATTGTGCTGACCGCGCCTACGCCGTAATCCCATTTAACCTTACCGGTGGTTTCGGCTTGGATAGCCATGTTGGTGAGGGTTTGGTTCACAGCGTCAATGCGGGGTTTCAGTACGTTCTCGGCAAAACCTTGGATAATGGCGGCTTCGTCGCCGTATTTTTCAAAGCGCTTGCGGCGGTCGTCACGCTCACGGGCGTTCTCAATGAAGCCGATACCACTGAACTGAGCGATAGAGCCAGAGTAGCGTTCAATCTGCCCCTCTTGTGCGGTACGGGTGTCGCCAAGCGGCGCACGCATATCCATAAGGGTGCTGTGTGTCGGGTAGCGGGCTTCAACAGTGAAACTTGCGTCACCCTTTACGGTTGTGGGAAGTATTTCCCCACTTACGGGGAATGCGGTTCTCCAATATTCAAATTGGGGGTCGGGGAAAACAAGTTCGGGGTCATTTATGAGGATAGATGTAAAACGTCTGCCCTCAATGGAATCCCACATCTTGTTTATAACGGAGTTGTTAAAATCATATTTTGCCATAGTAATTGTCAGTTTTAATATTCAGAACCCATTGTTATGGCGTGGAAACCGAATACGCCGTTAATATTAACCTTGTTGAATTTCTCCACGCAAGCGGGCATAGGTGACATCTTGTGCTTGTACATCACGCCGCCCATTGACGGGGTGAGAAGATAACGTGCGTTCTCGTAATCTTCCATGTCTGCGGGGTCGGCGGCGGGGGAGAAGCAAAAGTCGAAGTCACAAGGAAGGACAGCGTTAATGTTCTTTACGAGCATTTTACCATCCTCGTCGCACTCCACGAGGATGTCGCCTTTGGCGGGGGCGGTTGTGGGTTCTGCGGAAAGTGTCAACGCCCATACATCCTGAGTGTCTACTTTGGTCTTGGTGACTGCTACGACGGTCATCGCGGCGCCTGTACCGCCGATGGTTTCGGGGGCCACTGTGAGAACATCACCAACAAAGGGGATATGATGAAATCCACTTCGTATGATATTTACGGTTGTGCCTTCCGAAGAATACACCTCGTAGGTTTTGAGAAGATAAATCTCAGGCTTTTCAGCACGTTCATTCACACGATACTCGGCGAGGTCGCCAGCATACATCTTGGCGACTCCGGGGAAAGGATTCATCACCTTGCCGCCGAAGGGAAATTCCACGAGGTCGTTCTTAATGCCTTTATATTTGTAAAAGACATCACGAACACCACCGGTGGATGAGCTTGCGGAGATAAGGGCACGGCCCCTGAACACTCCATTGCTTGTATATTCTACCATGTTTATTGTTTGTTTAGTTGTTCACGATTTTTCTTAGCCAACTCCCTTGCCGCCTTTACGGATTCGGGAATATCCCCGTTCCCTCCACCCGCCGGAGCGAATGGCGTTGGCGTCGGCGGCACATTAGCTTGGGATTTGTTGTAGAACTTGGCGTAGTTTTCGGCTTTCGATTCCACATCCATATCCTCAGTGATGTTCACTTCCGAAAGGAAAGATTCAATCCACTCCTTATCCTTGATGCCCTTTTGGTTGAGTGCGCTTACAAGCTCTGATTTTTTTGCACTTAACTTTGATTGTTTCTCGGCTTGTGCGTTCTTTTCTTTGAGGGCTTCGATTTCCGCTTTGAGGGCTTCAAGCTCGGAATTTCCCTTTGGGGGGTCATTCGGCTTGGGGGTTCCTTTAGGCGGTTCGGGTTCGGGGTGTTCCTCTTTCCATCTGTTGACGAAATCGGAATAGTCTTTCTTTGCGTTCCCGTTCATGGTCTTGAAAGTGTTCTCGACCTTGGAAACGAAATCATCCAACTCCATATCGTCGTTTGCAATCAACGCAGAAAGGCTGTCAATCTGCTCCATGATGCTTCTTTCCGACATTTGCAGGTCTTTCCCGCCTCTTGTCAGGATGCCTTTAATCTTTTTAAAGGCTTCGGTTTGTGTAAACTTCATTTTGCTAATAATTAAGAGTTTGGCACAAAAATAAACATGGTTTTTCAGAAACGATTTATTCTTTGGATTCAAAAGTTATTACAGTATCAAATATTTTGCCACATTAATATATAAGATAGGGGCTATTCGGGGTAATTTTGCGTTATATGGCTGACAAAGGAACACCAAGAATAATCAGGGCGCAAAACGGCGGTCAGGAGCTTTTTGTAAGCTCCTCTGTTGACGTGTGTTTCTTCGGCGGCAGCCTCGGCGGGGGCAAGACGGCCGGGGCTATTTTGGCGAGTGCCGAGCCGGGGTTAGATTCCTTATACAGAGCTATTTACTTCCGTAGGACACTTGGAGAATTGAAGTCTGCGGGCGGTGTCGTTGACGAGTTCGAGAATCTTTATGGCGATGCGGTTTCGATAACAAAATCGGAGAATCCGCGCATCACATTCAAACAGAGCGGCGCATGGTTGGAATGTCGCCAAATAGCCGACGAGAATCCAAACAAAGTCCGTGAAACGTTCAAAGGCGTGCAAGCGGATGCCATATTCTTCGAGGAGTTGACGGGTTTTGAGTTCTACACATTCAACTACCTAATGTCCCGCGCCCGTGGCAAAGCCAAATGGACGGGTAAAGTGAGAGCGACAACGAACCCTTCAAAAAGGCATTGGGTCAGAAAATGGCTTGCGTGGTATATAGGCCCCGACGGACAAGCCATAGATGAGCGTAGCGGGATTGTGAGGTATTTCTATCTGAACGGTTCAACCGTTGACGACTTGGTTTGGGGCGACACAAAGGAGGAAGTGTACGCCAAATGCAAAAAAGCGATTGACCGCAAACTCGCAAGCCTAAAAGGAACTTCAACATACGCCAACCTCATAAAGTCGTTCACGTTCATAAAAGGCAATCTTGCCGAGAATAAAGAACTTCTGAAAAATAATCCCGATTATGTAGGTAATGTCAGTGGTGACGAGGGTGACGCTTTGCTGATGGGTAATTGGGACTACGACCCCGAAATAGAAAATGAAGCCCCGATTCAGCAGTCCAAAGCCCGCGCCATTACCGACAACGACCCGTGCATGAACGGTGACAAGTGGATTACGGCTGACTTGGCTGACGTTGGAAAAGACAACACGGTCATATTGGCTTGGAACGGATTCCACGTCATAGACAAGACCATATTACCCAAGTCCACTCCAAAGGGTAACGTCGAGGCAATCAAGCGTATGCAGAGGAAGCACAATATTGGCGACTCCCACGTCATTTATGACGGACAGAGGGCGACCTATATGGCTGACTACATACCCGACGCTGTGCCTTACGTTTCGTCGTACAAGCCGAGGGGATTGTACCGATTGAACTTCCAACTTCTCAAAGACGAGTGCTACATGAGGTTGGTAAACGCAATCAACGAGGGGCGCATATCAATATCGGAGGAAGTCGCCAACTCACAGTACACACATCAGAACATAAAGACCCCGATAACGGTGCTTACCGAGTTTGTGGACGAGTGTTCGGTCGTGCGCTTCAACGAAATGGCGGGCGGTAAAAAGAGATTGTGGACTAAAAAGGAGATGAACTCCAACTTGGGGCATGACGGGTCAATGGACTTGACCGATGCCATGTCCATGAGATATTTCCCGTGCTTGCAGTGCGAATACGGCGAGGAGATTCAGTATGGCATGATGACCGAGGAAGAGGAAGAAGAATATTGCCGTCAGAGTGTGAATATATACGATGATTCTACATGGTGTTAGATTATGGCTGTTAAATATATAGATAAGATTGTCGAGGATGCCCGCAAGAGGGGCTATGAAGTCCGCATAAGGGATGTGGGCTATGCGATATTGTGCGCCAAATTGGGCGACGACAACATGGCTTATATGCTTATCTTCGGTGACGATGGGAATTATGAAACGTTCAAGGATTTAGACCGCATAAAATACTTGGTGCGTTATTTCCAAAGCGAGCAGTTGAAAAAAGAGGAGAAGGACGAAGCCGCCGAGATAGCGAAGCTGATAGCCAAGAGCAAGGGCAAGAAAACGGAAACGTCCGATGACGGCTCGATGACATTCGAGGAGAACCGAGAGGGTATCGAACAACAGTTGCGTGAAATTGTGGAATTGAAAAAGGATGCGATGTCCGACAGAGAGTGCGGTGCAGACTTAAAGACGCTTGCTTTGTTGCAGAAGACCGAAGCGGATTTGCGTGTGAAGCTCAACGACAAGTTCGGAGCGTCGGAAAAGACCGCCGAGCAATATATCATAGTACAGCCTAAATTTACAAATATATGTCCGCATACCCGTCGTGAATGTTATGAGATGACAAAGGAGTGGGCTATGGAACACTATAACTTGATTGAAAAAGAATAACGAGATATGAACGAAGAAGCCAAACAACAGATAGCGTTGTTGTTGTCCGACACGGATAAATTGTTGGCGACAAAACCGTACTACCGAAAAATATCTGATGTTCAGTCGTCTTTGTCGGCTTGTGCAATGTCCGAGGTGGAATCCATCGGAACCACCATAAGGGCGGCGTTGCCGAGGATAAGGCGGCAGATAGTGCCGATACCCGTGTTGCTCAAAGAATACGACCCGTGGAGCCATGCCGTGCTTCACGATGAGAACATACCGTCGATAACGGTAAAGAACTCCGAGGGCGGGTGGATTCAGATAGAGTCCAAGCGTATGCCGATAGCCATGCAACAGAACATAGCCAAGAAGCAAACGCTACACTTGTGCAACAATCAGATGAGCCATGTGTTGTTGAACGCGGAACCCACGGAATTGCAGAGCAAGCATTTTATAAAGATAAAACAAGTGTGGGACGAGCGCAACATGGACGGGTTGAAAACACAGGCTGTCCTTACGCAGAAGTCCGAAAGCACCGTGGGTATGTTATTCTACCATGACTACGAGGGGCGCATAAAGGCGAGGATATTACGCTATTCAGACGGCTATGCGATTGTGACCCACAAGGATGCAAACGGCGACCATATATTAGAGTGTGTGTACTATGCCGTGGATGATGTTGAGTATATAGACTGCTACGACGACACATTCATGTACCGCCTTACATCATCGGGCGATGTACTTGCCGATGTCAAAGGTCAAGTAATATCGGACGGTTGGGTACGGCATAAGCCGGTGCCGCATGGATTCTCCGAGTGTCCGCTTGTTGTGAAGCGAGGCCCCGTGGCGTGGGACAACGTGCAGGATTTGATAGAAGTGTACGAGCGCACATACAACACTTTCATGGTGATACAGAACCGTTACGGTTGGGGCGTGCTGTATGTCAAAGGCAAATTCAACCAGACGGGACAGAAAGTGGCGGGCAACGTCGTGCTTAACGACACGTCAATGTCGCCCGAAGCCGATGCCAAGATACTTGCCCCACCGTCACCTCAGAACATGATTGAAACGCTCGACCAAATGGAATACTCCATACAAAAGGGCGCGGGCACCACATTTATTCTGCCAAAGGACATTAAATTGTCGGGCGACACGTCGGGCATAGCGGTGCAGTTGACGCAGGAACTTGACATTGAAACCGCTTTGCAGGATGTGAACGATTGGCAGAATTTCGCCAACAAGATGATGCGATTGTTCAAGGAGGGCCTTGCCCGTGAGCTTGTCAACAGCGGTGACAAAGAATTTGAGAACGCCGTGACCGACTTTGAAGCATTGAACATCCGCACACGCTTTGTCGTGTGGAGGCCGCAGTCCAACGAGGCGTACAACCAAATGCTGACCACTCTTTCGGGGGCGGGGGCGATTTCCAAGCAGACGCTCATTGAGAAGAACACTGAGAGCTGTCCCGACGAGATAGCCCGTGTGCGCAAAGAGCTTGAAGATGAAATAGCCACTGAGCTTGAAAAACAAGAAAAGACTTTACAGTTGACAAAAAAATATCAAGAGAAAGAAACAACCGTTGTTAACGAATAATAGATATGGTAAGGGAAATATTGAAGTTTAAAGTTGATAATGGATTAGGAAATAACAATCCGACCTTTCATGGCATTGAGATAACTGAATATTCGTTTAAATCAACACGCATGGGTATGCCGACATTGACGGCGACCTTGATGTGGCCTACTTGCCTTGACAATGAATGGACGGGCAAGGAATATGTGGAGCTTCGGGGCGAGCGTTATTATGTCCGAGATACCCCGTCGTCGGAGAAGAACAACGATGACGCGCGATATAAACATTCGATTGAATTTAAATCGGAGCGTGAGCAATTAGGCAAAGTCTATTTCTATGATGTTGTGCCGTCGTGGAGTTCCACCGCCGACCGTCCCAGCTCCAATTCCACCGACTTTAAATTCTACGGTGACATCCGTGAATATGCCGACCGCCTTAACTGCGCTTTCCGCTACGCGGGCATCGGCGACAGCATCTTGAACCGTAAAACAACCCTTACCGACCTTGACACCCCCGTGGGCGACGGCTATTGCGTCGTTGTCAGCGAATATGGAAATGGCGACTTGAACGCAATCAAAGAGTTGTCCTTTACCGACCAATGGTTATGGGACACCTTAATCGAGGGCTATAACAAGTATGAGATACAATTTTCGTTCAGAGGCAAAAGGATTGTATTTAACGAGGCATTGCGTCCCGTAAATCACATATTCAAATATGGGCATGACAATGCCTTGCTATCGGTCAGAAAGAACAACGCCAACGCCAAGATAATCAACCGTATCACATTCAAAGGGTCAAGCGAGAACATCCCTTACCACTACCCAAATGACACGGAATACGGCCATGTTTCCGTTGTATGCCCGACGACAAACACCACATTGACGGCAGCGGATATAACCATTGAGAACGAAAGCCAATTGATTGCTCGGTTGACCGACGGCGATTACATCACGCTTGCGGAGGATAAAGCCGAGAACTTCAAAATCCCAATGATAAACGATTGGTGGTCTGCGTCGGTGGGTGACGTGCTGAATGTATCGGACAATATCTATATGCCGACTGCGGGACGTCGTATATTCAAGTCGTTGGATATGCAGATGTGGCGAGTAGACACATCCCCTGTATATGACGCCGTGTTTGACACATTGGAGTATAACGGCCAAGTGCAAATGGAGAAGGTCGTATTCGACGGCATTGAATACACCCCGTCCTCAGACGGCACATTCGATTTCGGATATGTGTCGGCGGGGCAACATAAATTGGAAGTAAAAGTTTGGTTGAAATTCAAATGGCAAGAGCAATATGCTGATGATACAATAAAGATTCGTTTCGCTTATGCCAACTTCACCAATGGAATCAGCGTAAGCCGTCGTTATTGGGTCAACGGGGACAAAACCTATGATACCGTCGGCGAGCTTGGATTGTCACTGTCAGTCAACACCAACTCAATTGCAATCGGTGATAAAATCGGGGTGCATACATACGGACGTATGCCGTTCCAAACCAACCTCATGCCCCCGAAATACAGAGCGACGGGAGGCGACGAGAGATTCTATAATGCGCTAAACGGCACATACAAAGACCCCGACACCAGCGATTACTATGTATTCCCGAATCCATTTGTCGAGGGAAACCCCAATGAATATATATATACCAATGAGAACATAAAGCCCACGATAGAGGGCGTCACCAACTCAGCGGGCGAACTGTTCGGAGCGATTGCGGACGTTGCATTTGATGCCACGGACAATGACTCCCTTGTAGCGGACACATCAAGTGACAGCGCGGATAAAAAGTACGAGCATAGTTATTTCTACATAATGCTCCACCGATTCGACGGCGCACACGGATTTGACTTGTTCAAGTCGGCCTCGCAGACAGACCCGATGACCATACAGATGACGTCGGGACGGTGCGCGGGATGTAAGTTTAAAATCCAAGTCGTAGAGACACAGAATGACGGGGTGCAAGTATGGCAGAACCCCGTACAAGTATTACGGCCTAACGGCCCGATTGTAGCGGGTGACACATCCGATAAAATAGACAAGAACAACCCGCAATCATTTCAGCAAGACACCACCCAAAATGCAATTTGGATTGCAGTCCTAAAAGAGGAAAGTACCTTTGGCGTTGTAATGCCGAATCGGTCGAATAATTTCTTGCCCGAAGCGGGTGACACGTTCAACATCATAAACATCAATCTCCCCAAAGGATATATCACAGCGGCTGAAAAACGAGGCGAGGAGGAAATGCTTCGCTTCATGGCGGATAACAACGAGTCAAAATTTACATTTGACATTTCAGCGTCGCGAATATTCTTTGCCGAAAACAAAACCATTCTGTCGCAGTTGGATGAAAACTCATTGATTAAAGTTGAATACAACGGTCGGATATGGGAGCAATATGTAAGCGAGATAGGCATAGAATGTCGTAATGGAGAGCCGTTGCCCGACATTAGAATCGCATTGACAAACACAATAGCGACGGGCCAGTCATTTGTTGAAAACGTCGCGGAGCGGGCGGCATCATTAATCGCCAATGCGACCACATTAGGCGGCACACCCGCAGTTGTCGGCGGCGGTGGCATGAGCGCGGCGGCAGCCGAGGCGAGATACATCAACAAACAGCGCGACGACCGCACACCATATAAAATAGCTACGGACAAAGCATTTGAGGTCGGTGAATATGTAAGCGGCGGCAGTGGCGGTATATTCTCCGAGGAGCAAGAAACGGGTCTTACATACTTGGAGGTGGATAAGCTGAAAGTGCGCATGAAAGCCATATTCGAGGCATTGGAAATCGCGCACGTCAAATCCGTCGGGGGCAAGATGACAATTACCCCTGGTGGAAGTATCGCTGTCTCATTTGTCGAGGAAACCCCTACAGCCTACCGTTGCTACTTCAAACATCAAGACGATGACCAAGGTGCGGACTGTCGATTCCGAGTCGGGGATGACGTCTATTGCGAGCAATTCAACATCACCAACGGCTCACAGCAAAACGCCACGAATAACTTCTATTGGCGAGCTGTCACAGCGGTATCAAACAGCGGGTCATACATCGAGTTATCCAAGAGTGACTGCGCGGCGGGAAGCGGTGTCCCCAAGGTCGGCGACGTAATAGCACAGCTTGGCAGTGACGACGAAACCCGACAAGGCGCAATCGTAATGTCGACCGTTGACGGATTCTCGCCGAATATCACACTATACAGCGGTGTTACCGACTTCACGCTCAAAGGCAAGGAAATGGTTGATTATGGTGTAGACCACACCACGAACAAGGCATATTTCCACGTCTACGGTGATTCATACATCGGCAACAAAGATAAAAGCTCATACATCAAATATGACAGCACAAAGAAAGCACTTGACATACTCGCCAAAATATCCATAAAGTCTACCGTAGTCGAGGAGGTCAAAGACGCCGAGGGTAATGTGACGGTAAAAGAGAAACTTTTGTCGCAACTTCTCAAAGAGCTTCAAGACCAAATAGACGGTGTTATAGAGAGCTTCAATGGCCAAGGAGCGCCGACAATCAGCAACTATCCCGCATCGGGATGGGAGACAGACGAGGAGCGCAAAAGACATGACCGAGACATATATACCGACATAACACCCTATGACCCCAAAGACCCCAATTCGACAAGCGGTCAGTCGTGGAAATGGTATTACAACGATGAGAATGATTACGGTTGGGTCAAGATAGCCGATAGCGAGGCTGTGAAGGCAATGCAATTGGCGATGATGAGTGTGCGAGACACTGACATTCTATTCATTCAGACCGAATCCCAAACCGTCGCTCCGTCGCTCCCGACCGTAAGCTCTAACGGCGAGATTACAAGTCTTAACGGGTGGGACACCAATGCACCGCAATGGGAGCAAGGCAAATATATATGGCAGACAACGTATGTTCGCAAGGGTGACGGGTCAGCATCATTCTCCGACCCCGTTTGCATATCGGGCAAGGACGGGCGTGGCATCGTTTCAACCACGGAATACTACGCGGTCAACAACAGCGCGACAAACGCTCCCGCCGACACGGACTTTAGTACAAATGTACCCGCCACATCCGCGACCAACCGCTATCTGTGGAATTACGAGGAAACCCTTTATACCGACGGCTATAAGAAACAGACCGCGAAACGGGTAATCGGCGTACATGGAGCGAATGGCGTTGACGGCGCGGGCATATCAAAGGTTGAAAACTTCTATCTCGCCTCGGCATCCGCAACGGGAGTTACTACGTCAACGGCGGGGTGGACTACCGACGCTTCATCCTCAGACGCGACAGTCAGTGCGGAAAAGCCATACTTGTGGAACTATGAGGAGATAACATACACCAAAGGCAATCCCACAACCACGACACCGCACGTTGTCGGACGATATGGCAAAGACGGGCAAGGCATCACATCGACCACCGAGGAATACTATCTGTCTACTTCGCGCACACAACTGCAAGGCGGCTCATGGAGTACCACACGCCAACCGTGGAAAGCGGGACATTTCTATTGGACTCGATTGAAAATAACCTACACTGACGGGTCGAGTGAATACACGAATGGCATTTGCGTGACGGGTGAAGCGGGAGGCTCGGTAATCGCGGAATATTCAGCGGACGCGGTGAAATGGCATCCGACGCCCCTTGCGACCGACAAATATATGCGCACATCGTCGGACAACGGCAACACATGGTCTCCCGCCTATAGGATTGTCGGCGACAACGGCAACGGCATACAGAATATTGACGAATATTACGCCGTCAACAACTCCAATTCCACCCCGCCTACGACATGGCAAAAGAACCCGACGATCGTACCGGCCACATCCGCGACCAACCGCTATCTGTGGAACTATGAGGAGATAACATACACATCGGGAAGCCCCTTTGCAACTGCACCTCATGTAATAGGCTCATATAGCGAGGACGGACGGTCAATAACATCGTCAACCGATTACTACTTGGCCACAAACGATGGTACGACAGCCCCGACGAGCGGCTGGGTCACAAACTTCTCCGCATCGGGGTTCTCCGACACAAAGCGCTACCTATGGAACTACGAAGTAAAGACCTACGACAAAGCACCACTGACCGAAACCACATCGCCGAGAATCATCGGTGTATGGGGACAGCAAGGGCAACAAGGACTTCAAGGCTTACAAGGAGCGGACGGCAAAGACGGCATCCCCGGTAAGAACGGCGTTGACGGGCAGACGTCTTACTTTCATATCAAATACTCGGCGATAGCCAATCCCACGTCGGCATCGGACATGACCGAGACGCCAAGCACCTACATCGGCACTTACGTTGACTACATTCAATCAGACAGCAACGACCCGACAAAATACACATGGGCGCGATTCCAAGGATTGCAAGGCAAGGACGGTACGGACGGTATTCCGGGTAAGAACGGCATCGACGGACAGACCTCATATCTGCATATCAAATATTCCGACGACGGCGCGACATTCACGCCCGCGCAAGGAGGGATGGCGATAGGCGAGACCCCCGGCGCATGGATAGGCCAATATACCGACTTCACTAAAAAAGACTCCGAGGTCTTTAGTGACTACACATGGAGCAAGATAGAGGGTGAGGACGGACGTTGGCGCAAATTCCAATGGGCTAAAAACAACTCGGCGACAACCGCCCCGACGAGTGGGTGGCAAGACACGCCAATGACCGCATTGGCGGGAGAATATGTATGGATGCGAAGCGGTTTGGTGATACCACCCGCCACAAGCCCCGCGTCATACGACCCCGCGACACGTCTGACGGGCGACAAAGGCGCGGACGGGCAAAGCGTATATATGCTTGATATAGACAACGAGGTATCGGGGGTAATGTGCGACTCCGCAGGAAACGTGACGGGCGCATATCCTACATCCACCGCGAGAGTCTATCAAGGTTCAACGAAACTGACAAGCGGTGTCACATACTCAATTGCTCAAAAGACGGGAATTTCAACCGCGAATATCACGTCGGCGGGCGTTGTGAGTATGTCGGGAATGACGGCCGACACAGCGGATATAACCGTACAAGCCGTTGTTTCGGGAGTGACATTGACGTCCGTTATCAGTCTTTACAAGGTGAAGCCCGGTGCTGCGGGAACATCGGTTACTATCACATCGACAAACGTAACATATCAAGCGTCAACAAGCCCGACAACCGCACCGACAGGCACATGGTCTACGACAGTGCCTAATGTCCCCGCAGGACAGTATCTGTGGACTAAGACCGAGGTTCTTTACTCAAACGCCAAAAGCACGACAGCATACAGCGTGTCGCGAATCGGCGTAAATGGCACTAACGGCGTTAACGGCACATCGGTAACAATAGTTTCCACCGAAGTAAAATATTACAAAGGGACGTCCTCGACACAGCCCGCCGACAATGAGTTTACGCTTACATCAATCGGCACGTTGACGCAAGGCCAATGGTTGTGGACGCGCACAACAGTACGTTATTCCGATAATAATAGCACAGTAAGCTATTCAGCGGCGCATATCGGCGCGGACGGTACGGCGGGATTGCCCGGCGCCCCAGGAGAGAGCGGAAAGACAACCTATGTGCATTTTGCTTATGGCTCGTCAATTACGGGCAGTCTGCCACACCCCACGGCGGTAGGTGGATTCAGCGTGACATCATTTGCGGGTGCAAAATACATTGGTGTCTGCACCGATTATAACGCAGCAGACCCGACAGACAATGTAGGGCAAGTGTATGAGTGGAGCGAATACAAAGGCGCGGCGGCGGTAATGTATGATATAATTCCGTCTGTAGACAAGATAACGCGTTCCATGACGGGCGAGCTGTCAACATCGGCGATAACTTGCTCGGTGTATAAGACGACGGGTGACAGCCAAAGGGCATTATCAAACGACCACACCCTTACATATCTGCGCCTCCCCGACGGAGCGACGGGGACACTGACCCGTTCCAACGGTACATCATCAAGTGTTGCGATACTGACCGACACCGAGGCCGTGGTATTCGAGCTGAAACAAGGCACGACATTACTTGACCGTGAGCGCGTCCCCGTGTTCGCCGACGCCTCCGACTTATCGGTTGGCGGGCGCAACTTCGCAAGAAAAACGTCGGGCGAGTGGAAAGCCCCCGCGTCGGTGTTTACCAATGGAACGAATAAAACAGCATTGGCGTATCATTGTTATGGATTAAAATCGGGCGACGTTGTAACGGTATCATTCGACTATGAGGCATCGGGGCTGACATTCGGCAGTGGGGGGTATATCCAATTCCAAAGCGGTGACGCATACGATTATCGTCCGTCATCAAGAGTATGTACATCCAACGGCAAAGGGCATATCAGCAAGACGCAAAACGTAGGAGGCACATCTGCGACAGAGGCATCGGACGGCGAATTGGGATTCCGTTTTGACTACATATCGCAAGGGAGTGGCGGTTACTTCAAGGTCTGGAACTTCAAGATAGAGAAAGGCAATATAGAAACCGACTGGACGCCCGCGCCCGAAGACCTCGCCACGAATGACCGAGTAGACACATTCGATTATCTGAAAGCGGCGATGAAGAACTACACTCAGATAAAGGGTGGGCTTGTATTATCGTCAATGATAAAGCTCGGCTCATGGAGTGGCACGGGCGATGATGCGTCACTCCCCAACGCATCAGTCAAAGCGGGTATGAACGGCATCTATAACAACGACCGCACAATCGCCTCGTGGTGGGGCGGTGACATGGTAGACCGATTCAATAAAGATAACGGACTTATCGCGCCTACCCCCGCAAATGCGGCGTCCGCGCTTGTCCGCATGGACGGCACGGGCTACTTCGCAAGGGGCAACATAATGTGGAGGGCAGACGGCAGCGGCTATATGGCGGGAGGCAAACTCGCGTGGGATGCCAACGGTAATCTTACATTAGGTGCGGGTGTCACGATTGCGGGTATCGGAGGCATGGCAGACGCGACATTGACATCCGTGATGCAGTTTATAAATGGCTTGAATCAGTTGATAGTCCCCGTGGATGCCAACGGCAATGAATTGCCCTATAATGCGTTGACAAATGCGGACGGCACGACAAAGATAAAAGCCATAAAAGCCAAGTTTGATTTTTATTCGATTGGCGGTCTTACGGCTTTTGGCATGGGTAGTGTGTCGGGCGGCGGTTCAAGTGGCGGTGGCGGCGGTGCGTCGGCAATGTCAGACTTGTTGGATGTAAGCCTCACCAACCTCGCCAAGGGGCAGATGCTTCAGTATAACGGGACGCACTGGACTAATGTGTCGGGTATCGCTACGGAGACGTATGTCAACACGCGCATAAACAATCTCATCAACGACGGCTCGGGCAGCGGCTTGAACGCCGATTTGCTGGACGGTGTGGATGGCTCGTCGTTCTGCCGCAAAGACA
>CANQWS010000054.1 GCA_947627615.1 uncultured Muribaculaceae bacterium | reverse complement strand
GTATTGTTAGATACGGTTGCGTCTCCAACTAAGTTTATATTGCCTGCACTGCCGTTAGTCGTTGGAAATGCACATGCGTCGACCGGGACATTTATACCTGAAAATCCACCATTATTACCACCTAAGATATAGACATAACGATACCCGGCTACTGAAAACGAAACGGGGTCTTGTGATGTCATCACAATTGAGCCAAGATAAGATGCTGAGCTAATACTCGGAAAACTTTTTCCAGCGTCCACATACGCTTTATTCACAGCGTCACCGTCCGCCGTTGGCGTTGGCACGTTTGTGATTTTCCTGCCATTCATGTTGATAGGTCCCGACATAGTACCGCCCGCCAGCGGTAGCTTACTGTTCAGCTGGGCCTTCAGTGCGGCGCTCGTCGCTTTGTCCTGAGCATCGACATACTGTTTATTCGTAGCGTCGGTCAAGTTGAGCGGCGTCGCTATACCATTCACGTATGCGCCGGGTCCCATGGTGATGTTCCCTGTCACGGTTCCGCCAGTAAGAGGCAACCGTTTCGCCACTTGTCCGTCCACATACGCCTTATTGGTGGCGTCTCCTACGGCGACGGGATTAGCGACGCCATTTACGGCATTGCCCCCCATGTTGAGTACTCCGCTCATGGTGTCGCCAGCTTTTTTCACATAGAGTGCCTGACCATTTTCAAGGCTCTCGATACGTGCCTCATCGCTGTCAACCTCGCCCTGCAAAGTCTGCAACTGCGTGGTCAAGCTGGATATATTCCCCTCGTTTGCATCGGCTTTCTGCTGGGCGGCTTGGGCCGCTGATAGAGCGGCCTGAGCACTTTCACCCGCAGTAGAGCCAGCTTGAGTGGCGGCTTCCAAATCCTTTTTTACCAATCCGGTGTAGGTTGTAATGTCGCTTTTGTTGACAAATTCTACTGCCATGTTAAACCTCCTTATTCTGCGGCGGGCGTATTTGCCCAAATGGCTCGTATCTCAGTATCGCCAATATTAGTGATAGCCTCGACTTCGCCGCTTGCGGCCTCGGCGGCTGTAAGGGCCTTACTGGCGACGTCATTTACAGCGTCCAGCTGAGCTTTATTGACTGCATCGGTCAATCCGGTAGCATTAGCAAGGCCACTGATTTGGTTGTTGCCCATATTGATTTCGCCGGACATAGTCCCACCGGTAAGAGACAGTTTTTCATCTAACTTACTGGTGAGCTCGTCAACCTTGCTGTCGGCGTCGCCAGCGGTGGCCGCAACAGCATCAAGCTGTTTCTTAGTCACAGCATCGGTATCGTCAACAGCATCTTTGAGGCCCGTCACCGTATTGCCGTCCATGGTGATGTTGCCGGACATGGTCCCGCCAGCTTTAGGCAGATAGTCTCCCTCGTGGCCCTCTACGGTATCGAGCCGTCCGCCAAGGCTGTCCGTGGTGCTTTTAACCTCAGTGAATTTAGCTTTCACAAGGTCAATGAGCTTATCCAGCCCGGTCTTATCAAGGAATTTACTCATGTTTTATTCCTCCCATTTAGCGGTAATTTCGTCCTCGTCGATAGCGTTGACGGTTAGCTGTCCGTCCAGTGTCACGCTAAAATCCTCGGTGACGATTATACCACCAAGTTTAGTGGTGGTAGCGGCGGGAATAGGCAAGGGGACCACGTCGGAGGCGAACAGGTCGGCAACCTGACGGGCCAGCTTCTCCGGGTCCAGTGCGTCAAGCTGTCTGCCCATTTCGGCCAGTTTGAGTTTGAAGTCATTCAGGTCATTCTGGAAGTTGCCAAGGGTTATTTGCTGTTCCGTTATGGTGTTCTGCATAGTAATGATATTGCTCTGCATAACAGAAATATCATTCTGCATATTAGCTACATTGGTCTGCAACTGAGTGACGTTTGTCTCAATCCGTGTAACCCTATCGGTTAGGGCGGTAACGGACTGTCGGATAGCCTCCTCAGCCTCCTCAGCTCGTTTCTGCTCCTGCTGGATTTTGCCCTCAAGCTCGCTGTCGGCATCTTGGCGTTCCTGTGCCTCTGTGTCGATACGTCCGCCAAGAGCCTCCTCAGCGGCCTCCGCTCTGGATTGCTCATTGTCAATGTTGGTTTGGAGCGTCTCGTCTGCCTGCTGACGTGTCGCCGCTTCTGCGTCTATGTTCTTTTGGAGCTTTTCGTCTTCCTCCTGACGGGTAGTGGCTTCTTTGTCGATGTTGTCCTGAAGGGCCTTATCAGCGTCCTGACGTGCTTTTTCCTCGTCGCTTATAAGGCCCTCAAGTCGCCCCACCTCGGCCTCAAGCCTCGCTTTTGTAGCGTCAAGGTCCTTTTGTGTGAGATACTCAAGCCACAGATTTTCGCCAAAATTCTGCATCAGCGCCGCAAGCTCCCGCTGGTAATCGTTATAAAAGCAATTCTCACGGGAGATAACCCAAAAGGCGTACCCGTTGGGTATCTTGTTGTCTTCGGGCGTGAACATCAGTTGGCCCTTATCCATAGCCATACACTTTACGCCCTCGGACAATTCAACAGCGATGTCACAACCGTAGGAGCGGAGGACATTGGCGACGGCCTTAGAAGTCATTCCCTTTTTGTTTACGTCGTTCTCGTTTCCGCAGACAAGGAAAATGACCTCACGGGTATTGGTGTTCTGACCGATAGCCACACGGGCAACCTGACTGTTCCACATTGGAATGTTCTCAAGGTAGCTGTCATCGCACACCTGCCCGTTCTGGACAAGTACGCCACTTACGCCCATAGCGTCCTCGATAGTGTCTCGTAGCATCTGCTCCGTAGAGACGGCGTTGGAGTACACACGGAGCACACCCGCACGGGTAAAGCCCGCTGTGTAAAGGTTGGGTTTGTCGTTGGAGGGAAGGGGCGCACCGTTGTAAATCACACGCCCGTACCAACCTTCCTTATTGTCGGGTATCGGCTGAGCGATAACGATTTTATCAGCAAAATGCACCTTAGAGGCGTTCATTATTGACTGCTCAACGGCGCTGTTGGTGGTGTTGCCATATGCCAGTTTCAACTTGATACGTATCGGCTGATTATGGCGGTCGACGGTCTTTTTATGGATAAGGGTGTACGTGGCGCTTTCGTCGGCGTAGTATCCCGGCTCGGTGTACACCTCGCAAGGATTATAGTATGCTCCGTTCGCCTCGGCGGCCCTTTCAAGGTTATGGAGCGTCTGATAGTTATGCTCCATGACCTCGTTGTATGTTTTGATACATACATTCACCCGGTCGGAGAGGTTATTTACAGCTTCGTAAAGTGACTGTCCCTCAACGACGCTTGGCACGGGCGGCATACTGTGGTGATGGTGATGCGGCTTCTCCGGTGGAGGGCAGAAGTCCGGCATATCGGGCGGGAGATTGCAGGGAAAGTTATCATTCATATTAATACACTCCCATGAATAGTGTGTCCAATTCCTCGATTATCTGCATGTCGATATTAAGGAATGTGGCTCGGAATTGTTGCAACAGCAAGGCGGGGGACCATTTTGAGCGTCCTGATGTTACATGTTCGTACTTAGTGGTGTTGTCCTCTTTTGATATGTCCTGACTGTGCGTCCCCGATGTGGTCCCGGTTTTCTCGCTGATTTGCTCATCGGTTTTCTGATTGCCAGTCGTGACAATCCCCTCAGCTTCGTCAAAGTTAGCTGTCTCCTCATGCGTGCCGTTCTCATTCTCGGTAAAACCTTCCTTAGTGAGCTCGACGGCATGGTTGACTTTGTCGTTGGTCTGTGTGCCGGTATTATCAACAGTGCGGTCCAATGTCGTGTCGGTATCAACGTCAACCGTTCCCGTATCGGCTGTCGTGTCCTTCACAGTCTCATTTCCAACATTGTCCACGGTTCCCGTGTTATCCTTTGTGCCCGTAGTGTTGGAAGTGCCCTCAGTTGTTACGGTTCCAGTATTATCCGTGTTACTGTTTCCCGTTTCGTGACTCGTGGTCCGCCCGCTGTTGCCATTGGTTTTGACAGTGTCGGTCGTGGCGTATCCGTCTATCGCGTAAGTAGTCGGCCACGCTCCACCGTCACCCTCCGGGTCCTCCGTGCGGCTCAGATGGAAATTGGATTGCGGAAGGTCGGAGTAAATTTCGTCCTCCCAACCGGTGGCACTGGACGTGCCGTTTCCGTCCGTTTCCGTAGCCTGTTTCGTGTGGAGGTCGTTGGTCACTGTCTGGTGTGTGGTGATGTCCTCGGTCGTATTCTGGTGAAGATTATCCGTCCGGGTTCCTGTCGTATCCTTCTTACTGTCATATGCCTTAGTCATATCGGTTGTGGTAAGCTGGTCCGAATGAGTTTTCTCGGCTGTTGTTTCAGTAAGGTTATCAGTCCTCAAATCATTCTGCGTTTCATTGTGGTCAAAATCAATCGTTTTGTTACCAGACTTATCGGTGTTGAAATTACCCGTCTCGTGCGTGCCGTTGGATAACGTTCTATCGTTAGTCCCTTTTGTGTCGATGTTGTTTGAGAGTATCCGCATAAGGTCAACATCAGAACGGGAGTGGTGGGCATGGTCACTTGAAAGGTATTTATCCAAGTCAGTGTAGCCTGAGTTTTTCATATACTCAGTTACAATCGGATTAAACTTAATACATTCACTCTGGTAAAGCTGATTGTAGTAAGGCATGATTTCAGCCATTTTCCTACGCAAAGCAAAGTTAAATCTATCCGCTGTCTCAAATCCAATCTCTCTGAAATAATAGTGGTCTATTATTTTCTGATTAAGGCTTGCCCGGTGGCGTTCATCGAAAATAGGATAATCCGAAAGGGCCAGTCCGTATCCACGTCCAACAAGCTCACGGAGCTCAATGGTGTATTTACTCATTCGGCTTATCCTCCTTTTCCTCGTTGTCGGGCCCATACTCAGCCAACAAAGCGGTCCAATCCTGTCTTGGCTTCACTGAGATATTCGTGCCAAACATAGCGTTTATTTTACGGGCGGCTTCTTGCCGTGCCGCCAAGTACGTCCAGCGCTGGGCCTCCACACCCCCAAGGTTTGAAGTTATCTCATCGGTGACAAGGCGCTCGCGTTTCTCAGTGTTGGAGTTTTCAACGCCAATGAACGTAAGAAATTCATTCCAAATCTGACGCTTAAGTATTTGAAGTTTATCAGCGACGAACGGAGCAGAAGTTTGAAACACCTGAAGTGAATTAGGGCTAAGCGCTTTCTGACCGAATACAACCGGTTCATTATCTTTGTACTGTTTGTAAACGTTTTTCATCGTTAACAACTGACTTTCGTCGGTCGCAATCAGAATAGGAGTTTTCTGTGCCTTGACGTTTACGTCAATAGTACGCTCAATCTCATACAAACGTCTCGCAAATAAAAGTATCGTATCAAAACTATTGCTATGCAAATAATTGTTATAGATTAGGACGCTGTTTGTGTTGTCCCTTTCTAAGCTGTAGCCATTCGCCGCATACGCACGGCGGTATACCGGAATATTATATACGTTGAGCTTCGGGCCGATTGTGGTGGTCAACGCCAAGTCGCCCATTATTTCATCACGGAAGTAGAGGCAATATCCAATCTCACATAGACATTCCTCGATAAAATGTTCTTCGACGCTGGGCGGTAGCCCGGTCCACTCCCACTGAGATATTGCCAGCGTCTCAAGTCGCATGAAATAGTCCTGAAACGTAAGGGCGTTTACAGTCTCGGTGGAAAGGCGCTCACGTTTTAACGTGTTTGGTGTATTGAGTGGCATTGTATCCCTCCTTATTTAGCGGGATTTGTTGTTGGCCCACCTGATATGTTGTCGTTATGCCATAATCTTACGCCTCGCTCAAAAGCGGCCTTTATGGCAACCTGACCTTCGGAAGGGGCTGACGATTTGATATTAGGCTGTCGCAACTGAAGGTAGTTGAAATTAACTCGTGTATCCGTAGTCGGATTTTTGAAACGATTTACGGCGTATCCAAAACAATCGAAAAAGCTGTCAAGCTTTTCGCAATCGGCTAATGACGGCACGATTTTCATAACGGTGTATCCCGCCTCGCCGTCAAGCCCGGTAACGTGCCCTCCGTTTGGAGTTGCTCCGCCAAGGCCGTTGTTGATATAGTTTGCTCGGACGGTGGGGATACCTTGCCCGGCTGGTCCTGCCTGTAAGGTTTGAGCCACTCCCTGTATTGGCGGTGTGCGGTGTGCGGTAGGTAACGCCAAGGATTGAGTTTGAGTTGCAATTGCTGTGGACGTTGGCGGTGTTACCTGCGGCGCTGATACTCCACTGTCAACTGGCATCTTCATTGCCGCCGATATAGCCACGCTTCCAGCGGCTTTCATAGCCTGAGCCAGCGCTCCCATAACCCCGGAGTTTTGAGCGAACGGGACCGGGACTTGTTCGGAGTACGGCACACCTTGGTAGAAATTCTGAGCGATACCGTTATAGTTTAGAGGATACGCTATGCAATCAGTAATAATGCCGTCGCTTATGCGTATCTCAAAACTTGCTGTTGCGTTTCCTCGGCCAAACGCCTCCGGGACATACTCTCTGCTGTTGCCGTTCGTGCACATCAGAATAACACTACAGAATGGAGAAGACAAAATCTTCTTGTTTCTTACCTCGTAGCTTTCCCCGTTCGGTGACAGTGACGTAGAAGTGATATTCACGTCGCCCAAATGCTCGCCGGTCGGGTTCTGCGTGTTCTGTGGGGCTCGTGGAGTAACCCAAACGTTAGTAACGATGTTGTCAATGCCAACTGACGTAAGGGTTGCTAAGCTGTTGATAAATGACTGGCACTCACTCGCTCCTGCATTGGACAAGGGAAACATGCGCATGTACGGCCCGCCGAATAAACCGCCCAATATCGGGGCGCTCGTTCCGCCCATGATTATGTTGGCGGTGAGACTGTCGGGGGCAAACGATACGCAAATGGTGGGCGAGCTCCACAGCTTAAACTCGTAGCGCTGTGACGTGTCGGCCTGAAAGACGCTCACCCCTATCGGCTCGGCCTCGGAGTTAGCAAACGGCTGGTCCTGAGCGGCTGAGTAATGTTCCCGTACCACAAAGCTCGGATTTATTACGATTGTATCCATATAGGTGTGTAACCAATCTACATGGTACACAATTTCAGTTACGTTGGGAGATATGTAGTTGACCTCGGTCACAAAGCAGAAAAACTCACGGATACCATTAACAAAGCTGAGATAATTCACATCATAGTAGTCGTCGGCGTTGCCCTCAATCCTAATGGAAAACGGGCGGCATGGATTAGCCAAACCGAAAGAGGCATATTGAATAGCGCTCTGCACACGTTGATAAGATAAAGGCGAAAATGACGCTATTTGAAATTGGCTCACAAATCCCTTTATCGTACCTCCCGGTATCCAGCGAACATCGTTATAGTCCGGGTCCAGCGGTACGTTAGCGTATAGAGTTACAGTTGTTGAGGGTACATAATCAGCCATTTGTTGCCTCCTGCCGGGAAGGGTACATTTCCCTTCCCGGCGCTCACTACATGAAGGTTACTTTTCGACGGTAAGCTCAAGCTCGCCAACCGTGCTACTGGATATGGCGCTGGTGGCTTTGAGCGTCAAAGTAGATGCGCTTTCGTCATAGCCAACCTGAAGGTTGCCCTGTCCGTCAACAAGGGTGGCATCGCTGGCGGCGCCCTCAAGGCTCCACACTACACCCTTACTGACAATACCACTTGCATCGACATTGGCGGCGTACTGATATATTCCATTAGGTTTGACGGTCTTCGGACCGGTCACGGTCACGGTGTTGATTGTGCCAACCACGTCCGTGGTAAAGAGAATGGCATTGCAGAACGGAGACGTGGAGAACGTCTTCCACACGTGATAGAAGTAGTTCCAGTACAGTCCCTCCGGGTTTCTGATGCTGTCAAACTCGATAAGGTTGTCAAGCACCATAAACCAATCCTTATCGACAAGGGCGGCAACCGCTCCGGTGAGCTCGTTGAAGTTGTCGATAACCACACGCCTCGCCAAAAACTCAGCCTTCTCCATGTTGAAGGCGGCGGCAAGAACGTCAACGTCCATAAGGGCATCAACGTCGGTGTCGACGATAAGGACTTGGTCGGTCCGGGCGGTGTGGGTGGTCACTCCGGCAAAATTGTACCGGGAGGACGGGAAGGTGAGTTTGTTTACGTGACTTCTCACAAGCCTTACAAAGTCCTTCCCGGTCGCCTCGTCAACGGGACGCTCCACGTGTATCGGGTACATGCGCCCATTGTTGGCGGCTTCGGTTATCAGCTGTTTCATAACAACAAATTCGTCCACCTCGCTCCCGCTGTACAAGCTGTCGACGATGTAGCCAATGAGGTTGACTATTCCCTCGTCGCTAAGGAGGGCGGTCTGCAACTGCTGACGCTCGACGGTGACTTTGTAGAAGTTCTTGTAATTGAGCCTATGATAGGCGGCGCTTACATCGGGCTTCTCCCTTTTGAAGACGGTCTTCTCCGCACGGGCGGCGTTGAAAACGTGGGCCCTTGCGATGTTGACGAATACCTCCTCCACGGTCTCGCCGTTTCTGAGCATACCCTTCTTAAAGGACCGTAGGGGATTGGTGTAGCTCTTGCTGGTGATAAGTACTCTGCCGATACGGTTTACCATAGCGTTGATAAACTCGTTCTGGGTGGAGTTGTACTCCATAATGGCGGCGGCGGTAGCGGCTATGCTGTCCTGCGTCGCCTGCGGTACTCTACTACGGTAGTCGTCTGATGCGTCACGCCGAATTGCGTTGAATATCGCTATCCGATTTACGGGTCCCAACGCTACCGGTTTCGGAATAGTAGGCATGTTAACTCTCCTTTACTTAATATCTGTAAATAGACTGTCTACGGTGGGCTCTGTTTCCGGCACGTCCACTACGGGATTAGTGGGTGTTGGAGGGGGCGGGGGCGCATTGTTGCCTCCGTCGTCACGTCCTAAAAACCGGTCACGGTATCGGTTTTCCATGTCGTGATACATCTGTTCCCACGTAGTTTCTCCATTTCCGTAGACCTGCTCACGGGTAAAGCCGGTCGACGGGTTCAGGCTCTCAAGGAAATCGGCCCGTAGCTCGCTGAGCATAGTCAACGTTGCGTCGTCGTTATTTGCTCCTGCGGCTAAAGCGTTCATTATTTCCTCGTATCTTGCCTGAGTTATTCTTGCCATGTCAATTCGCTCCTTTCTTAAGTAGTCCCATTCTATCCAAAACTATCGCTAACTCACGACGGAGTAGAGGATTATTAGGGTTGTCCATGAGTTTGTCGCCGTCTGCATCTACGAACAAACCGCTGTCAACAGCTTTCTGACAAATCTCCTCGGCCCAATCCGGGGCCTTTTTGGAAATTGCGTTAAGCAAGGCTGTGAAAATCTCGTTGCCGTTCTCGTTTATACACTTAAGCACAGCGGCCCGTATCTCAGCTTCGGTCACTTTATATTTCGCCTCCATTAAATCGTATTCGTCAAACTGGATAATGCCTTTTATTACTGCGGTCTTTCGGAAGTCCGGGAATACCCCTCCGCCGCTTGAGCTCACACCCGGAATGGTAGAAGACGTGTTCCCCTCAACCGTATCGTATCCGCCGTTATGGTACGTCGACGTAATGATACCGGTGTGAGAGAATGTAAATATTGCGATTGCTCCGGGACGGGCTTTTGTCTTGTCCTTTAGTACCCGTTCCGGGTGGTTCTTCTCAAACCACTCAAGAAGGGTGAAACAGGTTGCGGTCTTAATTGGGAGCGGTACAGCGCCCTCGTCAAAAACCCACTGGACAAAAGCCATGCACCACTTGTAAGATTGACCGCTGACGTGCCGTCCGTAGTACCAATCGTTGTACTTGATTGAGTTGGAGTTGGGAGGGCTCTCAACTGTCCCAATCTCCTTTTTGGCTATTTCAATTAGCCGTTCGTTTATTGTCATTACGTAAGCCTCACTTGAGTTTGTCGTTGATAATTGTCACCATGGTAGTCAATTTGTTGATTGCCTCGGTAAGCTCCTTTATCGTGGTGTTTGACTGCTGTATGTACTTATAGAGAAAAATAGCCAATCCAACACAAGCGGCAATAGGAAAACCGGCGTTTGTAATCAACTGAGTTATACCGCTCCAGTCCATTGTTAGCCCTCCTTTCAATTGCGCTTGACTTGCTTTATCTTATTTACATAATACCACATCTATTAAAATTTGTCAAGTGAAATTTTTCCATTTTTATCCCTATTCACAATGTAAGCTTGATTATTTCTTGACACAGATTTTTAATGTTGATGTCCTCAAATCTAACCGCTCCAATTGAATAAGCCTTGATAAATGCGTCCAGCATGTAGGGCTTTAACGTCTTGAGAAGTAGTAAATTAGGTTTATGGTCGTCCAGCGTCACGCTATAATTGAAGTGACTATTTGGCTCGATGTCGTTGGAGACATAGTAGCAACTCATGTTGCGGTCAAGCCATATTCCAAACTTTCGCTCTTTGTACGCCAGCGTAAATTGATAGTACGCTGACGGCGGCTTCTTCCCAAGGAATGACTTATCGTCTCGGAAGAATTGATTTTCAATGGCATAGTTGCCATACGCTGTACCGCTAATGAGCTTGCCAAATCGGGTACTGCTCGCCGCTTCCTTATATTCGTTGTCTTCCACCATCTGTATTAATATATCGTCCTTAACCGCAATGTCTTTTCCGTAGGGCAAATTAATATCCCAATAGAGAAAGTACGGATTGGTCATTGTCAAAGCGTTAGACAAAAACCATACACGTACATCACGCAAACGTGCGATTGTAGAATACATCTCAAGGAATGATACCACTTCATCAGTCAAATACCGCTGGTAGCCTTTCTTGTCAATTATAAACTCGTCAAATATGATGTCGGTGACTTTCGGAAAAGGTGTAGACTTTAAAACCCTCGCTTTTGTCAAGGCGTTATAATGGCCGCAAATCTCTTTGTCACAAAGGAATTTGCCGGAATTAACAGTCAACTCATGGTCGGGATACCTTTCGGCTATGTCGTCCCAAAACTGATTTATTTTCTCAAGCTCGGTATCATATCGACGCACATAGAAGAATTGACTATCTTTCTTAAGGAAATTGTCAAGCCCAAACTTTTTAGCGCCGTAGGTTTTGCCTCCCCCTCGTGGGCCGACGATAAAATTGAAAAGCTTCCCATATGAAAGTGGTCGCTGTATATCCCAATACATTTTTGCCTCCTATAAAATGACGGCCTCTTAACGTTGATACACTCCCCATCACGGGCGTTGGGACAGGGGCGGTAATTTTTCAACCGTGATGCCCCCTCTTATCCTGCGTATCATTAAACGTTAAGGACCGTCATGGTTATATTGTATCATATTTTATCCGATTTGTCAACTATTTTCTCAAAGTAAAATAGGTATCGTCCAATATAATTCCGCCGGGCACATGCCGGGGGACCTTCTTACCTCCATATTTAGCGCCGGTATGGAAATTGTCCCAAGTCACCTCACCGTAACAGTCGGTCGGCATACCGGCGCATGTTATTTTGAGCTCACCGTCAATTTCCTCAATATAGCTTTTTTGACGGATAAAACGAGCTCGTGTAAACGTGCTTTCATGTTTCCATGCTCCTAACTTAGTGGGGTGAATTTCCAGTCCTTCGGGTATCTCCGTACCGGCTAAATGGAGACTGTCGGTATCTGCGTAAATAAACCTATCGTAAACCTTCTGGGCGCTCCTGATTGTTTTGTTGCGTGCCCATGCCGTTACAAAAGCGGCGACAGGTACATAAATCGGTTCCCTTTCCTCAAGCTCGCCCACTTTGTACTTAACTATTCCGTCCTCAGACAAATAGGGAATTTTGCTTCGGAGTTTGGGAGAAGTGGCGAATTTGCCGTAAAGTGAATTGAGCATCAACTTTGCAATTGTACGTAGAGCTTTGTTTCCTTGCTCTGTGGCCCGTACCTTTTCGCCGTTCCATTTCTGAACGTATTGTTTAAACAAATCCTCTGTGCTTCGCCATTTCCAACCGCTGTAATATTCTATATCGTATACATCGTAATGGTCGAAAAATAGCTTTAAATCAACTGATGTCAAGCATAACGTTACTCGTTCACCTTGGGAAGACGTAAGATATTCAGTCGGCACAAAAGCAAGCGAATTTTTCAATTGAATTGTCGGCAAATGGTTCGGTTTCAACTCAAACTGACACGCAAACATCTGGACGTAAAGGTTAAATATTCTATCCTCTTTGTACTGGCCGTTAAAAAATATTCCTTCTCCATATGGTAGCAAACTGTCTACCATCACGCTTGGATAAAGACTGTTTACGTCAAGTACAATTCCCTCGCTCACGTCAACCTCGGCCCACTTTGGATTTAAGTAGGTCCAGCCGCCTCGATACGCTTGCCGAATATCGCCGTCATAAGACGGAGGCGGAAAGTCTCTCTGAAATTGCTTCTTTCCAATCAAATCCTTATACTCGCTCATTGCGTTTGCGGCTGTCGTCATTTTATCCATTCTCATACGGAATAGATGCTCAAGCGCTTGAGCTACTATGACAACATCGTTGTGAATATAATCTCGCTCCTGCTGTGTTAACTCATGTCCAACTTCCCGGTACTCGTTATAATCAATGTGTAACTTATTATCTTTTAATCCAAACGCTTTCGGCATTTCCTCAACCTTCATCGGAAGCACCTTTAAGCTGTCATAGATTTTAAGGTCTTTGTGATTGCCGTGCCCGTTTTCGTCGTATTTAAATCGTATATGTATTGAATACCACATTCCTTTGTCGCTGATTAGCGTACAGAATGTTTTGTCGGCTTTCAGTTTCCTTTTATCCGTCACATGAGTATATCCATTGTGGAATAGCCAATTCAATATAAATTCGCCGTCAAACTTAAGATTGTGAAAATAGAAAACGCATGTATCAGGACTGTGATACGCTAATTCAAAAAGCTCGTTAATATCGTTGCCGCAATAAAAGTTGTCTGTGTTGAATATCTCAGCAACACCCCACGCCCATACCCGGCAATCGTTCGGGTCGGTCGTTGTCTCAAAGTCTGCTGACCATTGCACATTCTAAAACCCTCTTTCAAGAATTTGCGAAAAGCTCAAATAGTGTCTGCTGGTTTTGGAAAACTTCTTCCTCCCGCTTAGAGAGACGATACCCTTTCTGTTTAAAAATGTCATACCAAGATTGAGCTAACTCAGCCGCAAGCAGGGAATATTCCTCGTGGCCGTAGGGAATGTCAAACGCTAAGCGCTCGTTCTCATTGTACCCCGCTACCACATCAGCGGCGTCCATTCGTTCTATCATGCTGTAAAATAGCGTGTCCCCGAATTGAGTATTGCGGAGGGCTTTTAAATAGTTAGCTTTGTACTGCTCGGCTTTGGCCCGTCCGCCACTCATAAGCACTTGACGCTCAAGAGAGGCAACAAAGTCATTCCATCGGTTGGGCGGTATTTCCTCAGTCGTGTCCTTCCTTGGCTTTAGGTTTTGAGAGGCAATCGTGCCCATCGTTCCCTTTTCCGTGGAAGGGGGGTGACGCTTGAGCTCGGCCCGTCGCCGTGCGTTTATCGTCGCTATGTCCAGCTTGGCTTCCCGTATTTCCCATCGGCTCCGCCGTACTCCGCTTTTAGTCTCTCCGATGCGCTCGCTCCCTTCACGCAAGTAACGCTGATACCGGTTAATAGCTTTGTTGAAATCTTGCCGTGTGCCCTTCTTCAATTCCTTAACGATAGAATTGGCATTTAAATACTGCGGCTGATATGGGGCTAAGTGCGGGTCGGTCCGCTCAACTCGGCGTAGCTTGGCGTTAAACTGTCTTATAACGCTTCTGATTTTTTGCTCGTCAATTTTACGCCATTTAATTTTCCCTGTCATATCATGTACCTACTATATTGACGTAACTTTCGGTCGCCCTCAAGTCCCATATCCGCCGTCCGTCTATCTCCATTTCAATCTTGTCTCCGACAATTGAGCGATAGAGTGACATGTCACTCCACATTTCAACGTTTATCGGAATTAGATTAAACGCTCTCATTTCGTCCTCAAGCTTACGGCGAAAGGACTGACGGCTTTCAACGAAAAGCTCATAATCCTCACGCTTCTCAAAGTGAAGATACACACTCCGAAAGATAGCTGGATTTGCGCTTACTTTATATCCGGCATGAAATCTCACTTAATCACTCCTCACTCCACATGTGGAAAAGTCGTCAAATATACACGTTACCGGTTTTCCGCTCCTGATTAATTCGTCAAGCATCAATATTTCGGAGGGCTTGATTTGCTTGCGCAGAATGAATTTAGTCGCTGGGAGGGCACTGTGTTCTTTCAAAGCAATCATATACACATGCCCATCATAAGTGTAATTTTTGACTACGTATTTCATAGCTTCTCCTTTACCGGGAGGGCTGAGCCCTCCCGGCGTGTCGTTTTACTTCTTGGGGTTAATCACCACGTCAAACGTGAGCAGGTTCTTGGCTCCCTTCTTAATCTGCCTCACCTTGAGAGGCAGGCCGTCCTCCCATGTGGGCTGACCGAAAATGGTCATAAGCTTACGGAGGGCGCTGTACAACCCAAGGGAAACAGCCTGATACCCGTGGCCCTCGGTATCCACAAGGACGATACGGGGGCAGGGTGTGACCTCGCCGGTCGTGTCGTTGGTGACATTAACTATCTCGGCGTAAACGTCCTTGACGTTTATAACCTCGTTGATTTTGTCCGCCACCCTAAATTCCGGGTTGTTCATCACCCGAAACAGGGCGGCCTTCTCCTCGATTGTCTTGGCCTTCATTGAGCAGAAGGCCAGTGTTGCCTCACCGCTCAGGGCGTTTATCATGCTTTCCTCGTTGGTGGTAGTCATTGCTGTATTTTCGCTCATGTTAATTATCTCCTTTTCAAATTTATTTTAGATTGATTTGGTTGAGTTAGGCCGTCAAGCCTCAGTCGCCGTGTCGGACTTCTCCGGAGTGACAATTTTTGTAGCGTGCGCCAAGAAAACGTCAACCGGGAGGGCGTATGTGGAGGAGGTTTTATCCAGCGTGACAACATACTGGTTGTCCTTGCCGTATAAGGCCTTGGCCTTACGAATGGCCACGTCCTCGGTGATGTCGCCGTTTACGTCAAAGGGAGTGAGCGGCTTGAGCTCAACCTCGCCGTTAACCAGCTTAACAGTGCTCGGAGTTACCTTAGTGGTGATAAATGTGCGTGTAATCTGTTTCATTTTAACCGTTCCTTTCATATTGTAGAAGTTTATTTAGAGGGGTAAAGGGTAATCATATATTATTGTCAATAAATTTCGGAGGTTTTCACTTCCTTTCATATTTTGTATTTTGTGCCTTTACCCTTCCTTATCTGATTTAGGCGGCTCGTGGAAAGAGCCATAGACGCTGTTCAATTGCATCTTTATTTTTGCTTTCTCGGCCTCAATGTACTTCTCTATCCGGCGCAACCGGAAAAATACAAATCCGATTGCTACAAAGGCGAATACGTTCAGTATGAAAAGCCCGTCCAGCCCAATGTACATTATTTTTCGCTCCTTTCATCATCAAATATTAGAGCTCCTATTATGATTGCTAATACCGCAAAGAATAGGAAGTATATCCCGCCGTTCGTCACCGTATTATATCAAACCTTTCCGTATTGTGATAAATTGTTAGCGTCCTCACGTTTCGCTGTTCACTGACCGGGACGTTTTGCTCAATCCAGCCACGCAACCGGCGCAATGCCATATGTATATCACGGGACCGGACCGATGTGTCGTATACGCCGTTGGTGAATGGTGTTTCAAAGGTTATGTATATCTCCCACATCGTGAGCCTCCGTTTTCTCCGGCATGAGCGCCTCAATGGTAGACAGTTGGTCAATTAGCTCCGTCCATAAGTCAAAGTTTTCCGTCCTTACCTTGTCCAGTTGAAAGAATATCACCAATGCTGTAACCAATAGAAGGACCAAAATGGATACCATTATTAAAAGCATTGCCAGCGCCATTGTTATTATCCTTTCTTTTGATCCAGATAGTTGCGGACAAGAGCCGCAATGGCTGATTTGTATGTTTTATATGCCCCTATCTGGAATTTCTCGGACGACGTTGCCGTGAATGAGTTTATAGGCTGGTTCTCAGTTACGTAACCAATAGTCTCCCCGTGATATGACAACTCGTATATCGTTTCGCTTCGGTTCCCTTTTAGCTCAATATGTTCCTCAAGATATACGCTTTCAATCTTATCAAGCGCTTCCTTGATGCTATCGGCGCTGTCGGTTCGGAAGAAATCAATTCGGCCGTTTTTATCCGCTGTGGGAGTATAAATATCTATCTTTTTGCAAAGGTGCGGATATGTTTCAATGACTATATGGGCTACGCACTCCTCACCATCATAAACGCCAAGGCGGGTATCAATATGATGTGCTTTTAACATGTTACTTCTCCTCCCCCATCAAATCCATATAATCCTTAATGACTGCCGCCTTAGCCCTTTTAAAGCGGTAAAATGTGCCGATTTGCTCACCTGTGCCCTTAAAAGCGTAGTATGTGTTCGTCGTCGTTGCTTGAATTACTTTGCCTATAGGGACGCGATTATAAATTATGGTATATTCTTGCTCAAGAATTTTACAGGTTGTTTCTATTGTATCCATATGTCACCTCTCACTTTCGTATTCCCACCCAAGGATTTTAACTGATGTAAAGTTACCGTCATATTCAAACCGTTCCCATCGTTATACTCACCTGTGATGCGCTTTGTTGGGCCGTACATCGGCTCAGAAAAGGTTATTTCTGCGACGTTGCCTATGAATATTGGCGGTTTGTCACCTTTAGGAATGACTGCTATTTTCATCGTAATGTATCCTTTCTTATTCAAATCAAATTCGCAACTTTCCGGTTGCTTTAATAGTATTATATCACTTACACTGAGAATTGCAATGGACTAACCGGACTTGTTATATGGACTTTTCGGATTTCTTGGGCTTCCAACTGGTTACTTCAAACCGCCAGCCGTCACATAATTTCTGGTAAATCGTGGAATAAGTGGCCGCTTTATTGGCGTAGTATGTGTCCTCACTTTCATAGTAGTTTTCCTTGGCCGTGTTTTCCGCAATCTTAACGGCGGTCAAGATACGCACAAATTCCTCACTGGTTAATTGCGTGGTTTTTGGCATTGTGATAACTCCTTTCTTTTCATCAAATAAGCGCCAGCGCCGTAAGACGCCGCCGGACTTTCACCGGCCACCCAAGAGGGCGGGCCTTGCTGATTACTTGAAAAATTTTGTTTTCATAATTAATCTATCATTTCTAACTCGTATCTGTCGGCTAAGAACCAATCCCGTAAATTTCTGGCTCGCCTTTCGGCATCGGCTATTGTCGCGGTCGTGTACGGTACGGTATGCACAACCTCGTCCCCGTAGAAAATCTTGATAAGGTATTTTTTCATTGAAGTACTTCCTTTCGTTTTTGTTTATGCTCAGATTATATCACATTTGCGGTTGATTTGCCATGCACAAAAAGGATAATACTATGGACGATACGGATTTTGTTCGATTGATAGGGGCACGCCATGCAAGAAAAGTTGCAAAAATTTGCAGGATTGGGGAGAAAATGGGGATTATTTGTAAAAACGATTTT
>CANQWS010000053.1 GCA_947627615.1 uncultured Muribaculaceae bacterium | reverse complement strand
CTTTTCCATCGCAATCTGTTTAGACTGCAAAGGTATAATTTTTATTCCGTAAACACAGGTTTTTTACTATGCGCCATCACAAAGCGAGGCCAAACAAAATTTATTTATTAAATTTGTAGAAATCATTAGGTCAAAATGGAACACCACGAAATACGCCGTCCCCGGATTCTGGAAAGCGAATATCTGATACGCCGCCCCTGGCTCACCGCCCGTCGCGACAAACTGCTCATGCCGAACGGGAACATCAACCCTGAATTCTACGTGCTTGAATATCCTTCATGGGTCAACATAACGGCTCTGACTGAAGACGGACGCTTTGTAATGGTCCGCCAGTACCGTCACGGCCTTGACATGATTTCCACGGAGCTGTGTGCGGGAGTGGTTGAGGACGGCGAGGACCCTCTTGACGCCGCCAAACGTGAATTACTCGAAGAAACGGGATATACGGGCGGACAATGGTCGCTCCAATGTGTGATTTCGGGCAATCCATCCACCACCAATAACCTCACCTACTGTTATCTTGCCGAAGGAGTGATTCCTACCGGAACGCAGCATCTTGATGCGACGGAGGACATAGAGGTGCTCACACTCTCCCGCGAGGAACTCCTTGACCTCATGATGGCCGACGAGATGAAACAGTCACTCATGCTCGCTCCCCTCTGGCGATACTTCTACCTTAACAAAACGGAATGACACAGTTTGCCGAAGTTCTGTTGCCGCTGCCGCTCGTATCGACATTCACCTACGAGATTCCGCCGGAACTGACCGGAAAACCGAAACCCGGCCAGAGAGTGCTCGTGCAGTTCGGCTCCCGGAAATTCTATACGGCGATTGTGGTTTCGCTGACGCACCTTAAACCCGAGGGATTCGAGGTGAAACCAATCATAGCGGTGCTTGACGACGAGCCTATACTTCGTCATCCGCAACTGAAACTATGGCGGTGGGTGGCCGACTACTATCTGTGTTCCGCCGGCGACGTGATGAAAGCCGCCCTCCCCGCCGCGCTGAAAGTGGAGAGCGAAACTTTCATTGAACTGAATTCCGATTTTGAGGAAACTCCCGAAAACAGGCTGAACGAGCGAGAGGCGGTGATAGTGCAGGTTCTTGCCCATGAAGGGAAACGGATGTCAGTCTCACAGATTGAAAAAGCCACCGGCTACACCAACGTCAGCATAACGGCCGCCCGTATGCTCGACAAAGGTATCCTTATGATTTCCGAGAAACTCGTGGAGCGTTATGTGGCAAAAAAAATCACATGCCTGCGGCTGACGGCTCCGCGCTTCGATGAAGATGCCCACCGCAGGATGTTTGCCTCGGTCAAAGGCGCCCCCCGTCAGGAACAGGCCCTGCTGTCCCTTATTGAGATGAGCGCCTTTACCCGCCGCGGCGAGGACGTCAGGGAAATAGAACTGCTGGATTTTCTCGAACGGACCCGTCTGTCCCGTCCCATCATTAGCGAACTCGCCAAAAAGGGACTCGTGGAAGTCTACAAAAAGGAAATCAACCGTTTCGGAAACACCTCCATCCCCTCGGGAGAGCTTCCGGAACTAAGTGACAGCCAGAAAACGGCTCTGCGGGCGTTACACGATTCATGGAAGGAACATGACGTGACACTTCTTCACGGAGTAACGTCATCCGGAAAAACCGAGATATATATCCATCTGATTGACTATATCCTCCGCCAGAACCGCCAGGCCCTTTATCTTGTGCCTGAAATAGCACTTACCACCCAGCTCACCCGGCGTCTGCAACGTGTGTTCGGAGACAAGGTGGTCATATACCATTCCAAGTTTACCGACAGCGAGCGTGTCGACATTTACCGCCGGGTGCTGACATCGAATGAACCGACAGTAATAATAGGGCCACGTTCGGCCGTGTTCCTGCCGTTTGCCTCACTCGGACTCGTGATTGTCGACGAGGAACACGAGACAAGCTACAAACAGCAGGACCCTGCGCCCCGCTATAACGGCCGTGACACCGCCATGGTGCTTGCCCGGATGCATGGCGCCAAGACTCTTTTAGGGTCCGCCACACCGGCCATCGACACATATTATAAAGCGGTTTCGGGCCGCTACGGGCTTGTAAGTCTCAAGGAACGCTACGGTGGCGTGCAGTTGCCGGAGATAAGGCTCGTAGACACAAACAAGGCCCGGCGGGCATCGGCCATGAACGGCGCGCTCGCCAATGAGACCATAGGAGAAATCCGCAAGACACTGAACGACAACGCCCAGTCCATCATATTCATCAACCGCAGAGGATATGCCCCTGTGGCACAATGCGATTTATGCGCATGGACGCCCAAATGCCAGCACTGCGACGTGTCGCTGACCTACCATAAACGCATTGACAAACTTGTGTGCCACTATTGCGGAGCCATGTATCCCCTTCCGGTCACATGTCCGGTATGCCACGAACCGGCCATCAGCATCCACGGTTACGGGACCGAACGCATGGAGGACGAGATGGCTCCGGCGCTCGGCGACGCCAAAGTGATCAGGATGGACCTTGACACCACCCGGAATAAAGACGGGTACGAACAGATAATCTCGGATTTTTCAAAAGGAAACGCACAGGTGCTCGTTGGCACCCAGATGGTAACCAAGGGGCTGGACTTCGACCGGGTCCGCACAGTGGCCATCGTTAATGCCGACGCAATGATAAATCAACCCGATTTCAGGGCATCGGAACGTGCGTTCAACATGATTTCACAAGTTTCCGGCCGGGCAGGCCGTCGCGACACACGCGGACTCGTCCTTATCCAGACCCGGCAGCCGGGACATCCGCTGTTTGAATTCATCCTGAATCATGACTATAAAGGATTCTTCGACGAGGAAATAGAGCAGAGGCAGCGATACAACTATCCGCCTTTCACACGTCTGATTTACATTTATCTGAAACACCGCGACCCGCGCGCTCTCGATGAGCTGGCGGTGGCCTACGGCAGACGTCTGCGGGAACTGTTCGGCAACAGGGTGTTCGGGCCGGAAGAACCGTCGGTTGGCAGGGTGCAGTCATTCTACATCCGCAAAATCATGCTCAAAATTGAGGTCAACGCTTCAATGAAGAAAGTGAAGGACATCATGCGCGCCACATTCGAGGAAATGCATGCCTCAAGGATGCCCGCGGTGAAAAGCGCCGTTGTCTATTATGACGTGGACCCTATGTGACGTCAGCCCTTGCAGGCCCGGCGATAGAGGATTATAGCTATGATGGAATAAATGACATTGGGAATCCACATGGCCACCATGGGGGAAGTATAGCCCGACACGGCGAACGACGAGGTAACGGTCATAAACAGAATGTAACTGAAACTTAGGACTATACCGATACCAATGTTTATACCCATGCCCCCCTTGACCTTGCGGGCGGACAGAGCCATTCCTATCAGCGTAAGGATGAAAGCCGCCGCCGTCATGGCGAACCGGCGGTGATACTCGATCTCAAAGCCTTTTATGTTGGCCACTCCTCGGTCCTTCTGGCGGTTTATGTACTCGTTCAGGTCCGGGGTGGTCATCTTCTCGTGGTCATTCTTCGCAATGAGAAAATCACGCGGCTCTATAGGGATAATCGTGTCGAGCTTCGATCCTCGGCGGATAATCTCGCGAGTTCCTTTGAAATCGCGGATCATGTAATCGCGCACCTGCCATTTGTGGAGGGAGTCATAGCGGATGGTCTGGGCCGTCAGACGCGACACAAGAGTCTTGCCTTTCAGCGAATCGAGCGAGAATTTATAGCCGGTTTTCAGCGAGTTGTCGTAACGCGACATATAGGCAATCTGCCCTTTTGCCACCTGCAGCTGTATGTTGGTACCATACTCCACGCTCTTGTTCTTCACGTAAGTATTGGTGTAATCGATTCGTTTTATATTGGCCGGAGGGATTATATAGGCACTGAGCAGATATGTGGCTATAGCTATCACCGTGGCGCTCAACATGTAGGGACGCAACAGACGGGGGAAGCTCATGCCGGACGACAGCATGGCTATAATCTCGGAATTGTCAGCGAGTTTGGAGGTGAAGAAAATTACGGCGATGAATGTGAACAACGGACTGAACTGATTGGCGAAATAAGGCAGAAAGTTCAGAAAGTAGTCAAACAGCGTGGCTTTAAGCGGTGCCTTAAGAAATGCATCGAGTTTCTCGTTCACGTCAAACATCACGGTAATCGCCAGAATCAGGATGATGGCAAAGATGTACGTTCCGAGAAATTTCTTGATTATGTATATGTCAAGTTTCTTGATGATTTTCATTGCAGTGAGGAATTAGAGTCGGCGGATGACACGTTCAACCATCTGAGGTTTCCATGAAGCGAAATCACCGGCTATGATGTGGCGGCGCGCCTCTCCCACGAGCCAGAGATAGAATGCGAGGTTATGGATAGAGGCAATCTCCATGGCAAGCAGTTCCTGACTCACAAAAAGGTGACGCACATAAGCCCTAGAATAGGCATGGTCCACGAATGAGGTTCCGTCAGGGTCCAGCTCCGAGAAATCTTCCGCCCATTTTTTGTTACGCATGTTCATGATACCGTTGGCGGTGAAGAGCATTCCGTTGCGGCCATTACGGGTGGGCATCACGCAGTCCATCATGTCGACGCCTCTGTCAATGGCTTCAAGGATATTGGCCGGAGTGCCTACGCCCATGAGGTAACGGGGGCGGTCCGCGGGAAGTATCTCATTGACCACCTCTATCATCTCATACATTTTCTCCGTGGGCTCCCCTACCGCAAGACCGCCTATGGCGTTTCCGTCGGCCCCGAGGTCAGCCACGAACTTGGCGGCCTCCCTGCGTAGATCGGGATAAGTCACCCCCTGCACTATAGGGAAATAAGCCTGGGAATAGCCGTAAAGGCCTTCGGTTTCCTTATATCGTTTCCAGCCGCGGAGCAACCACCGCTGGGTAAGGTCAAGCGAGCGGCGCGCATACTGATAGTCAGCCGTTCCGGGAGGACACTCGTCAAGCGCCATCATTATGTCGGCCCCTATCACACGCTCTATGTCAACCACGCTCTCCGGCGTGAACAGATGGCGCGAGCCATCGATATGTGACCTGAAATGTGCACCTTCCTCCGAAAGTTTTCGCCTGTCGGACAAGGAAAAGACCTGGAATCCGCCACTGTCAGTCAGAATTGGTCTGTCCCAGCCCATGAACTTGTGCAGACCGCCGGCTTTCTTTAGAATCTCAGTGCCCGGACGCAGATAGAGATGATAGGTGTTGCCGAGAATAATCTGGGCTTTGACATCATTGCTCAATTCACGCTGATGCACACCCTTGACAGAACCTACCGTTCCTACCGGCATGAAAATAGGCGTAAGGATTTTACCGTGATCCGTGGTGATTTCACCGGCACGGGCATTTGTCTGAGAGGCTGTGGCCTGTAATTGGAACTTCATGGATGCAAAGTTACGAAATCATAATCATTCCGCAATAAAAACTTGAGGTTGCCTGAGACATAATCCCGGACAACCTCTTTGTATCATTGTTGTTTTCTATGGTCTGAATCAGCAGCAGGCATCGATTACCTCGCCATCGCCATCGAGAGTAAAGGATTTGGCCATAGCGGGAATCAGCACTGATTCGCCTCTGCGGAGGCTCACGCTGTTGCCGCGGTCATCGGTTACGGTGAGCTCTCCGTCAATGCAAGTCAGCGTGGAGAATGAATCAACGATGGGATTCAGAACACGGTGTCCGGCTACTTTGATGCGGTAAACGCTGAAGTGGTCACATGACACGAGGCGCGAGATTCCGTCTACTTCCTGTGAGGCTTCTGACTTGTAGTTGGGATAAACCGTATAGTCAATGGCATCCCTGGCCTGCTCTACGTGGAGTTCACGGGGCTTGCCGGTTTTAGCGTCGACACGTCCGAAGTCATAGATACGATAGGTCACATCGGAAGTTTCCTGAACTTCAACGAGAAGGTTTCCGGCACCGATGCTGTGGATACGTCCGGCGGGAAGGAAGAACACGTCGCCGGGATTCGATTCGTGATGGGCCACTACGTCCATCAGAGTATTGTCATTGACCTTGGCCTCGTATTCGTCAGGAGTGATGTCCTTGGTTAGACCGGCGCAGATAACAGCTCCCGGGTCACGGTCAACGATGTACCACATCTCGGTCTTGCCGAGCGAGTTATGACGTTTTTTGGCCAGCTCGTCGTCGGGATGCACCTGAAGCGACAGATCGCCGGCAGCATCGATGATTTTAATAAGCAAGGGGAATGTGTCGCCGTAACGCTCATAGACCTTGTTGCCTACGAGTGCGCCCTTGTACTTTTCAAGGAGTTCCGGAAGGGTCTTGCCGGCATCGGGGCCGTTGTCCACTACGGAAGGATTGCCGGGTACGCCTGAAACTTCCCAGCTTTCGCCTATTTTTGTCTGATCGGTCTCTATGCCTTTGAATGTTCTGATTTTTTCTCCGCCCCAGATCACACTTTTCAGAATCGGGCGGAATTTCAACGGTGGAATATTCGGAGTCTGCATATTAGATATAAGTTTATCTGTTATTTTATTTTCTACAAAATTAGTCTATTTCAATGTCCTATGCAATAAATGGAAATTATTTTTGCCTATTTTTTCATCATTGCGAACCATCGTCGCGCCGGATATGTTGTAATAGCAAGAGAAGGCATTTTGCTGGCGTTATTAAAAAGCCAAATTCAATCTTTAAGATTACCTTCTCGGCCCGATTCCGCAGTCCGAAATCGGGCTCTTTGTTTTTTATAACACAGTTGCTATTTACACGAACGTCCCGGACCATTACAGCCCGGGACGTTTTTTTCATATACTTTTATGTCCGCAATGACATCAATCGCTCATGGTGCGGAGAAGTTCGTCATTGCTTGACGTGCGTTCCATGCGGTCCTTGATAAATTCCATGGATTCGATGGAGTTGCGGTCGGCAAGGAAGCGGCGGAGTATCCACATTCGGTTGAGTGTCTCTTCACGGAGCAACAGATCGTCACGTCTGGTGCTCGACGCCATGATGTCAACGGCGGGGAATATGCGCTTGTTGGAGAGCTTGCGGTCAAGCTGAAGCTCCATGTTTCCGGTGCCCTTGAATTCCTCGAATATCACCTCGTCCATCTTGGAGCTTGTCTCGGTCAGTGCGGTGGCTATGATGGTGAGCGAGCCGCCGTTCTCTATGTTTCGCGCAGCGCCGAAGAAACGTTTCGGCTTCTGGAGCGCATTGGCATCCACACCACCCGAAAGAATCTTTCCGGAGGCCGGGGACACGGTGTTGTATGCTCTGGCCAGACGGGTGATGGAGTCAAGCAGAATCACAACGTCATGACCGCATTCCACCATTCTTTTGGCTTTTTCGAGAACAATTCCGGCGATTTTCACATGACGGTCGGCCGGCTCGTCGAACGTGGAGGCTATAACCTCGGCATTCACGCTCCGGCTCATGTCGGTCACCTCTTCCGGACGCTCGTCAATGAGCAGAATCATGATATAGGTCTCGGGGTGATTCTCGGCTATGGCGTTGGCTATGTCTTTAAGCAGTATTGTCTTACCGGTTTTAGGCGGAGCAACAATCAGGCCTCGCTGACCTTTTCCTATCGGTGAGAACATATCCACAATACGCGTAGAGATATTTGCCGAGCGGCCTGATGTGAGGTCGAACTTCTCGTCGGGGAAAAGAGGCGTGAGATGCTCGAACGGTACTCTGTCACGGATAAATTCGGGAGAACGGCCGTTGACACGGAGCACCTGCGTCAGAGGGAAATATTTCTCGCCTTCACGGGGCGGACGGATTGAAGCCTCCACCACGTCTCCGGTTTTGAGCGCGTAGGATTTGACCTGCTGCTGGGTGAGATACACATCATCGGGCGATGACAGATAGTTGAAATCGCTCGAACGCAGGAATCCATGGCCCTCAGGAGCAACTTCCAGCACACCGCATGTCTCGATGATGCCGTCGAAGTTGTACATGGGCATCTTCTGCTGCTGGGGCTGCTGCTGATTATTATTGTTGTTACGGTTTTTCTGATGCTGCTTGTCAATTTTTTCCTGCTGCCACGGCTCCAGCAGATTTATAGGCTGGCTCGCTGCCGCTGCGGCGGCTGCGGCTGCAGCTTCCTCTTTTTCTTTCTGCGAACGGGGAACGAATTTACGGCCCTCGCCTCTGGGGAAGAATGAACCGAACGTAGCATCCTTACGGCCGAATTCGCGGCGTCCCTGCGGCTGAGGCTGCTGTTGCTGTGTCTGCTCCTGAGAAGGTTCGGCAGGATTTTCGTTACGGGCTTCCGGTTCGGACTCTGCCGCAGGTGCCGGAAGTTCGAGCATGGGAGCCGGCATTTCAATTGCTGCTACAGGGGCGCCATTGGCGTTCTGTTCGGTCTCGGAAGTCTCCGTCGCGGATTCCTGAGAGGCCGTCGGAGCTTCCTGCTCATCGGCGGAATCGGCGTTGACCTTGCGTTTGCGGCCGCGCTTGGGTTTGGCGGCCTCCTTTGCCTCGGGCTGGCCGTTGTCGGCGGCTTCTTCCGCAGTCTTTTCCGGAACCGCTTCCGTCTGAGCCGCCTCGCGCTGCTTGTCGGCTTTGGGTTTACGGCCGCGGCGTTTGGGCTGAGGGCTGTCTGTTTCAGGAATCTCGGCCGTGGCATTCTCTACCGGTACGGTTTCAGCTGCCGGAGCCGAAGATTCTTCGCTTGATTTTTTTGAACGCGATTTATTGTTTTTTTGCGATTTCGCTTCATCCTTGGACTGATTTCCCGTCGCATCGGCATTTTTTGCCGCACGGCCGCGTTTGGGCTTGGGATTGTCATTGTTGGCTTTTTTATTCTGCGCCACTGTCGACACAGAGTTTATAGCCTGCTGGTCAAGAATTTCATAAACCACCGATTCTCTGTCGGCCATGTTGATTTTTTTCAGGCCCATTGAATCTGCGACATCCTTCAACTGGACATCAGACATGGAATTGAGTTCTGAGATATTATACATATTTATACATATAAAGTATAGATAATGAGGGGGAATCTATTCTGTTTCAGTGTCATGCCTCAGGTTCGGTCAGTTTTTCAAAGGATTGTATGAGAGATGTTGAATCCTTCATATTTACCATCCGCCACTCCAAGGCAGCATGATATATCACTCGGTCTGAGCGTCAGGGCAATCTCTCCGGCTACGGAATTATGACCTGATTGAATTTGATTGAGTTTGCAAAAAGTTAGAAAGAGTTTCCCTGACATGGCGGAAAACGGGAAACTTGTACGTAATCCTATCAATTGAATAACACCAAAGGGAAAGATTTGTTGTGTTTTTCCTTGAAAACACGCTGCAAAGTTATGCCATTAATTTGATTTTTGCAAGCGGAAGCCGCATTTTAAGCCGATTTTGCTCTTTTTTACGGACCAACCGTCCGATTTGCATCTACGGAAGTCTCTTCCGGACCGGAACATGACCGCCGTGCTTTATGTTATAGATGTATCTATTGGCAAAATATGTAATGAAAGGAATATGAAAAGACTGCTGATGATTGTTGACCCCCAGATTGATTTTATCAATGGCGCGCTGCCTGTAAAGGGAGCCGCAGAGGCTATGGAGCGGCTTGCCGCTTATCTCCGTCAGTCCGATGGTTCATACGTGGCGAAAATAGTAACCGCCGACGCCCACCCGTATTACCACTCTTCATTTGCCGAATGCGGCGGCCTCTGGCCCCGGCATTGCGTCGAAGCCACGGTAGGAGCCGCCTTGTGGCCCTCGCTGACGGAGCCGCTTTTCACCTCTCGCGGTCCGGTAACCGTTCTGTACAAGGGACGGAAAGCCGACACCGACGAATACTCTATATTTCAGGCCGAGGGACAGACCGGGAAAATCCGGCACATAATGGAATCCTACGGAGTTGAATACATTGACATCTGCGGTCTGGCGGGTGATATATGCGTCAATGCCACACTCATTGACGGTGCGGCAATTTTCGGTGCCGGATTATTTCGCGTTCTCCTGCCCTTCACCGCCTCGACCGATAACGGCTCCGCTCTATGCGGGACAATAAAACAATTAGAGATATGCACAGGATAATCAACCATTTCACCGATGATGATCTTTACAAGTTCACCATGTGCTGCGCCGTCATTGACAATTATCCGCGCTGCCGGGTGAAATACAGTTTCATTGACCGCAACAACACCGTTTATCCTCCCGGATTTGCCGAAGCCGTGGATGAACAGATTGCCATGCTCGAACAGGTCACAATCACCGACGAGGAAATTGAATTCATGAAAAGGCGATGCCGCTACATTCCCCACTGGTTCTACAATTTCCTGAGAGGGTTCAGGTACAACCGCCGGCTCGTGAAAACCTGTCAGGACAGCGAAGGGCATCTTCATATAGAATTCGAAGGTTGCTGGAGCGACACAATCCTGCTCGAAGTGAAAGTCCTTGCCATTGTTTCGGAGCTGTATTACATAATGACCGGCCAGACAGGCATGTTTGATTACAAGGCCTACTACTCCCGGACTTGCGACAAGGCCCGGCGGCTGCTCGATGCAGGATGTACGTTCAGCGAATTCGGCACACGCCGACGCGCATCGTTTGAAGCCCAGGACACGGCCGTAAGAGCCATGAAGGACACCATGGTTTCCGGACAGTATGCCGAAGGGCGTTTCGCCGGCACCAGCAACGTCTATCTGGCCATGAAATATGACCTCACTCCAATCGGCACCATGGCCCATGAACTCGTTGCCGCCGTGGCCGGGATGTTCGGCCCTCAGATGGCCAACCATATCGCAATGAACGTGTGGCGCAAGACCTACCGCGGCGCCCTCGGCACCTACCTCTACGACACCTACGGATGGGAAATCTTCAGTCTGAACTTCTCCGAGGACTTCGCCAACATGTTCAAGGGGCTCAGGGTTGACAGCGGAGACAATCTTAAGGAGCTTGACCTGATTGTCGAGAAATACCGCTCGCTCGGAATTGACCCGCGGACCAAACAGATTGTGTTCAGCAACGGGCTGGACACGGATGAAGCCATTGACCTTCAGCGTCATGCCTGCATGAAATGCATCCCGTCATTCGGCATAGGCACCCATTTCACCAATGATTTCCCCGGAGTGAAGCCAATGAACATAGTGATAAAGCTTCTTGCCGCCAAAATTACAGAAAAGTGGCCCTTCTACAATGAAACGTGCAAACTCTCGGAAGATACCGGGAAATACACCGGCAATCCGGAAGTAGTGGCACGATTCAAGGCCGCGCTGCACATCCGGGACTTCAAAACAGAAACAGACAATGAATTGTTAGAATCACATATCTGAACGACTATATAATATTTAGAAACATGAAACCTATTTCAAACTCCCGCTGGGGAATAGCCCGATTCTGGTGGATTCCCCTATTGACCGGTTTATTCTGTCTCGGATTCGGTATATGGTGCCTGTTCTCTCCCTCGACATCCCTGCCCGTATTCGCATATCTCTTTGCCGCAGGATTCTGCGTGGCCGGCATATTCAACATGATTTACGCGGTTCTCGCATCGCCCGTCATGTCCAACTGGGGCTGGGCGCTCGCTCTCGGCCTGCTTGAAATCATAGGCGGCATCTGGATGTTCACCCTGCCGGAAGCGGCGCTTGTATCCACCTTCATATTCATTGTCGGAGTTCTGATTCTTGTGGCGGCCATAAACTCCATCGTGGAAGCGTTCATGCTCTCGTCATTTTCAGGAATGTGGCTTGTATGGACAGTGCTCATGCTCATCTGTACTATCATTTTCGCCATCCTGTTCCTTTCAAGTCCCATAGGCGGAGGCATAGCCGTGTGGTTGTGGCTGGGCATATCGCTGATTGCGTTCGGCGTCTACAGAATTTCCCTCGCCTTCATGATCAAATCACTCAGCAGGGACACTGGCGGAATCCTCTGATTCCCGGGCATGACTTTTGGATTTCTGAAGTTTATGGGGTAATTTTGCAGCCCCATAAACTTTTTTTCAAGAAATCATGCTTATAATATTTCTGATGCTTCTCGGAGGAATAGCCATAGGATTCTTCGGGAAGAAGATTGAATTCATTAGATTCATCGGGGCGAAAATGTCTCTTACCGTCATGCTGATGCTGTTCGCTTTCGGGCTGAGCATAGGCTCCGACGATACCATAATAGCCGACATGAGCAAACTCGGACTGGCGGCCATAACCATTTCCTCGCTGAGTGTGCTTGGAAGCGTAATTGCCGCTTGGGCCATCAACCGGTTCTTTGTCAGACACAAATGCAGGTCGCGGAAATGAAGTGGAGTATTCTGACCATACTTGCGTTTGCCATAGGAATCCTCATCGGGCGCACCGGCATTGTCGCTGACGGAGTCCTCCCCGACGACATTTCAATATGGCTTCTGTGTGTCCTGATACTGCAGGTGGGAATAGGCATAGGTTCTTCCGATGATCTGGGCAAACTGATCCGCGGACTTGACATCCGCTCCATCCTGGTCCCTTTGGGAACTGTTACCGGCTCGCTTCTGTTCGCTTTGCCCGCCTGTCTGATTTTCCGATGGATATCATGGTCCGACGGTCTCGCTATAGCGGGCGGCATGGGTTATTATTCGCTGTCATCGGTCCTCATCACTGACCTCAAGACTCCGGAATTGGGCCTGCAGATGGCTTCGGCACTCGGAACGGTGGCTCTTCTCGCCAACATTTTCCGGGAACTGACCGCTCTGGGTCTGGCCCCGCTGTTCCGGAAACTGTTCGGCCCATACGGCCCGGTGGCTGCGGCCGGCGTCACTTCGGTGGATGTGCTCATGCCCTCCATAATCAGATATTCCGGGAAGGAGATGATTCCAACGGCTCTGGCCAACGGTGTTCTTCTCGACCTCTCGGTACCGGTTCTGGTCAGTTTCTTCTGCATGCTGTAAGCCGATATAGTTCAGCGGTTACAGTTCCGGAAAATTTTGCCGTCTGGCATAATTTTTGTATCTTTGTATGATATGCAAAAACGAACGAACAATTTTTCTGGCGCCGATTCCAGAAACAATATAGTTGTAAAAGGAGCAAGGGTCAACAATCTCAAGAACGTGGATGTGGAAATTCCGCGCAATCGGCTCGTTGTCATCACCGGACTCTCCGGCTCCGGAAAATCATCGCTCGCTTTCGACACTCTTTATGCCGAGGGACAGCGGCGCTACGTGGAAAGCCTCAGCGCCTACGCCCGCCAGTTCATGGGCAAAATGGCGAAACCGGAATGTGATTTCATCCGCGGACTGCCGCCGGCAATAGCCATAGAGCAGAAAGTCAACACCCGAAACCCGCGCAGTACCGTAGGGACTTCAACGGAAATCTATGACTATCTGCGTCTGCTCTATGCCCGCATCGGACATACGTTTTCGCCGGTAAGCGGTGAAGAGGTCAGGAAACAGTCGCCTGACGACCTTGTTCAGGCGGCATCGGAATTTCCTGACGGCACCCGCATTGCCGTGGCCTCCCCCATCAGGCTTCCCGAAGGAAGAGAGATGGCTCAGCATCTCGACATTCTTCTCAAAGGCGGCTATTCCCGTCTGATTGATTCCGACGGGAATTTCGTCAACATCGCCGACATGCTGGACAGCCCCCAAAATGTCACGGGCGACCATCTGCTGCTGATTGACCGCATGACGGTCCCCCGCCAGCCTGATGACGTGAGCCGCCTGACCGATTCGGCCGAAACGGCATTCTTCGAAGGCAACAACAGGGCGTGGCTTATAGTATGGGATGACGGCAAAATTGTCAGGCGTGAGTTCTCGACGGCCTTTGAAGCCGACGGCATCACCTTCGCGGAACCCACCGAACAGATGTTCAACTTCAACAATCCCTACGGAGCCTGTCCTCGATGCGAAGGATTCGGCATGACAATAGGAATTGATGAGAAACTGGTCATACCCGACACATCGCTCTCGGTCTACGAGGACTGCGTAGTGTGCTGGCGTGGCGACAAGATGAGCGAATGGAAAAGAGACTTCATAGCCGCATCCCGTAACATAAACTTCCCCATTCACAAGGCCTACCGCGACCTCAACGAGATGCAGAAGAAGCAGTTGTGGCACGGATTTCCGGGATTCCCGGGAATCGACGGATTCTTCAGAATGGTGGAAGAGAATCTCTACAAGATTCAGTATCGTGTGATGCTTGCCCGCTACAGGGGCAAGACCGTCTGTCCGGACTGCGGCGGGACACGCCTGCGCAAGGACGCCTCATACGTCAAGATTGCAGGGCGGACCATCACCGAACTTGTAGGCATGCCCGTCAGCTCCCTCCTTGAGTTTTTCGAAGGTCTGGAACTGAATGACTCCGACAAAGCCATTGCCGCCAGGTTGCTGACAGAGATCCGCAACAGACTCCGGTTCCTGACCGACGTAGGTCTGGGCTACCTTACTCTGGACCGCCTCTCATCGACCCTTTCCGGCGGCGAAAGCCAGCGCATAAATCTGGCCACATCTCTCGGAAGCAGTCTCGTAGGCTCCCTCTACATTCTTGACGAGCCGTCCATAGGTCTGCATTCACGTGACACCGACCGCCTTATTGGTGTGTTGCGCAAACTGCAGAGTGCCGGCAACACCGTGATTGTAGTGGAGCATGACGAGGAAACAATGAGGGCATGCGATTATATAATCGACGTGGGCCCCCGGGCCGGCTCCCTTGGCGGAGAGATAATCTATCAGGGTCCCGTGGCCGATCTGGACAAGGCTGCCGACAGTTTCACGCTGAAATATCTGACCGGGCGGATGAGCATACCCTTGCCTAAGGTACGCCGCAAATGGCGTGATTACATCGATGTCATAGGCGCGCGCGAGCACAACCTCAAGAATATCGACGTCAGGTTCCCGCTGCAGGCTCTCACGGTGGTCACCGGAGTTAGCGGTTCCGGAAAATCGACCCTCGTCCGCGACATCCTCTACAGGGCGCTGAACAGGCATCTTGGCAATGGCGGCGACGCTCCCGGCGATTTCGAATGTCTTCGCGGATGTGTAGACAGGATAAAAGCCGTGGAATTCGTTGACCAGAATCCCATAGGCAAGTCATCGCGAAGCAACCCTGCCACTTACCTGAAGGCCTACGATGAAATCCGGCGCCTTTTCGCCGACCAGCAGGGTGCAAAGCAAATGGGTTTCGGACCGGGATATTTCTCCTTCAACACCGAGGGCGGACGATGCGAAGCCTGCAAGGGCGAAGGCACCATCACCATAGAGATGCAGTTCATGGCCGACATCACCATTCCCTGCGATGAATGCCATGGCAAAAGATTCAAACGCGATGTGCTCGACATCCGTTACAGAGGCAAGAACATCAGCGACATTCTTGACATGACCATTGACGAGGCTATAAGTTTCTTCAGCGAATCCACGGCCTCGACAGAGAAAAAGATAGTCCGTCGCCTGCTCCCGCTCCAGCAGGTGGGCCTCGGATACGTCAAACTGGGACAAAGCTCATCGACACTCTCGGGCGGAGAAAACCAGAGGGTGAAACTTGCCTACTATCTCGGACTTGACATCCAGCAGCCTACCATGTTCATATTCGACGAGCCGACCACCGGTCTGCATTTCCATGACATAAATCTGCTGATGCAGTCATTTGACCGGCTGATTTCGCTCGGCCACACCGTAGTGATAATCGAACACAACATGGATATAATAAAGTGTGCCGATCATGTGATAGACATCGGTCCGGAAGGAGGCGATGCCGGAGGCTCTCTCGTGATTGCAGGAACTCCCGAACAGGTCGCCGCCTGCGAGCATTCCCACACAGGACATTTCCTAAAAGAAAAACTTTCTTGAAATTTCAGGTCCCCGCTGTCACAAACGGCGGGGGCTTTTCGTCTTATCTGTGTGAAAGCAAAAGAAAAAATATTCCGTGAAGACTATTTTCCACTGTATCCGGCACTTTTCCGCTCGGCTACAATCATGCTCGGCAACCGGCAGGACGCCGCCGATGCAGTCCAGGAGTCAATGGTCAAGATCTGGAACCATATCAACGACGACCACACGGGAATTCGTCAGCCAAAGGCATTCGCTTTCAGGATACTTCGCACCACCGCCATCGACATATTGCGCCGCCGTCCGCTTGACGGAATGTTTGAAACGGCCGAACCGCCGGAATCCGTTGTGGAAAAACAGGATGCCTACGAACTGACCGAATGCCTTAACATGGCTCTTGCTTCACTGCCCCAGGCTCAGCGCGAAGTTCTGGTCCTGAACGCGCTCGAAGGCTTCCCCGCCACCGAGATAGCCGAGATAACGGGACTGAGCCGCGACAATGTCAGGCAACTCCTGAGCCGTGGAAGGCGCAGACTTAAAGAAATCTACCTCAAACTATCCGAATCATGAATAAATCTCCCTCTGACAAAATGCCGGACCGACAGCTGGACCAACTGCTTGAAGCGTTCTACGACGGCACCTCTTCTCCCGAACAGGATGAGGAACTGATGAATTATTTCCGGACCGTACAGACCAAGGACCTGCCTTCAGGTCATGAGGCCGACGGCCTCATGTTCAAGTCAATGTCGCTGGCACGGGAAAATGTGCGCCCGGCTGACATCCCGGATGACCTCGGCAATTCCATCCTCGATGCAACGGTGGGACATCGGAAGAAACATTCGAGACCACATATCTTAAGACTTGTCATCAGCATCACCGCAGCTGCGGCTTGCGCTGCCATAGCGGTTATCAGCCTCTGGCCCGACAAGCAGGAGATTCCGGATGGCCCCGTTTACGCCGACATCACGGCCAAAACAAGCCCCGTGACATCCCTCCCCGTCCGGGACACACAGCCCCCGGCCAAGGTAACAGAGCAGAATGAGGCTGTCAAGGCAGAGCCGAGTGCCGTAAAGAAACAACATAAACATAAACGAAAGCTTCAGCAGCCCAAAAAGAACCATATAGAAGTGACCGATCCGCAGGAAGCCGCCCGAATCACCGCACTGATATTGGCAAGCATAGAGAGCTCAACGGAAACCGCTGCACGGTCGGCGTCGGAAGGCTTGAGACAGACCGATGAAACTCTGAACAAAATTCCCCAAAAAATCGCCAAAGTAACCACAATATTATGATACGCCACTTATTTTCTGTCATTCTGGCCGTGACATTGAGCATGGCTTCCACAAGCTGTCTGGCCCAGGCCAGAGCATTCAAATCACTGGCCGACATGCCGGACGTGAACACCGTTTTCATCGGCGAGGCCGCCATGCGCATGGCCAATGTATCCGGCCTCTCCAAGGGGAAGTTTAGTCCGGATGATAAAGTCAAAACCGTTGAGATTGTCACATGCGAAAGCCCTGCTTCCATTCAGAAGGCCAAGGCCATCGCCGACAGTATGATCGAACAGATGCATCTCGAACTCTTGCTTGAAACCAAGGACGATGGAGAAATCACACGCATCTATTGTCTTTTTGATAAGGATAACAAAGACAAAGCATCCGTGATCATGATTCAGAACATTGATGACGACGATGAGATGAATATCGTTTATCTTACCGGAAAAATCACCCTTTCGAATATAACGAACGATAAAATAAAACAGTATTTCTGATTTGATAGATTCAAAAAAACAGACTGCGCAGGGGTGTGAATCCGTGCGCAGTCTGTTTTTTATAGGGAATGATCTCAGAGCATTATCTTCATGCCGTTGATCATGTAGATTCCTGCGGGAAGTTCAATGTCATTGGAGCCGGCCTTGACTTCCAGAACCTTGATGAGACGGCCGGCGATATCGTAGACAAACAGGCGGTCCTCAACATCGGAGAATATGGTCAGGCTGTCGCCGTCACGATAAATTCTCATACCGTTGTCAAGCGACACTCCTATGCCGTCTATGGACGAGGTTTCACCCGGAACTATGTCAATCTCGAAAGGAGCATCGGCGCTGTTGGCCCGGACATAGACTCCGAAAGGAGCTACTTCGCCGGCTTCGGAAGCATCGGTGACAAGCACGAATTTGGCGCAGGCGTCATCGAGCATGTAATCCGCTTCCGCAACTTTACGCGGAGCGAAACTGCCGTAAAGCGTGAAGTCCTTGCCGGCTGCGGCAATTTCCTCATCGGCGGGTGTCAGCTGCACGTCAAACGATTCGGTGGCCGGAGTGTCGCCTGCAGCTGCAGCTGCGCCCTTTGCCGTTGCGGAGAACACAACCGATGAAGCGGCGCTGCCTGACGAGTTGATTCTTGCCACGTAAGGTCTGTTCGGCGCCATGGCGTCCTGACTGCCGAATTCGGCAGCGTCCTCGCCGTCAAACGAGAGCACGCTTACTGTGTTTTCGCCTTCCCGGGCAATGGTATGGTCAATGCCGTCGACAATCACACGCGAAGGAGCGAACGGCAGAGTCACACCGGTCCAGTTTCCGCTTCCGTCAACCTTGTGTTTGAGTTCAACCTCGTAGGTGATGGTCTTGTCGCCGAGGTTGAAACTTCCGGGGGTGTTGAAAACGTAGCCCGATTTGAGCCTGATATCCGTAAGGGCCTTTCGGTCGCTGTTCTCGCTGTCGCCCGTATAGACCACATTCACACCTGACAGTGAAGCGGCAAGTTTCTCGTCGGAAACGAACACGAGGCAGTTGGGGTTGGCACCCGCGAACGATGCGTCGGTTATACCTGCGTCGGCAGCCCTGCTCGCTGCAACCGGCTGGGTCTTGGACTTGGTGTTGATTGTGATGCTGGTGATGTTGTCGCAACCGTTGAACGCATTTACCCCGATTGATTCAACCGAATTTAGGGTCAGGGTTTCCAGACTGGAGCAGCCGTTGAATGCATTGGCTCCTATATGGGTCACCTCGTCCGAGACTGTGAGGCCGGTAAGGCTCTCCATTCCGCTGAAAGCATCATCGGGGATGGTGGTGTTGCTCATCGCCGAAAGGCGACTATCGGCAGCTGATCGTGTATAAAAAGGCAGAGTGTATCTACGACCTTACGTTTCATTTTACATCCGTTTATCTCCGAAAAGGCGACCGGACTGTCGACCAGATGGTTCAGGCTGCTCGCAGCGGTAAACAAAATATTATAGAGGGATCGTCAGCTTCAGTAACCTCGCGCGAGACATAAATCAAACTATTCAATGTTGCGAAAGCGAGTTTCGACGAACTTCTTGCCGACTATGAAGACTACAAACGGGTACGTGGAACAGAAATACGGCCAACAGAAAAGCAAAATAAAGTGCGCGATTTATGTCGCAGTCAAAACGATTCATCCTTCTATCGTGAAATTGCCCCCAAACGGGATGACGCAACGATTGCCAATCTGTGCATCACTCTAATTCATCAGGAACTATATCTGCTTCTCAGGCTGATTGACAGAGCCAAGGATGACTTTATCAAACAAGGAGGCATACGGGAATAGATGACCCGGGCGCGCATAATGTACCGGAATCAGCAGAGTCAAATGAGTTTTGGGAATAACGGGAATAATGAGAATTCCGGGAAATCCGATAAGCACGATTCTCAATAATCACAATCTTCTCAACAGTCCCCGATTCTCACAGAATAATCGGTTGGGACAGGGACAAAAAAAATTGATTGTCTCACGACAACCAACCTTAGTTAACCTTAAATCGGCGCATAGTAAAAAACCTGTGTTTACGGAATAAAAATTATACCTTTGCAGTCTAAACAGATTGCGATGGAAAAGA